>CASENM010000022.1 GCA_949289295.1 uncultured Bacteroides sp.
AACGATTTTACGGATGTATACATCAAGAAAGTTCAGTACAAACTCAATAGAAGGCCAAGAGAAAAGCTACAATTTGATACACCTAAATTGTGCTTTTTCAAAAATATTTTGTAATGTTGCACTTGCTGTTGGACTCTGCAGTGCCCAGATCAACAATCTCTACTTTAGGATTTTCATAGATTTCCTTTTTCATGATGCTTTTTTTATTATATTTGTTCAAATTTGCTTTTCTGGGCGCAAATATAGTAATGTTTATATAGAGGTTTATCATTAAAGCTCACTTTTAACATATTAAATTCTCAGGACACGTGCCTTTCAAACATAAAAGGCCACAAAAGCATACGGCAATCTTTTACAGACACATGACCACATTATACTATCTTCACCGCACCCTGTAACAAACAATCTGATTGGACATCAAATCAGGAGCCCAGTATTCAAATGTGATTATGATAGCGATATGCGCGCTATACAAGACAAAATAACGTAAACCACCCGTTTCTACTAACTCCATCATTCCAGAATATCCTCCAACCAGAACGCATTTCTTAATAAAGGTAAAAACAAAACCCCTTCCACAAGGCCTGTGAAAGGGGTGAATGTAAAAATCCGCGCTCCGGAAAATCCTGTTTTTCCCCGGAAAACGCCTTGACATTTCAAGTAAAACGCTTGGACATTTGCCCTCAAACGCCTGAACGTTTCAAATAAAACGCCTTGGCGTTTCATTTCAATACTAAAACCGGGGCGGTTTTTCTCCAGATGCGTCATAAAAACAGCCATATCAGAGATAACAAAAAGACACAAAACACCCGATAAAATCAACAGTAAGCGCATATATAGATATTATATCCATATTATTGCCACTAAAACAGCCAAAGATTAGACAATTGATCTAACAAAACAGATTTTCCCTGCGATTTTTCCGACAATCCGTTCATCCGTCCGCAAAACAACGCAATCTCAGCCGGCCGGATTAACAGAATGTCAACCTGCCAGCCGGAATTACCGCCGTGGAAAATCCATCCCCGGTTCGGAAAGCAACTCGACGGCCTTCCTCATACTATCGCTCAAAGTGTTGATGACCTGGAAATACTCACTCATATCCCAAATATCCCGTGCCAGAAGAGCCTTCACTTGTGTCTTTATCAAAGGAAGAGCTGTCTTATATTGCTCTTCGTTGAAAGGAATCTTCATGTCCTCACCCATAGCCACCAGTTCCTTCAGCATCCTGTCGCTGACCTCAAAGTCACGGTTGAACCGGTCGAATGTCCTGTACTTTTTCAGCCATTCCTTCCGATGGCGGTCAATCAGCTTGATATTAAACTGGACAATGGCCCCCTTGTCGCGCAGTTTCAGATAATAATCCGTGTACATCGTGGTATCGACAGGTACAAAATAATCGGGCATGATACCCCCTCCGCCATATACGGTACGTCCCAGCTTCAGGGTCCTGGCCTTCAGAGAATCCGGAAAATGAATGCTGTCCGCACTCATCATCTCTCCCCGATTGTAGCGGTCAATCAGATCGTGATTGTATTGCTCAACGCTTTCATACGGTTTCTGAATGCAACGCCCCGAAGGAGTATAATACCGGGCCACGGTCAGACGAATCATCGAACCGTCAGGCAGATCGATGGGGCGTTGCACAAGTCCCTTACCGAACGTGCGCCGGCCGACCACGATTCCACGGTCCCAGTCCTGTATGGCTCCACTCACAATCTCACTGGCCGAGGCCGAGAACTCATCCACCAACACCACCAGACGTCCGTTCTGGAAATCACCGTCACCCTTTGCCTTAAACTCCGAACGGGGATTTCTCCGGCCCTCCGTATATACAATCAGTTCCCTGGCACCCAGAAGCTGGTCGCACAAGTCGATGGCCGCATTCAGATAACCTCCCCCGTTACCCTGCAGGTCGAGAATCAGATCCTTCATGCCCCGCTTCTGCAAATCATGCAGCGCATCGGCAAACTCCTTTCCGGTAGTGGCCGCAAAACGGTTGATCCGGATATAGCCGATATGGTCGTCCACCATGTAAGAGGCATCCAGACTGTAGACAGGAATCTTGTCGCGCCTGATTGTAAACGGGAGCAGTTCCCTCACACCCCCACGGAGCACCTTTACACGGACCGTAGAACCTTTGGGACCGCGCAGACGACGCATCACATCGTCCGTACTCATTTTCACTCCGGCTATCACCGTATCGTTCACTTCAATGATACGGTCGCCGGCCAGAATCCCCACTTTCTCCGACGGGCCTCCTGACACAGGCTGAATGACAAACAACGTATCAGTCACCATATTGAACTGGATACCGATTCCGTCGAAATTTCCCACCAGAGGCTCATTCAGGCGCTTCACTTCCTCCGGATCGGAATAAGTGGAATGCGGGTCAAGATCTTCCAGCATCTTGACAATAGCCGACTCCACCAGTTTTCCTTCGTCCACCTTGTCTACATACAGATTGGCGATGGCAAACTCAGCCAGCTGAAGTTTGCGGGCCGGAGAGTTGAACTTATTGTTGCTCTGCGCCAATATGTTTCCTATCACAAGACAGCAACATGCCGCCAAAAAAAGATTTCTTTTCATTTCCATACATTTTCAGCGGAGAGAATATCTTAAACGAGAATCCACTTCCAAAACAAAACTCTCCACGTTTAATTCCTCATTTGTCTATTTCCATACCTTCCGGCAGAAAATCGCTTACATCCTTTCCGAACTGAAGCAATTCACGCACGATGGTCGAACTGACCGATGTCAGTTCCGGCTCGGTAAACAGCAGAATCGTTTCCACCCCGGCCAGCTTCCGGTTGATGTCGGCAATGGTCTCTTCATATTCAAAGTCATGCACCGTCCGGATACCGCGTATGATAAACCGGGCATCGCGCGCCTTGGCAAAATCCACTGTCAGACCGCCGTATGCCTCTACCCGGATACGAGGTTCACCAGCATAAAGTTTGCTGATCATCTCCACACGTTTCTCAGTAGGAAACCACGTACGCTTGCTCTCATTGATACCGATTCCTATTATTATCTCATCCATAAAGGTAAGTGCCCTGCGCACCACCGAATAATGTCCGATTGTAAACGGGTCGAACGTACCCGGAAATATAGCCCTTTTCATCAATGAATAATTATTAAAATAGAATCAGGCTGCCAACTATTAACTGTCAACCGTCAACTGATCAAATCTTCCTCTACCACCAGATTGTTAATGATAAAATTCTGGCGCTCCATGGTATTTTTTCCCATATAAAACTCCAGCAGTTCTTTCACGGCATCCGTCTTGCGGAGAGTCACCTGCTCCAGCCGCATGTCCTTGCCGATAAAATTCCGGAACTCGTCGGGCGAAATCTCTCCCAATCCCTTGAAGCGGGTGATTTCCGGATTCGGGCCGAGCTTTTCGATAGCCGCCAGACGGTCTTCTTCCGAATAACAATAAATTGTCTCATAAACCCCTTTCTTCCGGTTCCGCACACGGAACAGCGGAGTCTGGAGAATATAGACATGCCCTTTCTTTATCAAATCCGGAAAGAACTGAAGGAAAAAAGTAATCATCAGCAAACGGATGTGCATACCGTCCACATCAGCATCCGTCGCAACAATCACCTTATTATATCGGAGTCCGTCGAGACCGTCTTCTATGTTCAATGCCGCCTGCAACAAGTTGAACTCCTCGTTCTCATAAACTACTTTTTTAGTAAGCCCGTACGAATTGAGCGGCTTTCCGCGGAGACTGAACACCGCCTGCGTATTTACGTCACGGCTTTTCGTAATGGAACCGCTGGCCGAATCGCCTTCAGTGATAAAAAGAGAGCTTTCCAGGCGCGGGTCATCCTCCCCTTCCTTTCCTCCTTTCAGGTCGTTCAGATGAATACGGCAGTCACGCAGCTTGCGGTTATGAAGGTTGGCTTTCTTGGCACGTTCACGGGCTATTTTAGTAACCCCCGCAATCGCTTTCCGTTCTTTTTCCGATTCCTGAATCTTGCGGAGCATCACATCCGCCACATCAGGATGCTTGTGCAGATAATTGTCCACATTCTCCTTCACGAAGTCTCCTACAAACTTGTTGACGCTTACTCCGGAAAGCGGATAAGGATTTCCCTCCGAATCTTTCTCGGGAGCCATCACCAGCGAGCCAAGCTTGATTTTTGTCTGACTCTCGAATGTAGGTTCGATGACATTGACGGCTATGGCAGCCACCAGACCGTTGCGGATGTCCTGAAATTCCAGGTTTTTCCCATAAAACTCCTTGATTGTCCGTGCAATATGCTCCTTGAATGCACTCTGATGCGTACCGCCCTGAGTGGTATGCTGGCCGTTGACAAACGAATAGTACTCCTCCCCGTACTGGGAACTGTGGGTAAAGGCTATCTCGATATCCTCACCCGTCAAATGGATGATAGGATACAGCCCCGGAGCCGTCATGTTATCGTTGAGGAGGTCTTCCAACCCGTTCCGGCTCACGATACGGTGTCCGTTATAATAGATGGAAAGCCCCGTATTCAAGTAAGTATAGTTCCGGAGCATCGTCTCGATAAACTCGATACGGAAATGATAGCCCACAAAGAGCGTGCTGTCCGGTTCAAAAAAAATGTAGGTGCCGTTCCCTTCGTCAGTCGGCCGGGTGACATCACTTACCAATTCTCCCCGCTCAAAGACAGCTTCACGCATCTGCCCCTCACGGAAACTCCGCGCCACAAACCGGATGCTGAGGGCGTTGACTGCCTTCGCCCCCACACCGTTCAGGCCGACACTCTTCTTGAAAGCCTTCGTATCGTACTTTCCTCCCGTATTCAGCATGGAAACCGCATCGACCAGACTTCCCAAAGGAATCCCCCGGCCGTAATCACGCACCGAAACTCTGAGGTTGTCCTCCATCGTAATGTCGATACGTTTGCCGACACCCATCTTGAACTCATCGATGCTATTGTCGATCACTTCTTTAAGGAGAACATAGATTCCGTCCTCCGCCTGAGAGCCGTCGCCCAACCGACCGATATACATACCCGGGCGGGTACGCACATGCTCCATGTCGCTCAGGTGACGGATATTCTCTTCTGTATAAGAAACCGGATTTCCCTGCTGAATACGATTATCTTCCATATTTATTTCTTGAATACTTTCTTGTAAGCCCTGCGGCGTTTATGCTGTACCGACTCGAACGCACTCCATTGTGCCTGTACCTTCTTGTTGATTTCCAGTTCCGGATTGCTTTCTCCGAACTGGAATCCCATCTGCTGGTAGACAGGTACCAGATCGTAAAACAACAATGCGTTGACCCCCTTGCTCTGATATTCGGGCTTCACCCCTACCAGCAGCAAGTCAAGAATCTTGGGCCGCTTGAGGAACAAAGCTTTCAGCAGATGATACCAGCCGAAAGGAAACATCTTGCCCTTTGCTTTCTGAAGAGCCTCGGAAAGGGAAGGCATCGAAATGCCGACGGCCACCAGCTCGCCCTGCTCATCTTCCACAATCGACACCATCCGCAAGTCGATAAGCGGCAGATACATCCTTATATATTGGTCAATCTGTCCCTGGGTCATCTGCGAATACCCGTACAAGGGAGCGTACGCTTCATTGATCAGGTCAAATATCTTTTGTCCGTAATTTCCTTTCTTTATCTCCTTTCTTTTGAGCTTCTTGATTTTCAACTTATATTTCTGAAGTATAAGTTCCGAAATGCGGACAAACTTGTCGGGCAACTTGTCGGGGACAGTCAGTTTATATTCCACCCAATCCACCTCTTTCTGAAAACCGAGCCGCTCCAGATGTTGCGGATAATAAGGATAATTGTAAATGGTCGACATGGTGCTGAGCTGGTCGAAGCCTTCCACCAGCATCCCTTCCGCATCCATATCGGTAAACCCCAGCGGACCTACCATTTCTTCCATGCCCCTGGCCTTCCCCCACTCTTCCACAGCATTGAGCAAAGCGGAAGACACTTCCTCCTCATCTATAAAGTCAATCCAGCCGAAACGCACTTCTTTCTTGTTCCAGGTTTCGTTGGCCCGGCGGTTGATGACAGCCGCCACGCGCCCCACTATCTCATCACCCCGGAAGGCCAGAAAATAGTCGGCCTCGCAAAACTCGAAAGCCGCATTCTTCTCCGGAGAAAAAGTGTTCAGCATATCATCAAGCAAATCAGGAACAGAATAAGGGTTGTTTTTATAAAGCTCATAATTGAAACGGATGAATTGCTTGAGCTCTTTCTTGGTCGTTACTTTTTTGATTGTAATGGTCATCGGTCTTTTTCTTTCGTTACTGCATAGAAAAATTCAGGCTGTAAAGATAACAATTTTTATCGGAAAAAGTATGGTCCGTACACATTTTTCACACTTCGTAAGATTGCCGCCAGTCTGCGACCTGGCAAAGTGCCTACATCTATCCGGATAGCTTCGCTCCCATTTTTCCATCTTCATCCGATATGTTTTTCCGCGGATTTGACTACTTTTGTGTCAGAAA
Organism: uncultured Bacteroides sp.; assembly: GCA_949289295.1. GTDB lineage: Bacteria > Bacteroidota > Bacteroidia > Bacteroidales > Bacteroidaceae > Phocaeicola. The sequence goes on from CASENM010000022.1 coordinate 6,466, forward strand.
CGGGGAATGCCCGACAATTGTCAAGATTTAACCCATGAGCACGAACAAGATTATCGGAGTGTGTACACTCTTCCTGATTTCCGGCTTCTTCACCGGTTCGTCTGCAATGACTGCAAGCCTGGACCTATCGGCAAAGAGCGACTCCCTTCCAAGAAAAATAATTCCAATGATCGGATTTGCCTTCAAGCCAGGATATGTTTTTCCCACACACGGCTTTCTCAAAGGAGAAAATCAAGCGCAAAAAAGAATCAGCTCCACTCTGTCGGGCCATCTGAAATATGGATTCAGGTTCTCATCCGACTCCCGGGCAGGCCGGCTGTATCCTTACACGGTTCAAGGCATCGGTATCGGCTACAACACATTCTTCAACTCCTCAGAAATAGGGAATCCGATTGCCGTATATGTATTCCAGACTTCCCGGATAACCGGCATCACGCCCAAGTTGTCTTTAGACTATGAATGGAACTTCGGAGCCGCTTTCGGTTGGGAAAAATATGACCCGGAGAACAATCCGAAGAATAGGGTGACAGGCTCGAAAGTGAATGCCTACATCAATCTGGGACTTTTCTTCAACTGGCAAATATCATCGGATACACATCTCCGTGCAGGAGTAGATGTCACCCACTACTCCAACGGAAACACAAACTATCCCAATTCCGGAGTAAACACCCTGGGAGCTTCTGTCGGCGTCACCCGTTTTTTCGGCAGAGGCGAGAATCCCTGCAAAACATCATGCACCGTATATAATCCCCCATTCACTCCATATGTGAGTTACGACCTGATTGTCTACGGCTCGGCAAGAAAAAAAGGAATCTTTCCCGAAAACGGTAATCCGCTGCTTGTCCCGGGCCGTTTCGGCATAGTGGGACTAAACTTTAATCCGCTCTATAATTTCAACCGACATTTCCGGGCCGGACTGTCACTCGACATGCAGTATGATGAAAGTGCCAACATCGGACAACACATTGCCAACGACATCACCCCTCCCGCTTCAGAAGAAATCCGATTCTACAGACCCCCCTTCAAAGAGCAGTTTTCTGTGGGACTCTCCATAAGGGCAGAAATCGCCATGCCGATTTTCTCAATCAATCTGGGTGTCGGGAAAAACTTCGTGTGCAAAGGCCCCGACACAAACAGATTCTACCAAATACTGGCCCTGAAAACAAACCTGACGAAAAGCCTGTTCCTGCATACCGGTTACCAGCTCTACCGCTTCAAAGACCCCAACAACCTGATGCTGGGTATCGGATACAGATTCAATGCAAGATAAATCTCAATCTCATCCATCATGAAAAAAACTCCTCTTTCCATTATATATATCGTTGCAGCCGGCATCTTCCTTTCCGGATGCAACGACGACGTGTTCATCAGTGACTATGCCCCATCCACAGAAGAAGTCAGACTGTCGGAAACAGACTCCACATCGACCGTCAGTTTCAAAGCTTCCAATTGGGGGATAAAATCAGCCTTCATCATAGGTGAAGACGAATATTCTTATGAAGTATACGGAAACATCTATGGGAAAGACGGGCATCTCATTTCAGAAAACTCTTCACTTTACATGCCTGAAAGCGAGCAACAGGTAAAAATGACAATCTGCCACCCGGACCTCCGGCTGACCATTGAACGTACCGACGCTACGCATCTGCGTTTTTCAAAGCCCGAAAATATGACGCTTAAAACCCAAAGACTACATCTGAACATCGGAAACGATTACAGCACAAGAGACATTTCCATCGAATTGTCGCCGTCTTCAGCATATACGCTCGACAGCATCACATATACATTAAACTCCTATTACTCACAAGACAGCCTGCACTATAGAAAAAAGGCAACGACCCTGATGAACTTCATCTCTGAGACTTGCTCGTTTGAGATAGCTCCTTACGAATATTTTCATCAGGAGTACTCCTTTACCGACACATACTCACCAGGACCCAACCTGAATGGGGAAACACTGAAAATATTCGGGAAAGAGGCTCCGGTTGTACCTGTTCCTGAAATCGACAAATACGAAATGCCTGTGATGAAGGGAGCTACAATGCCACTTGTGACAGAAACACAAAGTCTTCCTGTCCGGGAAGAAATGCTCGGAATCCATGAGACGGTAACAGTCAGCCCCTACAAACAGAGGATATGCAGGATCGAGTGTTGGTATCGATATTTCGGACTCGGATTCAAAATCTATGCAAGCCATCCGAAATCCGGAGAAGAACGGATACTGGAAGGCACATTGGACATCTATGTTCCACAAGCGTATTCCTTGAACAAAGGTGAGGAATCAGATATCTGACAAAAGAATGCCGTCTCCGGACGCTCGAGATTCGTCTGTTTACCTCCTGACAGACAGACAGACGGAAAAATCGCAAGGAAATCGGACAAACGATTTTCAAGCTGATGCAATATTTAGAAATAAAACAACAAGTAGATGTATTACACCTACAAAACATGACAAATAGTCATTATATAAACAAACTGCATATCTTTATGCATAAAAGACAATGCCGCAGACAGGAATGATTCTGGGAAAAAAGCTCACTGTTTTTACCCAGACGGCTCCGAAGCGGCATCCATCATCCCGCTTCTCCGGAAAAACACGCCGGAAACAGACCGTTTTGTCAGAACACACTATGTCCATCGGGTAAGGACAGAATCATCCCAATCACTTCTGCATAATTCTTCTGTCCGGAAGGAATCTTGTTCCCTTTCAGATACCATGAATAAATCTTATCCTGAACAGACCCGACAAAAGGACTGTAAAGCGCGTCCCAATGAGCATGTTTGATATGCAGGTCATCCCGTATTTCCGCACGCACAGATTCGGCCAGTTTCCGGCATTCCTCTTCTCCTAAAAGTGAACAGGCATTCGACAACACATAAGGCAACAATCCGAAATAACCGGAATACCGGACTGCAGGATAACGGGAATGTATGCAGACCTGATAGGCCCAGAAATTAGCCTCGGCTTCACTGCTCACTCCCAACAGATGAGAATACTCATGAGCATAAGTAAAAGGATATTCAACATCCAGCAAATCCCGGTTCAGCTGCGATTCGGAAAAGAACGGTCCCATAAACCCCAATACGCCTACCCCCGAATAAAGCCGGTTAAATGCTACCTGCTTAGGATGCTGGTAAGCGCGGGGGCTGGCGAGGCCGAAACGGGAAGAGACCGAAGCGAACAAAGCTTTCAGCTCTTCCTCCATATCTTCCTGCGAAGGCAAATCCCGGAGCGTGTAAGATGCATTCAAGCTATCTGCATAGGCATGGAGAAACCGGCGGAAATCGGCTTCCTGATATCCGACCCTCTCCGTGCCGGAACGGGTAAAGAAATCCTGACGGAAATAATTGACTCCCCATCCTATATAAAACCAGCAATACACAATGACCAGCAACTCCGCCTCGCGCCGCACCACAGTGAGCCACGACGTACCTTTCCGCCATCCCCGCCAAGGAACAGCCACAAAGGCCAATGCCATACCTATCACCAGCCACTCTTCGAGCGAAAACGGAATCCAACTCACACAAGCGGACAATACCGACGAGATGAACGGATATAGCATACGGGCATATCCTTCCCCCCATGCCGGCACAAAACGGCAGGTCAGGATGAAGCCCACACACAGCCCTTCCACTGCCCATCTTATATACTTCGGTTTCATCATTCTCTTGTTCATACCGACGAATATACAAATATTTTCCGAACCCTACAATCCAAAACGCTTCGGCGTTTCACCCAAAACGTTTCGGCGTTTGAACCGGAACGCTTCGGCGTTTTCCGGCAACGGGGATGAATTTGAAAATTCACGACCGTTATATTCCGACTTTTCATTACCTTTACCTCCCGAATCAAAAAATACAACTATGGTATTAAATTACATCTGGATAGCTTTCTTCGCACTTGCTTTTCTTGTGGCAACCGTCCGCCTGATATTCTTCGGCGACACGGAAATTTTCCCCAAAATTGTCAACTCCACTTTCGACTCCTCAAAAACGGCGTTCGAGATTTCCATCGGACTGACCGGGGTGCTCTCGCTCTGGCTGGGCATCATGAAAATAGGAGAAAAAGGCGGTGTAGTCAATGTGCTCTCACGTGCGCTGAGTCCCCTATTCTGCAAATTGTTTCCAGACATACCCAAAGGCCATCCCGTCACGGGAAGCATTTTCATGAACCTTGCGGCCAACATGCTGGGACTGGACAATGCAGCCACTCCCCTCGGACTGAAAGCCATGGAAGGCTTGCAGCAACTGAACCCGAAAAAAGATACGGCCAGCAATCCGATGATCATGTTTCTGGTGCTTAACACATCGGGGCTGACGCTGATACCCATTAGCATCATGGTCTACCGCGCCCAGCTCGGCGCCGCCCAGCCTACCGACATATTCGTGCCGATTCTGCTTGCCACATTTTTCTCTACGCTGGCAGGCATTCTGGCCGTCAGCATCTACCAGCGCATCAATCTGCTCAACCGTACTATCCTGCTGTTTCTGGGAGGTGCCAGCCTCTTTATCGCCGGTTTGATTTTTTTCTTCAGCACCTTGTCGAGGGACCAGATCGATGTATGGTCTACCACCATCGCCAATATCCTTCTCTTCACTATCATCATCTGTTTCATCGGAGCTGGTGTACGGAAAAAAGTGAATGTATATGACGCTTTCGTGGAAGGCGCGAAAGAGGGATTCACCACAGCCGTACGCATCATCCCCTATCTGGTGGCGATACTTGTCGCCATCGGGGTGTTCCGCGCTTCCGGCTGTATGGATTACCTGATCCAGGGCATCGCCCGGCTAGTGGAATTCTGTGGGATAGACAGCGAGTTTGTAGGTGCGCTGCCCACCGCACTCATGAAACCTCTGAGCGGAAGCGGCGCACGCGGACTGATGGTGGATGCCATGACAACCTATGGAGCCGACTCGTTTGTGGGACGCCTGTCATGCATATTCCAAGGGTCTACCGACACGACATTCTACATTCTCGCCGTGTACTTCGGAAGTGTAGGCATATCACGCATGCGCCACTCCATACCCTGCGGTTTGCTGGCCGATCTGGCAGGAGTCATCGCATCCATTTTTATCTGCTATATGTTTTTCTAAATATTAACCGCACATGATTACTTATCAGACAGAAGGGGTAGAAATGCCCGACATCAACAAGGAAAGAACGACGGCATGGATTAAAGCCGTAGCCGAAACGTACGGGAAACGAACCGGCGACATCGCCTATATTTTCTGTTCGGACGAAAAGATTCTGGAAGTAAACCGCCAGTATCTGCAGCACGATTATTACACGGATATCATCACGTTCGACTACACGGAAAGAAACCGTATTTCGGGCGACCTTTTCATCAGCCTCGACACCGTGCGCACCAATGCCCTGCAATTCAATGCGGCCTACGATACGGAACTCCACCGGGTCATCATCCACGGAATACTGCATCTTTGCGGCATCAACGACAAAGGACCGGGAGAACGGGAACTCATGGAAGCCGCCGAAAACAAAGCGTTGGCCATGCTCATTTAAATGTTGACCAAGCCACCATTTTTTCGTATTTTTGCTCCCGAAACAAAACGATGAAAGAAGAATGAACTTCAACTACGATGTGATTGTAATCGGAGCCGGACATGCGGGATGTGAAGCTGCAGCGGCTGCCGCCAACCTCGGGTCAAAGACCTGCCTCATCACCATGGACATGAACAAAATTGCACAGATGAGCTGCAACCCTGCGGTGGGCGGAATTGCGAAAGGACAGATTGTGCGCGAAATAGACGCGCTGGGAGGATATATGGGACTGGTCACTGACAAGACTGCTATCCAGTTCCGTATGCTGAACCGTTCGAAAGGACCGGCCATGTGGAGTCCGCGCGCACAATGCGACAGAGGAAAGTTTATATGGGCCTGGCGCGAAGTGCTGGAAAACATTCCGAATCTCCATATCTGGCAGGACACAGTGGAGGAACTGACAGTGGAGAACGGGGAAGTGACGGGTCTCGTCACATGCTGGGGAGTCACTTTCCATGCGAAGTGTGTGATTCTGACAGCCGGAACCTTCCTGAACGGACTGATGCACATCGGCCGCAAAATGTGGCCGGGAGGACGGTGCGCCGAACCGGCTTCGTATCACCTGACAGAATCAATCACGCGACACGGGATTACTGCCGGACGAATGAAGACCGGCACTCCGGTGCGCATCGACGGGAAAAGCGTACATTTTGACTTGATGGATACACAGGACGGGGAAAATGATTTCCACCGTTTCTCCTTCATCAGCGAACCAAGGAAGCTGAAGCAGCTGCAGTGCTGGACATGCTTCACCAACGAAAAAGTACACGAAGTGCTGCGGAACGGACTGGCGGACTCCCCTCTCTACAACGGACAGATACAAAGCATCGGGCCACGCTACTGCCCGAGCATAGAAACAAAAATCGTCACCTTCCCCGACAAACCCCAGCATCAGCTATTCCTGGAGCCTGAAGGAGAAACCACACACGAACTTTACCTGAACGGATTCTCCTCTTCACTCCCGATGGAGATTCAGCTGGAAGCACTGAAAAAGATTCCATGCTTCCAGGATATCGTAGTCTACCGTCCGGGATACGCAATCGAATATGACTATTTCGACCCGACCCAACTGAAGCACACGCTGGAATCGAAGATTATCAAGAATCTGTTTTTTGCCGGACAGGTGAACGGCACTACCGGTTACGAGGAAGCGGGCGGACAAGGAATCGTGGCCGGAATCAATGCACACATCAACTGCCACGGAGGGGAGCCTTTTGTACTAGGCAGAGATGAAGCTTACATCGGCGTACTGATAGACGACCTGGTAACAAAAGGTGTAGACGAGCCTTACCGTATGTTTACCTCACGCGCAGAGTACCGCATCCTCCTCCGTCAGGATGATGCCGACATGCGTCTTACCGAACGGGCCTACCGGATTGGACTGGCCAAACAAGACCGCCACGAAATATTCCTCAAAAAGAAAGAAGAAGTGGAACGTCTCGTTCAGTTTGCATCAACTTACTCCATCAAGGCAGACAAGATAAACGACACACTGGAAAGTCTCGGTACGGCACGCCTGACCCACGGATGCAAGCTCATCGACCTGATCAGCCGTCCGCAAATTACAATCGAGAATATCGCCCCACACCTGCCGGCCCTCCAAACCGCCATCGGCCAGCTCACCGAGCGGAAAGATGAGATTGTGGAAGCCGCAGAAGTACGGATCAAATACAAAGGCTACATTGACCGCGAACGGACCATTGCCGACAAAATCCACCGTCTGGAAACAATCCGCATCAAAGGCCGGTTCGATTACGCTAACCTCCAATCGCTGTCAACCGAAGCACGGCAGAAGCTCATCAAAATTGATCCGGAAACACTGGCACAGGCCAGCCGTATCCCCGGCATATCCCCCAGCGACATCAATGTGCTGCTGGTACTGATGGGCCGCTGACAAAAGTGTTTCACGTGAAACAATTCATTTAAAAAAATCATATAAATCACTGGGTATGAACAAAGAAACATTAAGAAAAAACCTGCGAGAAATTCCTGACTTCCCGAAACCGGGAATATTGTTCTACGACGTAACCACCCTGTTCAAGAATGCAGAATGCCTGAAGGGGCTGATTGACGAACTATACGACATGTATAAAGACAAAGGCATCACGAAAGTAGTCGGAATCGAGTCAAGAGGCTTTATTCTGGGGGGAGCATTGGCCGCACGTCTGGGGGCAGGCTTCATCATGGCACGCAAGCCGGGAAAACTTCCCGCTGAAGTAGTACAGGAAACATACGCCAAAGAATACGGCACCGACACAATCCAGATACACAAGGATGCCATCTCAAAAGATGATGTCGTACTGTTGCACGACGACCTGCTCGCCACCGGCGGGACAATGGCCGCCGCATACAGACTGGTAAAAAGTTTCGGCGTTGAAAACGCATACGTGAACTTCGTGATTGAGCTGAAAGGACTGAACGGAAGAAAATCTTTTGAAGAGGGTACCGACGTGACCACACTGCTGCCCCTTTAACCGGAAAAGATGGAAGAGCAAGAAAAAACGAACGGAACCGCACGGACAGAATATCTGCAGGGAATTGTTCTGAATCTGCCGGAGAGTCCGGGTATCTACCAATACCTGAATACGGAAGGAGTCATCATCTACGTAGGCAAGGCAAAAAACCTGAAGCGGCGCGTCTACTCCTATTTTTCGAAAGAGCATCAATCGGCGAAAACACGGATACTGGTTACAAAGATTGCCGACATCCGTTACATCGTGGTAAAAACAGAAGAAGACGCCCTGCTGCTGGAGAACAATCTCATAAAAGAATACAAGCCGCGCTACAATGTATTGCTGAAAGATGACAAATCCTATCCGTCTATCTGCGTCAGCAACGAATACTTTCCCCGCATCTACAAAACCCGGAAAATCATCCGGGACGGGTCCACCTATTACGGTCCTTACAGTCACGTCCCGTCGATGATGGCTGTGCTGGAACTGATCAACAAACTTTATCCGCTACGCACTTGCCGCCTGCCGCTAACGCCCGAAAACATCTGCAAAGGAAAGTTCAAGGTATGTCTGGAATACCATATCAAGAACTGCAAAGGTCCCTGCATCGGACTGATGCCGCATGAAGAATACATGAAGAATATTGCGGAGGCAAAAGAAATACTGAAAGGGAACACTCAAGCCATCAGTGCAATGCTCCTGAAAGAAATGCAAGACTTGGCAGCTGCGATGAAGTTTGAGGAAGCGCAGAAAATAAAAGAAAAATACCTGCTGATAGAAAACTACCGTTCAAAAAGTGAGGTAGTCAGTTCGGTCATCCATAACATTGACGTATTTTCCATCGAGACGGAAGAAAGCTCAGCTTATATCAACTATCTGCACATTACCAACGGATGCATCAATCAAGCGTTCACATTCGAATACAAAGTGCGAATGAACGAAAGCAAGGAAGAACTGCTGCAATTGGGCATCGCGGAAATGCGCGAACGGTATAAAAGCCAATCGAAAGAAATCATCGTCCCGTTTGAAATGGGCATGGAGATGAACGGCGTCGTATTCACAGTGCCCCAACGGGGCGAGAAAAAACATCTGCTCGAACTCTCGCTCATGAACGTCAAACAGTATAAGCTGGACAGACTGAAACAAGCGGAGAAGCTGAATCCGGAACAAAGGAGCGTACGCCTGATGAAAGAAATCCAACAGCAACTGCATCTGGACCGGATGCCGAATCATATCGAATGTTTCGACAACTCGAACATACAAGGTTCGGATGCGGTGGCTGCCTGTGTCGTATTCAAGAAAGCAAAGCCCAGCAAAAAAGATTACCGGAAGTATATCATAAAGACGGTGACAGGCCCGGACGACTACGCTTCCATGCAGGAAGTGGTACGCCGCCGCTACACACGGATTCTGGATGAACAGGGAGAACTTCCCGACGTAATCCTGACCGACGGCGGAAAGGGACAGATGGAAGTGGTGCGCGAAGTGATAGAAGATGAACTGAAACTGAACATCCCGATTGTAGGGCTTGCCAAGAACAACCGCCACAAGACATCGGAGGTGCTCTATGGCTTCCCGCCGCAAACGATAGGCATCAAACAGGGAACTCCCCTCTTCCATCTGCTGGAACGGATACAAGAGGAGGTACACCGCTTTGCCATCACCTTCCATAGGGACAAGCGGAGCAAGAGCCAAATAGCCTCGGCACTCGACCAGATAAAAGGCATCGGAGAAAAAAGGAAAACGGCATTGCTGAAAAAATTCAAGAGTGTGGCCCGAATCCGTCAGGCAAGCCTGGAAGAACTGACAGAAGTAATCGGTGAGGCGGCCGCAAGAAGCGTAAAAGAAAACTTACAGGGAAACAAATAAAATTCGTATTTTTGTAGAAACAACAAGCCTTATGAGAGTAGTGATACAACGCGTGAGCCATGCCTCGGTCACCATTGACGGAGCATGCAAATCGGCTATCCGGGAAGGATTCATGATTCTGCTGGGAATAGAAGAAGCCGATACCCGGGAAGATGCCGACTGGCTCTGCAAAAAAATAGTCAACCTACGTGTGTTTGACGATGAAAACGGAGTGATGAACAAGTCGATACTTGATGTGGGAGGTGAAATTCTCGTGGTCAGCCAGTTCACACTGATGGCTTCCACTAAAAAGGGGAACCGCCCGTCATACATCCGGGCAGCCCGGCACGAAACAGCCGTTCCACTCTATGAATACTTCTGCAATGAATTGAGCATCGCTCTAGGCAGACAGGTAGGTACCGGTGAATTTGGCGCGGATATGAAAGTGGAACTGCTGAACAATGGCCCGGTCACTATCTGCATGGACACTAAAAACAAAGAATAAAGATGACACTAGAAGAAGCTCAGAAAACAGTTGACAATTGGATAAAGACCTTCGGGGTCCGTTATTTCAGCGAACTGACAAACATGGCTGTGCTCACGGAGGAAGTGGGCGAACTGGCACGTATAATGGCACGTACATACGGCGACCAATCGTTCAAGGAAGGCGAAAAGCACGACTTGGGCGATGAAATGGCCGATGTATTATGGGTTCTACTCTGCCTGGCCAACCAGACAGGAGTTGACTTGACAGAAGCCTTCAAAAAGAATCTTGAAAAGAAAACCGCACGCGACAAAGACCGGCATAAAAACAACCCAAAACTATAAGCGATATGAATAACAACGATGAATTTGAAAGCGAACTCTTCCGGAATCTGGAACAGGAAGACAAAGAGAATCTGAACCAGCCAAACAAATATGACCTGGCACTGGGGAAGTATAACACGAACTTGAAAGACGATGAAATCGCGGCTAAAGTATCGCATCTCATCGGGAAACACGTGAAGGACAACGACACGGAGGAGGTCAAGAAATTCCTCTTCAACTGTATTGACCTGACCACACTGAAATGCACGGACAGCGAAACAAGCGTAATGAAATTCACGGAGAAGGTCAACGAATTTGATGACAAATATCCGGACCTGAAGAACGTGGCCGCCATCTGCGTTTACCCGAACATGGCAGAAATCGTAAACGACACGCTGGAAGCCGACCGGGTAAAAATAGCTTGTGTCGCAGGCGGATTTCCTTCTTCACAAACGTTCATGGAAGTAAAAGTGGCCGAAACCGCCATGGCACTTCACGCCGGTGCCGATGAAATAGACATCGTGATGCCGGTAGGAAAGTTCCTGACCGGCGATTATGAAGGTATGTGCGATGAAATTCAGGAACTGAAAGACGTGTGCGGTGAAAAGCATCTGAAAGTAATCTTGGAAACCGGCGCACTCGGAACAGCCTCAAACATCAAAAAAGCTGCTATCCTTGCCATGTATTCAGGCGCAGACTTCATCAAGACATCTACAGGAAAAGAACAGCCGGCTGCTACTCCAGAAGCAGCCTATGTAATGTGCGAAGCAATCAAAGAATATTATCTGGAAACAGAGCGTAAGGTAGGATTCAAACCGGCAGGCGGGTTGAACACCGTAAACGATGCGTTAGTATATTATACCATCGTAAAAGAAGTATTAGGCAAAGACTGGCTCAACAATGGGCTTTTCCGCCTGGGGACTAGCCGTCTGGCTGACAAGCTGCTTTCCGACATTCTGGGAGAAGAGACGAAATTCTTCTAGAAAGACAGAAGCCACAGGGCATTTGCAGCATCCGGTACCGGAAACAGCTGAAATGCCCTGTGGCTTCCGCCATATTATAAAGCCGCTTATTTGTCTCGTTCCACTACATAATCAATATACAGAGTCAATGACCGGCGGATTTCGTTGTCAGTAAAATCAGGCAGCAACGCCAATGCCCTGTCACGGTAATCATGCATCACCATCTCAGCATATTCAATGCCACCCTCCTCTTTGATGCGAGCGACAAACGATGCAATCTCCTCTTTCGAAGCTTCAAGATTCCGTATCCGCAACGCAAGCTCATTCAACGCCGGATTATTCAACTTATTGAGCGTATAGATAGCCGGAAGAGTCAGCTTTCCTTCCATCATGTCATTACCGGTTGGTTTCCCGATTTTCGGATTGTCAAAGTAATCAAAGATATCATCTTTAATCTGGAATGCGATGCCAATCATCTCACCGAAAAGTGACGCACACCGGATATACTCTTCATCAGCTCCTACGGAAATCGCCCCGCTTTCGGCACTGGCCCGAAACAAAGCCGCCGTTTTCTTACGGATTACATCAAAATATGCCTTCTCCGAAAAGTCATTGTTCTCAATGTTACTCAGCTGCAGAATCTCACCTTCTGAAAGATCTTGCCCGAGACACGCAACCAGCTCGACGAGACGAATCATTCCTGTAAAAGACGCATGCTTCAAACTCGTTGCAAGCATATAGTCACCTACCAATACTGATACTTTGTTATTGTAGACAGCATTGACCGATGACTGCCCGCGACGTTCGTCGCTTTCGTCCACCACATCATCGTGCACCAAACTTGCGGTATGAAGCAGTTCCAACGACAAGGCGGCATGCAAAGTCGAACTGTTCAGCTTCCCGAAAAGTTTAGCCATCAACATCACAAGAATGGGGCGCATCATCTTCCCTCTCCTCTTCTTGATATAAGACAACACATCCTGTAACCTCGGATTTGTGCTGGTCAATGAGGCCTCAAAGAGAGCCCTGAATTCATTCAATTCGTTTTCAACGGGCTGCTTGATCAAATCAATTTTATCCATGTGCATTTATTTAGCACACAAAAGTAATAATAAAAGAGATAATAGCGTATTTTTTTGTACATTTACATGAAAAAACTTAATCTTTTTATATGATATGGAGAAACTGTTTCTGCTAGACGCATACGCTTTGATTTACCGTGCCTATTACGCTTTCATCAAGAATCCCCGCATCAATTCAAAGGGCTTCAACACGTCAGCCGTGCTGGGCTTTGTCAATACACTCGAAGAAGTGCTGCGAAAGGAAAACCCTACGCACATCGGAATCGCATTTGACCCTTCAGGTCCGACTTTCCGGCATGAAGCATACGCCGCATATAAAGCCCAACGGGAAGAAACACCGGAAGCAATCAGGCAGTCAATCACACCCATCAAGAATATTATCCGGGCTTACCGGATTCCCATCCTGGAAGTCGCGGGCTATGAAGCAGACGACGTAATCGGCACACTGGCCACACAAGCAGGCCTGCAAGGTATCGATACCTACATGATGACACCCGATAAAGACTATGGCCAGCTGGTAGGTGACCATGTCTTCATGTACCGCCCCAAATATGGCGACAAGGAGTTTGACGTGATGGGAGTAGAAGAAGTGAAAACCAAATTTAATATAAGCTCACCCACACAAGTCATCGACATGCTCGGACTGATGGGTGACGCTTCTGACAATATCCCGGGATGTCCGGGAGTGGGCGAAAAAACAGCCCAGAAACTGATTGCCCAATTCGGAAGCATCGAAAACCTGCTGGCCAATACCGGAGAGCTGAAAGGAGCGATCAAAAAGAAAGTGGAGGAAAACAAAGAACAGATTCTATTCTCAAAATTCCTGGCCACTATCAAAACGGACGTTCCCATTGAATTGAATATGGAGGAGCTGAAACGTGAAGAGCCGGACAAAGAAGAACTCCGCAAGATTTTTGAAGAACTGGAGTTCCGCACATTAATTGACCGAGTACTGAACACAGAAAAGAAAGTCAGCCCTTCCTCCCCCACCTCACAACCTGATCTCTTTGGATTTTTCACCGACGAAGAGACAGGTGTAGCCAAAAATTCAAATCTCACGAGGCTTGAAGAGCTTGATTACGATTATCAACTCGTTGATACCGAAGAAAAAATGAATGATTTGTTTCAAAAATTAATTACAAAACAAATTATTTGTCTGGATACAGAAACCACAGGAACCGACCCGATAGTGGCTGAACTGGTGGGAATGAGCTTTTCGTTCAAAGAAAATCAAGCATTCTATGTGCCGGTACCGGCCGACCAGAAGGAATCACAAAAAATTGTGAATATATTCAAGCCGGTCCTTGAAAATGAAACCATACTCAAAGTCGGACAAAATATCAAGTATGACTTGCTCGTTCTGGCCAACTACGGAGTCAGTCTGCAGGGAAAAATGTTTGATACAATGATTGCCCACTATGTACTCCAACCGGAACTCCGACATGGAATGGATTATCTGGCAGAAATCTATCTGAAATATGAAACTATAAAAATAGAAGAACTTATCGGACCGAAAGGAAAGAATCAAAAAAACATGCGCGACCTCTCCCCGACCGATGTCTACAAATATGCCTGTGAGGATGCAGATGTCACACTGAAACTAAAAAACATATTGGAAAAAGAACTGGTGACGAATGGAGTAAAAGAATTGTTTGAAGAAATTGAAATGCCGCTCGTTCCAGTACTTGCCTATATGGAACGCAACGGAGTAAGAATCGACACTGAAGCATTGAAGGAAACGTCACGCCACTTTACGGCCAGAATGAACCAGATAGAAGAGGAAGTACACGAACTGGCTGGAATAAATTTCAACATTGCATCCCCCAAACAAGTAGGAGAAGTATTGTTCGACAAACTCAAAATTGTAGAGAAAGCCAAAAAGACGAAAAGCGGACAATATGTCACTTCAGAAGAAGTATTGGAAAGTTTGAGAGGAAAACATGAAATTGTAGGGAAAATTCTGGAACACCGTGGACTGAAAAAATTGTTGGGAACTTATATCGACGCTCTTCCACAACTGATAAACCCGAAAACCGGAAGAATACACACTTCTTTCAACCAAACAGTCACAGCCACCGGCCGGCTTAGCTCAAGCAATCCTAACCTACAGAATATTCCCGTACGGAATGAAGACGGAAAAGAAATCCGGAAGGCATTCATTCCAGACGACGGATGCGAATTTTTCTCGGCCGACTATTCACAAATCGAGCTCCGTATCATGGCTCATTTAAGTGAAGACCCGCACATGATTGAAGCATTCTGTGAAGGACAAGACATCCATGCCGCCACAGCCGCAAAAATTTATAAGGAACCTTTGAATGAGGTAACACGCGAGCAGCGCAGCAAAGCCAAAACCGCCAACTTCGGAATCATATACGGCATTTCGGTATTCGGACTGGCAGAACGTCTGAATGTAGACCGGAAAGAAGCAAAAGCACTCATTGACGGATACTTTGAGAACTATCCCCACGTGAAAGAATACATGGAAAAAAGTATCCGAACAGCCCGGGAAAAAGGATACATAGAAACTATATTCAAACGAAAACGCTATCTGCCGGACATCAACTCACACAATGCGGTAGTACGTGGATATGCAGAACGAAATGCCATCAATGCACCTATCCAAGGAAGTGCCGCCGACATTATAAAAGTAGCTATGATACGCATCTACAAACGCTTCTTGCTGGAAGGCATCCGGTCAAAAATGATTCTTCAGGTACACGATGAATTGAACTTCAGCGTTCTGCCCGAAGAAAAAGAGAAAGTACAACAGATTGTGATAAGCGAAATGGAAAATGCTTACAAAATGAAAGCTCCTTTATGTGCCGACTGTGGATGGGGTAAAAACTGGCTGGAGGCACATTGATGTGAAACGTCTGTCAACGGGTTCTTATCTGATAACATTTTGTCAATAGATAACAATTTTTCAAACAGAAAAAATTGGCGGCACGAAACAAATTACTATATTTGCAATATAAGAATTAGACAATTTGTCAGGCAAACCTTAAAAAAAGAAGATATGAAAACAAAACATCTATTCAAAAGTTTAATTGTTATGGCAATGGCTTTTGCAGCAAATCTTACAGTTTCTGCTACAGTATGGGACAACAATCTTATCTATAACGCAGAAGAAGTGAACGGGGTAAAAATCGCTGAAACCGTTTATAAGAAAGACGGGAATACGCTGACAAACTATATGAAATACAATTATAAATATAACGAAAACAATCAGATGACAGAAAACATGTCGCAGAAATGGAACAGCAGAAAAAATTGCTGGGAAAACGATCTCTGCATCCGTTATATCTATGACAGCAAAAGTGTTACAACTGAATACTACAAATGGAATGCCCGGAAAAACGATTTCATTCTCATTCCGGAAATGACTGTAACAATGGACAGATAAACATCCAAGATTTCATAACTTTCTTTTTAAATAAAGAGGCTCAAAATGAAAATGATGTATCATTCTATCATCCAATGGAGTAGAGTGAAAGATACCGGCAGTTATCTTGACAGTCAATTTCCATTTTGAGCCTCTCTTTATCGGGAATAATCTTCCAATAAAAACTCTTCAGACTTTTTTCATTTGTTCCGGCTTTTCCTGGTCCTGTCATCAGCCGGACCCCTATCTTCCTTAATAAAAACTCTTCAAAAGATTTTCCTGATAAACCGGGAAAAAATTTAAACAGGCTCTTGCTTTCAATCTGAAAGTTTGTACTCTCACAATTGCCCGCCAGCAATTACGCCTCTCACTTCATGACGAACATAACAAAAAATTAAGTACCTTTGCCCCGACATTGAATATCAAGGAATAATCATTAAAATACAAAATAATTCTATGGCTTTACAATGTGGTATTGTAGGACTGCCGAACGTAGGTAAGTCCACACTTTTCAATTGCTTGTCGAATGCGAAGGCTCAGGCGGCCAACTTCCCGTTCTGCACCATCGAGCCGAACGTAGGTGTAATCACCGTTCCGGACGAACGGCTGAACAAACTGGCCGAACTGGTACATCCGGGACGCGTCGTTCCCACCACAGTAGAAATCGTCGACATCGCCGGACTGGTGAAAGGTGCCAGCAAAGGGGAAGGTCTCGGCAACAAGTTTCTGGCCAATATCCGTGAGACGGATGCCATCATCCATGTGCTCCGCTGTTTCGATGATGAGAATGTGACTCATGTGGACGGTACGGTCAATCCGGTGCGCGACAAGGAAATCATCGACATGGAACTTCAGCTGAAGGACCTGGAGACCATCGAAAGCCGTATCCAGAAAGTGCAGAAACAAGCACAGACAGGAGGTGACAAGGTGGCCAAACAGACATACGAAGTGCTGGTGCGCTACAAGGAAGCGCTTGAACAAGGAAAATCAGCCCGCACGGTACAATTCGAATCAAAAGACGAACAGAAGATAGCACACGACCTTTTTCTGCTGACTTCAAAACCGGTAATGTATGTGTGCAACGTAGATGAAGGAAGTGCCGTGACAGGCAACAAATACGTGGAACAGGTGCGTGAGGCAGTAAAAGAAGAGAATGCCGAGATTCTGGTGGTAGCCGCAAAAACCGAAGCGGACATTGCCGAACTGGAAACTTATGAGGACCGTCAGATGTTCCTTCAGGAAATAGGACTGGAAGAATCGGGTGTGAACCGACTCATCAAATCGGCATACAAGCTCCTGAACCTGGAAACATTCATCACCGCAGGCGAAATGGAAGTCAAGGCATGGACCTACCACAAGGGCTGGAAAGCTCCGCAATGTGCCGGTGTCATCCATACTGACTTCGAGAAAGGATTTATCCGTGCCGAGGTCATCAAATACGAGGATTATATCAAATACGGAAGTGAAGCTGCCGTACGCGAGGCCGGTAAGCTGAATGTGGAAGGCAAGGACTATGTGGTGCAGGACGGTGACATCATGCACTTCCGGTTCAATGTATAAATTTTAAGAGATGAAATACTTGATTGTAGGAACAGGAGGTGTGGGAGGCTCCATCGCGGGCTTCCTCGCACTGGCAGGAAAAGACGTGACCTGCATTGCCCGCGGCAAGCACCTTGAAGCGATCCGCCGCAACGGGCTTCATCTGAAATCAGACTTGAAGGGGGAGCATTTTCTTCCGGTAAAAGCCTGCACTGCTGAAGAATTCGACGGAAAGGCTGACGTAATCTTTGTCTGTGTGAAGGGCTATTCCATTGACTCCATCAAAGAAGTACTGGAACGCGCCTCCACACCCGAGACGCTGGTAATCCCTATCCTGAACGTATATGGCACAGGCCCACGCATCGGCCGGCTCGTGCCTTCTGTCTGCGTACTCGACGGGTGCATCTATATTGTAGGATTCGTTTCAGGCGAAGGAGAGATTACCCAGATGGGTACCATCTTCCGCCTGGTATTCGGCGCACGCCCCGAACAGGGAATCGCCCGTGAACGGTTGGAAAAAATAGCCGATGAATTGCGGAAATGCGGTATCAAAGCCGATGTGTCGGACGACATCAACCGCGATACGTTCATCAAATGGGCATTCATTTCGGCCATGGCCTGCACAGGGGCTTATCACAATGTGCCCATGGGAGAAGTGCAGCACGAAGGAGAAGTGCGCGACACGTTTGTCGGCCTTTCCAAGGAAAGCGCGGAAATAGGACGGAGACTGAACGTGGAGTTTCCTGAAGACCCGATTGCCTACAATCTGAAAGTCATCGACAAACTCGACCCACACAGTACAGCCTCCATGCAGAAGGATCTTGCCCGCGGACATGAATCGGAAATACAGGGATTGCTGTTCGATATGATCGGGCTTGGCGAACGTCTGCACGTGGACATGCCGACTTATCATAAAGTGGAGCTAAAGTTTCGGAAAGCATGAAACATATAATCAACATCGACACTTGGGAGCGGAAGGACAACTATAACTTTTTCCGCGGATTCGCCAACTCGTGGATTGCCGTCACAAGCGAAGCGGACTGCACCGAGGCATACGCTTCCGCAAAAGCCGGCGGCAAGTCCTTCTTCCTCTATTATCTGTATGCCATCCTGCGTGCGGTGAATGAAATCAAGGAACTGCGCTACCGTTGGGACAAGAACGGACAGGTGGTCTACCATGATCAGGTGGATGTCATCTCTCCCATCGCCGTACCGGGCAAAACCTTCTATACGGTGCGCATCCCCTATCACAAGGATTTCGACACATTCTATACGGAAGCACGACGGATCATCACCACCATTCCTGAAGACGGTGACCCGTACGGCACGGATAAACAGATTGCCTCCCAAGGTGATTTTGATGTGTTCCTGCTGAGTGCGACTCCGAAGCTATATTTCACATCCATCACCTACACGCAACAGTCCGTAGGCCATCCGCTGGACTATCCGCTGATGAATGCCGGAAAGGCCATCACACGTGCAGGACGCCTCTACATGCCTATCGCACTGACAGTAAGCCATGCGTTTGCAGACGGAGCGCATATCTCGCTTTTCTTTGAAAAGGTGGAACGGATTTTGAAGGAAATCGCAGAAAGCAAATAAGCAACCATGAGGCTGAATCCCAAGACCTCAGCCTCATGATTTTATTCCAACAATTCTTCAATGGTCTCCACAATCTCTTTTCCGGTATTTTTTATACTATATCCTTTCAATACTTTCCGCACAACACGGTTCTCATCAATAAAGAAGAAAAAAGGAGCTGCCCCACCGGTCTTATAATCATCCACAATATCCTTATCGCCTTTCAAAAACGTGTAATTGATACCGGTATGTTCCGCATATCCCTGGAGGGTAGCCATAGGATTTCCCCATGTTTCAATGGCCACAAGTTTGAAGTCCTCCGGACTGAAACGATCCTCCAGTGTCCGCAGAAACGGAACGGAAGCAAGGCAAGCCCCACAACCAATTCCCGTTAAATTCAGCAAGATTACCCTGCTCTTTATGCTATCCAGTGCAACCATTTCTCCTCCGATGTTTTCCAGCTTCCATCCAGGAGCCTTCTCTCCTTCTGGAATCGACTGTTGCCGGCAATTATCGCCCCACTTCCTCACCGCATAACCTTCCGGGAAATAATCAGCCGGAGTGAAGTCTGCTATATCCGACTGGTTCAGCCGGATATCCGAGCAAGTGCTCATTGTCACTTGGGTAGACATCGTCCGCTTCACTTGATAAGGAAGGCAAGTTCGTTTGTTTATCCAGATTTCATATACAGAAACCGGATCAACATAAAAAGGCGATTCCGGCATACGGAATGCCTTTCCGAAAAACTCAACCTGAGTATCCTCGCAGATAGTCATCTTCACATAATAAGAAGAATCACAATCCTTTATTTCTCTGACAATGCTGTCTGTCGAGGTCAGAAAATAATCAAGAATGCTTTCGGTATAATTGAAGAAAGGAGCTGAAACCGGACGGAAAGGAAGTTTTCTGGCAGTAAAATCATCTATCACCACTTCCTTCGCATCCTGTTCTATATGAGCCTTCATTTCCCCGTCGTACAAAAAATCTGCCACAGAATCACAATCAGACCATGTCACAAACGATGCACCGATGGCCGTATCCTTAGGATTCCGGTATTCTTGTACATATCGGATACAGGATTTCTTCGACAAAGTGTCATAAGGAAGCAAAGAGATGACAGCTTCCCGGTAACTTGCCGATTCAACCGTCGCGAGTTCATCCAATACCTTACGCAGATATTCATCCGCATGGATTCTTCCGGGTATCAGACATAAGACACACAGCAAAACAAAAATTTTCATAACAAGTAACATCAAGACCGATATTATCTGTTCAGATACTCACACAGCTTCTGCACCGCACGGGCACGGTGGCTGATTTTGTTCTTTTCCTCATTTCCCATTTCGGCAAAGGTTCCGCTATAGCCTTCCGGCACGAATACCGGATCGTAACCAAAGCCGGAACCACCCCGTTTTTCTTCGATGATACGGCCTTTCACGATACCCTCAAACAGATGCTCCACCCCACCCTCAATCAAACAGATGGCAGTGCGGAATTGAGCAGAACGGTCCTGTTTTCCTTGCAATTCAGCCAGCAATTTCTTCATGTTCGCTTCCGAATCATGCCCCTCGCCTCCCGCATAACGGGCCGAATACACTCCCGGCGCACCGTCTAAAGCCGCCACCTCCAGACCCGTATCGTCTGCAAAGCAGTCCAGACCATAATTCCTGTAAATATATTCCGCTTTCTGCCTGGCATTTCCTTCCAGCGTATCCGCCGTTTCGGGGATGTCGGCATGACAACTGATGTCATTCAGGCTCAACACTTCCACTTTCTCACCCAATATCTGACGCACTTCATCCAATTTGTGCGCATTGTTCGTCGCAAATACTAATTTTTTTCTAACCATATAAATAAAGATTTATAGACAGGCTAAAGATACGGATTTTCCCCCCAACAGACAAAACGCCGAAGCGTTTTAATCAAAACGTCGAAACGTTTTGCCAGAAACGCTTCGGCGTTTTCTGACATACCTATGCCTTTTCCAATGCCTGGGATAGCATTGAAGCTGTTTGTATTCTGGCAAAGCCCTCTCAAAGTGCCGTGGCTAACTTTTGGAAATACGGATTCGGACAAAGATATTCCATATTCCGACTATTACATATTCCTTAAAACCTATTTTCTTTGCAGTACAAACAAAAAGAAGGAAAGACAAGCATACAAAAAACATAAGGCTGATTTGAAAATACCTGTCTGCCGACACCGGACAGGCTGGAAGTGGACCTACTTCCTCCCCAAGCAGTGGTCCACTTCTTTTTTATTTCATGAATTTTCTGTTTTTACGGAATGCGCCAGGAGATATACCAAAACACCGCCTGAAGAACTTGCTGAATGCAGCCTGATCGGAAAAACCAAGCGTCTCCGCCACCTCCTGTATGGTTCTACATTCATCTATCAGACAAGACTTGGCATCCTCCGACAGAATCTCATCAATCATCTGGCTGGCACTCTTTCCATACTGTTTGCGTAACTTGGCAGAAAGAGAATCCGGAGATACACAAAGCTGAGTCGCATACCACTTAACTTCATGATATTGCCGGCAATTCGTACGTACAAGATGCAAGAAACGGCTTGTCACATCCTTCCAGAAAGGACCTTCCTCATTCGTTCCTTCAGGATAGACATGTGAGATGACATTCCATAGGCTGAACAACAACGTCTGCAGAAGGGCTCTCATCGTTTCGTCACGGAAACGGCTTTCCGGACTGTTCACGACATCGGCCAGGAGCCCGACAAGAAGAAGCATACGCTCTACCTCATACTCATCAAGCGACACAAAAGGATTCTGTACATATTTATAAATGATATCCGACATATTAAAACGTATCTTCTCTACCACTATCTGAAAGAATATCTGCTCTGTCATCATCAGATACCCCTTGAAATCATCGCTCGTTTTAATGTCTTTCCAGCAGCCGGCAAATATGAAGTCAACATACGCCGGACCGGGAATCACATCCAGTCCGCCCTGTCTCTGGAAACTCAGGTTACCGGAAATAATCAGCAGAGAAACCGCATTCTTTGTTTCCGGAATGCTTTCGCAGAATACACCGTTCCCCGAAAGCTCCAATATGACCATCCTGTCATCAGAAGCCATTTCCAGAACCTGACTATTTGCTACAGCTTCCTCCGTAACCCATTCATATAAGCCTTTCTTACACATAAATATCCTACTTTTTGAGACGCAAAAATAAGTCTATGGCTACAATAAGAAGAGATGATTTTCAATGTTTTATAATTTGTAAACTGAAAAAGGTTTAAACATCGGATTAAGACTATTCCTTTCCGTGTCCGGACAAGCCCACTCTACATCCCGGCATCTACATTTGCGTAAAAACATAAAAATATAACTTCTGATAACCCATGAAAAAGACATTACCATTTTCATTGTTCTTTGTTTTTCTCCTTCAGGCGTGCGACGAATATGAGATTGGAGAATATACACCGCTACCTAAACTCCACCTGGGAGAAACGTTCAGATATCTTTGCATACCGGAAAACTATACCCGACTGGCTTATGATTCTCTGGGCGACGTGGCTGTTCTGAATTTCCACGAAGAAGAAATAACCGATCTTGATTATATCGACTATGATGAACAGACCTGCACGTTTTCCTTCCGCAAAGGAGAAACAGCCAGATACAGAATCAGCTGGGACTA
The DNA here is from genome assembly GCA_949289295.1 of uncultured Bacteroides sp. GTDB lineage: Bacteria > Bacteroidota > Bacteroidia > Bacteroidales > Bacteroidaceae > Phocaeicola. The sequence continues at coordinate 29,342 of CASENM010000022.1, forward strand.
CGAATCTCACAAAAATGCAGTCCGGTTCTTCTATGGACAAAACAACATGTGGTATCGCATGAACCACAGCCAAAATGACGAATTTATCCTTGAAGCCAACGACGGAATGACTGTCCGCACAGTAGTGTACCGCACCAATCATGATTCAATAAACCTGACAATCAACAAATTCCGCATCGAAGAATACAATCAATAAACAAACAGGAAACTGATCTGAAGTAGCTACTAAGAATATAAATCTTAATCTTTTAAACTTTTCGCATTATGTTAAAGCATTTCTATTCAGTCAGCATGATGTTGCTTCTGATGGGAACAGCCTCATCATTGGGCGCGGCCAATATGGGTGGAACCCGGCCCGATACAAACGACATCAAGAACAGCCAACAAACCAGCACCTGCACCGGTACAGTAAAGGACCCGGCAGGCGAAACCGTCATCGGTGCTTCTGTGATGATAAAAGGAACCACCAACGGATCGATCACTGACATCGACGGTCGCTTCTCCATCCCAAATGTAAGAAAGGGTGATGTGATACAGATTTCATACATCGGCTTCCAGACCGTAGAAATTGTATATGAAGGCAAGCCGTTGGAGGTGACACTGACAGAAGACTCGCAAGCTCTGGACGAGGTGGTAGTGACCGCTCTGGGTATCAAACGTGAGAAAAAAGCCTTGGGTTATGCCATGCAGGAGGTAAAAGGCGAGTCGCTGGTGAACGCCCGTGAGACCAATCTTGCAAATGCCTTGTCCGGTAAGATTGCCGGTGTGCAGGTCATCCGTTCAAGCAACGGCCCCGGCGGATCTTCAAAAATCCAGCTCCGTGGCGCCAACTCCGTGACGGGTACCAACCAGCCGCTGATCGTGGTCGACGGTGTGCCGATGGACAACTTCACGGGTGCCGACAATGCCGACTTCTACAACCCGTCACTGGATATGGGTAACGGTCTTTCCGATCTCAATGCGGAAGATATAGAATCAATGTCCGTACTGAAAGGTGCCTCCGCTGCTGCCCTCTACGGTTCTCGTGCAGGTAACGGCGTCATTCTGATCACCACCAAGAAGGGTATGAAGAAAGAAGGGCTCGGCATCACGATTTCCGCTTCTGTATCAGCTGAAACCATTTTCATGCAACCGGACATGCAGACCTCATTCGGCCAGGGTACGGCCGGACAGTACAACAGCGAAAGCTCCTACAGCTGGGGACCTGCCATGGGCACGGAATACATGTTCAACGGCCAGAGCCGGCGTATGCAGTATTATGACAACCTCGACTCCTATTTCCGTACAGGCACAAACTTCACGGAAAGCATCTCATTCTCCCAGATGTTCGGCAAGACAGGTATCTACGCGTCTGCCACACGTATGGACGACGCAAGCAAGATTCCGGGTTCCAGTCTGGACCGTACGAACTTTACACTGCGTGCCTCTTCCACCTTCGGCAAGGATGACCGCTGGAGTTTCGACGGCAAGATACAGTATATCCGTACGGGAGCCGAGAACCGTCCGATGACCGGAAACAACGACTCCAACCGTTTCCGCTCTATCTATATACTCCCATCCTCCATAGACATCCGCGATTACAGCAATCCCCTGACAGAAGACGGCACGATGAACTGGTGGTCTCCGAGCGGCCTGAACCCTTACTGGCTGGATGAATACAATCTGAACAGCGACCGCCGCAACCGTTTCCTGATAAACGCCTCACTGAAATACAAGTTCACGGACTGGCTGGATCTGGAGCTGAGAGGGGGAAGCGACATGTACTACACCGAACTGACGGGCAAGACATACGCGGGCGCCAGCAACCTGAACAACGGAAACAGCGCATACGAGCTGAGCGAGCAGCGTTTCTATGAAAACAACTTCAGCTTCCTGTTCACGGCACATAAAGACAACCTTATCGACAAGCTTGGCGGTAACCTGACATTCGGCGGCAACCTGATGGAACGGAAATCTTCCGGCCTGAAGAACCGTGCCTCGAAACTGACGGTCCCGAACCTGTTCAACATCAACAACAGCAGCACATCAGACCGTTCGGTAACAGAGACCTACAGTCACAAAAAGATCAATTCTCTGTACGGCACCATCGGCCTGAACTATGACAGCTGGATCTTTCTGGACGCCACGTTCCGCAACGACTGGACTTCCACGCTGAGCAAGGACAACCGTTCGTTCTTCTATCCGTCGGTATCCTTGTCGTGGGTGTTCAGCGACATGATGAGCAAATTCGACAAGCCTCTCCCACAATGGATCACCTATCTGAAAGCACGCGCATCGTATGCCCAGGTGGGAAACGACATGGACCCCTACCAGCTCTATGATTCCTACTCGATCGGTTCCGACCGCTTCGGCAATACAACCGCAAGCTCCAACTCGACGAAGTTCGACTCACCCGTATGCAACGAGCTGGTTTCCTCATGGGAGGCCGGTGTGGAAATGCGTTTCTTCAACAACCGTCTTGGTTTCGACTTCGCATGGTACAAATCGAACGCGAAGCATCAGCTGATGAAGATTCCGATGAACCAGATGTCCGGTTACAGCTCAAGAATGATCAATGCCGGAAATATCCAGAACACCGGTGTGGAACTGACAGTGACTGCCCGCCCTGTGGAAACGAAAAACTTCAGCTGGGACACCCAGATCAACTTTTCCAAGAACAACAACAAGATTCTGGATTTGGGGCCGGGCATCGAACGCTATGAGCTGGGAGGTGCAGCGGAACTGAAGGTATATGCAGTGGCCGGAGGAAACTACGGTGAAATCTGGGGTACAAAGTTTGCCCGTGTCACCGATGAAAGCAGTCCTTATTACGGAAAACTGATCCTGAACGATGCGGGACTGCCTACCACAGACGGAGAAATGTATAAAATCGGTGACCAGCAGCCCGACTGCATGCTAGGATGGGGAAACACATTCAACTATAAGAATTTCTCATTGGGTCTGCAATTTGACGGAAGAATCGGAGGCGACATCTATTCATACACGAATTATCTGTTGCAAATATACGGACGGGCGGACGTGACCGCTCCGGGAGGAAACAGAGAAAAGTTTGTGGTAGACGGTGTCATTTCCGACGGAAACGGAGGCTACACAGTAAACACGACTCCCGTATCACAGGAAGAGTATTGGAGAACGGGTATCGGCACAGGCAATACGGGTATCGGCGAGGCCAACATCTACGATGGCACAAACTTCCGTCTGCGCAACATTTCGTTGAGCTACAGCTTCCCGCGTTCCATGCTGAAGAACACCTGTTTCCAGCAGGCCAAACTGGGATTCTCCGTCAACAACGTATGGATGATTTACAGTGACATGAACGGTATTGACCCGGAATCCGTATTCATTACGGATACAAACGCCACAGGTTTCGAAAACGGATCATCTCCTACTTCCAGAACCTTTCTTTTCAACGTAACCCTTGGTTTCTAATCTGTTAATACGAATCAATATGAAAACAAACAAACTTTTTATAGGAATAGGATTGCTTGGACTGGGCACTCTGTGCGCCTGTTCTGACTTCGACGAGGTGAATTCCGACCCGTCAAAGACCACTATCGAATCCACTCTTCCGGAATACTTCCTGAACAACTCCATCGGCAAAATCCAGATGGACCCGAGTACCGGAGAACGCATCTATTATCTGAACTGGGGTGACGCGTCCCGTGCCTTCGGAGAAGCCGGAATGCTGTCAGTCGGTCTGTATGATGACGACTATATATCCAGTTATTATTATCCGTGTATTTCCAACGCCATCAATTATGCGACCATCGCTCTTACTGAAGCGGGGAAACGTGCGGCTGAGGAACCTTTCTATGGAAACTTACGGCAGTTTGCCCGCATCTGGCGTGCCATGCTGTCCGCCCAATTTGCCGACTGTTTCGGCCCCTATCCTATCAATGCCGGACAGGGAGAGACACCTGTATACAACACGCAAAAAGAGACTTATCAGTTTATCTTAAAAGAGCTGAAAGAAGCTGTTGATTCCATCGACGTGTCTGTCACGCCGACGGAAACCCAAGCTGCTTGCGACCCTGCATACGGTTATGCAGCCGACAAATGGCTGAAGCTCGGAAACTCTTTCCGCATGCGTTATGCCATGCGACTGACAAATACGGACATGGCGGCTGACGCCCGGACCG
>CASENM010000023.1 GCA_949289295.1 uncultured Bacteroides sp.
CGGGGTGTTCTTCCTCAACTTCCGCCTTACGGACCTGCCGAGCAAGCTCCGCACGGACATCGTGCTGGCGGACAGGGACACTCACGAGCTGTTCACGGACAAGATGCGCTATATCTTTCTGGAGCTCCCCTCGTTCGAGAAGGAGGAAAGTGAGTGCGAGACAGATTTTGAACGTTGGATTTATGTGTTGAAAAATATGGAGACATTACAGAGACTGCCATTCAAGGCAAGGAACGCCGTATTCAAGAAGCTTGAGGAGATAGTGGACATCGCTTCCATGAGCAAGGAGGACCGCATGAGGTATGACGAAAGCATAAAGGTGTATCGTGACCAGCTTGCCGTAATGGAATTCGAGAGGAACAAAGGACTGGCTGAAGGAAGGGCGGAAGGACTGGCAAAAGGAAAAGCGGAAGGAAGAGCAGAAGGAAAAGCGGAAGGTAGAGCAGAAGGACTGGCCGAAGGAAGAGCCGAAGGAAGAGCCGAAGGCCTGTCTGAAGGAAAAGAAAGTGTGGCCCGTAATCTTAAGCGGATGGGGATGGATGTAGAGACCATCGTCAAGGCTACGGGGCTTGTTCCTGATGTCATAGAAGGATTATGATTTGCTGAAAATATAATTTCCCCTATTTTTTGATAATCGGCCGGGAGCAAAATGCGGCGGCATATCCCGGCATATATTGATGTGTTCTCTTAAACATCATATTCTAAAATCATGAGAATCTTATTAGCCAATAAATTTTATTACCGTCGTGGCGGTGATTGCATTTATATGCTCAATTTGGAGCAATTGCTGAATGCTCACGGACATGAAACGGCTGTGTTTGCCATGCAATACCCGGACAACCTACCTACTCCATGGAGCAAGTATTTCCCCAGTGAAATCCGTTTTTCTCCGGGACCCGGAATGGTTGAAGCATTTCTACGGCCGTTCGGAACACGTGAAGTGAAACGGAAATTCAATGCGCTGTTGGATGACTTTAAACCTGATGTGGTGCATCTGAACAATATCCATTCACAACTCTCACCCATTATTGCGGAACTGGCGCACAAACGGGGCATTAAAGTGGTGTGGACTATACATGACTATAAATTACTCTGCCCACGTTATGACTGTCTGCGCAACGGAACAAGCATTTGTGAAGAATGCTTTACAGACAAACATAAGGTGTTGGAATATAAGTGTATGAAAAATTCAAGGACAGCCAGTTTTCTTGCCTATAGAGAGGCTTTGAAATGGAACCGTCAGCGACTGGAGGATTGTTCGGACTTGTTTGTTTGTCCCAGTCAGTTTATGGCAGATAAGATGGCTCAAGGAGGCTTCTGTAAAAAGAAACTGCATACGCTCTGCAATTTCATTGATGTGGAAAAATGTAAGAAAAGCTCCTATACGGAAAAAGAGGATTACTACTGCTTCATCGGACGTATTTCGCATGAGAAAGGTGTACAGACGTTAATCGAAGCCGCCAACCAATTACCTTACAGACTAAAAATAATTGGCGGCGGTCCGTTGGAAGAAAAAATAAAATCTTTAGCAAATCCCGACATTGAATTTATGGGATTCAGGCAATGGGAGGAAATCAAGGAGATAGCAGGAAGGGCACGGTTCAGTGTGATTCCTTCAGAGTGGTATGAAAATAACCCGCTTTCGGTCATTGAGGCTCAATGCCTCGGTACCCCTGTATTGGGCGCACGTATCGGAGGAATTCCGGAGCTGATTGAAGAAAGGGTTTCAGGATTATGCTTCGAAAGCAAGAATGTGGAGGATTTGAAGGACAAAATCAAGGATATGTTTGCCGCTTCTTTTGACTACAACACGATTGCCCGTACGGCACAGACACGATACAATTCGGAAACCTACTACCAAAAACTTATCGGACTTTATAAATAACCAAATACATATATGGCTAACAACAACATTCCGCGTCCTACCGACGCAAGCATCATCCTGACGTATCGCTGTCCGATGCGTTGCCAGATGTGTAATATCTGGAAAAATCCTACCGACAGGAAAGAGGAAATAAAGGCGGCGGATTTGAAGTCTCTTCCGCAGCTCAAGTTCATCAACCTTACAGGAGGCGAACCGTTTATCCGTGAGGACCTGGAAGAAATTGTGGAGGAATGCTACAGACATACTCCCAGAATCGTGATCTCCACCTCGGGATGGTTTGAAGACCGGGTTGTCGCACTGGCTAAGAAATTCCCGGACATCGGCATCCGTATCTCCATAGAGGGACTGAGCCAGAAGAACGACGAGCTGCGCGGACATGCCGGAGGGTTCGACAAGGGCCTGCGCACACTGCTTACCCTGAAGCACATGGGGCTGAAGGATATCGGTTTCGGATGTACGGTATCGAACCATAATTCCAAAGATATGCTCTCACTCTACCAGCTTTCATTGGCAATGGGCATGGAATTTGCCACGGCGGCTTTCCATAATTCCTACTATTTCCACAAGAGTGACAATGTAATCACGAACAAAGACGAAGTGTGCGACAATTTCAAACAGCTGATAGAATGGCAGCTGAAGGAGAAGCATCCGAAAAGCTGGTTCCGGGCATGGTTCAACATGGGACTCATCAATTATATTGAGGGCGGCAGACGTATGCTGCCATGTGAGGCCGGTACAGTGAATTTCTTCATCGACCCGTGGGGCGAGGTGATGCCCTGCAACGGTCTGGAAGAAAAATACTGGAAAGAAAGTATGGGCAACATCCACGATGCGCCGTTCATGGAAATCTGGCAAAGCGAACAGGCCCGGAAAGTACGCGCAATGGTGCGGAAATGTCCGAAAAACTGCTGGATGGTGGGTACGGCAAGTCCGGTGATGCACAAATACATCAAATATCCATTGAAATGGGCACTCGCGAACAAGCTTCGCAGCATGCAAGGCAAACCGGCCTGCATCAGTCCGGAATGGTGTGATGTGGGACAGGACCCCTGTCAGGGAGACTTGAGGGAAAAGTTCTGAATCATTTTATCCTCCGTCCCCTTATCAGAAGCCATAATGCGGACAATCCGGAAAGGATGAGTATTCCGACATATTGCAGGGCTTCCTTTATACTATGATAAAAATTTCTCATCTTGAATGGCATTGCGGGTTCTCCGCAAAAATAATCAATTATTCCTTATGAAAATAGTAGTTACCGGCACCCGTGGTATCCCGGATATCATGGGTGGGGTGGAAACACATTGCGAGGAGCTGTTTCCCAGAATTGCCGGGAAAGGTTTCGACGTGACCGTGATACGCCGGACAAATTACGTGAAGGATGATCTGACGGAATGGAAGGGCGTGAAACTGCTCGACATTGAAAGTCCGAAGAAGAAATCGTTCGAAGCGATTGTCCATACTTTCCGGGCGGTCAACCGGGCGAAAAAGATGGGGGCGGACATCCTGCATATCCATGCCATCGGTCCGGCCCTGCTTGTCCCGTACGCAAAGGCATTGGGCATGAAAGTGGTGTTCACACACCATGGTCCGGACTACGACCGCGACAAGTGGGGACTGGCGGCGAAAACGGTGCTGAGACTCGGAGAAAGGATGGGATGCATGTTCGCCGACGAGGTCATCGTGATCTCCGACGTGATACGCAACCTCATAAAAGAAAAGTATGGAAGGACCCGGCATGTACGTCTGATATACAACGGAGTGTCGCAGCCTGAGATTTGTGATTTCCCGGAATATTTCAATGAACTGGGCATCGAAAAGGGAAAGTATATATTGGGAATGTGCCGTTTTGTGCCGGAAAAGAACCTGCATCACCTCATAGCCGCTTACGCCAAGATAAAGGAAACTAGTCCTGGCATCAGACTGGTGCTGGCTGGCGATACGGACTTTGAGGATGACTATTCTCGTGGACTGAAAGAGACGGCAAGGAAGAACGGAGTGGTGCTGACAGGCTTCATCAAGGGAAAGAGGCTGCATTCACTTCTCACCCATTGCCGCTGCTATTGCCTGCCTTCGAGCCATGAGGGCCTGCCCATCGCGCTTCTGGAGGCCATGAGCTACGGGGTGAAGGTGGTGGTGAGCGATATTCCGGCAAATCTGGAAGTGGGACTGCCCGAGAACGATTACTTTCCGACGGGCGATGTGGACGTGTTGGCGGAAAAGCTGAAAGGGATAGTTGATGGACCGTTGGAGCATGTTGCCTATGACATGAGTAAATATGACTGGGACAGGATTGCCGGTCAGGTGTCGGAGATTTACCACCAACTGAAATAACATTTATGCTCATAACGATAGCCGCTGCCGTTGTTACAGTCGTCATACTTGTTTTCATTGCACTGATTATCCGCCTTGTCCGACTGGATATGAAAGATGAAACAGACGACATCAGACGGATGGAAGAAATGGACAGGCGTTCTACCCATCGGGACGAATAAAGAAGCTACTGAAACGTTTGAGGGCATCAGAATGAATCACACATCATCCTGACGCCCTCAAACGTTTTTTATCTGCTCAGGGGATATTTATTCCGGCTTTACTTCCCAACCCAGAGCGCTGGCACCCAAAACGGCAGCATCAGCATCTTTCAACTGAGAAAGAAGAAGTTTTGTCTTTCCTGCGTAAATCTTCAGAATATTTTCATCGATGGCTTTCTGTATCGGTTTCAGCAGATAGTCGCCCGATTTGGCCAGACCGCCAAAGAATACGATAGCTTCCGGACTTGAGAAAGCGATGAAATTGACGCATGCCTCACCCAACATACGGCCTGTAAACTCAAAGATATCCAAAGCCAACTTGTCGCCTTTCACAGCAGCATCATATACGTCTTTCGACTGAATCTCTTCGGCCGGAATATTACGCAGCAAACTCGGTTCCGTACGCTGTACGAGGAATTCACGGGCTGTACGTGCCACGCCGGTAGCCGAACAGTAAGTCTCCAGACAGCCTTTACGTCCGCAACCGCAAGGACGACCTTCACGGTCTACAATCACATGACCCAACTCGCCGGCAAATCCGTCGTGGCCATATACCAACTGACCGTTGATCACGATACCGCTGCCTACGCCTGTTCCCAACGTAATCATGATGAAGTCCTTCATACCGCGGGCCGCGCCATAAGTCATCTCACCGATAGCTGCAGCATTGGCATCGTTAGTCAGAGCTGTAGGGATTCCCAAGCGTTCTTCAAAAATAGAAGCCAAAGGAATAACGCCTCTCCAGGGAAGATTCGGAGCGAACTCGATTGTACCATTATAATAGTTTCCGTTAGGAGCACCTACACCCATACCTTTAATCTTGTCGGCACCGCCGAACTGTGCAATCATCGGTATAAGTTTCTTGCATATTGCCTCCACATATTCATCAATCTGTTCATACTGCTGTGTCTTCACAGAATCGGAAGCCAATACATTACCACGTGAATCGACTACACCGAACACCGTGTTCGTGCCGCCAATATCCATACCCAACACATAGGGCTTTTCTACGTTGCTAGTTGTCATGACATTTTTATTTTAGGGTTAATTATTTCCTAGCAAAAATAAAGAATCACATGAAACCGAACAAATTTTTTCTCATTTATTTAAATCGTTGTGTAACTTTTTATACCTTAGCGACGTCTAATGAGACAAAACAAATATTTTATGATACACTTGAAAGATATAAACAAGACTTACTATAACGGAGCACCACTTCATGTATTGAAAGGCATCAATCTGAATATAGAGAAAGGTGAATTTGTTTCGATTATGGGAGCTTCCGGTTCAGGAAAGTCCACTTTATTGAACATTCTGGGCATCCTTGACAATTATGACTCGGGAGAATACTATTTGAACAATGTACTGATACGAGACTTGAGCGAAACGAAAGCAGCCGAATACCGCAACCGGATGATCGGATTCATATTCCAGTCATTCAACTTGATCTCATTCAAGAACGCGATGGAAAACGTGGCCCTGCCGCTTTTCTATCAAGGTGTGAACCGGAAGAAAAGAAACATGCTGGCCATGGAGTATCTCGACAGACTGGGACTGAAAGAATGGGCACACCATCTTCCCAATGAACTGTCCGGCGGACAGAAACAGCGTGTGGCCATCGCGAGGGCACTGATATCAAAACCGCAGATCATCCTGGCCGACGAACCTACCGGTGCGCTCGACAGCAAGACTTCGGTGGAAGTAATGAACATCCTGAAGGAACTGCACGACAAGGAGGGACTTACTATCGTAGTGGTCACCCACGAAAGCGGTGTGGCCAACCAGACCAACAAGATTATCCATATAAAAGACGGAATCATCGAACGCATCGAGGACAACATCGACCACAATGCCTCCCCATTCGGACAGAACGGCTTCATGAAATGACAGACAGCTATGATTGACCTGATACAAGAGATTTACGGCACCATCATGCGCAACAAGCTGCGCACAGCCTTGACGGGATTCTCAGTGGCATGGGGCATCTTCATGCTCATTGTCCTGCTGGGCGCCGGCAACGGACTGATTCATGCCTTCGAGAAACAGTCGGAAGACATGATGATGAACTCCATGAAGATTTTTCCCGGCTATACCTCCAAACCCTATCAGGGAATGCAGGAAGGACGAAACATCTCGCTCGACAACCGCGACCGGGAAATCAGTGCCACGGCTTTTCCGGAACATGTCATCACGGCAGGCGCTACTGTCAGCCAAAGCGACGTGACACTGTCATACGGCAAGGAGTTCCTGAGCATCGGCATCGACGGTGTGTTCCCGAACTACCCGGAACTGGAGGCGGTCAAGCTGAAAGAGGGACGTTTCGTCAACGAACGTGACATGAGCGAAAAACGTAAAGTAATGGTGCTGCACGAAAAGACCGCGAATACGCTCTTTCCACGTACGCAACCCATCGGAAAATACATCAACGCCAGCGGAGTAGCCTATCAGGTAGTGGGCATCTATACCGACCAGAACAGTTTCTCGCCCAGCGCACTGGTGCCCTTCACGACCCTTCAGGCTGTGTATGCCAAAGGGGACAGCATCGACAACATCACATTCACCACCAAGAATCTGAAAGACGAAGCCGACAACGAAGCTTTCGAGGCCGACTACCGCCAAGTACTCGGCAACGTGAAACGTTTTGATCCGACCGACGACGGAGCCATCTGGATATGGAACCGTTTCACACAGTATTTGCAGCAACAGACAGCCACACAAATTCTTCACATAGCCATCTGGGTGATCGGGATTTTCACCCTGCTGAGCGGAATCGTGGGCGTGAGCAACATCATGCTGATTACCGTACGCGAGCGTACGCACGAGTTCGGAATCCGCAAGGCACTCGGAGCCAAGCCGATATCCATCCTGTGGCTTATCATCTCCGAGAGCGTCACCATCACCACTTTCTTCGGATATGTCGGGATGGTGGCCGGAATAGCGGCCACGGAATACATGAATGTGGTGGCCGGCAAACAGACCATGGACGCGGGAGTGTTCTCGATGACCTTCTTCGAGAATCCGACCGTCGACCTGTCCATCGCCGTGCAGGCTACCTTAACTTTAATCATCGCCGGTACATTGGCCGGACTTTTCCCCGCACTGAAAGCGGTGAAAATCCGGCCCATCGAGGCACTTAGAGCCGATTGATCATGAAACTGTTTGATTTAGACGTTTGGGAAGAGATACTGGTCACCATCACACGCAACAAGACACGCAGTCTGCTGACCGCCTTCGGAATCTTCTGGGGAATCTTCATGCTGATCGCCCTCATGGGAGGAGCACAAGGTATGCAGCAAATGCTCTCGCGCGAATTCGAGGGCTTTGCCACCAACTCCGGCTTCATGGGGTCGAACAAGACAGGCAAAGCCTATAAAGGGTTCCAGCAGGGACGATACTGGGATCTGGAGAACAGCGATGTAGAACGCATCCGCCGCAGTGTCAGTGAAGTGGACATCATCACTCCGAGCCTCGCAAAATGGGGCGTGGACATCATTTATAATGAGCAGAAAATATCCGGGACACTGAAAGGGCTTTATCCGGAATACGCCCGGATAGAAGAGCCGCTGCTCTCATTCGGACGCTACCTGAACGATATGGACATCAAGGGGCGCAGACGGGTGTGCATCATCGGGAAACGCATTTACGAATCTCTTTTCCCGGGAAAAGAGAACCCTTGCGGCAGATATGTCAAAATAAACGGCATCTACTATCAGATAGTGGGAGTCAGCATGTCGAGCGGCAACATCTCCATCAACGGACGCTCGGAAACATCGGTCATCATTCCGTTCACCACCATGCAGCAGAACTACAACTTCGGACAGAAAGTGCAGCTGTTGTGCTACACGGCCAAGAAAGGATATTCAATCAGTGAAGTGGAAAAGAAAGTGGCGCAGGTGGTGAAACGTGCCCACTACATCCATCCCGACGACAGCCAGGCCATGATACAGGTGAATGCGGAAGCCATGTTCAGCATGGTGGACAACCTGTTCTCGGGCATCCGTATTCTGGGATGGATGGTCGGTCTGGGCACGCTGCTGGCCGGTGCCATCGGAGTGAGCAACATCATGATGGTGACCGTAAAGGAACGTACCGTGGAAATCGGTATCCGCCGGGCCATCGGAGCCCGTCCGAATGACATTCTCCAACAGATTCTTTCAGAAAGCATGGTACTGACCATTCTTGCGGGTATGGCGGGCATCACATTCGGCGTGTTTCTTCTGAATGCTGTGGAAATGGGCACTTCCACACCCGATGCGCCCACCTATTTTCAGATCGGTTTCTGGGAGGCGGTTGGAGCATGTGTGTTGCTGCTGTTTCTGGGACTGCTTGCAGGACTGGCACCGGCTTACCGGGCCATGTCAGTCAAACCGATCGACGCGATCCGTGACGAATAATACTATTATATTATCTGAACAGACAATAAAAAACCAACCTATATGAAGAAGTTTATAAAAATAGCCGCAATCGTACTGATTGCAGCGGTGTTTATCGGCACATTCGCCTTCCTCTACCAGAAGTCGCAACCGAAAGAAGTGAGCTATCAGATTCTGAAAGCGGAAACAAAAGACTTACGGCAGACTACCGTAGCCACCGGGAAAATCGAGCCGCGCGATGAAGTGGAAATCAAACCGCAGATTTCGGGCATCATCGCCGAAGTCTATAAGGAAGCGGGACAGACTGTGAAACAGGGAGAGGTCATCGCAAAAGTGAAGGTCATCCCCGAACTGGGCACTCTTAACTCGGCAGAAAGCCGTGTACGCCTGGCGGAGATGAACGGCAGACAGACCGAGACCAATCTGGAGCGCATGGAAAAGCTTTACCAAAGCAAACTGGTGAGCAGTGAGGAATACGAACAGACCCTTCTGGCCGCAAAACAGGCACGCGAAGAACTCCAGGCCGCCAAAGACAATCTGGAGATTGTCAAGGAAGGCATCACCAAAAACAGTGCCTCAATCAGCAGTACACTGATACGCTCCACCATCGACGGACTGATTCTGGACGTGCCTATCAAAGTAGGAAACTCCGTCATCATGAGCAACACATTCAACGACGGTACGACCATCGCCACCGTAGCCGACATGAGCGACCTGATATTCCGGGGAAACGTGGACGAGACGGAAGTGGGACGTATCCATGAAGGGATTCCGGTGAAAATCACACTCGGCGCTCTTCAGAACATGAAGTTTGACGCGACTCTGGAATACATCTCCCCGAAAAGCACGGAAAACAACGGTGCCAACCAGTTTGAAATCAAGGCAGCCATCAGTGTTCCGGACAGCGTGACCATACGCTCCGGTTACAGTGCCAATGCCGAAATGGAGCTGCAACATGTAGACAATGCGTTGACCATACCGGAAAGCGCCGTCGAATTCAGCGGAGATTCCACATTCGTATATGTACTTACAGACAGTGTACCGGCACAGAAATTCGAGCGCAGACAGATTGTGACCGGAATCAGCAACGGTATTGACACCGAAGTGAAAGAGGGACTGGAAAACAACGAACTAGTACGCGGACTGAAAAAAGAGGAATAAACCATGAACAGAAACAGACTACGGATATGGACGGCAATCGGCCTTCTGACCGCCGCACTGCCGTCATTCTCCCAGAAAAGCTGGGACCTAGAAACGTGTATCAGCTACGCCATCGAACATAATCTGACCGTCAAACAACAGGAAGCGGCCCGCGACAAAAGTGAGATTGACTTGAATACGGCCAAATGGAGCCGTCTGCCTGATCTGAACGGAAGTGCCTCACACTCGTTCAACTTCGGACGAAGTCTACAGGCAAACAATACATACCAGAGCATCAATACACAAAGTACCGGATTCAGCCTCTCCACAAGTATCCCGCTCTTTACCGGACTACAGATTCCGAACAACATCGCCTTGTCAAAGCTGAATCTCCAGGCCGCTGTGGAAGATCTGAACAAAGCGAAAGAAGATATCAGCATACAGGTGGCATCCGCTTATCTTCAGGTGCTGTTCAACCAGGAACTGGCGAAGGTGGCTCATGACCAAGTGGAACTGAGCCAGGAAATGCTGGTGCAGAAAGAAGCGTTCTTCAAAAACGGAAAGGCTTCCGAATCGGAATGGCTTGAAGCAAAGTCGCGGGTGGCACAGGACCAGCTGTCGGCGGTACAGGCAGACAACAACCTGAATCTGGCGCTGCTGGACCTGAGCCAACTGCTGGAACTTCCGTCACCGGATGACTTCCGGATTGTCACACCGGAAGTGCAGATGGAACAGCTGACAGAAACACTGACCTCACCCGTAGACATCTATAACCAGGCGGTATTGACCAAACCGGTCATATTGGCCGCACAATACCGGCTGCAAGGCGCCGCACGCAGCATCAAGATTGCCCAAAGCGCCTACTATCCGCAACTTAATTTCGGAGCGGGACTGAGCACGAACTATTACAACATGTCGGGACGGGAAAATGCCGGATTCCGCTCGCAGCTCCGTGACAACTTCAGCCAATATCTGGGCTTTTCACTCAGTGTACCTATCTTCAACCGACTGAGCACACGCAACCGGGTGCGTTCGGCACGGATAGAGAAAACTTCGCTCGCATGGCAACTGGAAGACGCGAAGAAAGCCCTCTACAAGGAAATCCAGCAGGCTTATTATAATGCGGTCAACTCAAAGACGCAATATCAAAGCAGTGAAACGGCCAATGAGGCGGCCGAATCGTCATTTCTGCTGATGAAAGAGAAATACGCCAACGGAAAAGCCAACGCTACAGAATACAACGAAGCACGTACCAACTGGATGAAAGCTTTGTCCGATTGTATCCAAGCCAAATATGAATATCTGTTCCGTACCAAGATTCTGGATTTCTACAAAGGGATTCCGCTGACATTGAAATAGATGCGACTGACGCCACGTAAGAAAGCAGGAACCCAGAATTACGAGGATTTCCGCAGATTATAATTTTCACAGTATAGAAGTAAAGGGGGTATCGATTCGCTGAAAGGTAAAGCCTGCCTGCTGACTGATACCTCCTTTACCTCTCCTGATTTCCATCCTGTTTCATCATGAAAATCAACAAAGTACACCACATCGCCATTATCTGCTCCAATTATGAGAAGTCGAAAGAGTTCTATACTCGCATTCTAGGAATGGAAGTGCTCCATGAATATTACCGCAAGGAAAGGAAATCGTACAAGACCGACCTCGCACTGGACGGAGAATATCTCATCGAACTGTTTTCGTTTCCAGATCCTCCCAAACGTCCCTCCTACCCGGAAGCCGCAGGACTCAGACACCTGGCATTCGAAGTGCCCGACATCGAGGGTACCGTCCGGGAACTGGAAGAAAAGGGAGTTGTCCACGAAACAATCCGCACGGACGAATATACAGGAAAACGTTTCTTTTTCATGCAAGACCCCGACGGACTCCCCATTGAATTCTACGAAGAATGAACGGCACAGGCAACGCCGTTCTTTTATTCCAATACATGTACCTCCTCTTCAGGTACATATCCGCTACGGATCCGCCAGTCCTGCGGATAAAGGTTGTTGGCACGGTTGCCCACATTTTTCACAAAGCCAAGCGGATGACTCCGGTAAGTAACCAGCACATAACCGCGAGGCATGCCTGCCGGCAGGACAATCGCTTCCTTACGCAAATAAGCGACAGCCTGCTCATAAGCCAGCTCAGCGCAAGGGAACACCGTCCGGTCAAGGACCGCACTCATTGCCAGCGAATGGTCAGGCTGCCAGTCCTTTCCTTTCCATTCACCCAACGCCACACCGGCATGAAGCACTTTCAGGCAAGATTTGAGACGCTCATACATGGACTGATAGGCCGCAGGAAAAGCGACCGCGCGTGTATCCTCGACAGTCAGCAGAAAACACTCTTTCCGCAAAATCCAACCTTCCATCTCACGTGAGATTTTCAACGGATTCCGGCTCGTCTTTTTCGCCTTATCCTTACGTCTGTCATGCCGGAAAACGGAGTCTTCTTCCGATGTTTTCCTCAACACAGCCATGAACAGCCCCTCACCCATTGTCTTATGAGGCAAGAAACGGTACACAGGAAAATCATAGCCGGCAAGATTCCCTGTAATCCGCCAGTCGGAGTCCACATCCACGGGAAGCACCTCCGCGCCCAGTTCTCCGGCTATCCAGGCCACATTATCCTCATTCTCTTCCCGATTATAGGTACACGTGCTGTAAATCAGGATTCCTCCCTCTTTCAGACACGGCCAGATATCCGCCACGATACGACGTTGGCGTTTCCAGCAAAGATCCACATTGTCTGTGCTCCATTCCGCCACAGCCGTCTCGTCTTTCCGGAACATACCTTCACCCGAGCAGGGTACGTCCGTCAGAACCACGTCAAACACTGGCCCCAGACCCGCAAAATCAGCCGGGTCATTGTTTGTGACCACCACATCCGGATGCCCCCATTTCACCAGATTCTCCGCCAGCACCTGCGAACGGTTGCGCATCACCTCATTGGCCACCAACAGACTACCTTCCGGAAGAGCCGCACGCGCCAAAGTGGATTTTCCGCCCGGAGCCGCGCACAAGTCGAGCATCACCGAGGGAGACGTGACATACTGCCTGATTACCCGGTCGAGAAACATCGACGAGGCCTCTTGCACATAATAGCACCCCGCATGAAACAACGGATCGAATGTAAATGCAGGACGGCACCCCAAATAGACTCCTCCTTCACACCAAGATACCGGAAGAGTCCTTTCCGGCACGGAACCGCATTTCAAGGGATTCACACGGATACTTACGGACGCTTCCTGCCGCAAAGCTGCAGAAAGCTCCCCCCACCCGTCATCACCCAACAACTGTCGGGTACGTTCTACAAATTCATCAGGCAGATTCATTTTCTTTTATGCATTTATGGGAACAAAAATACAAAATTATCTACCTTTGCAAAAACAAACTGACAGACAAACATGAAACAATATCTCGACCTCCTACATCGCATACGCACGGAAGGCGTGAAAAAAGACGACCGCACAGGCACGGGCACACTCAGTGTGTTCGGGCATCAGATGAGGTTCAATCTGGAAGAAGGCTTTCCGCTGGTCACCACCAAGAAACTGCATCTGAAATCCATCATACACGAACTGCTGTGGTTCCTGCAGGGAGACACCAACATAAAATACCTGCAAGAACATGGGGTCAGGATATGGAACGAATGGGCAGACGAGAATGGCGACCTGGGACATATCTACGGCTACCAGTGGCGTTCATGGCCAGGCTACAACGGCGAGTTCATCGACCAGATTTCGGAAGCGGTGGAAACCATCAGACACAATCCCGACTCTCGGCGCATCATTGTGAGCGCATGGAACGTGGCTGATCTGAAAAACATGAATCTCCCACCCTGCCACGCTTTCTTCCAGTTCTATGTGGCCGACGGACGCCTCAGTCTGCAAATGTATCAGCGCAGCGCGGACACCTTCCTGGGCGTACCGTTCAACATCGCCTCGTACGCACTGCTTCTCCAGATGATGGCACAAGTGACGGGACTGAAAGCGGGTGACTTCATCCATACGCTGGGCGACGCGCACATCTACCTGAACCATCTGGAACAAGTGGACCTGCAACTTACGCGTACTCCCCGACCACTGCCTGTCATGAGACTGAATCCTGACGTGAAAGATCTGTTCAGTTTCAAATACGAAGATTTCCAACTTGAGAATTATGACCCCTGGCCACACATCGCCGGGAAAGTATCTGTATAAAACTTGTCACTCATGATATTATCCATCATCGCAGCCATCAACAAGAACCGGGGACTCGGCTATCAGAACAGACTGCTCTACTGGCTTCCCAACGACCTGAAACGTTTCAAGGCACTGACCACAGGACACACCATCATTATGGGACGGAAAACATTCGAGTCGCTCCCTAAGGGAGCACTTCCCAACCGCCGGAACATTGTGTTGAGTTCCACGCAGAACCTTTTCGAAAAAGCCGAGCATTTCTATAACCTCAAGGAAGCCCTGTCTGCCTGCAAGGAAGAGGACGAAGTGTTCATTATCGGAGGGGCAAGCCTTTATGCGGAAGCAATGCCATTGGCCGACCGGCTGTATCTGACAGAAGTTGACGATGACAAGGAACCCGCCGACGTATTTTTCCCGGCCATCAGCCACAAAGAATGGCAAGAAAAAAGTAGAGAATGCCACTCTGCAGACGAGAAGCACCTCTACTCTTATTGCTTTACGGATTACGAACGGAAACGTCCGTAATCAGAGCATCTCTTTATCAGTCATCACTCTCCAGTTCCGGAATAGGCATCTGACGCTTGATGGCCTCCCGGAACGAGATGATGGTTTCCGAACGGGCCAGTCCCAACGGCTGAAGCTTGTCGTGGATAATCTCCAGCAAGTGATGATTGTTCTTCGCGTAGATTTTTATGAACATATCATACTGCCCGGTAGTGAAATGACATTCAACCACTTCCGGGATGAGCCGCAACGCTTCTGTAACCGAGTCAAACTGTTCCGGATCTTTCAGATACAAGCCGATATAGGCACACGTTTCATAACCTACCTTCTCCGGATCGATTACAAACTCCGAACCTTTCAAGATGCCTAAGTTTGTCAACTTCTGAATGCGTTGGTGAATGGCCGCTCCCGACACATTACAAGCCCGCGCCACTTCCAAGAAAGGAATACGCGCATTGTCTGCAATCAATTTCAAAATTTGTTCGTCTAAACTGTCCAATTGATGATGTCCCATCTTATTTTAAAATTTATATTTATGCAAAGATAGCATTTTTTCTTGAAAAATACTCATGTCAAACACTTTTACCTTACAATACTGCTAAATTTAGCTCCCATAAATAACGATTTTAACCGACCAGTCCGATACCGCCCCTATTTTTCCATGACTTCCGGAAAAAAGGAATACATATTTACCCACACATTATCTGTCTGCCTGCAAAAAATGTAAACAAAAAACAGTACCTTTGCAGATAAACAAAAACTTAAACCCACATGAAAAAATACCTTTTGTCATTGGCAGCCGCCTGTCTGCTGGTCAATCAAGGCCATGCACAGGCTTTCGACGACTATTTCATAGACCAAACAATCCGGATAGATTATATATTCAGCGGCAATGCAGAAAGTCAGGCCATCTGCCTGGATGAGCTGTCGTCGCTTCCACAATGGGCCGGACGGCGTACGCGACTGAACGAACTGCCTTTGGCCGGAAACGGAGAAATCGAAATGAAGGACAAAGCCAGCGGAGCAGTGATTTACCGTACTTCTTTCTCCAGCCTTTTTCAAGAATGGATCTGCGAAGAAGAGGCCCGTCATACCACACGCGGCTTTGAAAACACATTTCTTGTACCCTATCCCAAACAGCCGGCCATCGTGACAATCAAACTGAAAGATGTATATCACCAGGTAAATGCGTCAATGACCCACGAAATCAATCCTGACGACATCCTGATTCACCAACGCGGAAGCGAACAGATTACTCCCCACCGCTATCTGCTGGAAAGCGGAAGCGACGAGAACTGTATCGATGTAGCCATCATGGCCGAAGGTTACACTCAGGACGAGGAGGAACTGTTCTACCAGGACGCACAGTCTGCCTGCGAGTCACTGTTTGCCCACGAACCTTTCAAGAAACTGAAAAACCGTTTCAACATCGTGGCGGTGTTCAGTGAATCGAAAGACAGCGGAGTAAGCATTCCACGTGAAAAGAAATGGAAAAATACAGCTGTCAACTCCCACTTTGACACTTTCTATTCCGACCGTTACCTCACGACCCGCAGCGTAAAAGCCATCCACAACTGGCTGGCAGGCATCCCATACGAGCACATCATCATTCTGGCAAACACGGACACATACGGAGGAGGAGGTATCTATAACTCCTACACACTGACCACAGCCCATCATCCTATGTTCAAACCGGTTGTCGTACACGAATTCGGACACAGCTTCGGAGGACTGGCCGACGAATATGCATACGATGCAGCCCCCAGTCCGCAATACCCCTACAGTATCGAACCATGGGAGCCCAACATTACGACAATGACTGATTTTGCCTCCAAATGGAAAGACATGATACAACCGGGCACCCCTGTCCCCACACCTGCGGAAACAGACCCGGAGCTTATCTACACAAAAGTCGGTGCATACGAAGGGGGAGGATATACCCAAAAGGGAATCTACCGCCCGACAACGGAATGCCGGATGAAAATTAACGAAGCACCCGTATTTTGCCCCGTCTGCCAGCGCGCACTGGAAAAACTGATCCGTTTCTATACGGACAAATAACCACCGGTATACATACGCCTCTAATCAAAACGCTTCGGCGTTTTGATTAAAACGACGGGACGTTTCAGACAAAACGCCGAAACGTTTTGCCAATGACCAGAACAAATCAATTAAACAAACTTAACTTATTGTCATTTTATGATTACATTCACTCCCATACGTACAACAGACAAAGATTATTCTTTTGTAGAAAATCTGCTCCACACATCATTCCCGGAAAATGAACGCCGCGAGGACGAAGGACAACGGTACAACACGGATTATAATCCGAAGTTCACCTGCTACCTGATTACCGACGGAGAGACACGGGTGGGACTTTTCACCCTTTGGAAACTGGACGGCTTCCACTATGCCGAACATCTGGCCACCTCGCCGGAAGTGCGCAACCGGGGTTATGGAAAACTCATCATGAAACAAGTCACAGAAATGATCTCCGACATACTGATTCTTGAAGTGGAAGAGCCGACCGATGAGATGAGCACCCGCCGGATCGGATTCTACCGCCGTTGCGGACTGAAACTGTGTGACAAGCCCTATACGCAACCTCCTTACAGAAAAGGCGGAGAAGGCTTGCCGCTGAAACTGATGTTCTACGGAACAGAAAGCATCGATCAGCCGTTCGAGAAAATCTGTGACGGCATCTACAAAGAAGTGTATGGAGTAGACATGTAAAATCCATACACCACAATAAATATCAGAATCACTAACCCAAACGAAAAATGATTGTACAACTGTTTTTTGTCCTCCTGGCTATCGTGATAGGAGCCCGGCTGGGAGGTATCGGTCTGGGAGTTCTTGGAGGAACCGGACTTGCCATTCTCACTTTCGGATTCGGACTCGCCCCGACTGCCCCTCCCATAGATGTCATGCTGATGATAGTCGCTGTCATTGCAGCGGCCAGTTGCATGCAGGCGGCAGGAGGACTCGACCTAATGGTCAAATGGGCAGAAAAGCTATTACGGAAGAATCCCCAACAGATTACTATCCTCAGTCCGATTGTCACTTACCTGTTCACATTTGTAGCAGGAACCGGACATGTGGCCTATTCCGTATTGCCGGTCATTGCCGAAGTGGCTACGGAAACAAAAATCCGTCCGGAACGCCCCTTGGCCATTGCGGTCATCGCTTCCCAGCAAGCCATAACCGCCAGCCCCATCTCTGCCGCCACAGTTGCTCTGCTCAGCATGTTGTCGGGCTTCGGCATCTCGCTGATGGACATCCTGATCATTTCCGTTCCAAGCACATTGGCGGGTGTTCTGATTGGAGCGTTGTATTCTCTGAAAGTAGGCAAAGAGCTGGAAAAAGACCCTGAATACCTCCATCGGCTGGCGAAAGGAGAGTTCAACGACATGCACTACAAAACAGCGGAAGTACAGAATCACCATAAAGCATTATGGTCGGTCATTCTCTTCCTTACCGCCACCGCAGGTATCGTATTGTTCGGTTCCGTCGAGAGCCTCCGCCCTACCTTTGAAACAACCCAAGGAACAATGACGATGGAAATGTCGCACATCATCGAGATTCTGATGCTCACTGCCGCCACTTTCATTCTTCTGATTACCCGGACAGACGGCATCAAGGCTGTGCAAGGTTCCGTATTCCTGGCCGGGATGCAGGCTGTAGTGGCCATATTCGGTATCGCATGGATGGGCGACACCTTTATCAACGGTAACATGGCGGAACTGAAGGGCTCCATCGAACATATCGTCACCGAAATGCCGTGGCTGTTCGGCATCGCCCTGTTCGTCATGTCCATTCTGCTGTTCAGCCAGGCAGCCACAATCCGCGCACTCCTGCCGTTGGGAATCAGTCTGGGCATATCCCCCTATCTGCTGATAGCTCTTTTTCCGGCCGTAAACGGCTATTTTTTCATACCCAACTATCCGACAGTAGTGGCAGCCATCAATTTCGACCGGACAGGAACGACACATATCGGCAAATACATCTTGAATCATTCCTTCATGATTCCCGGCTTGATCGCCACAGGCGTGTCAGTCGCATTAGGATTCTTGCTGATACAATTGCTTTGATACATTATCAGTAAATATGGTACAAAAACATGTAAACCGGTTATGCCCCGTCAGTGGAGGAAAGGCTATTTTTGCAGGGTAACCAATAACACCCGCAGACATGAAAAAAGTTTTGTTCTTATTACTGATTGTTCTAACCACACACATTGAAAGTATTATGTCACAAGCAAAAATTACTCAGACCGCCGGACACGCCCAACTGGGAGAGTTCGCGCCTAAATTCGCCGAATTGAACGACAACATCCTGTTCGGAGAAATCTGGAACCGTCCGGGCCTCAGCCCCCACGACCGCAGTATGATTACCGTAGCCACACTGATCGGAAAGGGAATCATCGACTCTTCTCTCAATCATCACCTGCAGTTTGCCAAAAGCAACGGGGTTACGCGTACGGAAATATCAGAAATGCTGACCCATATCGCCTTTTACGCCGGATGGCCCAATGCATGGGGAGCTTTCAGACTGGCTAAAGACATATGGGCTGACGAAGTGACTGAAAACGATGGCAAGTCGGCTTTCCAACGCGAAATGATTTTCCCCATCGGAGAGCCCAATACAGCTTACGCACAATATTTCACAGGCAACAGTTATTTAGCCCGTATTTCTACCGAACAAATACCTTTTTCGAACGTAACATTCGAAGCACGTTGCCGAAACAACTGGCACATCCACCACGCTACAAAAGGAGGAGGCCAGATGCTGGTCTGCGTGGCAGGACGTGGCTGGTATCAGGAAGAGGGAAAACCCGCAGTACAAATGCTTCCCGGAGACGTAATCCACATACCGGCTAACGTAAAACATTGGCATGGTGCTGCCGCCGACAGTTGGTTTGCCCACCTGGCTTTTGAAATTCCGGGAGAAAACACTTCCAATGAATGGCTAGAGCCAGTGAGTGATGAAGAATACGACAAACTAGACAAATAGGCCGAATTGAGTGGAAGTGTGTCATAATTGAAAAACAAGGAACGGAGGCACAAAGACACGGAGAGAACATGTTGGTGAATCAACAATATAAAAACTCTGCGTCTCTGTGCCTCCGTGTTTCAAATCATTTTGACACATCTTCACTTTCGTCTTCCAACCTTTCAAACACCGTACGTACCGTTCACATAATTTCTTATTTAATTCCAATAGTGCAGATGTACGAAGAGTAACTAAATCTTTGAGATACATCAGACGTGAACACCCAACGTATAAACACGAAAAAAGCGACTATCTGTTTTTTAGATAATCGCTTGATTTTCTGGTGATCCGCTTGGGGCTCGAACCCAAGACCCCAACATTAAAAGTGTTGTGCTCTACCTGCTGAGCTAGCGAATCAAACCTGTTCTTGCAATCATTTCCTGATTGCGTGTGCAAAGGTAGGCACTTTAATTGAAACGGCAAAACTTTTTATAGGAAAAATCGTTCATATAACTCATTTTACGTTTTTATTTGACGTTTCAGTTATTTATTAAGAGCACCGCAGTGAGGACAGATGCCCTTTGACCGCATTTTTGCTCCACACGCTCCACAGGCATACGGATATCGGTTGGCTTTCATCAAGCGTCTGATGCACCATATTGTGTACGCGGCAAAACAGATGTACGCGGCATAGATCCATAGACATGTAAAGAATATATAGAGTATCGTGCAACAGGCGGCCAGTCCGGTCAAGTAGAAAGACGCGACTTCAAATGAGGTCTGGTGAAAAAGATCATCGAGCAGCGCCACTCCCAAAAGAAGAATCAGCCAGATGCATAGAATGAATAGTCCTAAGATAAGCGGCAGGTCAAAAGGGTTGAGGGACGGGTCATAATAATACCTTTCCCATGTCCCCGGAACAAAACGCTGCATACTGTTGTAGATAACTGCAGCTGCCGCAAGCAGCCATGAAAGTATGATTGGAAACACGCTGTCGATATCGTTCAGCCATATCAGCCGAATCTGTTTTTTGCGGATGGCCCGATAAATGACTCCAAGAAAGAATGCGGCCAGTACCAGAAGAAATATCAGCGTGTGTGAGTTGCTGAAGAAATGGATGCCCTGCGAAATGGGGTCTACCGGCACGATGCTTTTCAGAAGTCTGTTTTCTTGTATCCATCCGATGGTTTCCTGATCGCGTGCCACCTTTACCCACAGCGAGTCGATGGAATCTTTCGGATGCACTGTAAATTCGGCGACCACCAGCTTGTCTCCTTTTTTCACCGGTATGGAGTCAGTAAAAGGAAGCCGTTGTAGCCAAAGTGTGTCGGATATCACCTTGAAGTTACTGTTCAAAGTGTACGGGTGTCCTATAGTCGTTTGAAGCGAGTCCTGTATTTTGCTTTCGGTTGATAAGTCCTGGGAGTAATGACATCCTGTCGCAATGCACAGAAGGATAAAGAAGCATGACAAAAGATAAGTCAGTCGCATATCATTTCCCTCCTTTTTAGTTGTCGGCCAATACTTTCATCTGGCATGCCTTACAGTCGAATTCCAGACGGAATCTCCGTCCGTCCGCACTTACCAGATAAAACGGTTCGCGGAAAGGCGGACGTTTATGATGGTGTGTCGGACACCAGCCCATGCTGTAGCGCAGACAATGCTTACAGAACATTAGGGGTACACCGGAGGGAGCCGTTTTTTCAAAGGCCGGTTCTATCCGTTTCACTCCATGGTCGTGATAAAAAGCGGCGGCTTGTCTGTTCATCACATTTCCCAGATAGGTGAGTTCCTGTATCGGGAACGGGTGATGGGTCGCTTCCATTCTGGCTGTTTCTTGAGGATAAGTAATGGCACGCAGACTTATCAGTTTTTCAGTAGCCTTCCGGCGTAGTTCGGACAAGGCGGATGAAGGGATAAACCAGTTCTCAGAGAACCGGATGTCGATACTTTCCGCCTGAAAAGGGGTATTTCCCCATTTGCCCAACTGTGTTTTCTGGTTCTCAACTTGGGGAGTATGTGCGGGTGTCTTCTCCTGTGGAAGGGCCACACTGACCCGGTTTCCGTCCTCATCCGCGAGATTTAGCGTGAATCCGAAATTGTTTTCTTCCAGTGATACGTTGACGGATATTTTCCGTTCTGCGGATTTCTTCAGCATGGTCCGCTCGAATTCCTGATCGAAATTGCGATACAGTCTTGTTTTCGGACGTACCGTCGGTCTTTCCTGCAGGTACAGTCTGTTGTTCTCCACTCTGTTCACCCGGAAGCCTTGAAGCTTACCTTGTTCGTCCAGATAGCAGAGGCCGTCACCGTTGCTGAACGGTTTGGTTCCTGCCACGATGATACAGTTGCCCCGTATTTCTTTTACCGTACCGACTTCCTCGCCCAATGATTTGGGCGTGTCAAACGAGAAGATACCCGGATTGCGCCCGTGAGCGAAGTATTCCGTAAATCCACGGTTGAAACTCTTGTCAGGCTGGGGGCGGAAAGACAGTTCCACATGTCCCGATGATGCACGGCGATATTCTTTTCTCCGCTTGAAGATGGCATCCAGTCTTTTCCGGTAGTATGCCGTCACATTCTTTACGTACGACACCTCTTTCAGTCTTCCTTCTATTTTCAGTGATGTAGCTCCCGCATCGAGCAATGCTTCCAGATTTTCACTTTGGTTCATGTCTTTCAGTGACAGGAGATGTCTATCGCGAGCGATTATCTTTCCGTCGGTATCCACCATGTCGAAGCCCAGACGGCAGAACTGGGCACATTCCCCACGGTTGGCACTTCGTCCGAAGCAGGCCTGACTCACATAGCATTGGCCGCTGTAGCTCACACACAGGGCACCGTGGATGAACACCTCAAGCGGGGTGTCGGGACAGGCTTTATGAATCCGGGCTATTTCGTCGAGACTCAGCTCACGGGCCAGTACCACCTGACGGAATCCGGCATCAGCCAGGAATCTCACTTTCTCCACATCGCGGTTGTCCATCTGTGTACTGGCGTGCAAAGGAATGGGAGGAAGGTTCAAACGTGTAATACCCATATCCTGTACAATCAGTGCGTCCACGCCGATACGGTACAACTCCCAGATCATCTTTTCTGTGTCGGGCAGTTCCTCGTCATGGAGAATCGTGTTGACAGTTACATAGATACGTGCCCTGAACAGATGTGCATATCTCACCAGCCGCGCGATGTCATCCAAAGAGTTTCCGGCGGCGGCCCGTGCCCCAAAGCGCGGAGCACCGATATATACGGCATCTGCCCCATGGTTGATGGCCTCCAGTCCGCATTCCAGATTCTTGGCCGGGGCCAGCAGCTCGATCGGACGTATGGAGAAGCTATCTGATTTCATTGATGTCGTAAGGAGTTTCCTGATAAACGTAATAGTTCATCCAGTTGGAGAACAGGAGATTAGCCGTACTTCGCCAGCGTACCAGCGGTCCCTTCTCAGGATTGTTGTCCCGATAATAGTTTCTTGGCATCTCGATAGGCAGACCTTTCCCCAAGTCACGGCGGTATTCGGTATCCAGCGTGTAAGGGGCGTATTCGGAATGTCCTGTCACATAGAATTCACGTCCGCCCCGGGCCATCACGATATGCACTCCGGAATCTTCCGATTCTGAAATCACCTGCAATGCCGGACAACGGTCAATATCCTCACGGCGCACTTCAGTATGCCGGCTGTGGGGGACAAAGAACACATCATCGAAACCGCGGAAGATAGGCAGTTTCTGGAAACCTTCGCATACATGATGCTCAAAGATTCCGAACATCTTCTTTCCCAGCGGATATTTGGGTATGCCATAATGATGGTACAGTCCGGCTTGTGCCGCCCAGCAGATATACAGGGTAGAGGTGACATGTGTGCGTGTCCAGTCGAATATTTCCTGAATCTCGCTCCAATAGTTCACTTCCTCAAACTCCAGATGTTCTACGGGTGCTCCTGTGATGATCATTCCGTCAAACTTCTCGTCTCTCATGCAGGCAAAATCCCGATAGAAAGCTTTCATGTGCTCGATGGGCGTATTTTTTGAAGTGTGGCTTTTCAGCTTCATGAAGCTGACCTCAATCTGCAGGGGAGAATTGGACAGAAGGCGGATCAAATCTGTTTCTGTCGTAATCTTGAGCGGCATCAGGTTGAGAATGACTATTTTCAACGGACGGATATCCTGCGTACTGGCACGTGAAGTGTCAATCACGAAGATATTCTCTTCTTTCAGCAAGTCTATCGCCGGGAGTTTGTCAGGTAAATTTAATGGCATGTGTATTTAATTTTTTTCTTTACATTTTTATCGGAGCAAAGTTAATAAATTTCCGGCAAGTGTAGGTTATCCGCGAGCATGATTTGAAGAATTGAACACAGAGACACGGAAACACAGCATTTTTATTTTGTTGATTTACAAAAACCTTCCCTGTGTCTCCGTGTCTCTGTAGGCTGGCTCAAAGCCTGTTCTTATAGATTTCCGCCATCAGTTTCTGATATTGGTTTTCTATTTCCATATAGGCCTGGAGGTTCTTGTAGACATTGTCGGCTTCCACATAGAAGTCAATGATAGACAGTTGTCCGGCTGTCACAGCCTCGTAAAGCAGGCGGAGTGTCTTGTGCATCAGAACTACGTCATAAGCTTTCATGGCTTCGCGGAGCTGTTTCATTTCGTTGAACTGGCTCTGTATGCGCGCTTCTGCCTGCAAACGGGTGTCGTCAAGCTGCAATTGTGCGCTGAGTGCCTGGGCGCGGGCTATCCGGCCTTTCTTTCTGTTTGAGAAGATAGGGAGACTTCCGCCTATCAGGAAACCGTTGCTTTTCTCGTCGAGCGAGGTGTTGCGCCGGTAGCCTACCTCTATTTTCGGCAGCCAGCTCTGACGGTTCACTTTCAAGGCTTTCTCCGTGGCCTGTGCATTGGCGTCAGCGGCCAGCAGTTCCGCATCGGTCGACATGACCTCGTCATACAGGGCGTTGTAATCGTTCAGTTCCGGTATCTCAGGATAGGTGTCTTCACTGAACTCCAGCGGCAGGTTTCCGTTCATGGCAAGCAACTGCTGCAAGGCGGTGCGGTAGGCGGCATTGTTCCGTGCCACTTCCGTCTGTACGCTCATCCTTTCCATTTTGATTTTGTTCACTTCCAGAATCCCGGCATCCCCTTCTTCCAGGCGTTTCTCGAACAAGGCCAGCAGCTCGTCGGCGTTCTTTCTCCGTTCGTCCAGAAGCTGTTGCTGCTGGTTCAGCATGATGAGGTCCAGACAGAGATTCTTGGCGGTCAGCAGGATTCCCTGTCGGGTGGCCGATTGCTGGCGGTCGAGTGTTTCCTGCTGCCATTTCCCCGACTGGCGGCGTGCCGCATATAAGGTAGGGAAGTCGAATCCTTGGGTCACCACCAGTTCGGAACTGGACATGCCGGTGATTCCGCGGGTGTAAAACGGACTGTATTCCACCGACGGGTCTTCCAGATTGTTTTGGGCCTGCACTTCAAGCTTGGCCGCCTGCGTGGCTTGTGCCTGCGCCTGGAGTGCCTTGTTGTTGCGTTCTATCATAGACAGCACCTCGTCTATCGTTTGTGCCTGCATTGTGGTGAAAGCACAGCAGGCCATGGCTAATATGTATTTCAGTCTCATAGGCATATCAATAAAACTTTGTTGTCAATTTTCATTTTTCCGGGTATGCATCAGTTCATACACTATCGGAACGATGAATCCGTTGAGGATGGTTGAGGTGAGCAGTCCCCCCAGAATCACCTTTGCCATCGGGCTTTGGATTTCATTACCCGGCAAATCCCCTCGCAGAGCCAGCGGAATCAGTGCCAGTGCCGAGGAAAGCGCGGTCATGAGAATCGGGTTGAGGCGGTCGAGCGAACCGTGTATGATACGCTCACGCAAGCCAAGATGCTGTTCGTCGCGCAACAGGTTGTAGTGGCTGATCAGCAACATACCGTTGCGTGTGGCGATACCGAACAGTGAGATGAATCCGATGATGGCCGGGATGCTCAGCTCGCCGGTGGTAAATACCAGAGCGAACACGCCGCCTATCAGTGCCAGCGGAAGGTTCAACAGGATGACCCCGCTTTCCGCTCCGTTCTTGAACTGCATGTAGAGCAGCAGGAAGATGACCACGATACTCATGATGGAGGTCAGCAGCAGGGTGCGGCTGGCGGCCTGTTCGCTTTCAAACTGTCCTCCGTATTCGATATGGTAGCCTTCCGGCAACTGGATATGCTCGTCCACTTCTTTTTGGATGTCGTTGACCACGCTCCGCAGGTCGCGTCCGCTGGCGTTGGCTGAGATTACGATCTTGCGCTTCACATTCTCGCGGTTGATGGTGTTCGGTCCGGTGGACGATTCCACATCGGCCACATGGCTCAGCGGCACTTTCTTTCCTTGCGCGTCATCAATCATCAAGTCTTTGATACGTTCCATCGAACCGCGGTTGGCCTCGCTGGAGCGGACTACCAGGTTGAATGCTTTCCCCTGTTCGTACACTTGCGACACGACCTCTCCCGCCATGTTGACGGTGACGAATTCATTGAACTGCGGAAGCGAGATGCCGTATTTTGCCAGCATTTCCCGTTTCGGAGTGATTTTCAGTTCCGGCCGTTCTATCTGTTGTTCTACGTTCAGGTCGGCAATGCCTTCCACGTCCTTCACGGCCTCCTTTATCTGGTTGCCTATCGAGAACATCCTGTTCAGGTCATCGCCGAACAGTTTGATGGCGATGCTTGCCTGCGTGCCGCTCAGCATGGCGTCGATACGGTGGCTGATGGGCTGTCCGATCTCAATGTTCGCACCGGTGAGGACAGACAGTTTCTGGCGCACCTCGTCCAACAGCTCTTTATGAGAGCGGTCTTTCAGTTCAAAGGGGGCCTCTATCTCAGATACGTTCACGCCCAACGCATGCTCGTCCAGTTCCGCGCGTCCTGTTTTTCTGGCCACGGTCTGTATCTCCGGGATGGAAAGCAGCAGCTCTTCCGCCTGCCGCCCGATCTTGTCGGATTCCTCGAGCGAAATACCCGGAAGCGAACTGATGTTGATGGTGAACGAACCTTCGTTGAAAGAAGGGAGGAAACTGTGGCCCAATGTGAAGAAAAAGCCCAAGGCTACCGCAAGGAGGGCGACGGCTCCTCCCAGTACGCTTTTCTTATGGTCGAGTGTCCAGAGCAGGGCACGCTCGTAATGCTTTTTCAGCCATACGGCCACGAATGCCTCTTTGGGCACTCCGTCTTTGCCGTCTTTTCCTTTCAGCAGATAGCTGCAGAGCACCGGAGTCAGTGTCAGCGCCACAACGGTGGAAGCGAACAGGGAAACAATGAAGGCGATGCCCAACGGTACCAGCATGCGGCCTTCCATGCCACTCAGGAAGAACAGGGGCACGAAGCTGACAATAATGATCAGCGTGGAGTTGAGAATCGGCATACGTACCTCGCGCGAGGCGTTGAACACCACTTCGAGCACCGGTTTGCGCTCACTTGTGGGGAGCATCCTGTTCTCGCGCAGGTGTTTCCACACGTTTTCCACATCCACGATGGCATCATCCACCAGCGATCCGATGGCGATGGCCATACCTCCCAGACTCATGGTGTTGATGCTAAGCCCCATGTAATGGAGTACCAGAATGGCTACAAGCAACGACAAAGGAAGAGTGACCAGTGAGATGATTGTGGTGCGTGTGTTGGCCAGAAACAGGAAAAGCACGATGACCACGAAAATGGCTCCTTCGTACAGGGACTGCTGTACATTGCTGATGGAGCTTTCGATGAAGCGCGACTGGCGGAATGTGTCGGTGGAAATCCTCACGTCGGCAGGCAGGTTTTTCTGCAAGTCTTTCAGCGAGGCTTCCAGGCGTTCGGTCAGTTCGATGGTACCCGTATTCGGCTGTTTGGTGACGGTTATCAGTACGGCAGGCTTGCCTTTCTCGGAAGCCACGCCCAGTTTCGGCTGTTGTGCGCCAATCCGTACATCGGCCACATCTTCCAGCGTCACCGGCGCGCCGTCCACGGTCTTGATGACTGCACGGCCCATGGCGCGCACATCATCGGTGGAAACCACTCCGCGCACGATATACTCGTTGCCGTATTCATAAATCACTCCGCCGCTGGTGTTCTGGTTCATGCCGCGGGTCACTTCCATCACCTCGCCCAGTGTCACGCCATAGTGTTTCATCCGTTCGGGATGGACCAGCACCTGATATTCCTTGATGTCGCCTCCCAATACGGCCACCTGTGCCACTCCGCCAGTGGACAGCAGGCGCGGACGGATGGTCCAGTCGGCCAATGTGCGCAAGTCCAGCATTGAGGTGGAGTCGGCGGTCAGACCCACAATCAGCAGTTCGCCCAAAATGGACGACTGCGGTCCCAGAGTCGGCTTGCCCACGTTGTCGGGCAGGCTTTCGCCAACGGTGGTCAGTTTCTCGGAAACAATCTGTCGGGCCAGATAGATGTCTGTGTCCCAGTCAAACTCCACCCATACCACGGAGAATCCGGCGGTGGAGGAAGACCGGACACGGCGCACATTCGTGGCACCGTTCACGGCGGTTTCGATGGGGAAAGTCACCAGTTGTTCTACTTCTTCGGCCGCCATGCCGTTGGCTTCGGTCATGACCACCACCGTCGGGGCGTTCAGGTCGGGAAATACGTCTACTTCCGTATGGAGGGTGGTGTAAAGTCCTCCCACCAGCAGCAATACGGACGCCACCAGAATCAGCAGACGGTTTTGCAATGAAAAATGTATGATCTTGTTCAGCATAACTTTTCAGTTTATCGGTTCATGATGATCAATGATGGTGCGTGTGTGCCGGGATGGCATTCGATGCGGAAGCCAGCTTCACGTGGATGGCTCCCTGTGTCACCACTCTCTCTCCGCCTTTCAGTCCGGAAAGAATCTCCACACGTTGTCCGTCGTTCCCTCCCAGACGCACTTCCTGTTTCCTGTATCCTTCCTCGTCCAGTTGGATGTAGACGAAGTTCAGTCCCTGTTCCTCGGTGATGGCCGAGACAGGCAGACTGATGATGTCCTTCCGTTCCGATGCCAACAGGTAAACTTCCACGAACGATCCGGGGGTCATCTCTCCTCGGTTGTCGAACTCGAAGGTGACGGGGATGTAATAGGAGGTGTCGCCTGAAGCCTTGCCGTATGAGAGCAGCCGTCCGTCCAGCTCGCTGAGCCGGTAGACCCGGTTGTTGTAGGGGGTCTTGAAGTTGGCGGAAACCACCTGGCGCACGGAAGGATAATAACGTTCCGACACTTCCGCCTTCAGCATCAGGTGGCGTGTCTGAGTAACGGTCATCAGCGGTTGTCCCACGGTCACATAGTCACCTTCCTTCACCAGGCAGGATTTCACGTAGCCGTTGATGGGGGAAGTCACGGCAAGTCCTTTTCCCGATTGGCTCGGTGACAGGGCTTCGTATGCCAGACGTGCGTTTTCGT
The DNA here is from genome assembly GCA_949289295.1 of uncultured Bacteroides sp. Lineage (GTDB taxonomy): Bacteria > Bacteroidota > Bacteroidia > Bacteroidales > Bacteroidaceae > Phocaeicola. The sequence continues at coordinate 29,023 of CASENM010000023.1, forward strand.
AAGCCTCATAGAGTGCCTCCAGGTCCTTTTGCGAGACTATCTGGTTTTCCGAGAGCTTGCGCGCGCGTTCGTATTCGTCCTTCGCTTTTTCGTAGGCCACTTGTGCACGTCTCAAGGGATCGCCGTCCTGCAGATGTTCGGCGGAAAGACTCATCACTTCCGCACCTTTGGCCACCTGCATGCCTTCCGTTACCTTTTTCGAGAATGAGACCACTCCCGAGGTTCCAGCCACTACCGTCGCCTCATTCCCTTGTGCCGCCAGAATCTGTCCGCTGGTAGGAATTACCTCCCGGAAACTGCCGGGCCGGATGATTTCCGTTGAAATTCCCGCGGCTTTCGCCTTTTCCGGAGTCAGGATGATTTCATCGGAATGTGCATGTGACTTTTCTTCTTTCATTTCCGCTTCATGGTCGTGTCCCTCACTTCCATGCTCGTGTGCGTGCGGCGTGCATGCACCCAACAGGAACATCGTCAATGTTCCGATACAGATATACTTTTTTTTCATAGGTTTAATTTTTAATGATGCAAAGATAGGGCGGAGCGGTTACAACCGGGTTGTAAATGCGCGTTCCGCTTTGGAATTTGTGGAATGGATGGTCCGTGAAATCTCCGGTATTTTCCGGAGACGGGAAAGATGCGTCAGGCGGCGGGAGGGGCACGGAAATTGCGTACGGCCGAGAAATGCCGCGCATGTAGTCTTTCGATGTAATAAAGGTGTTTTTTTGTCACTCCCGACAAATCAGATTCCTGATTGATGATATTTGCCAGAGTGTAAAGAAGCGTACAGAAAGCATAGTCGGGCGTACAGTCTACATGGTGGGATGAGCTCTGAAACGAGAAATGCGTGATGCAGGTAGTGTCGCAGGTGTGTCTGTCTTCGTCTCCGGGCTGGTGTTTTCCGCCTTTGTCCGCTGGGGACGTTGAGCCGCACATCTCGATGTCCGTGTTCAGGCACAATACGCCGTTGTGGTGATGATGGGGGAAGGCCTCCACCACCAGCATCAGCAGACAGACGGTCAGCAACAGGTATGTGTTTAGTTTACGCTTCATCCTTTCTTTCGCTTCCGCCTGCAAAGATATGTTTTTTTCCGTATATGCGGAACCGTTTTCCTCGAAATGTCAATCTGACATTCTGATAATTCTGACGGTTGAGAATCGTCTTCTCAGGACCTCATGCGGTATTGTTCCGGAAAATCGCAGGGAGAATGCTCCTGCTTTTTCTTGTTTGTAAGGGAAAGAGGAATATGCGTGTGTGTTGGAAAGTATATCAGGTTATTTCCTGACTGTAAGTGCTGTCTTGTGGCGCATATCTTGTCGTTTTGATTTGCTGGGATTGTTGTCCGGATGATTCCTTCTGGAAAAGAAAGGAGGCATTTTCCGATGAATTTCATCCCGGAAAATACTTTTCCTGAAACGTCGGGAGGTTTTCCCTGAAATGTCCCGGCGTTTTCAGGCAAACATTTCGGCGTTTTCCTTGAAATGTCGTGAGGTTTTCGGGCAATGCTTCTTATTTCTTACCCCTCTCAGAAGTGCTTCTGGAGGGGGTGTTGTTTTAGTTTCTTTAAGAAAGAAATTCCAGATGGAGGAAAATTCCCATAGTGTCGGTAAGCATAATGGGGAGTTTTGTGTCATTCTGATTTATTTTTAGTTCTTTATAGAAAATAATGTCAGTATGTTTTTGAGCGATACGTGGTGGTATTTCATTTTTTTTCATAGCTTTGGCAAGCTCAATGTATATGAGACTCTCAATAGAATTATTAACGTTCGATATAATTCAAACATAGTAAGTTGCTTGGCCGTCAAACCTTATTTTCAGGGGAATATTTAAAGATACAAAAAAGCCAACTAATCCGCAATACTTTGTGCATGAATTAGTTGGCTGATTTTATGATATTTACTGAATACCCCTGTTTGGAAAGTTCCTCGTTCTACGAGAAAAAGGGCCATTTTCAGAATGACAAAAGGAAAATCGGTTTCCATGTCGGCACATCCTCGATAAGGACGCGCCGCAATTGTTTCCGCTCATGTTTTAAAGAGAATAAACAAGGATAGGACTCTCCTCCCCTGCAGTAAGCCCGTACAGCTTATCCTCTTTCTCATCTACAGCGATGGAAATCAAACGCTTCTTCACACTATACCCTTTGATGAAATTTCCTTTCCAATCAAAAACCTGGATATGGCTCAGTTCTTTCCTCTCATTTTCCTTGGTGCCCCAATACAATGCATAAAGGAAAGAACGAGTAGGACATAGATGAATATAAGTCTGCAAGGTGTTGTGGGTAGGAACCACATGTATTCCGGCCGCATCTTTTTGCACGTTCACATCAGCGTCCTTTGAAAAATATTCCTTCAACAGGGAAACCTCTCCGTTTTCTATCTTATAGAACGACAGCATGTCCGTCATGTATCCGGCAGCTACCACCACATCCCCCTCATTGTTGGCGGCCATCTGACACTGGGTCATCATGTCAAGTACGTCCGCATCGTCCGTTCCTTTCAGGTCTCCGGGATAGAATCCGAAGCGCAACTGTGTCTTCCTGTCGGAGGACAACAGATAAAACATTTTCTTGTCATCCGACATCTGGTTTCCCACATAATAATCCCCACACGGAACGACCTGATTTCCGGGGCTTCCTACGCTGTCCCTCCGCAACGGAGCAGAAAGGGTTCCATTGAGGGCGTCTGCCAGCTTATAAGTATAGCAAATACCTTTTGAGCGTTCGAATATCCTGACATTCCCCGTTTTCCCGTCTTTATAAAGATATAATGGCGGGATGAACTCGCCAGGACCGTTTCCCAACCTTGTATTGTGCCGGCTGGTCTTGTCTTCCAAATCAATCCACGTGAATATTTTCCCATCATAGAAGTCATAAACACCCAGATGTCCGTCAAAGCAGACGATACTTCCCGGCATTCCCAGAAAGAGGCTGTCCCCCGTCAAAGGTGTTCCTGTTATCTCATGATAATTTTCCCACCCGTCCCGCGCATCGGAATCCTTCCGCCCGCATGCACCTAATACAACAGACAATACAACAATGAAGCAAAAAACGTTTCTTTTCATCACAAAACAATTATAACAGAGTTTATTATCAATAAATACCCATATTTAGCCAATGTAGAGACGTATGCAATACACCCCTACATTCCTAACGCTATTTAAATTAGCAAAAACAAAGGAATAGCAGAGTGGCCTAATGGCAGTGAAGATTATCTTCATGCATCCCACAATTTCGGGCTGAATAAGGAGAAACAGATACAAAAAACGGAGCCTTTCATTTTGTCGGATTACAAAAATGAAAGGCTCCGTGTCTCTGTGTTCCGCTCAATGGTCATTCATTTTCCTGCTGTTCTTCCGCATCGGCGGCACGGCTTCTGTCGTCCGGTCCTTTCGGATGAACCACTTTTTCAAGCTTGAGGTCGAAAATAAGCACCGAGTGTCCGGGAATGCCTCCGTCGCTGTTTCCATTGTCACCATAACCTAGGTCGGAAGGGATGTACAGCATGACACGTTCTCCTTCTTTCATCTGCTGAAGGGCAGTTGTCCATCCGTTGATTACACCGCTCAAAGTGAAAGCTATAGGAGAATATATTTCAGTATTCAGCTCGCCTTCATAACAGCTGTCGAACACAGTCCCATTTATCAGCGAACCCCGATAATATGCATATACACTATCGGTAAATAACGGAACGATTCCGTCAGGGTTGGCAGGCTCGATAATCCGCATATATACAGAATCCATTTCATTGGCCGGAGTTTCATACGGATTGGAAGTGACCCCTCCCTCTAAAGACGAATTGTCGTTGCTTACCTTATAGTTACGGTATATTTTCCAGTCACCGTCCACGTTGGCACGCGCCACCGAAACAATGGAATCCAGATAGTGCTCGTTGCGGGCCTGCCAGTCGGCATACGGGTCCACCACTTCCGTGTCTTCCGCACACGACATGAGGCCGGTGAGGAAGACCATCAGGCATGGAATCAGCAAAAGAATGTTTCTCTTCATGTAAAGCGTTTTATTATTGAAGCGTTTTCAGCAAGCTTGTGATGCTTACCTTGTCAGCTATGATATTGTTCAGTTCAGCAACAGGCACACGTGTCTGTTCCATTGTGTCACGGTTACGCAGTGTCACGCAGTTGTCTTCCAGTGTCTGGTGGTCAACGGTCACGCAATACGGAGTACCGATGGCATCCTGACGGCGGTAGCGCTTGCCGATGGAATCCTTCTCATCATACTGGCAGTGGAAATGGAACTTCAGGTCGTTCATAATCTCACGCGCCTTTTCAGGCAAACCGTCTTTCTTGACCAGCGGCATGACGGCCAGTTTCACCGGAGCCAAGGCAGCGGGCAATTTCAGCACTACGCGGGTCTCGCCGTTTTCCAGTTTTTCTTCGCAATAAGCCGCGCTCATCACGCTCAGGAACATACGGTCGACGCCGATGGAAGTCTCGATGACATACGGGGTGTATGATTCGTTGATTTCCGGGTCGAAATACTTGATGCTCTTTCCGGAGAATTTCTCATGCTGGCTCAGGTCGAAATTCGTGCGGCTGTGGATACCTTCCACTTCCTTGAATCCGAACGGCATCAGGAACTCGATGTCGGTAGCTGCGTTGGCATAATGAGCCAGCTTTTCGTGATCATGATAACGGTAATGGTCATCGCCGAAGCCCAGTGCCTTATGCCATCTCAGACGGATTTCCTTCCATTTCTTGAACCAGTCAAGCTCGGTGCCCGGTTTTACAAAGAACTGCATCTCCATCTGCTCGAACTCGCGCATACGGAAAATGAACTGGCGTGCCACGATTTCATTACGGAACGCCTTACCGATCTGCGCGATACCGAACGGAATCTTCATGCGGCCGGTCTTCTGCACATTCAGGTAGTTTACGAAAATACCCTGAGCCGTTTCCGGACGGAGGTACACTTTCATCGCGCCATCAGCGGTGGAACCCATCTCCGTAGAGAACATCAAGTTGAACTGACGTACTTCCGTCCAGTTCTTGGTGCCGGAAATCGGGCATACGATTTCCTCGTCCAGAATAATCTGGCGGAGTTCGTTCAGGTCCGGTCCGGCGTTCATCGCCTGTGTGTAGCGTTCGTGCAATGCATCGCGCTTGGCCTGGTGTTCAAGCACACGAGCATTGGTGGAACGGAACTCTTGTTCATTGAATGCCTCGCCGTATTTCTTGGCCGCTTTGGCCACTTCCTTGTTGATTTTCTCGTCGTATTTCGCGATCTGGTCCTCAATCAGCACATCCGCGCGGTAACGCTTCTTTGAATCCCGGTTGTCGATGAGCGGGTCGTTGAACGCGTCCACGTGCCCGGATGCTTTCCAGATGGTGGGGTGCATGAAAATAGCGGAATCAATTCCTACAATGTTATCGTGCAGGAGCACCATGCTCTGCCACCAGTATTGCTTGATATTATTTTTCAGTTCCACACCGTTCTGTCCGTAGTCGTATACAGCTCCCAGTCCGTCGTAGATTTCACTGGAGGGAAACACGAATCCATATTCCTTGCAGTGTGAGACCAGTTTCTTAAAAACGTCTTCTTGTGCCATTTTACTTATTGTTTTTTTGATATATTGATTTTTCCAATTTATGTCCGTCAGGCCTCAACTGCCTGATACAGGGCGCAAAGATACGGATTTATCCATAAAAAAGAGGGGGCCCCGTCTTAATTTATCTTAGTTTTTTCCTATTTTTGCAGGGATAGAAAGATTTGCAGGGCCTGGCATTCATGGGGTCATGCAGTTCTTGAAAAAATTTTCCGGAGGCTATATGAAGCATCATGCACAAGACAAATATACTTTAATGACAACCGCACCGATACCTTCGCTTATCGGTTCGTTGGCGGTCCCTACCATCATCAGTATGCTGGTCACTTCGTTTTATGTGATGGTTGACACTTATTTTGTTGGGAAAATCAACACACAGGCAACGGCGGCGGTCGGCATCTCTTTCTCAGTGATGGCCATCATTCAGGCGTTCGGATTCTTTTTCGGTCACGGCTCGGGCAACTATATTTCGCGCAAACTGGGTGCACGCGATTTCAAGAGTGCCGAAAAGATGGCGGCGACAGGATTCTTCAGTGCGTTTGTCATGGGATGCCTCATCACCCTTGCCGGAGAACTGTTCCTGACCCCTATCTGCCGGGAGCTGGGTTCCACTCCCACAATCCTGCCTTACACGGAAACCTATCTGGGCATCATTTTGTTGGGTGCGCCGTTTATGGCCTCTTCGCTTGTGTTGAACAACCAGATGCGTTTCCAGGGGAACGCGGTTTATGCGATGGTCGGCATTACGGCAGGAACCGTGCTCAACATCGGTCTTGCACCGCTGATGATATTCGTGTTCGACATGGGAATTGCCGGAGCCGCATGGGCCACGTTGTGTGGTCAGGTGTGCAGCTTCTTTATTCTCCTCTATATGGACAGCCGTGGGGAGAACATCCGGATCCGTTTCCGTAATTTTACTCCGAAACCGGCTTTGCTTAAGGAGATTGTGTACGGAGGAAGTCCTTCGCTTTGCCGGCAGGGATTGTCGAGTGTGGCCACTATCCTGCTGAACGTGGCAGCCGGGAGGTATGGCGACGCGGCCATTGCGGGCATGTCTATCGTAACCCGTATCTGTATGTTTATCAACTCGTTCGTAATAGGTTTCGGACAAGGGTTCCAGCCTGTTTGCGGTTACAATTATGGCGCCGGCATCTATTCCCGCGTCAGTCAGGGATTCTGGTTCTGTGTCCGGGTCGGTGTGATTTTCCTGATGCTCTGTTCGTTCGTGGGGTATATTTATGCGCCTGAAATCGTGGCCTGGTTCCGTGAGGGAGACGCGGAGGTGATTGCTGTAGGCGCACGCGCTCTCCGTTGGCAGCTCATCACGCTTCCTTTGGGTGCGTGGGTAATACTCTGCAACATGATGTTGCAGACTATCCGCCGTCCGGGACGTGCCGTAACGTTGGCATCTTCACGCCAAGGCCTGTTCTTCATCCCGTTCATTCTGATACTTCCATATTTCTTGGGTCTGGAAGGGGTTGTGATGGCACAGGCTACCGCTGATTTCTGTTCATTCCTGCTGGCTCTTCCTTTGACGCTTCCGGTATTGAATTCCTTTAAAAAAGATGCCGGATGAGAGGGGAAAGTCCTGTAATTTTGATTTTTATTCGTATCTTTGCGTGAAACAGACTAAAATCCATTTATGAGCGAAGATACTTTTAATAATATTCCAGCTGATACGGATGGTGATGCGGTAAAACACCAGTTGACTGGCATGTACCAGAATTGGTTCTTGGATTATGCTTCATACGTCATTTTGGAACGTGCGGTGCCACATGTGAATGACGGGCTGAAACCGGTGCAGCGACGCATCCTTCATTCAATGAAACGTCTGGATGACGGACGCTACAACAAGGTAGCCAATATTGTAGGGCATACCATGCAGTTTCATCCGCACGGCGACGCTTCCATCGGTGATGCGCTGGTACAGCTGGGGCAGAAGGATTTGTTGATTGATTGCCAGGGTAACTGGGGGAATATCCTTACAGGGGACAGTGCCGCGGCACCCCGTTACATTGAGGCGAGGTTGTCAAAATTCGCCCTCGATGTGGTGTTTAATCCCAAAACGACAGAATGGCAGGCTTCGTATGACGGACGTAACCGTGAACCGGTGACATTACCTGTAAAATTCCCGCTTCTTCTCGCTCAGGGAGTGGAAGGTATTGCGGTGGGCTTGTCCTCAAAGATTCTTCCTCATAATTTCAATGAAATCTGTGACGCGGCTGTTTCCTATCTGGAAGGAGAGGAATTTCACCTTTATCCTGATTTCCAGACGGGTGGATATATTGATATATCCCGTTATAACGATGGTGAGCGTGGTGGTGTGGTACGTGTACGCGCCAAGATTTCAAAAATTGACAACAAGACCCTGTGCATTACGGAAATACCATACGGAAAGACTACCTCGACACTTATCGATTCAATTCTGAAAGCCATCGAGAAGGGCAAGATCAAGGTGCGCAAGGTGGACGACAATACTGCAGGCAAAGTGGAGATTCTGGTTCATTTGGCTCCGGGCGTATCGTCGGACAAGACGCTGGATGCCTTGTATGCGTTTACGGATTGTGAGGTGAACATCTCGCCCAATTGTTGCGTGATAGACCATAAGAAACCGCATTTCCTTTCGGTAAGTGAAGTGTTGAGGAAATCAGTGGACAATACCCTTGGACTGCTCCGTAAGGAACTGGATATCCGGCGCGACGAGACATTGGAAACCCTGCATTTCGCTTCGTTGGAGAAAATCTTCATAGAAGAGCGTATTTATAAAGACAAACAGTTTGAACAGGCTGAGAATATGGATGAGGCTTGTGCGCATATCGACGAGCGGCTTACACCATTCTATCCGCAGTTTGTACGTGAGGTGACGAAGGATGATATTCTGAAACTGATGGAAATCAAGATGGCGCGTATCCTGAAGTTCAACAAGGACAAGGCCGATGAGCTCATCGCGCGTCTGAAGGCGGATCTGGAAGAGATTGACTACCATCTGGCACATATCACGGAATATACCATCGACTGGTACAAGCGTCTGAAAGAGAAATACGGCACTCATTATCCCCGCCGTACGGAAATCCGCAATTTCGATACGATTGTGGCGACAAAAGTGGCGGAAGCCAACGAGAAACTGTATATTGACCGGGAAGAAGGCTTTATCGGCACGGCTCTGAAGAAAGATGAGTTTGTCTGCAACTGTTCGGACATTGATGATGTGATCATTTTCTACAAGGATGGAAAATATAAGATCGTACGTATCTCCGACAAGTTGTTTGTCGGTAAGAATATCCTGTATGTCAATGTGTTCAAGAAGAATGACAAACGTACTATCTATAATGTCATTTACCGTGACGGGAAAGAGGGCTTTCACTACATCAAGCGGTTTAATGTGACCGCAATGATTCGTGACCGTGAATACGATGTGACACAAGGTAATCCAGGTTCGAGAATCGTTTATTTTACAGCCAACCCCAACGGAGAAGCGGAAATCATCAAGGTAACTTTGCGTCCTAATCCACGCATCAAGAGACTGGTATTTGAAAAAGATTTCAGCGAGATTCACATTAAAGGACGGCAGTCAATGGGAAATCTGCTGACCAAATTCGATGTGCATAAAATCAGTCTGAAACAGCGCGGAGGCTCCACATTGGGCGGACGAAAGGTCTGGTTCGATGCTGATGTGCTTCGTCTGAATTATGACGGCCGAGGTCAGTATCTGGGAGAGTTCCAGAGCGATGACCAGATTCTGGTGGTTCTGAAAAACGGCGAGTTCTACACGACTGATTTTGACTTGAACAATCATTATACGACAGACATCCAGGTCATTGAAAAATTCGATGCGGGGAAAGTGTGGACAGCCGTGTTGTATGATGCCGACCAGCAGAATTATCCTTATCTGAAACGCTTTACCTTTGAAGCGACTGCCAGACGGCAGAGTTATCTGGGTGAAAACAAGCGTACTCAGCTTATATTGCTGACCTGCCAGGCCTATCCTCGTATTCAGGTAGTTTTCGGCGGACATGACCAATTCCGTGAGTCCCTCGTAGTGGAAGCCAGTGACTTTGTGGGAGTGAAAGGCTTCAAGGCAAAGGGAAAACGGTTGACAAACTATACGGTGGACTACATCGCAGAATTGGAACCTACACGGATGCCTGAACCGATGGAGAATGAAGAAGATACAGAACCCCAAATACCGGAAGAGGACAATGACGGTCAGATGAAATTGTTTTAATTTATGCGACTGAATTTATTTTTTATTTTCTTGTGGCTTGGAATAAGCTTCCCGGCAATTCTGTCAGCACAGATGGATAGTTTGGATGCAACACGATACATAGTGCGTTCTACGATGATAGGTGCCGGAAAATCGAATGTGTTTGATACGTATCTTTCCCCCCTCGAATATGAAGGGCCGGAAATTCGTTTCCTCCACGAGAGTATGCGCATGACTCGTCTTATGAATGGACATGTATCTGTCCAGAATTTGCTGCAGGTGCATTTTTCGTATGCGAAAAATCCGGCAAAGACCGGTGAGATGTATTCCGGATTGGCAAACTGGAATATTGCATTGCATTATCAGTTCCCTGTCAGTGACCGTTTGAAAATACTTTTCGGTCCTATGCTTGACGTAAACGGAGGCGTTGTCTATAACAGGCGTAATTCCAACAATCCGGCACAGGCAAAGGCGTACGCCAGTTTCGACGCTTCAGCCATGCTTGTCTACAAGTTCCGGATAGCCCGTTATCCGATGATATTGCGCTATCAGGCGAACTTACCGGTAATGGGGGCCATGTTTTCTCCGGAATTTGGAGAATCCTATTATGAAATGTTTGTGCTGGACCACAAAGGAAAGCACGTTACATTCACATCGTTTCACAACAATCCTTCAATCCGGCAACTGCTGACACTTGATTTTCCGGTACGGAAACTGGTGATGCGGGTCGGTTATGTCTGTGATATCCAGCAATCGAAAGTAAATCATCTGAAAACCCATACCTATTCACATGATTTCATGATTGGTTTCGTAAAAAACCTCTATATATTCAAAGGAAAGAGAAAAGTAAGTATGCCATGTGGTTTAACCCCATTCTAAACACTTGAAACAATGAAACAGATAATCTTGACTGGCCTGGCATTTCTGTGCATGATGTGTTTGTCCGTATCCTGTATCCGGGAAGATGTGACAGGAAATTCTCCGGAAGCGAATTTTGAGGCCTTGTGGAAAATAATAGATGAACAGTATTGTTTCCTGGAATATAAGCATCAGGAGTACGGCCTCGATTGGGATGAGGTGCATGAACGATATTCCAAACGTATAACCTCCTCGATGGGAACCGAGGCATTGTTTGAGGTGTTGTCTGAAATGGTCAACGAGTTGCGTGACGGACATGTAAATTTGAGCAGTTCACTGGCCACTTCACAGTATCGGTCCTGGTTCGACAATTATCCCCGTAACTTCAGCGACAGTATCCAGAGCAATTATCTGCAGAAAGATTATACCAACTCTTCAGGTCTGACTTATCAGATTCTGGAGAATAATATCGGTTATATTTATTGCGGAAGTTTTTCGGACGGAATCGGTGACGGTAATTTAGACCAGACATTGAACAAATTAGCCATTTGCGACGGACTGATTGTCGATGTGCGGAACAATGGAGGAGGTGCTTTGACCACTGCACAGAAATTAGCCGCAAGATTTACGAATGAGAAAGTTCTGGTCGGGTATATCACTCATAAGACCGGACCGGGGCATCAGGATTTTTCTGAACCACATGCCGTTTATCTGGAACCTTCAAATGGCATACGTTGGCAGAAAGGTACGGTTGTATTGACCAACCGGCGTTCCTACAGTGCCACTAATGATTTTGTCAATGCCATGAAGCAATTGCCGGATGTAACGATAATGGGCGACAAGACAGGTGGAGGGTCCGGACTTCCCTTTAGTTCGGAAATACCAAACGGGTGGTCAATCCGTTTTTCTGCCAGTCCGATGTTTGATCCGGACATGAACCAGTTGGAATTTGGAATTGATCCGGATGTGAAAGTGGATATGACCCATGAGGATATGCTCCAAGGGAAAGATACAATGATTGAAACGGCCTGCCGTCTGCTAAAGAGTCGGTAAAAATTTGGCAGATTGAAAAATATAGCATATATTTGCACCCACAATTCGGATAAGGTTGCGCGCCTGTGGCGTAATTGGTAGCCGCGCCAGACTTAGGATCTGGTGTCGTGAGACGTGTAGGTTCGAGTCCTATCAGGCGCACAAGATAAGAAGGTGTGTCAAATCTCACCACAGATTACACAGATTCGGATAAATTATAACCGTCGTATAGGTCTGATCTGCGTAATCTGTGGTGAAAAAGAGTTTTGACACACCTCCTTATCTTTTATAGCATACCCTGCATGAATATGCCTGCCGGGTGCAAGTATCAGCTATCCGATTAACTCCAGAATTCTTTTTTCTGATGCTTCCGGTACTATCCGCTGAAAATGTCTGTATATTTTCCAATATGATTCTTCCGGTGTACAGGAAACACCCAAATGCCCGTAGAGATTTTCAGGAGTCGTATAACGGGCTACACCCCATCCATAAGAATTGCCATGCCGATCAGTATTATATTCAAAATCAGCAATGACAACCTGCAGTCTCATCATCAGGCGCGTCAAAATCGGTTCAAGAGATATTTTCCCCTGGTCTGGAATCTGATCTACCAAATCAATAGCCATTCGACATTTCCGCCCTTTGGCAAATCCAAGCAAACGGCGTAGTTCCCTTACAGTCACACCGCTTTCCGTATAAATAGTCTGAAGCACTACATCATCCAGAGCTGCAGTATCTTCATCCTTTGCATAATGTCTGGAACGCCGATAATTCATCAAGTCCGGCAACCATTTCAAACTTACATAACCTGCTTTTCGGTTAAACAATTTACCATACGCACAGTGACCTTCTCTGAGAACCGGACCTTTCCACTCCCAAGGCCCCTCCTCTCCGGAAAACCAATATTCCGAAGCTGTACGCTCTTCAATAGAAAAGCCAGGTATGCCACATCGGAAAAACGGAAGAAAACCAAGTTCCAGCACCTGTCTTTCCATATCTTCTGCACAACGGATTCTGTCCTTATCTGATATAATCATGTATTGATTCGTTTAAAGAACAAATATAATTTTTTTTTGCCATAAAGGTTCAGTTCTCGCGAAAAACCTTACCTTTATGCAAATGATATATAAAAAGGAATCTTCATAAAAGTATTATTAGATTAATGTATTGAATTATGGACAAAATTTCATGGAAAGTATTGGCTGTTCTCATGTGCCTGACAGGTTGGATACGGCCAATATACGGACAGTTGACAGTAGTAAAAAACAAAAAACCTGCAACTCGGATTGTAATATCTGACACATCGGATAATGTCCGACAAGCTGCAGATTTATTAAACGACTTTATATGCCGGATCAGTCAGGCAAACCTACCTATCACGCTTGGCCGTTCGGCAAAGAGCGGCGATATTGTGCTTTGCGAATCGGCCGAATTGGAAGAAGATGCTTTTCAAATTCAAACAACCGACAATTGCCTCCGCATCTCCGGGAACGGGAAAGGAGTCATCTATGGCGTGATTTCATTGCTAGAACAAAATCTGGGCGTTTCTTATTATGCCGCACATTCCTGCACATATCCCCAAAAAGAAACCATCGAATTGCCGGTAATCAATCGAAAAGAAGTGCCAGCCTTCCGCTATCGGCAAACATTCAGTTATGGCAATACCGACCCGGTTTATAAACTTTGGTTCCGTCTGGAAGAACCGGAGGAGGTCTTTATTGACGGCATGTGGGTGCATACTTTCAACCGGATTCTTCCAGCATCAGTATACGGAGAAAAACATCCGGAATATTATTCATTTATCAACGGGAAACGACGCCCGGGCGACAACAGCCAATGGTGCCTCACGAACCCTGACCTGTTTGACGCGGTAGTACATCAGCTGGATTCCATTTTCAAGGCGAATCCCGACATGAGAATGATTTCTGTCAGTCAGAATGACGGGAACAATACCAACTGCTCCTGTCCTGAATGCAAGAAGGTGGATGAGTACGAAGGTTCTCCTTCGGGTAATATCATCCGGTTCCTGAACAAATTAGCCGCCCATTATCCCGACAAAGAGTTCTCTACCCTGGCCTACCTGTATTCCATGCAGCCCCCGAAGCATGTGAAGCCTCTTCCGAATGTAAATATCATGCTGTGCGACATTGACTGCAAACGGGAAGTACCATTGACCGACAATGAGTCAGGACGTTATTTTGTGAAGGCACTGGAAGGCTGGTCCCGTATCTCGGACAACATTTTTGTGTGGGACTACGGCATCAATTTCGACAATATTGTCTCACCTTTCCCGAATTTTCATATTTTACAGAAAAATATCCAACTGTTCAGGGACAATCATGTGACCATGCATTTCTCGCAGGTGAACGGCATACGCGGCGGCGACTTTTCCGAAATGCGCGCTTATATGATTGCCAAACTGATGTGGAACCCGGACGCGGACGCTGATTCACTGATGCAAACTTTCATGAAAGGATATTACGGTGCGGCTGCCCCGTATCTTTATCAGTATCAGAAAATCATGCAAGGAGCCTTGTTGGCGAGCGGGCAGCCTTTATGGATTTATGATTCGCCTATTTCACATAAAAAGGGGATGTTGAATCCTGCTTTACTGAAGACCTATGACGAGCTGTTCGACAAGGCAGAAAAAGCCGTCTCCTCCGACACGATGTTGTTGAACAGAGTGCGCCTTTCCCGCCTACCTTTACAATATTCCAAACTGGAGATAGCACGTACGGAAACAGATTCAGACAAATCTGCCGTAAAAAATCTGCTGGAATTGTTTGAGAAACGTACATCCCAACTTGGTGTAACTTCATTGAATGAACGCAATAACCGCCCCGACGAATATTGCATATTATACAGGGAACGCTTCCTTCCCCAGAAAGAACGCAGCAAAGCTTCCGATGCCAAAGTCAGGTGGATTATTCCTCCTCAGGAGAAATATCTGGCTTTGGGAGACACAGCACTTACCGACGGACTTTTTGGGGGAACAACGTATGTGGAAAGTTGGGTAGGATGGAACGGTACAGATGCCTCCTTCATTCTTGATTTGGGCGAGGAGAAAGAATTCACCCGTATCGAAACCGATTTCCTGCATCAATTGGGCGCATGGATTCTTCTACCTGCCGGCGGAACTTATGCCGTTTCTTCGGACAACAAGAATTATCGGCCATTCGGAACATTCCAGTTTGCCGAAGACAGGGATTTGCGAGTGAAGTTTGTAAAAGGAACAGCTCATTCTGACAAGCCTGTCAAAGCCCGCTATATAAAAGTGGATGTAAAAGGAATCGGCATGTGTCCGTCATGGCATTATGGAGTAGGTTATCCGGCATGGTTCTTTATGGATGAAGTCAGCGTATATTAAAGAGAAAACGCTTCAGAAACAGGAATGAAGTGAAAAATCTTGTAAGCATCGGTTTGTACAAGATTTTTCACTTCATTTATATAAGATAAGACTGATAGAAAAACTTCTTGTTCAGGCAACCGCAACTGTATATGCAGTCTTTTTCGAACGGAGACTGACAGAATGATTAAAGCTCCGGCAACAACGATTCCAAATTCATACTATGCGAACCTTTCAGAAGGACAAGACAGCCTTCAGGGTGCATTTCCCGGAGCAATCGGGCAGCAGAAGCGGCATCCGGACAATTTTCTACAGAAAAATTTTCTGATTCCGATGCTTGTTTGAATTCAGGGCCGACCACAATCAACCGGTCAAATCCAAGACAGGCCGCCAAACGAAGGATGCGACGATGCTCACTTCCCGACACCTCACCAAGTTCTTTCATGTCACCCAACACTGCCATCTTATGCAGCGCATTCAT
Source organism: uncultured Bacteroides sp. (assembly GCA_949289295.1). GTDB lineage: Bacteria > Bacteroidota > Bacteroidia > Bacteroidales > Bacteroidaceae > Phocaeicola. Next base: position 44,503 of record CASENM010000023.1, read on the forward strand.
CTGAGCGAAATTATGTAATGCCGCCTCCATACTCGCAGGATTGGCATTATAGGCATCGGCTACCACCCGGTTGCGCCCTGTATCCACCAAACGCGAACGTCCTCCAACCGGCTCATAATTCGCCAATCCCAGACAAATGTCTTCAGGACGTACTCCGAAACGCACTCCCACGGCGCAAGCAGCCAATGCATTGGAAAGATTATAAGCACCCACCAGACGCGTATGCACCTCATAGTGCCTTTCCGGGTTAGACCTTACGTGCCATCTGAACGAAAAACAACCGTCAGACTGATTACAATCCAAAATTTCTCCATATACCGCCGCACCTTCTCCAATGCTGTATGTCACGACATCCAAGCCCGCGGCCATCATCGAAAGACGGGTATCACCCGCATTGAGGAAAACTTGTGAACCGGGACGTGAACGAAGAAAATCATACAATTCTCCTTTCGTACGTGCCACACCCTCTATCGAACCAAATCCCTGCAGATGGGCACCGCCTATATTGGTGATGATGCCGAAATCGGGCTCGGCCACTTCCGTCAGACGGGAAATATCGCCCGGATGGCTCGCCCCCATTTCAATGATGCCAAACTCATGGTCCGGACGCAGGCGCAACAATGTAAGGGGCACACCGATATCATTGTTCAAATTGCCTTCCGTAGCCAATACCCGATAACGACGGGAAAGCACCGCACGAAGCAACTCTTTTGTAGTCGTTTTGCCGTTAGTACCCGTCACAGCAATCAGCGGTGTGCCCAAACGGCGACGGTGCTCACGTGCCAGCATACGCAAAGCTTCCAAGCCGTTATCTACCAGGAAATACCGGTTGTCCCCTCCTTTAGGAATTACATTTACATCGTCTACCACGGCCCGGGAGCATCCGCCCTCAAGAGCTTGGGCGGCAAAACGGTTACCGTCAAAATTAGAACCTTTCAGTGCCACAAACATTGCACCCTCCACAGGTCGGCGACTGTCAGTCACTACTCCCCCCGGACATGAAAGAAACAGGCGGTAGAGCATGTCGATGTCCGTCATGACTCATTCCTCCTTTCCGGCAGCGATACGTTCGTCTATCAGGCTCGTACCGTCAAAATAATTGATTTTCATTGCTCGGCGTACATCATCCATCGTAGAGGCGGCCACCTGACGGGCTTCTTCGCATCCCTTGCGCAGAATCTCCACCACTGAAGGAATATCTTTTTCCCATTCGGCACGGCGACTGCGAATCGGCTCGAGCACCTCTTGCAACACGGCAGCCAGAAATTTTTTCACTTTCATGTCACCCAGTCCTCCACGGCGATAATGCGCTTTCAGCTCATCGAGTGAAGCGTAATCAGGCAAATAACGTCCGAAATGCTCCGGACGGCAGAATGCGTCAAGATAGGTAAACACAGTATTCCCTTCCACTTTTCCCGGATCGCTCACGCGCAAATGGCCTGGATCAGTATACATCGACTTCACCTTACGTTCCACCTCATCGGCCGAGTCTGCCAGCCAGATACAGTTACACAATGATTTGCTCATCTTTGCTTTACCGTCAGTTCCGGGCAGACGCATACAGGCCGAATTGTCCGGCAACATGATTTCCGGTTCCGTAAGCGTTTCACCGTAAATAAAATTGAAGCGGCGCACAATTTCACGGCACTGTTCAATCATAGGTTCCTGATCTTCACCTGCAGGCACATGTGTAGCACGGAAAGCAGCGATGTCGGCCGCCTGACTTATCGGGTAAGTGAAGAACCCTACCGGAATACTTTCACCGAAACCACGCATACCGATTTCCGTCTTTACTGTAGGATTTCGCTGCAGACGCGCCACACTCACCAAATCCATGAAATAGAATGTCAGCTCACACAGTTCCGGAATCTGACTCTGGATGAAAAGTGTAGTCTTCTCCGGGTCAAGTCCTGCAGCCAGATAGTCGAGTGCCACCTCGATAACGTTTGCCCTCACTTTCGAAGGATTGTCAATATTGTCAGTAAGTGCCTGTCCGTCGGCCTCGAACACGAATATGCGGTCATAAAGCCCCGAGTCCTGCAATTCTACACGCCGACGCAACGAACCTACATAATGACCGATATGAAGCTTGCCTGTGGGACGGTCGCCCGTCAGGATAATTCTTTCCTTTTTCATTGTAATGTTGGATATTAATTTAGTTTTAAATTGCAGCAAAGATAACTAAATCCTTTGTTTTCTTCAAAATAAATCGTTTCTTTGCATAAAGTCCTTTGAATATACAACCATAAAAAATCTATATCAACGCATGAAGAAGAAATTGAAAAAAGTACTGGTGCTTGGCTCAGGCGCTTTAAAAATCGGCCAAGCTGGCGAATTCGACTACTCTGGTTCACAAGCATTGAAAGCCCTTCGTGAAGAAGGCATACGTTCGGTGCTGATCAATCCGAATATAGCCACAATCCAAACCTCTGAAGGCATAGCCGACCAAGTATATTTCCAGCCGGTCACCCCTCATTTCGTCACTGAAATCATCAAGAAAGAACGCCCGGACGGCATTCTTCTGGCATTTGGCGGACAGACTGCATTAAACTGCGGTACAGCTCTTTATCAGTCTGGAGTATTGAAAGAATACGGGGTGGAAGTATTGGGAACTTCCGTAGAAGCAATTATGAATACGGAAGACCGTGACCTTTTCGTCAAGAAACTGAAAGAAGTGGATTTGAAAACACCGGTCAGCCAGGCTGTCTGCAACATGCAGGAGGCTCTTGAAGCCGCCCGCAAAATCGGCTATCCGGTCATGATCCGTTCTGCATACGCTTTAGGCGGATTGGGCAGCGGTATCTGCCCTGACGAAGAGAAGTTCATTGAACTGGCAGAAAGTGCCTTCACGTTCTCTCCGCAGATTCTGGTAGAAGAATCATTGAAGGGATGGAAAGAAATTGAATTTGAAGTGATCCGCGATGCCAATGACCACTGTTTTACCGTAGCAAGCATGGAAAACTTCGACCCGTTAGGCATCCACACGGGAGAATCGATTGTGGTCGCCCCTACCTGCTCGTTGACGGAAGATGAAGTGGCACTGCTGCAAGACTTGTCCAAACAATGTATCCGTCACCTCAACATTGTAGGAGAATGCAATATTCAATATGCATTCAACGCCGACACCAACGACTACCGCATCATCGAAGTCAATGCACGGCTCAGCCGTTCATCGGCCCTTGCATCAAAAGCGACAGGTTATCCGCTGGCTTTTGTGGCTGCAAAAATTGCATTGGGATATACATTGGATGAAATCGGCGAAATGGGCACTCCCAATTCAGCCTATGTCGCTCCGGCACTCGATTACATCATCTGTAAAATCCCTCGCTGGGATTTGAACAAATTTGCAGGTGTATCCCACCGTATCGGCTCCAGCATGAAGTCAGTCGGTGAAATCATGTCCATCGGACGTACATTCGAGGAAATCATCCAGAAAGGCCTCCGGATGATCGGACAAGGCATGCATGGATTTGTAGGGAACGACCACACTAAGTTCACCAACCTTGATGATGAGCTGGCCAATCCGACCGACCTCCGTATCTTTGCTATCGCACAGGCATTGGAAGAAGAATATACCATCGAACGAATCTACGAACTGACCAAGATTGACCCATGGTTCATAGGCAAGCTGAAAAACATTGTCGACTTCAAGACCAAACTTCTTTCCTACAATTCTCTGGAAGAGATTACTCCCGAAGTTATGCGCGAAGCCAAGATTTTAGGTTTCTCCGACTTCCAGATTGCCCGCTTCGTCTTGAAACCGAAAGCAGGGAACATGGAAAAAGAAAATCTTGCCGTACGTGCATACAGAAAGAAATTGGGTGTCTTGCCGGCCGTAAAACGTATCAACACAGTAGCCTCCGAACATCCGGAACTGACCAACTATCTGTATATGACATACTCCGTGGAAGGTTATGACATCAACTATTATAAAAATGAAAAATCGGTAGTTGTCCTCGGATCGGGAGCTTACCGCATCGGTTCATCCGTTGAGTTCGACTGGTGTTCGGTAAATGCCATTCAGACAGCCCGCAAACTGGGTTACAAATCGATTATGATTAACTATAATCCGGAAACCGTGTCTACGGACTATGACATGTGCGACCGCCTGTATTTCGACGAACTTTCTTTCGAACGGGTACTCGATGTCATCGACCTGGAACAGCCACGGGGTGTCATTGTTTCTGTAGGCGGACAAATTCCGAACAATCTGGCCATGAAGCTCTACCGCCAGTCTGTACCTATCCTCGGAACTTCACCGGTTTCCATAGACCGTGCGGAAAACCGCAATAAATTCTCTGCCATGCTCGACCAGCTAGGCATCGACCAGCCCGCGTGGCAAGAACTTACCAGTCTGGACGACGTGAAAGCTTTCGTCGAGAAAGTGGGTTATCCTGTACTGGTCCGTCCGTCATACGTCTTGAGCGGTGCGGCAATGAATGTTTGCTACGATGAAGAAGAACTTACCCGTTTCTTGCAGATGGCCAGCGAAGTATCGAAAGAATACCCGGTCGTTGTGTCTCAATTCATGCAGAACACAAAAGAAATAGAGTTCGATGCCGTTGCACAGAATGGTGAAATTGTAGAATATGCCATCTCCGAACACATTGAGTATGCCGGTGTCCATTCAGGTGATGCCACTCTGGTATTCCCGGCTCAGCATATCTATTTTGCCACCGCACGCCAAATCAAGAAGATAAGCCGCCAGATAGCCAAAGAACTGAATATCTCCGGACCGTTCAACATCCAGTATCTGGCACGGAAAAACGAAGTGAAAGTCATCGAATGCAACCTGCGTGCCTCACGCAGTTTCCCCTTCGTATCAAAAGTACTGAAACACAATCTGATCGAAACAGCCACACGCATCATGCTGGATGCTCCGTATGCACACCCGGACAAATCGGAATTCGACATCGACTGGATTGGCGTGAAAGCCTCGCAGTTCTCGTTCGCCCGTCTGCAAAATGCTGACCCCGTTTTAGGTGTTGACATGTCATCTACAGGCGAAGTCGGCTGTTTGGGCGATGATTTCAACGAAGCCTTGCTGAATGCGATGATTGCCACAGGTTACAAGATTCCGGAAAAGAGTATCCTGCTTTCATCCGGTGCCACAAAATCGAAGGTGGACCTGCTCGATGCCAGCCAAATGCTCAGCAAAAAAGGATATAAGATTTATGCGACGGCAGGTACTGCCACATTCCTGAACGCACACGGGATTCCGACGACTCCTGTATTCTGGCCTGATGAACGTCCGAATGCGGAAAACAATGTAATGAAAATGATTGCAGACCATAAATTTGACCTGATTGTCAATATCCCGAAAAATCATTCCAAACGCGAGCTTACCAACGGATACCGCATTCGTCGAGGAGCCATCGACCATAACATTCCGTTGATTACGAACGCACGTCTGGCCAAGGCCTTTATCGAGGCTTTCTGCGAAATGAGACTGGAGGATATTCAAATCAAGAGCTGGCAGGAATATAAGTAACTGATTGTCTGGCCATATTCCATAGAAGAAAAAAATATCCGGAAAACGTTTGGACGTTTCATTTAAAACGTCCAAACGTTTTATCCAAAACGCCTTGACGTTTTAAATGAAACGTCAAGGCGTTTTTTCGTCTGAAACACCGTTCACGCAACTTTCCCCCGTCCTTCCCGTAAACTCTATTCCTCTCCTTCAAAAGCCAAGACAGCCATTCCCCGTCATTCCAGATAAAGGTATCCGATTGTGGTAAGGTAACGCTTCAGCAAATGCGGAAAGTTGCATTGCCCTGCATTCTCCACTGGAATAAGGGAAAGCCGCCATAAAACCGGATACGGAGGCACAAAAACACGGAGCTTTCCCTTTTCGTGCCTCCGTATTCCCCGGAATCATTGTGCAAGCGCCTGCGCTATCGCCTCCATCAGCTTCTGGAACTCAGCCTTCGTGTAGCCTACAGACGAATAGACCAGTCTGCCGTCTTTTCCGAACAGATAGGCACGCGGAATGGTATTGTCCGCAAAAAGGGAATACGCTTCACGCTTCGGGTCGGGATAAAGCGGAAAACTGAACTTCTTGCGCGCGTTGTACTTCTCCAGGTCAGCCTCGGTGTGCTCACGGCCGATGACCAGGAGCCTGAAATCCTTGTTGTCCTTATATTCCGGCCACAACGTTTTCTGCACCTCCGCCAGTTCCAGCTGGCAAGGGCCGCACCAAGTGGCGAAAAGGCTGACCAGCACGACTTTTCCTTTCAGGTCAGCCGGAACCACATCCCCATATTTCTGCGAATGCAGGCTGAAAGCCGGAAGCGCGTCACCTGCCTTGATTTTCTCCTCACCCGAAGCCTGGGCATACACCTGTGTCGCGCACAAAGAGACGGCGCACAACAATACTGCGATAAACTTCCTCATATCATTTCTTTTTTTAATGTCCAACGCTACAAAGTTATCTGAAAACACGGAAAATCCGCACGGACCACCCGCTTTGTAAGCTGTTTTAACATTAAATGAATGTCCGCGACACCAATACAGGGCGGGACCGGCTGCAACAGGAACGTAAAACCGGAAACAGGAACGAAACATTCTGAAACAGCAATGCAATATTCTGAAACACAACAGAAACCTGTATTTAAACACTTATTCATCTCCATGATATGACACTGTAACCACAACCCTCGAAATTTGCAACCGGAAAAACAAAGCATCGAGATTAAATAATGAACAGGGTAAGAAAATGGATCAGTGTGGCCGCGTTCATGTCGGTGATGGCCGCACAAGTGTTTGGGGCGAATGAGTTGGAAGTGAATCTCAGAGGTTGCATCAAAGACCAAAAATCAAAGGAACCACTGATAGGCGCTACCGTACAGATTGTGGGACACAACATCGCGACGATGACAGACATTGACGGAAATTTCCAGCTGTCCGGCATTGACGATGGTATCTATGATATAGAAATCAAATATGTAGGCTATAAGACAGCGGTCAAACGACAGGTAAAGATTGAGGACAACAAGATCACCACTCTTGATTTTGAGCTGGAGACCGACGAGCACATGCTGTCGGATGTCGTGGTGGTGGCAAAGGCCAACCGTGAATCGGAAAACGTGACCATGCTCGAGCAGAAACGTTCCATCGTGGCCGTACAGGCCGTAGGCGCGCAGGAGCTCTCGCGGAAAGGCGTCAGCGACGCGCAAGGAGCGGTCACCAAAATCTCAGGCATCTCGAGACAGGAAGGCGTGAAGAACGTATTCGTCCGTGGACTGGGCGACCGCTATAACATCACCACACTCAACCGCTTCCCGATTCCCTCAGAGGACCCGGAATACAAGAACATCGCCCTCGATTTCTTCTCCACAGACATCATCCAGTCGGTGGAAGTAAACAAGGCATTCTACAGCAACACGCTTGCCGATGTGGCGGGAGCCAACATCAACATCACCTCCAAGGAACTGACAGGCGACGGGAAACTCAATCTCAGCGTATCGGGAGGACTGAACACACAGACTGTCTCCTCAGACTTTCTGAAACTGGACGGAGTGAACGCGTTCGGATTCGCCGACAAGACCCAGCCGGGAGAAAACCTGGACAGCTACAATTTTCATAATTCACTCGACCCAAGCAAGCAGAATCTGCAGGTCAACCAGAGCTATGCGATATCGGGAGGAAAGAAATTCAACATCGGAGACAATCCGCTTTCTTTCTTCCTGGTGGCAAGCCACAACAAGAACTACACACACTATGAGGAAGAAGTGCGCAACTCCATCACCAGCGGTGACCTGTCGCAGGATATGGACGGCGACATCTCTCAGGTGGAGACCTGCCAGGTGGCTATGGCCAACCTGGACTACAGCCACGACAACAGACACAGAATCGGATATAACTTCATGATGGTGCACGCCACCAAGGAATCGGTGGGCGACTATCTGGGCATGGACGCCGACTACCAGTCATCGGACACTTACGAAGGGTTCATGCGCCGCCAGCAGACCAACGACAACCTGCTATTCGTAAACCAACTGAACAGCAAGTGGGAACTGAACAAGAAATTCGACCTTCATGCGGGTGTCTCCTACAATATCATCAACGGCAATGAGCCAGACCGCCGCATCAACAATCTGGTGAAGACCGACAAAGGATATGTGCCGATGAAGGGTACCGGAATCCAGCAACGCTATTTCTCGGAACTGGACGAGAAGGACTTGAACTTCCGTGCATCGCTCGTATATAAGATAACCGACCGGTTCGAACAGAACTCAAACGTCCAGATCGGATATATGGGACGCATCATCGACGACGGGTTCGAAGCAGTGGAATACGACATGTCAGTGGTCCGCCAGACAGAATTTGACATCAACAATATCAATTTCGACAATTACTTTAATGAAACCAATTACAGCAATCACAACTTCCTCCTCGACCGGAACATAGACAAGTATGACGTGAGCAAGAACATCCACTCGGCGTATGCGGAAGCCACTTATCAGTTCACGTCAAAATTCACCGCCAATCTGGGACTGAAATACGATGACGTGTTCATGAAAGTAGACTACAACGTGAACCGTGGAGGCAGCCAAGGCGAACAGGAAATCGACAAGTCCTACTTACTTCCCAGCCTCAACCTGCGCTACAACCTCAACGACAGGCATGCCCTCCGCCTTGCGGCCAGCAAGACATACACGCTGCCCCAGGCAAAAGAAATCTCGCCCTACCGCTATGTAAGCGTAAGCTTCAACAGCCAGGGTAACCCGGACCTGAAACCGTCGGACAACTACAACATAGATCTGAAATGGGACTACTACATCTCACCCTCGGAGCTGTTTGCCGTGACCGGTTTCTACAAATACATCAAGCGCCCGATTTCCCGTATCGAAATCGCAAGTGCCGGAGGATTCCTCTCCTACGAGAACATCTCCGACCATGCCACGGCAGCGGGTGTGGAAGTGGAACTGAAGAAAAACATCTTCTCACGTCCGCTGCAGAACGAAGGACTCAGCAGACTGAGCTTCGGAGCGAACGGTGCCTACACATACACTTGTGCCAAAGTGCCCCTGGCGACAGACCCGACCGGATCTCAATTGGAAGGAGCCGCGCCGTGGATCGTGAACGCCGATCTCAGCTACCTGCTCCGCAAAGGGACCAACTCTTTCACGGGAACATTGGTATTCAACTACTTCAGTGACAGAATCTACACCATCGGCACACAAGGGTACCAGGACATCATTGAAAACGGAATCCCGACGCTCGACTTCGTGGCTTCCACGCAGATAGGGAAATTCTTCTTCATCAGTCTGAAAGCGCGCAACCTGCTGAACTCCACCCACCAGCTGACCCGCAAGGGCAACGCGACAGACAATGAGGTGGTGCTGAGCAAATACAAGAAAGGCCTGGACTTCAGTATCGGTCTGACATGCAATTTCTAACCCAATGAATTGAGACAAAGAACAACCAACCATTTTAATTTTACCAATATGAAGAAAGTATTTTTAAGTGCTATGGCGTTTGCCGCCATCGTAAGTGCAGTGAGCCTGACCTCTTGCAGTGACGAGGACACACCTAACAACCAGGAGCCGGATGTACCGACCGTGAAAACAGAGGAGCTTTCCGGTACAGTAGAAGGAACGCTCACTCTGGATGCCAGCAAGGAATATCACCTGACCGGTACCCTGACCGTTCCCGATGGTGCCACACTTGAAATTCCAGCTGGAACAACCATCAAGGCAGCTAAAGGATTCGACAAATATATCCTCGTGGCCCAAGGCGGTAAGATCAATGCGAAAGGTACTGCAGACAAGCCGATTATCCTCACAGCCGACAGCGAGGACGCGACTTCAGGCTATTGGGGTGGTCTGATCATCAACGGCAAGGCTCCCATTTCCGGTGCTTCAGCCGGTACGACCGCAGGCACAGAGGTAGACAACAACCAGATCTATGGCGGTACAGACGCGGCTGACAACAGCGGTGTCATCGAATATGTACAGTTGCTCTACACAGGCGCACGCTCCAGCGCGGACATCGAGCACAACGGACTTACCCTGAACGGTGTAGGTAACGGAACAACCATCAGCAACGTCTATATCGCGGAAGGTGCGGACGATGCCATTGAGTTCTTCGGAGGCTCGGTCAACGTAAGCAACCTGCTGGCCGTGAACTGCGATGATGACATGTTCGACTTCACCCAAGGATATTGCGGTACACTCAGCAACTGCTACGGAAGATGGGAAGCCGGCTTCACCAGCACGGAAGAAGATCCGCGCGGCGTAGAGGCTGACGGAAACCTGGACGGAAACGGTCCTGACCACACTCCGCAGGCCGACTTCAAAATCGAGAACATGACCATCGAGAATCTGGCTGAGGAACAAGCCATGCAGGATGCCATCAAAGTACGCCGCGGTGCCAAGGCTACCATCACCAACGCTCTGGTCCTGGGTACCGGTGTCATCGAGGAACTGGTTGACCTTCAAGACAGCAAAGGCAATGCGGCCGACGGCACTTCAATTCAGGTAACCAAAGGCGCGACCAACGTTGAAAAGGACACCAATGAAAAGAATCCCGCAGGAGCTGTTGTAGAAATCGCTGACGGCAACACCGGTTGTCCGACCACCGACTTCGGCTGGACAGGATACGAACTCTGATGACAGCATCTCCTTTATAATCAAACTTTCATAAATGACGGATCTCCGGTCATCGCCCGTTTCTCCTGTCGGGCAGTTCCGGAGATTCTTTTTGTTTTAAGGAAGCAACGTACGTCCTGCCTCCTTCCGCCTGTATTCAGAAGGCGAGAGTCCCATGACCTTGGAAAAGAGTCTGGAGAAATAGGCAGGCTCCTCAAAGCCCAACAAGGTGGAAATCTCGTTCAGTTTCAAATCTGTCAGTTCAATATACTGACACGCTTTCTGTATCTTGAGCTGAAGGAAACAGCTGATAGGCGAGACACCAGTCTCACGCTGGAAAAGCATGGAAAAATGCGAAGGAGAGTATTTAAAATATGCCGCCAACTGTTTGAGAGACAAATTGTGCTGTACGTTTTCCTGCATATAATGAATTACCTTATCAGAGAATGACACTTTCTCCTCATTGCAAATAAGTACGGAACGGTATTGTTCCAGACAAAGGAATGAACCGAGAAAGGAATACAGACAAAGCGAAGAATAAAGCATGTACTCCTTCACATAAGCCATAGAGAAAGCACGGTAGATTTCCTCAAAGAGCCCCAACCTGTCCTGCAACCGTGAATGCTCGCCGGGCAATACCGGTTCCGGACTAAAAGTGGCGTTCTGGAAGTGCATGCACGAACGGCCCTTAAAATGCAGCCAATAAATAGTCCAAGGATTTTCTTCATCTGCCCCAAAAGCGTATGGTGTATTTCGGGGAATGATGACATATTCATTCCGGTTCACCTCATATGTATGCCCGCCAATCTGATACCATCCTTTACCATCGGTACAATAAATGAGCATCATATAGTCACAACCATTTTCTTTCCGGATATAGTGGTACTTCACCCGTGGAAAATAACCGATCTTCCGGATATAGAGATTGCCTATCAACGGATCCTGAGCATACTCCTCAAGCAACTGTTCAGGAAGGAACACAAACCGTTCCCCCTTAAACCCTTCTTTTATCTTTACCATCTGCGAAATTATTCAGAAGTTATCTGCAAAAATAACGATTCATGGACAAATCATGTCATTTTCACCCGACAAATAGTAAGATAGTATAAGTAAATCACAACAAAATATCTTCTCTCTTATCTTCTGCCGCTGTATCTTTGTAAAAAAGAAAAAGACACAGATTATGAGAAAACTACACTCTATCGCCGTAGGGATGGTCCTTGCCCTTTCCGCATGCGCATCCCCCACAGCAGAACAACTGCTCGCCGAGCAGATCAGTAACGACAAGTCCCTGCAACAAGTGGACAGCATGGCACGTGAAGTGATCCGACAAGGACTCAACGCCGGAAGCGGATACTCACAGATATGGGCACGCGACATGAACACTTTCATTGAAACCGCCTGCGAGGAAAGCGACACAAAGGATTTGCGCAACGCCATCCTTCTGTTCTTTGCCTTACAGCAGTCCAACGGAGAAATGATAGACGGATATGTGCTGAAACCCGACTTCAACTGGCATGATGATACACCTTATTATTCGGATGCGGCGCCGGAACATGTCGCCTTCAAGAACACCGTGGAGACAGACCAGGAAACATCATTGATCCAGATTGTGGGGAAATACATACAAAAGACAGGCGACCGCTCCATCCTGCAGGAAGACGTGGCAGGACAAACCGTACTGCGACGGATGGACAGAATGGTGGATTATCTCATGAAAGAACGGTACAATCCGGATTACGGACTATTGTTCGGAGCGATGACAGCCGACTGGGGAGACGTACAGCCGAACGATGACTTCGGTTGCGACATGAACGAACTGTCCACGCCTGCCATCGACGTATATGACAACGCTATGTTCATCATCGCTCTCGACTACCTGGAAGAAATGACAGACAGCACCGCGCTACTGCCAAAATGGAGAGCATTGAGGGAACAGACCGCGGAGAATGTCCGCAAGCACCTCTGGGATGAAAAGAACCGGAAATTCATTCCCCACATTTATCCCGACAAATCACCTATACCCGAAGGATTCGACGAGAACCAGATATATTACCATGGAGGTACGGCCATCGCCATTGAAGCGGGACTGCTGACAGACGAAGAGATACGGATTTCAAACGAGAAAATGCTGGAAAACGTCCGACTGTCCGGCATGCCAAGTATCGGACTGACCCTCTATCCCCCTTATCCCGAAGGTTTCTTCCATGGAGGTATGTCAAAACCGTATGTGTATCAGAACGGAGGTGACTGGACCTGGTTCGGCGGACGCATGATCCAGCAGTTGATCGCCCATGGCATGATAAAGGAAGCATATGCTGAAATCCGTCCGATGATAGACCGTGTATTGAAAAACAACGGCTTCTACGAATGGTATGGAATGGGAGGAGTCCCCAGCGGAAGCGGACACTTCAAAGGTTCAGCCGGTGTGTTGGCTAAAGCGATCGGCATGCTCCAGGAATGGGCTGAAGAACATAGACAAAAATGAAAAAAAATGAATGCAAGAACATCCAATTACGACAAATACCCCTCCACACAAATGGAAGCCAGGATATGGAGGGGATGGAATGAGATAAAAGAAGAGCTGGAACATCATCTCACATCCGCGGAAGGCCACTTCGTGGTAGCAATAGAATGCTATCAGGGAGTATACCATGAAGAAACCGGACCCGCATTGAGAGCCTTGTGTCCTGACCGGTGGATAGACACACAGACTATCTTCAAGACAACCGGCGAAATCGAGAAAATGACATATCCTTATGTGACGGATGACCGTCTGTTCGGTTATCGGTCACACTTCACCTATGCGGATTTCATGGACGAGAAACGCCTCTCCGACATCCGGACGGAAATAAGTTCCAGCGAAGAGACTATCATAGTCTACGGACATGGAGCGGCATTCGTCGCACCAGACGCCGACTTGAACATATACATCGACATGGCACGCTGGGAAATCCAACAACGTTCACGCCGCCACGAGACCAATGGACTGGGAGTGGAGAACAGGAACGAGGAAGCCTCACGCCATTACAAACGCGGATATTTCGTGGACTGGCCCGTATGCGACCGACTAAAAAAAGAGATTCTGCCGAAAGCGGACTATTGGATGGACACCCATATCCCGGGACAACCCAAGATGATTTCCGGGGATACCCTACGACACGGACTGGAAAAGACCGCACACCAACCGTTCCGTGTGGTTCCCTTCTTCGACCCCGCGCCATGGGGAGGACAATGGATGAAAAAAATATGCGGACTACCGCCTGAACAATCCAATTACGGATGGTGTTTCGACTGCGTACCGGAAGAGAACAGCCTGTATCTTGACATATCCGGGACCCTGTTCGAGATTCCGGCCAACGACCTGGTGTTCTACAAGACACGCGACCTGCTAGGAGAACCGGTGGAATCCCGTTTCGGACAGGACTTCCCCATCCGCTTCGACTTCCTCGACACCATGGAAGGCGGAAATCTCAGCCTGCAAGTCCACCCGACCACACAATACATCCGTGACACCTTCGGCATCCCCTACACACAGGACGAAAGCTACTATCTGCTCGATGCCGGACCCGGGGCTACCGTCTTTCTCGGACTGAAAACCGGGACCGACCCAAAAGAAATGATCGGCTCGCTCAACGAATCGCAGGAAACCGGGAAACCATTTGACGCAGAAAGATACGTAAACAAATGGCCGGCACGAAAACACGATCATTTCCTGATTCCGAACGGTACGGTACACTGCTCCGGAGCGGACGCGATGGTATTGGAAATCAGTGCGACCCCGAGCATCTTCACGTTCAAGCTCTATGACTGGGGACGTCTGGGACTTGACGGTCGCCCCCGCCCTATCAATATCGGACACGGCTCGCACGTCATCCAATGGGAACGCCAGACAGACTTCGTACAAAAAAATCTGGTCAACCAGGTGACACCGATAGCACAGGGTGACGGATGGCGCGAGGAACGGACAGGGCTGCACGAAAACGAATTCATCGAGACCCGACGCCATTGGTTTACCAAGCCCGTCACACACCACACGGACAACGGTGTGAATGTACTGAATCTGGTGGAAGGGGAAGAAGCTGTCGTGGAAAGTCCTATAAAAGCTTTCGAGCCTTTTGTAGTCCACTATGCAGAAACTTTCATCATTCCGGCCGCAGTAGGGGAATACACAATCCGTCCTTACGGCAAGTCGGAAGGAAAAGAATGCGGAACAATCAAGGCATACATAAGATTCAGACAATGAAAAAGGACATCATCATGACACTGGACGCGGGAGGAACCAACCTGGTTTTCTCCGCCATGAACAGAGACGGAGAAATGGTCCGCCCCATTACACTTCCGTCTGCCAAGGACAATCTGGAGGATTGCCTGCAAGCCATCATATCTGGCTTTGAAAAGGTCAAGAAAACCCTCAATCATGATCCGTCCGCCATCAGCTTCGGTTTTCCAGGACCTGCGGACTATGAGGCGGGAATAATCGGCGGCAATCTTCCCAATCTGACCGCATTCAGGAACGGGGTACCATTAGGCCCCATACTGGAACAACATTTCGGCATACCCGTATTCATCAACAACGACGGCAATCTTTTCGCCTATGGAGAAGCACTGGCCGGAATCCTTCCTGAAATCAATGCGGAACTGGAGGCATCAGGAAATCCTAAACGATATCATAACCTGTTGGGGGTCACCCTAGGAACCGGATTCGGGGGAGGAATCGTCATCCACGGCAACCTGCTCCGGGGAGACAACCAGACTGGAGGTTACCTATGGTGTCAGCCGAACAAGATATATCCCGACCGCATCGCAGAAGAAAGTGTCAGTATCCGGGGAATATGCCGCACGTACGCATGCCTGTCCGGCGACAACACCCGACAGACTCCTAAAGATATATTCGACATCGCTGAAAACATCCGGCCGGGAAACCGGAAAGCGGCTGTCACGGCTTTCGAGGAATTGGGAGAGGTCGCCGGATACGTAATCTCCTCGGCCGTCACACTGATAGACGGACTGGTCGTCATTGGAGGCGGATTGTCCGGAGCGTCAAAATACATACTCCCTGCCCTGATGCGTGAGATGAGGGCCGAGCTTTCCATGGCCGACGGCTCCCGTTTCCCCCGTCTCCCCGTGGAAGCCTACAATCTGGAAGACTCTTCAGAGCGGAAAAGCTTTCTTCAGAAGCCACAGGCTTTTACAGGAAAAACCGGGATAGCAGTCTCCCGGCTTGGAACAAGTCGGGCTGTCGCTCTAGGAGCCTATTGGTATGCGATCAACAACCTGAAATAAAAACAGAAAACCTTACAGCCATGAACAAACATCTCATTATCCTGTCACTCTCCGCCCTCTTTGCTCTGACAGCCTGTCAGAAAAAACAGGAAAAAGCGGAAGCGGAAAACCTGTCACAGTATGTGGATCCCCGTATCGGTACGGCACATTGCCGCTGGTTCCATTTCACCCCCGGAGCCATGCCGTTCGGTCTGGCCAAACCCGCTCCGTCCACCAACGGAAGTCTGGGCAACGCCTCCGGATGGGAAGCTACCGGATACGATTATCGGGACACCAGTATCGAAGGTTTTCCTTGCCTGCATGAGTTCCAGATCGGCGGCATAGCCTTGATGCCGACCAACGGAAAACTGGTCACCGTTCCCGGTCTGCCCACCGACACGGTCAAAAAAGGATATCGCTCCCACTTTGACCGGAAAAACGAAACCGCCGCGCCCGGATATTACTCAGTTCTTCTGGATGATTATCAGATTCAGGCAGAACTGACAGCCACTCCTCGTGTAGCTTTCCAACGGTTTTCTTTCCCTGAGGGAAAAGAAAGTCACATCCTGTTCAATATCGGAAACCGATGGGGAGAAAGCGGAGCCGTACGCGATGCATATGTGACCTATACTGCAGACAACCGGATAGAAGGTTGGGTAATCACCGAACCGGAGTACGTCAAGAAATACGATCCGGGTAAAACGGTGCCTCTCTATTTCTCGGCCACAGTGGACCGTCTGCCGGATACGGTAGGCGGCTTCAACCAAGAGATTATGCATCCGGACACCAAAGAGGCCAAAGGCATCGGAGCCGGACTCTACCTGACCTACAAGATGCCCGAAGCGGAAAAAATCACCGTAAAAGTCGGCCTGTCATATACATCTGTAGACAATGCCCGGAAAAACCTGAATGTGGAAGCGAAAGACATGACTTTCGATGAAGCACACGCGCAGGCCGCACAAACGTGGGAAAACTACCTGAGCCGCATCCGCGTGGAGACCGACAAGCGTGACGACAAGATCAAATTCTATACGGGGCTTTATCACGCCTTGCTGGGACGCGGACTGGCAAGCGATGTCAGCGGTGCCTATCCGCGTCACGACGGCAGCATAGGACAGATTCCACTGAAAGACGGAAAACCGATTCACCACATGTACAACACGGATGCCATCTGGGGAGGACAGTGGAACCTCTCACAAGTCTGGACACTGGCTTATCCAGAATATCTTTCCGATTACATCAGCAGCCATCTTCAGATATATGAAGACACGGGATGGCTGGCCGACGGAGTGGCCAACAGCCGGTTCGTATCCGGAGTAGGCACCAACCTGCTTCCGGTAGTAATCGCAGGAGCCTATCAGTGCGGCATCCGTGATTTCGACACACAAACCGCCTACGAAGCCTGCCTGAAGAATGAACTTGACGGCAAGGACCGTCCCCTCGGAGCAGGAAAGGTTGATACGGACAAGTTCGTGGAATACGGATATGTACCACACCAGGAAGAGGGAGACGGACCGGACGAAGCCTTCATGTTCTCCGCCTCACACACACTGGAATACTCCTTCAGTTCATGGGCTGTCGCACAATGGGCCAAGGCATTGAACGATACGGCACACTACAGACAACTGGCCCGTTTATCCAAAGGATGGGAACGGCTTTATGACCCGACATGCGACTTTATCCGTCCCAAGAAAGCCGACGGCACATTTATCAAGGACTTCAATCCCATGCAAGTATGGAGAGGGTTTCAGGAGGGAAACGCCTGGCAATATACATTCTATGTGCCTCACGATGTGAAGGCGCTGGCTGAGAAAGTGGGAACCGAGACTTTCTGCAACCGTCTGGACAGCATCTTTACCGTTTCCCGAGAAAAGATATTCAGCGGAGGCACGGAAGTCGGTGCCTTTGCCGGACTGCAGACACTCTATAACCAAGGCAACCAGCCTTGCCTGCACATCTCGTGGCTGTTCAATGAGATTGGCAGACCCGAGCTGACCCAGAAATGGGTACGCGCCATTCTGAACGAATTCTATGGCACCGAAGGAATACACGGCTACGGATATGGCCAGGATGAGGACCAGGGCCAGTTGGGCGCATGGTATGTGATGTCGTCCATCGGACTGTTCGATGTGAAAGGACTGGCGGATACCAATCCCTCATTCGGTCTGGGCGCACCCATATTCGACAAGATTACAATCAGCCTTAACAACCAATATTACCCCGGCGAAAAATTCGTCATCCGTGTCACAGGAGCCGAAAGCAACGATCCGGAATCGTATGCCAGACAATATCTGCTGGACGGAAAGCCACTTGAAGGCACACATATCCCGTTCAAGGATATCGTGAAAGGCGGCACACTGGAAGTCAGGATGGCAAAATAAACAAGAAAGAACATGAACACACAGGCTTCTTCACAAAAGGCAATGCTTCCTGTCCTGTCCGGATTCTTCATCATGGGATTCGTTGACGTGACAGGTATTGCCACAAACTATGTCAAACAAGATTTCTCCCTCACGGATTCGCAGGCAAACTTGCTTCCGATGATGGCGTTCATCTGGTTTGCCATATTCTCTATCCCAACGGGACTGCTAATGGAAAGGATAGGACGACGAAATACAGTTGTCCTGTCCTTCATCCTCACCATCATCGCAATGTGCATACCATTGGCATACTACCACTTCACAGCCATATTCATGGCATTCTCCCTGCTGGGTATCGGAAACACTATGCTACAGGTCTCACTGAACCCGATGGCCGCAGCCATCGTCCCTTCCGGACGGATTGCAAGCATCCTGACCTTAGGGCAATTTCTGAAGGCCGTATCTTCCTTTCTCGGCCCTTTACTGGCCGGAATGGCCGCCATATTCTGGAATGACTGGAAATGGATTTTCGCAATATACGCCCTGACCACCCTGCTCACAATGGGATGGCTGTCGGCTACAGTCCGTGAGACTCCGAAACCGGGAAAAACCCATGCCACATTCCGCACCACATGCGCATTGTTCAAGGACAGATACATCCGCATGCTATTCCTGGGCATTCTGCTCATCGTAGGCATTGACGTGGGATTGAATACCACCATTCCGAAACTTCTGATAGAAAAGACCGGGATGTCTCTGGAAAAGGCAGGACTGGGCACAAGCCTTTACTTCTCGGCGCGCACCGTCGGCACATTCGTCGGAGCTTTCATTCTCTCCCGGACCGCAGCCGACCGTTTTCTACGCTACAGCATGATTCTAGCAGCGGGAGCGTTAGTCTCAGTCATGCTCATGGGCAATACCCCATGGGGCATCTCTGTGATGATCGTCATGATCGGACTGACATGCGCAAATGTATTTTCCATCCTCCTCTCGTACGCACTCCAACATCTTCCGGAACGGGACAACGAGATTTCCGCCCTGATGATCATGGGCGTATCGGGAGGCGCTCTGGTCACCCCCCTGATGGGAATACTCTCTGACATGGCAGGACAGACAGCAAGCCTCTCCCTGCTCCTGCTGTGTGTCATCTATTTGGGAGCAATACCCCTTAAGACATATAGAAAAATATCTTCAAATAACAAATAACCCAATTATCCACACACCATGAAATTACAGAAACTGTTTCTTTTAGGAATCTGGATGGCCTCATCACTTGCCGCCGCCCAGAACAATCATCCTGAACAGACAAAAATCGAGGCTGTTACAGCTCCGGCCATCTACAAGTCAGAAGAAGGTCCGACACAACGTGTCCTGATAAGAATAAGTCACGAAGGAAAACCGGAAACGGCCATCCTGCGACTGGGCGACAGGAAACAGAAAGTGAGACTCTCTACCGGAAAGAATGCCTTCCATTTCGAGATACCGGAAGTGAAGTCTGCCACCGAACTTCCCCTGACAGTCACCATAGGGAAAAAGCCCGCAACCCAACAGACAGTGAAAGTCAGCCCGGTGCGTCACTGGCAGATGAATCTGGTGCAACACACGCACACAGACATAGGCTACACACGCTCACAGATGGAGATTCTGGCCGAACACCTGCGCTATATCGACTATGCGCTGGATTATTGCGACGCGACAGACAACTATCCGGATGCGGCAAAGTTCCGCTGGACATGTGAGGTCTCATGGGCCGTCAACGAATATCTGAAAAGCCGTCCGGCAAAGCAAATAGAAAGACTGAAAAAACGGGTGAAAGAGGGACGGATAGAACTGGCAGCCATGTACCTGAACTTCGATGAATTGCCCGATGAACAGACTTTGGCCGCCTCACTGGCTCCGCTGAAACGATTCCGCAAGGAAGGTCTGCACACCGAACTCGCCATGCAGGATGACGTAAACGGCATCGGATGGTGTTTTAGCGAATATTTTGCGGATGCGGGAGTAAAATATGTCAATATGGGAACCCACGGTCACCGGGCCTTGATCTGCTTCGACAAACCGACCGTATTCTGGTGGCAGTCCCCGTCAGGTAAAAAGGTTCTCACCTACCGGGCCGAACATTACAACCAGGGAAATTTTCTCGGAGTCCACACGGACGACTTTGACTTGTTCGAGACACGCGTGCTGGAATACCTCACCCAGCTTGAGGCAAAGAACTATCCGTACAATATCTGCGCGGCACAACATTCAGGATATTTCACGGACAATGCACCTCCTTCAACCAAGAGTTGCGAGATGGTAAGACGCTGGAACGAAAAATACGAATGGCCCAAACTAAGAACCGCAGTCGCCACCGATTTCATAAAGACCGTGGAACACGATTACGCCGACAAGATTGAAACAATCAGGGGAGCATGGCCCGACTGGTGGACAGACGGATTTGCGTCAGGAGCACGTGAAGCGGCCGTGTCACGCATCACCCATACAAACGTCATCGCCAACCAGGCAGGACTTACCCTCGCTAAAATGATGGGGGCCGAACTGCCTGACGATGTGGACCAAAACATTGATGCTGCCAACGACGCGCTCCTTTTCTACGATGAACATACCTTCGGCTACAGTGAAAGCGTCAGAGACCCTTACGGATTGGAGACTTGGGAACAACGTTCCTTGAAACAATCATACGCATGGGAAGCCTACCGGCATGCCGGACTCCTGGGAGAGGTGACGATGGGATTGCTGCAATCATTCGTTCCAAAATCAGACCTGCCTTCCATAACCGTATTCAACACACTCAACTGGACACACAACGGAATAGCCAAAGTATATATCGACCACCAGATGCTGCCAAAAGACAAGGCATTTGAGATTGTAGATGCCGCCGGGGAAAAAATTCCGGCCCAAGCAGGCGAAAGCCGTTCGGACGGAACCTACTGGAATCTATATGTGAAAAATGTACCGGCATTAGGATACGCGCAGTATTACATCAAGGTTAAAGACGCGGCACGTATGGAAACATTATTCCAGACTGACATGAAAAGCCCTCATGTGGAGAACCGCTGGTATGTCATCGACTTCAACCTGCAAAAAGGAACAATCAGGCATCTTTTTGACAAGGAGTTGAAAAAACCGTTGCTCACGGACAGCGCCGAATGGGAAATGGGCGAGTTCATCTATGAAATCATCGACAGCCGACATCCGATGGAACAGTATAAGGCACCGCAATTCCTCCGCCGACGTCCGGAAAGAATCCGCTTCGAACGTTACGAAAAAGGAGAGATATGGGATACATACCGTTTCAAGGGAGAGACTGTAGCCGGACAAGGTACGGACAATCTGACAGTAGAATACCGGATTTACAACACAGAAAAGAAAATCGAAGTGGTTTACCGCCTGCGCAAGAAAGCGGTGACAGATCCGGAAGCTGTCTACATCTCATTCCCCTATCAGGTGAACGACGGAAAGATATGGCTGGATGTTCCGGGCGGAAACATCAGGGCAGGAATCGACCAGATACCAGGTTCCTCCAACGACTGGTACACCGTACAGAACTTCGCCACCGCACGGAACTCCGGAATGCAAGTGGTAATGGGAAGCCAGGAAATTCCGCTGATGCAGTTCGGTGCCATCAACACCGGACGATATGAGGCCGGAGCGATTCCACAAAGTACGAACATGTATTCATGGCCGATGAACAACTATTGGGTAACAAACTTCAATGCGGACCAGATGGGCGGAATGCAATGGAGCTACTTCATCACTTCATCAGCCGACAATTCTCTGGAATACGCCACCAAGTTCGCCTGGCAGAACCGGATTCCGTTCCTCACACGCGTACTTCCTTCTGATGCCAAGACATCGGACAACCGCACATTCCCGGAATCCATACTGGCAATCAATCCGGGAAACGTGTTGCTTATCAACATGAAACCGATAAAAGGAGAAAATGCCGCATTGCTGCAGCTGCGTGAGACAAGCGGAAAGGAAACGGAACTCAGCATATCCTCACCCCATATACCGATAAAAAAAGTGACCGTCTGTGATGTGACAGGAGAACCGTTATCCGGGAATCCTTCTCCCACACTCAGGCCTTGGGAAAGTAAATTCATAAAAATAAGCTGGTAACAGTTTTTTAGTTATATGGTTTTTACTACATTTGCATAAATCTAAAAACCAAAAAACAAATAATTATGTATCCGCTGAAATTTAAACCAATCTTGAAGTCTACCATCTGGGGAGGCAACAAAATCATTCCGTTCAAACACCTCGACTGCCAACAGGAACAGGTAGGAGAAAGCTGGGAGATCTCTGACGTGAAAGGCGACGAATCAATCGTGGCAAACGGCAGTGACGCGGGGAAGAACCTGACTGAAATGGTCAATGAATACAAGGAAAAATTGGTGGGAAAAGAAAACTATGCCCGCTTCAACGGCAAGTTCCCCTTGCTGATCAAATTCATCGATGCGCAACAGGACTTGTCCATTCAGGTACACCCCAATGACGAACTGGCCATGAAACGCCACAACTCAATGGGAAAGACAGAAATGTGGTACGTGATTGGAGCGACAGAAGGTGCCCACTTACGCTCAGGCCTGTCAAAACAGATCACTCCCGAAGAATATGCACAGCGGATTGCCGACAATACCATCTGTGATGTGCTGGCCGACTATCCCATCCATCCGGGAGACGTGTTCTTCTTGCCTGCCGGACGAATCCACAGCATCGGCGCCGGCTCGTTCATCGCCGAAATACAGCAGACCTCCAACGTGACTTACCGTATCTACGACTTCAACCGTAAGGACAAGAACGGAAACACCCGTGAGCTGCATACGGAACTGTCGAAAGACGCTATCGACTATACAGTGTACGAAGATTACCGCACCCACTACGCTCCCAAGCAAAACGAAGGAGTGGAACTTGTGGAATGCCCATACTTCACCACTTCAGTCTATGACCTGACAGAACCCATGAATATCGACTACAGCGAACTGGATTCGTTTGTCATCTACATCTGCATGGAAGGAGCCTGCACAGTCACCGACAATGAAGGCAACAGTCTGGAGCTCCAGGCCGGCGAATCAGTGCTGTTCCCGGCAACCACCCAGAACGTGGAAGTACAGCCAAAAGGAAACGTGAAATTCCTTGAGACTTACGTATAATCCAATTCCTTACACAGAAAACAGGCTGTCTCGAAATGAAAGTTGATTTCGTCTTGAGACAGCCTGTTTCCTGTATATCACGTCCGGTTTCAGAACTTATATCCTACTGTAAAATAAATGCCGAGATTACGCGTCTTACTGTCGGGCATCACCTTGCAAAGTCCGAACTCTCCATCAAGCCCTACCGTCCAACGAGGGAAATCAAGAGCGACACCCGCCTGAAGTCCGGCATCGAAACGATGAGCTCCCTCTGAAAAGACAACCCCTTCCGCCATCGATTCACCGAAAGTATCCCATGACACCGTCAAGTCATCAACCTCCACCTCGTTTTTTCCCTTCACACCGTATGCCAGATAACCTCCAGCTGTAAACACCATATCAAAATTGGCCGGAGTACCTACATGGAATGCAGCCAACAAAGGCATCTGGAAATAATTCTGATTGCATGTCACATCATATTCACTGTTGCTTTCTCGGATATTATAACTGGCTCCTTTAGACTCCCACATCAGACCAGTCTGGAACGACACAAGCCCTGTGAGCGGGATGTCGATACCTACCCCTACTTTCGGATTGAACAGCGCAGACGAATTGCCCGCATCCTTACCCATCCAGGTGCTCATTCCCAGACCGAGTTTCATGCTCCACCCCACTTTGGTCTGGGCACTGACTGTCAGCAAAGAACAAGCACACACTAAAACCAACAAAATACGTTTCATAATATTACATTTTAAAATTCGTAATCAATCCCGATGGAGATATTCTCACCGTCAACTGTCACACCGAAACCATTGTTACCCATGCTCCGGTAATAATCGTCACGATAGCCGGCAAATCCTACCTTAGTGATGAAGCTGAAGCTATCGTTCAACTTGATGGCAAGCCCCGGCTTGACACCTATTTCAAAACCATTGATATTGTCATGATGTTTCGGCTTATAGGTGGAGAATCCCAGCCCCATGTCCAGAAACAGACGGACAATCTTGTTCTCATAAAAAGTGAAACGCGCATACGGTGCAATGGCAAAAGCCGTAGACCTCACCTTGTATGTATCATCATAGCCATTGAGTGCCAAAGCGATTTCTCCGCCGACAGCCCACCGCTCGTTCAGATTATACCCGAAATCCGGAGTGATGGAAAACGATGTCTTGTCGGCATCCGTATTTCTCCATAAACTGATTCCGCCTCCCAAATACATTTCCTGCGCCTGCGCAGATACTGCGGCCAAAACGACCGCGATTACCAATAACATTCTTTTCATAACCAACAATTTAATTAAGTCTTGTTTTGTTTGTTCTTATTTCTGTTAGCTCTCCGGCGCCGATATTCCGCTTTCATCTTGGCAGCTCCCGACCCGTGCAGACCCGTTATATACGTTTTTTTCTTGGCTTTTGTTTTCACCTTCTCTTCTTTTTTCTTCCCTGAAGGAGACTTTCCCCCTCTGAAGACAATACCGTCCGTCAATATCTTTTCAATATCCATAATGTCATCACTTAAAATAAACCAGTTTTATATCTTCTGCCCCAGCAAATTCCTTAAGCAGACCAATCATAAAGTTCACGGATTCCTCCAATCCTTCCATGCCACTGTAGGCATTCATGATGGCCAGCAGGTGTGTAGTTTCCAGATCTATCTTCGTACGTTCATTATCACTTGTTGGCGTACCGATACCTCCCAGGGCATCACGGTAAACAGGCATACCCTCGATATTCAGCTCCCCGCGTCCGATTCCCTCATACGGTTCCCCGGCTTTTCCGATACCCAGTACCAGACAATCGCCTTGTATCTTGTCTCGGTCGAACCCTCCGATAGAATGCCCGCTGTAGATGGAAGCCAAGTTAATCAGGTCGACCAACGTGTCTATCTGATACAAAGGAATTCCCCGTAGAATACGCCGGCACAAGGCTTCCGAAGAAGGACGATAACGACTGGGGTCTTTTCCACACTTTTTATATGCCTGCCGGGTAGCCTGTATGGCCGGCATCTGCTTGATGGAGTCTGTCGTATATTTCCGCCGGTACAGCTCCGTAAATTCCTCTATCCGTTTCCACAACTCTCCGCTATAGGCAGAATTCTTTACCGTAGCAAATACAGCGGCTCCACGAAACTGGGGCCAGGCTTGTCTCAGTTCATCAGACACTTCTATTGTCAGTCTTTCATCCATAAACGTCATTTTCTGGAAACAAAAGTAACGATTTATCGCACACGTTCAAACCTTTGCAGCCCTTTTTGACTACAAATTCAAGAAAATCCCATACATTCCGAACTAAAAACCAACGAATACACCATTATGCCAAGCAATAATTCCGGGAGATAAAACAAAAAAGGAGAAATGCCCATGTACGAAAAAGGCACTTCCCCTGAAAAACGGCCCTCTAATACAACCGAGACAAAAGCTTGTCAGACTTAAGAAAGCCGTGAAGCCACCTTCTCCCAATCCACCAGATGCCAGAAAGCCTCGATAAAGGCGGCCCTCCGGTTACGATAATCAATGTAATAAGCATGTTCCCACACATCAATGGTCAGGACAGGCTTCATTCCTTTCACAAGAGGATTGCCCGCATTCGGTTCAGCCACGACATGAAGCATCTTGTCCGCATCCTCGGCCAGCCAAACCCAACCCGAGCCGAACCAGGAAACGGCTTTCTGCGTAAACTCCTGCCTGAATGCCTCCGGCGAGCCGAAATTTTCCGTCAGTTTCCGGACCAGCTTGTCGGGCATGTCAGTCTGACGAGGTGTCAGCGTATCAAAGAAAAAAGTATGGTTCCAGGTCTGTGCCGCATTGTTGAATATCGCTCCATCCGCACGGCAGACAATATCATCCAGCGTCATCCGCTCAAAAGGAGTTCCGGCAACCAGCTTGTTCAGGTTGTCCACATAAGTCTGAAGATGCTTCCCATAGTGATATTCCATGGTTTCCTGGCTCATATAAGGAGCCAACGCTTCCATCGCATAAGGAAGTCCGGGCATTGAATGTTTCATGATTTCTGATTTTATAAGGTGAATGATTATGAATGACTATGCCAAGATACGGAAAAATATTGAGAAAGACATCGGATTTTCCTAATTTTGCGACAGAAAAACAAAAACACTTATGGCCAACCCCATAAAACCATCCACACTATACGACGGAACAGAAGAATTCTACCGGACCCTGAAAGAGACACGCCTGGCAGACGTGTTCCGTTTCATCTCTTTCATCCCCAAAGAGACGTATGGCCCCCATGCCCATCAGCGCATAGAGATCAATTATGTGAAGAAAGGCAGCGCCGCCCTCCATCTGGAAAACGGAAACCTCATGCGTTTTAAAGAAAAAGAACTGATGGTCATCACTCCAAACGTGCCACACAGGTTCGAGGCGGGACCTTCGGGAGCAACCCTCATGCAACTGGAATTCCTCCCGGACATGTTTATCCGTTCCGCCTCACTGATAAAGCCGGAAACACAAAAAGAACAACCTTCGGCCGAAACATTGCTCACGGAAGGAAACGGAGTAATCAGAATAACCGACAATCCTTCCATCACGGCCACCATCCAGAACATCATCGACGAGCTGCGCGCGAAAAGAAACTATTACCGCTTCATGGTAATATCACGCTATATGGAACTTCTGATACAGATATTCCGCCACATGAGGGACAATTACATTCCGGAAGGGACGAATCCCGCCCTACAGAAAGCGGTAAGATACATACAGCTCAATTATCAGTCACCTGTATCATCCGCCGACATAGCCGCCCACGCCGGCATCAGCGAACGCTATCTGAGAAAGATGTTCGCACTCCGCCTGAACTCTTCTCCCATAGAATACCTCAACAGACTGCGGATTGAAAAAGCCATGAGACTACTGGAAAACACCAGACTGTCCGTAAAGGAAATCAGCTTCAGGTGCGGTTTCAACTCCCCTCAATATTTCTCCCGTGTATTCAGACAGCACACAGGCTCACTCCCCCGTACCAAAAGATAGTTCCGTTTTGTCCACTTTTACATGGCAGGCGGACCAGATCCGTCCTTTTTTCCACCTTCCCGGCAAAAAGCACTTTCCCATAAAGCCACTAATTTTGTTTCCGCGAAACAACATAAGGAAACATGAGAACAAAAAGAATCTTTCTGGGAATCGGACTATGCCTGTCCGTATGGTGCTGCATGGCATCCGTATATCCCCATACGACAGGAAAAACATTCCAGCTGCCCGCAGAGACAAAAGGAACAGACAGACCGACAATCTCTCTGAACGGAGAATGGAGGTTCAGATACAGTCCGAAAACGGAATGGAATGTCATACAAGTGCCGGGAGAAGCCGCCATGCAAGGATATGCCATCAGACACAATGAACCGTTCATCTACAAACGGACATTCACCGTTCCTGCCGATTATGCAGGGAAACGTGTCATCCTACGCTTTGACGGGGTATACAGCCACGCGCTACTGAGTGTCAACGGACATCCCATACGTGAGCACAACGGAGGATTCACACGTTGGGAAACGGACATCACCTCATGGGTGTACCCGGGAAAAGAGAACGAAATGGAACTGGAAGTGACAGACTGTCTGGACGAAATCTCATACGCATCCGGATACGCGCACCACCCCATAGGAGGCATCCTGCGTGACGTCACTTTGTTTGCCATACCGGAAAACCACATCTATGACGCTTATGTGGAAACAGACCTTGACTCACTCTATCAGAATGCGGAACTCCGATTCGGATGCCGTTTTGAGGGTGTCTCCGATACGGATATACGCTTTACGCTGACAGACCCAGACGGGAATAATGTCCCACTCAAGGAGAACCGGAAAAGGCTGGAACAGGGAGAGAACCCATTCTCGTTCCAGATCAAACGTCCACAGAAATGGGATGCGGAACATCCTTTCCTCTATACACTCACCGTGCGAACCTATACGGACGGAAAAGAGACCGCCTCGTTTGTCCGGTGTGTCGGATTCCGTGAAGTGGAGATCAAAGGAAACCGGATGCTTGTCAACGGAAAGGCGGTGAAGTTGCGGGGAGCCTGCCGGCACGACATACATCCCAGACTGGGACGGACCACCTCGGCCGAACTTGACAGCCTGGACGCGCTGCTGTTCAAGGAAGCCAACATGAATTTTGTCCGCACATCGCATTATCCCCCATCGGAACGTTTTCTGGACTTCTGTGACCGATATGGCATCTATGTGGAAAGCGAGACAGCCGTCTGCTTTGTCAACACCCACCGACAGAAGAATTACGCGCCGGGGGCAAGCCATGACGATCCTGAGTTCACGGACCAATACCTCAGCCAATGTCAGGAAATGGTAAAAAGCTTCCGCTCACACCCGTCCATCCTGTTCTGGAGCATAGGCAACGAAAGCACATACGGCAGTAATTTCCAGCTGAGCCGGAATTGGATAAAATCCACCGACCGCACACGTCCGGTCGTTTTCAGCTATCCTGGCTCGGTGCCGGAAAACGCCAAAGTATATGACATCCTCAGCATGCACTATCAGGACACGGAAGGCAACCTTTCGCAATGGGGAATGTCAACCCACCATTTTGAAGGACACGGCATACCAGCCTTGTTCGACGAATGGGCCCATCCGGCCTGCTACACTTATTCCACCCTGCAGACCGACCCCAACATCCGCGAGTTCTGGGGACAATCGCTTGACCGCATGTGGAGCGGACTGTTCGAGACGACAGGAGGACTGGGAGGCGCCATCTGGGGGTATATAGACGAGACCTTCTCCCTTCCGGAGCCCAAGACAGGCACCGCCTTCTGGAAAGAGTTCGCCCATACCGCCAAACCGGAAGGCTTCCGGGGAAACTGTGTCGGCTACGGCGAATGGGGAATCGTCGACGTATGGAGACGCAAGAAGCCGGAATTCTGGTCCACCCAAAAAGCATACTCGCCTGTACGCATCCTGTCTGGCACGAATCTGGACTTCACCCCGGGACAGGATCTGATACTGCCTGTACATAACCGTTTCGACCACACCATGCTCAACGAGATACGCGCCAACTTCACCTACAAGGGAACGACCAAGGAGATTCCTTTGGAACGTATCAGTCCGCATGCAAAAGGCATCATCACCGTTCCCGGCGGACAATGGGAAGGCGGAGAACCGGTGCAGATCGAGTTCCTCACCCCCGAAGGAAAACCCATCGACACCTACCGGTTCATACTGGGAGAAGAAAGCATCCGCTTTCCGAAACCCCTTGCCGGCGGGTCCATCCAGATAAAGGAGACTTCCGACAGGACCATTGTAAAAGGAGAGAAGTTCGAGATTCCGTTCGACAAGACCACAGGACTGATCACGGACGCCACAACCGAAGGCAATGTGATCATCAGGAAAGGACCGTTCCTGAACGCCTACATCAATCTGAACCATCTTTCCGGGGCGGAAGTCCGGAAAATGGCCGACCATTATGCCGTGGACGAAAAGGATTGGCAGAAAAAGAGCCTCCATTTCACGAAAAAAGGGAATACGGTCTACGTGGACCTGCAAGGAAGCTATAAAGAAGTGAAGGCTAATTTCCGTATCCGGATTACAGCCGGCGGCGAGATTTCCGTCAGCTACACGACAGACGGACTGCCCAACGGTTACCTGCGTGAGACCGGGCTGGCATTCCACCTCACGGATGACATGGAACAGCTTGAATGGAAACGCAAAGGATACTGGAACTATTATCCGGAAGGTGAGCTTGGCGGAAATGAGGGAAAAGCCCTCCTCTACAACAGCCATGTGCCGACATACGGCGAGTACCCCGGACAACCATGGACCATGGATACCCATAACTATTATTACTGGGCCGATGCGGGAGCGCCTTGTGCAAAACCTCTTACGCAAATCGCCAAAGGCATGAAAGAAAACATATATCACTATACACTACAGGCCGGCGGCAAGAAAGACGGATACGGAATATCCGTCATATCCAAAAACGCGTCAGTGGCCTGCCGGATCAACAAGACGACCGACGGCATCATGAGACTGTACACCGACAACCGGTGGGACTATCCGGAAATCGCGTGGGGAAACTACTGCAAGACATTGGAGGCCCTGCCATGCTACGGACGTATCTGCCTGATACTGAGATAAGGAAACGACAACACACATAGGTACTGATTATAATAAGTGGACTGCACGATCACAATGTCATGATTCCTGAAAGGATCCGTCCGGAACGGATACCCAGACGGCGGGCCGAGAAGAAATCAGCGGCATTGTGATAGGTGCAGATTCCCGAAAGTCCGATATTTTCCGGACGCACCCCCGAAGCTGACAGTTGCATACGGTTGGCTTCCCACAAATCAATATGCCACTTGTCCCTGCGCACCGCGATACGCGACATATCGAACCCGGATTCACTGAAAGCGTCGTATACCTCATCCCCCACTTCAAACGCATCCTGCGAAATGCCGGGACCGATGCAGGCCACCACATCCTTCCCCTCCGTTCCATATCTGCCGGACATGACACGAAGAGCCTTTCCGACGATTCCGGCCACTGTTCCCCTCCATCCGGCATGAATAGCGGCAACCACTTTCCGCCGAGTGTCATAACACAACACAGGGATGCAGTCGGCGGTAGACACACACAGACATACCTTCGACAGATCTGTGACCAACGCATCCACTCCCTCAAGCAATTCCTGACGTTCCGTCTCCGACTTCTCCAGGAAAACATTGTCAATCACTCTAACCTCTGTCTGATGCACCTGATGAGGAATGACCATACACAGAGGACGCACAGGCATCAGCGAGCACAACAGTTCCCTGTTCCGTTCCACCGCAATCCCATTGTCGCCACAATAGCCATTGCAGTTGAACGAGGCGTAAGCCCCCGCACTATATCCCCCATGGCGTGTGGTAGAGAAACAAAGGATGTCGGAATACGGTCTCATCATACCATATTCCAACATCCTTCTATCATTTATAAATCGGCAATTCATCATTTTTCAGGTTCGTCATCCCAATCTTCCTCTTCGTATTCATATTCGAAGTCTTCTTCATCATCATTCTCATATTCATACGTGATATCTTCATCTTCACCCAAATCCTGAAGTTCCTGCTGGAGCAAAGCCATATCTTTCGGACGGTGCACAATCGCTTCGCGACGCACTGTTTCCAGTTGGTTGCTTTCCTTGTTCAGTTCCACCCACAACAAATCTTTCAGTTGACCAATACCAGTTCCAGCCACCGCTGAAATAAACACGGCAGGAATCCCTTCCGGCAAAGTCGGTCTGAGCATGTCAATCAACTCTTCGTCAAGCAAGTCGCATTTTGTAACAGCCAGCACACGCTGCTTGTCAAGCATCTCCGGATTGAACGTAGCCAATTCATTCAGCAGAATCTCATATTCCTTACGTATATCGTCCGTGTCACCCGGTACCATGAACAACAGCAAAGAGTTTCGTTCGATATGACGAAGAAAACGAAGTCCCAACCCCTTTCCTTCACTCGCTCCTTCTATGATTCCAGGAATATCTGCCATGACAAACGACTTTCCTTCACGATACGACACAATGCCCAGATTCGGTTCCAATGTAGTAAAAGGATAGTTAGCTATTTTCGGGCGAGCCGCAGATACAGCAGAAAGCAATGTAGATTTACCCGCATTCGGAAATCCGACCAGACCCACATCAGCCAACAGCTTCAGTTCCAGAATCACCGTCATTTCCTGCATCGGTTCACCCGGTTGGGCAAAACGAGGGGCCTGACGTGTAGCCGTACGGAAATGCCAGTTGCCCAAGCCTCCCCGACCGCCTTTCAGCAAAATGACCTCCTGACCATGTTCGATAATGTCACAGACATATTCACCCGTCTCGGCATTATAAACAACCGTACCACATGGCACTTCAATCACCTTGTCTTCTCCGTCTTTACCAGTACTCCTGTTTTTCGAGCCATTACCTCCATGTCCGGCAAACACGTGACGCTCATACTTCAAATGAAGTAACGTCCAGTAATTGCGGTTACCCCGCAAAATCACATGACCTCCTCTACCACCGTCGCCCCCGTCAGGTCCTCCGTTGGGCATATATTTTTCACGGCGCAAATGAGCCGAGCCGCGTCCTCCTTTTCCAGAGCGGCAGTAAATTTTTACATAATCAACAAAATTCGATTCAGCCATACAATAAAAGTTCTTGAGCTTACCGGCCTTCTCATGAAAACATCTCAAAGCAGTATCCGACTGTCAACTCGTATATACCCACTTTCATTTTCAGGTAGCCTTATGAAAATACCTGCAAGCCCAAGAATCAGAAAACTAAAAAATTAAAGTTTGTCAATAGCCTCACAAATATCCGCAAAGATTCCGTCCATCGTTCCCAATCCGTTGATATGACGATATGTACCGTCTTTCTTGTACCAGTCAATCAGCGGAGCCGTCTGCGAATGATAAACCACCAGACGTTTCTTGATGGTTTCTTCATTGTCGTCAGCACGTCCGGTCTCCTGACCACGTTTAATCAAACGAGTCATCAGTTCATCCTCCGGCACTTCAAGGTCAAGCATAACAGACACCTCCTGACCACGTTCCTTCAACATTGCCTTCAAAGCATCAGCCTGAGCGATTGTACGGGGGAAACCATCGAAAATCACACCTTTTCCTTCCTTGAAACTGTCGAACACACTGGCCAGAATATCAATCATCAGTCCGTCGGGAATCAACTGACCGTTGTCGATATAACCCTTGGCCGTCTTGCCAAGTTCCGTACCATTCTTAATCTCTGCGCGCAACACGTCGCCTGTAGAAATATGATTCAAGCCATATTTCTCCACGATACGTGCACTCTGAGTACCTTTCCCGGAACCCGGTGCACCAAAAATTACCACATTCAACATCTCGTCACTTTTTTTATTGTTACTAAATCACTGTATAAATGTCGCGAAAGTTCCGCCCCAGTCCATCATAATCGAGCCCATAGCCCACTATAAAATCATTGGGTATTTTCATCGCCACATAATCCAAATCAAGATTTACCTGCAATTTGTCCGGCTTAACCAACAAAGTAGCAATACGGACGTCTTTAGGATTTTTTGTACGCAACGTTTCGACGAGACGCTTCATCGTCAACCCCGTGTCAACAATATCTTCCACAATTACCACCGTACGTCCGGTTATATCTTCACTCAGACCGACAAGTTCTTTCACTTTCCCCGTAGACGAAGTCCCTTCATACGAAGCCAACTTCACGAAAGATATTTCACATGGAATATTCACGTTCTTCATCAAATCTGCCGTAAACATAAATGCTCCGTTCAACACACAGACAAACAAAGGATTCGCATCCGACAAATCACGGTTAATCTCGTTTGCCACACGCCCGACTTCTTTCAATATGTCCGCTTCCGGGATAAATGTTTTAAAACGCTTGTCTTTTATCTGAATTACCTCCATATATTCTGACATATTTCTTAAACCTGATGCAAATTTACTGATTTTTCGTCAAATATCCATATACTTCTTCACGGTTTAAAGATATTTTCAACGGAATATATACGCCATTTTATGCTTTTTTCGTACTTTTACCGACAAATTATCAGTAAAAAAAGAAATGAAAATCTTAACGTGCTCACAACAAAAAGAGGCGGACGCTTATACCATCGCCCATGAACCCATATCTTCCATCGATCTGATGGAAAAAGCCGCTACGGCTATGGCTGACATTATCAGTTCACGCTGGGATGTATCCCACCGCATCATAACCGTAGCCGGCTCCGGCAATAACGGAGGAGATGCACTGGCCATCGCCCGCATTCTCTCCCTGAAAGGCTATCTGGTCAATGTACTGCTGTTCAACGTAACCGGCAAAATATCGGATGAATGTCTGGCCAATGCACAAAAGCTAAAAGACTGCCCACTGGAGAATTTTACGGAAGTGACCCGAGAACTGGCAATCCCTACCCTGAAAGCTTCGGACGTAATTATCGACGGTCTGTTCGGGTCCGGTCTCAACAAACCTCTGGAAGGAGGATTCGCAAAGGTGGTACAACTCATCAACAATTCACCTGCAACAGTTGTTTCCATAGACATTCCTTCCGGAATGATGGGAGAAAGCAATCCCAACTCCAGCCGGCCGAACATCATCCATGCAGACCTCACACTCAGTGTGCAACTGCCCAAGCTGTCTTTCCTCTTCGCGGAGAATGAAGACCTGACAGGCGAATGGGAACTGGTGGATATCGGCATCAGCAAAGACTTCATAGACAAAGCCGAGACACCCTATTCCATCATGGAGGAAAAAGAAATACGTCCGCTCATCAAACCACGCCGGAAATTTGCTCATAAAGGCATGTTCGGACACGGACTTCTCATAGCAGGTTCATACGGAATGGGAGGGGCAGCAGTGCTTTCCGCACGTGCCTGCCTGCGTTCAGGTATTGGTCTGCTCTCCATACATACACCCGTTTGTAACCACAATCTGCTCCAAACCGCCGTTCCGGAAGCATTGGTACAGGATGACATCCACGAACATTTCTTTGCCGATGAAGCGGACCTTGACCCTTATCAGGCTGTAGCCATAGGCCCGGGATTAGGACAAGATGAAGCGACGGCCCAAGCACTGTTCGCACAAATCAAAAACTGTTATATCCCGATGGTGGTGGACGCTGATGCCCTGAATCTGCTGGCCAGATACAGCACGAATCTGACCAATCTTCCCAGAAACACCATTCTCACGCCTCATGTCAAAGAACTGGAAAGAATCACAGGACGTTGCTCCAATTCATACGAACGGCTGATGAAAGCAAAAGACCTGGCCGCATACCTGCAATGTTACATTATACTGAAAGGGGCATGGACAGCCATCATTACTCCTGAAGGAAGAATCCATTTCAATCCTACCGGGAATCCAGGTATGGCTACAGGCGGAAGCGGAGATGTGCTTACCGGAATCTTGCTCGCACTGCTCGCACAAGGCTATTCGTCAGAAGATGCCTGCCGGTTAGGAGTATATATACACGGACTTGCCGGAAACATTGCCTGCCAACAAACAGGTGAAATCAGCCTGACAGCGAGTGACATCATCAATGCCCTGCCGGCAACATGGAAACAACTGTCTGAAAATCAATAAAAGCAAACGACTGGAATATATGAAAAAAGCTATCATCGCTCTTGCATTGCTGGCATCAGCCGGCATCCACGCACAAGAATACTACATGCCAGGCGAAGGAGAAGGCATTGTCTATTTCCTTCCTAAGACACAAATCGCCGTAGACATCATCGCCACACGCGTAGACTATACCCCGGGAGAGTTCAGCCTTTACGCCAACCGCTACCTACGGATAAACAATGTCAGCACGGAACCCAAGACACATTGGGAAATCAAAAACATTTTAATTCGCACCGTCGGCACGCCGGACTCTACAAAGGCTTATATCATGAAGCTGAAAGACAAAAGTCTGGCTTCAAATATTGAACTGACCAATGAAGGTATAGTAAAAGCCATCAATACAACTTCCACTTATGCAGACCCACAACCGGACTATAAACTGGAAAAACCCAAGAAACATGAGAATGCCCGGAAATACATGACCGAAGACATTCTGATGGCCGGTTCAACCGCAAAAATGGCAGAACTCACTGCACGAGAAATCTATAACATCAGAGACAGCAAGAATATGATTTTACGTGGCCAGGCGGAGAATATGCCCAAAGACGGAGCCTCACTGAAACTGATTATCAGCCAACTCGACAAGCAGGAACAGGCACTCACCCAAAGTTTTACAGGAACGACCGACAAGACAGACAAAGTGTTTACTTTTCTATTTACCCCTGAAAACAACCTGAAGGACAAGATTGTAGCACGATTTTCTGAACGTATCGGCGTACTTACAGCTGAGAATCTGGCAGGAGAACCAATCTATGTCAGTGTCAACAACACTTCATCACTCCCTGTTGCAGAAGAGACAGATAACAAGAAGAAAAAAAGTGACGGTGTCATTTACAACATACCGGGAAAGGCACAAGTGAACGTCAGCTACAAAGGGAAGACAGCTTGCGAAAGTGAAGTGCCAGCTACTCAATTCGGATATACAGAAATACTGGTAAACGGACTTTTTGACAAAAAAGTAAACACACGTGTCATTTTCAACCCTACGACCGGGAATATCGTCAAAATAGACAAAGACTAATCAAAAACGGCCGGCTATCCCATACATCAAAAAAGATTCCGCCGTTTCAGTTTTCACAAGGTGTGCCGAGATGCCTTTTTCCACACACATTCCGGCACACCTTTTTAATATAATCTACGTTCAACATTCAGAACGGTTTCAAGAACAAAAAGAGACATATCAACGTTATTTTTATCAGAAAGAGCTCTTTTCCTTAATAACATATCGTTTTCTTAATGGATAATTTGCAGATTTTTCAAATAAAATCTATTTTTGCAAAGTATTATCCTGATTTTTGCTTATAGTCCGAATGAACAAAATAAAGAAACTGAAAAAGATTCGTATCCATCATGAAGGGACTCACATCCTGTTAATCGGTGCCTTACTTTTGGCATTGATTAATGGGATATTCTACTGGGGACTGGAGTGCAAGATACCTTTTTATATCACGCTACTGTTCAGTCTTGTTATATACGGACTGATGGTCAATTTCTTCCGTTGCCCAATCCGTATATTCAAAGGGAACACGGAAAAGATTGTAGTTGCACCGGCAGACGGAAGAGTGGTTGTAATCGAAGAGGTTAACGAGCATGAATATTTTCATGACAAGCGGCTGATGATTTCTATCTTCATGGGAATCACCAATGTACATGCCAACTGGTATCCGGTAGATGGAGTGGTGAAGCAAGTAACCCATCAAAACGGCCGATTCATGAAAGCATGGTTGCCCAAAGCAAGCACGGAGAACGAACGTGCAACTATCATTATAGAAACTCCGGAAGGACATACAGTCATGGCACGACAGATAGCCGGAGCCGTTGCCCGCAGAATCGTGACATACGCAGAACCTAATGAAGACTGCTACATCGACGAACATATGGGATTCATCAAGTTCGGTTCGAGAGTGGATGTATATCTGCCTCTTGGCACAGAAGTTTGCGTAAAGATGGGACAATGTACAACAGGCAACGAAACAGTTATCGCCAAATTGAAATAAAAGAAAGGGAAAAATATGCCTAATGCTGTAGTGAGAAATATTCCGAATGCAATCACCAGTTGTAACCTGTTTTGCGGTTGTATAGCCAGCTATATGGCATTCCAAAGCAAATACGAGTCTGCACTGCTGTTCATCGTATTGGGAGCTGTATTTGACTTCTTCGACGGAATGACCGCACGTCTGCTCCATGTATCTTCCCCTATCGGCAAAGAGCTCGATTCACTGGCTGACGACATCACATTCGGACTGGCACCGGCAGCCATCGCTTTTTCTTTATTCAAGGAGGTCAACTACCCTGAGTTTCTCCACCCTCTGAATGGCATTCTTCCTTATTCAGCATTTCTGATAGCTGTATTCTCAGCTTTAAGACTGGCAAAATTCAATCTTGATGAACGGCAGACCAGCTCATTCATCGGCATGCCGACTCCGGCCAATGCCTTATTCTGGGGATCATTGACAGTAGGAGCCTACGATTTTCTGACATCATCCTATTTCAATGCTTTCTATCTACTGATACTGGTTATAATAATGTCATTGTTATTGGTAGCAGAATTGCCTATGTTCTCCCTAAAGTTCAAGGACTTGTCATGGGGACACAATAAGACAAGTTATATCTTCCTGATTGTGAGCATTCCCCTCCTTCTCGTTTTCCGCCTCAGCGGATTCGCAGCTGTAATAGTATGGTATATCATCCTTTCACTGCTGACACGTAAAAAAACTTAACGACACACCAATTATGCTACATATTTTCGGCTTGCTACTTTTCATACTCCTGTTCGTGTTCATTGTCGGACTGGTTATCATATCACGCATTGTAAAAGGAGTCTACAAAGCCGGTCAAAAAATGGCGAGGAAAAGCTCCCAAGGAGACAAGCAATCGGAATATACACAATCTTACTCCACCTACTCGGACAACCGTAAAAAATCCGACAATAAGAAGAAAAAAATTTTCGACAAAGATGAAGGCGAATACATCGATTTTGAAGAAATAAAAGACTAACGTCGCATCCTGAAGAAATCAGTCATCAAAGCCGCACACTCTTCTGCCAATACCCCCGTTACGACTTCTGTCTTCGGATGCAAAGCCGAAGAAGCATATTTCAGATATCCCCGTTTCGCATCCGACGCTCCAAACACCAGCCTGCCCATCTGCGCCCAGGCAATGGCCCCGGCACACATGACACACGGTTCCACAGTCACATACAAAGTACAATCTTTCAGATATTTTGCACCCAACGCACCGGATGCAGCCGTAATTGCCTGCATCTCAGCATGTGCCGTCACATCATTCAACGTTTCCGTCAGATTATGCGCGCGCCCTATGATTCGGTCGCGGCATACCACGACTGCCCCTACTGGCACCTCTCCCCTCTCAAATGCTTTTTGTGCCTCAAGAAGTGCTTGCCGCATATAGAATATATCGTCTGCCATTTTTATTTGAGATTTTCTACAAAAATACGTATTTTTGCAGAAAAAGGAAAATGGCCGCACACAACGAACTGGGAAAAGAAGGCGAGGAAATTGCCGCCAACTACCTACAAGCACAAGGATACATCATCCGCCACCGGGACTGGCATTCCGGCAGACGGGATTTGGACATTGTTGCTGAAAAAGACAAAACATTAATAATAATCGAGGTAAAAACCCGGAGAAATACCGAATATGGAAATCCTGAAGAAGCCATAACCAACAAAAAGATACGCCATATCATCGCTTCAACCGATGCTTATGTAAAAAAATATGAAATAGACCTTCACATACGTTTCGACATCATAACCATCATCGGCACAAAGCCTCCTTTTCAAATAGAACATATCGAAGACGCATTCTTGCCTCCGGTATGGAATCACAGCTAACATAAAAAAGACACCATGACAAATTATCCAGAACCCGTCTTCCTAAAAGAAACGCTCTCCACTAACTTATACCTGTCAGAATTATGCAATAAAAAGAAACAACCAGAGTTCACTTGCATATATGCGGATTACCAGACTGCCGGAAGAGGACAACGTGGCAACCGCTGGGAATCTGAATCCGGAAAGAATCTCCTGTACAGTTTTGTAGTCTATCCTGGTTTTCTGGAAGCAAAAAAGCAATTCCTGCTCTCACAGATTACAGCACTCGCACTTCAAGAAACCCTTTCCCGATATACGGATGGAATCACCATAAAATGGCCCAACGACATTTATTGGAAAGACAAGAAACTCTGTGGAACACTGATAGAGAACGATTTGACCGGTATATATATCAGCCGCTCCATTTCTGGAACAGGAGTCAATCTAAACCAAAAAAGCTTTCTCGGTTCTGCACCGAACCCTATATCATTAAGACAAATTACCGGGAATCAATATGACAAGAAAGAAATTCTCCAGCAAATTCTCGAACATACGGTCAAATATTACTCCTTGCTCAAAAAAGGAGATGTTTCTGAAATAATCTTACGATACAAACAGAATCTGTATCGAAAAGAAGGATTTTACCCTTTTAAAGATGCCAGAGAAATATTCATGGGGCACATCACCGACATCAAACCATCCGGAGAGCTGGAAGTAACCACGGAATCCGGACAAATACGAACATACCTGTTTAAAGAAATAGAATACATTTTATAACAACAATGAACCTGACAGACAAACAGATTCTGAATATTGCAGTTCCCTCCATCATTTCAAATATCACCGTACCGCTGCTGGGACTTGTAGATGTAACGATTGTGGGACATCTTGGTGCGGCATCCTATATCGGTGCAATTGCAGTAGGCGGAATGCTATTCAACATGATTTACTGGATATTCGGTTTCCTACGTATGGGAACAGGAGGACTGGCCGCACAAGCCTACGGACAAAAGGACAAAGCAGAAATGACACGCATCCTGCTGCGTTCACTAGCCGTCAGCCTATGCCTGTCCACCATTCTGCTGGCGCTCCAATATCCAATCTGCCAGACAGCCTTCCTGATTATCGAAGCCAGTCCGGAAGTGCAGAAGATGGCCACCCTTTACTTTTACATCTGCATTTGGGGAGCCCCCGCCATGCTTGGCCTCTACAGTTTTATCGGCTGGTTCATCGGCATGCAGAACTCACGTTTCCCGATGTTCATCGCCCTCACCCAAAACATTGTCAACATCGCGGCCAGCCTGTTTTTTGTTTTTGTACTCGACATGGAAGTGGCAGGTGTAGCCTTAGGCACACTAATCGCCCAATACGCCGGTCTACTGACAGCCATTCTTCTAGGCTGGTACAAATACCGTTTCCTAAGGCCGTACGCCAAACGATGCCACCTTTTCGAGAAACAAGCCATGTCACGATTCTTCAGCATTAATCGGGACATATTCTTCCGCACACTCTGCATTGTAACAGTAACGGTATTTTTCACTTCAACAGGAGCAGCTTATGGAGATGTCATATTGGCTGTCAATACACTGCTCATGCAACTATTTACCCTCTTTTCTTATGTCATGGATGGATTCGCATATGCCGGCGAAGCACTGTCAGGTAAATATATCGGAGCAAACGACCGTATAAAGTTTCATCACACTGTCCGACATCTTTTCGGATGGGGAACAGCACTCGCCATCGGATTTACCCTACTTTATTCTCTTGGAGGAAAAGAGTTTCTCAGCCTACTGACAGATGAGACAGAAGTCATCCAAGCTTCAAGCGAGTATTTCCTATGGGTATTGGCCATTCCGGCCGCAGGATTCTCCGCATTTCTGCTCGACGGAATCTGTATAGGAGCTACAGCAACAAAAATCATGCTACATGCCATCTTTATCGCCACAATCTGTTTCTTTCTGCTATACTACAGCTTGCATTCCAGACTTGGCAACCATGCGCTTTGGACAGCTTTCATCGTGTATCTGGCATTACGTGGAATCACCCAGGCATTATTAAGCAGAAAGTTGCTAAAAGATGGATTTTTTTCTACCTTTGCGAATAAACATTAAAAGATTATAGCCATGACAAAGTTTAAACGCATCTTATTAAAGCTCAGCGGTGAAAGCCTGATGGGAGAAAAGAAGTACGGCATCGATGAAAAACGTCTGGGTGAATACGCCCGCCAAATCAAAGAAATTCATGACATGGGCGTACAGATTGGAATTGTTATCGGTGGGGGAAACATTTTCCGCGGACTTACGGGGGCCGGCAAAGGATTCGACCGTGTAAAAGGTGACCAGATGGGTATGCTCGCCACCGTCATCAACAGTCTGGGACTCAGCTCGGCACTCACGGCAGAAGGAGTGAAAGCACGCGTCCTCACCGCCATACGCATGGAGCCGATAGGAGAATTCTACACAAAATGGAAAGCGATTGAAGCTATGGAAAATGGAGAAGTGGTCATCATGTCGGCCGGCACCGGAAATCCTTTCTTCACAACCGACACCGGCTCTTCACTGAGAGGTATCGAAATAGAAGCAAACGTAATGCTGAAAGGTACACGCGTAGACGGCATCTACACAGCAGATCCGGAGAAAGATCCAACCGCCGTCAAATTTGATGACATCACTTACGATGAAGTGCTGGCACGCGGCCTGAAGGTTATGGACCTCACCGCCACCTGCATGTGCAAAGAAAACAATCTTCCTATCATTGTTTTCAATATGGATACAGTAGGCAACTTGAAAAAAGTGATGGAAGGAGAAAATATCGGCACATTAGTACACAATTAAAAAATGAATTTTCTGGCCTCGCCGTTCCGCATCAGCGGAATGGCGTTCATATTTTTTACAGCAACATGCTCCAAGCGGGCTTGTATTGCCTTATTAATCTGACCATGTGCAACGGCCAGCACACGCATTTCCGCATAATTCCGGCGCACATAGTCCAAGAACAAGCCAGCACGCTCATAAAGCATTTCCCATGTTTCCACATCAGCAGGAGGATTACGTCGATTTACCGCATTCAGAAACTGTCCGGTCCAGCTTCCCCAATCTATCTCCCTCAACAAAGGAGTCGTAGTCCAAGGAAGATGCCGATCTCCTAAAGCAATCTTTACCGTATCAGTCACTCTCTTCAAATCACTGCTTATTACCGCATCCAGTTCTATCTCCTCCAACGCCTCACCAAGCTCAACTGCCTGCTGTTTTCCTTCTTCAGTCAATACGCCCGGCAAATGGCCTTGAAAAATTCTTTTCAAATTTTCTTCTGTCTGCCCGTGACGGGCCAAATAAAGTGTAATCATTCCCTGTATAATATTTCAAGTGCCAAAATTAATGACAAAACCCCAATGAGCCAAATCTTTTCAAGAGCATTTCTCCCAAATCTCATCCATTAAATCTTTACAGAGCTATTGCAAAAGACTAAAAAATAACTTACTTTTGTTCACAAAAAGCGATTTTAACCGACGTATAATTTTAAATTGCAAACAAATATGGCAGACTCAAAAACTATTATCAATGAAGCTGAAGAGAAAATGAATATGGCGCTCATGTATCTGGATGAAGCATTGGCCCATATCCGTGCCGGTAAAGCAGATGTACGTCTGCTTGACGGAATCCGTGTAGATTCTTACGGCAGTATGGTACCCATCAACAATGTAGCGGCTGTAACTACTCCTGATGCCAGAAGTATCGCCATCAAACCATGGGACAAAAATATGTTCCGTGTCATTGAAAAAGCTATCATCGACTCAGAACTTGGAATCATGCCCGAAAACAATGGTGAAATCATCCGTATCGGCATCCCACCTTTAACAGAAGAACGCCGCAAGCAATTGGCCAAACAATGTAAAGGGGAAGGGGAAACTGCGAAAGTGAGTGTTCGCAATGCCCGCCGCGACGCTATCGACTCATTGAAAAAGGCAGTAAAAGACGGAATGCCGGAAGATGAACAAAAAAATTCCGAAACCAAACTGCAAAAAATCCACGACAAGTACATCAAACAAATCGAAGATTTGCTGGCCGCAAAAGACAAAGAGATTATGACAGTATAACAAGGCCCACATAATTCACCACAGACTGTCCCTTTCCAATAAAACAGGGCTGTCTGTGGTGAAAATGCATCAGCCTATTTCCTCTAACTTAATAAAACAACAGCAACTTGGAGAAAGGATTAGTCATCAGAAGTACAGGAAGCTGGTATGTTGTCAAGACAGACAGCGGAGAATTGAAAGAATGCAAGATAAAAGGCAACTTTCGCCTGAAAGATATCAAGAGCACAAATCCCATTGCGGTGGGAGACCGAGTATCAATCGTCCCCAATGCAGAAGGCACGGCTTTCATTACAGAGATAGAAGACCGGAAAAACTATATCATCCGGAAAGCTTCCAACCTCTCGAAACAATCACATATCATTGCGGCAAATGTTGACCAATGTATGTTGATAGTAACTGTCAATTACCCGGAAACATCCACCATCTTCATCGACCGTTTTCTGGCTTCTGCCGAAGCTTACAATGTACCCGTTTGCCTTGTATTCAACAAGACCGACAAATATACAGAAGAGGAGCTGAATTATGTAGAAGGATTGGTCACACTTTACACACACATCGGCTATCCTTGCTTCAAAGTTTCTGCACTGAACCAAAAGGGTATTGAAGAGGTAAAAGAAGCACTGAAAGGAAAGACAACCCTTTTTTCCGGAAATTCAGGTGTGGGGAAATCAACCCTAATCAACACAATCCTCCCCGGCCAACATCTGAAAACCGGTGAAATATCGACTGCACATAACAAAGGAATGCATACAACCACTTTTTCAGAAATGTTTCCGCTAAAAGATGGAGGGTATATAATAGATACTCCCGGTATCAAAGGATTCGGAACATTTGACATGAGAGACGAGGAAGTCGGACATTATTTCAAAGAAATTTTCAAATTTTCCGCTAACTGTAAATACGGCAACTGCACACATCGTCATGAGCCAGGATGTGCAGTCCGAGAAGCGGTAGAGAAACATTATATCAGCGAATCCCGTTACACCTCTTATCTCAATATTCTGGAAGACAGGGAAGAAGGGAAATATCGGGCGGCATATTAATCACATTTTTCGGATTGAAAAACACCTATTCACACTATGGACAAACGCATCAAATGGGGACTGGTTATCGTCATTGCCGGAGCATTGACAACAGTAGGCATACACACATTCACACCTAGAGAAAACGAAGAACTGACAGAAACGGAAACTACTCCCATAGAAAAAGGGCAGAAAGCCTTGAATGTCAATGCAAAAATTGTCAAACCGCATCTGTTGACGGACGAACTGTTTGTCAGTGGGAAACTGGTACCGGACGAAGAGGTGGATTTATCCTTTGAGACATCAGGGAAAATCATTGACATTAACTTTACAGAAGGAACATTCGTTACAGAAGGACAACTTCTGGCAAAAGTAAACGACAGCCAATTGCAAGCCCAATTGAAACGACTGGAAGCGCAAATGCCGCTTGCCGAAGACCGTGTGTTCCGCCA
The DNA here is from genome assembly GCA_949289295.1 of uncultured Bacteroides sp. Taxonomy (GTDB): domain Bacteria; phylum Bacteroidota; class Bacteroidia; order Bacteroidales; family Bacteroidaceae; genus Phocaeicola. The sequence continues at coordinate 89,375 of CASENM010000023.1, forward strand.
GAATGCCTTATTACAACGAGATGCAGTCAGCAAAGAAGCATACGAACAAGTCAAGACAGAACTGGCCACACTGAATGCGGATATAGAAAACGTAAAAGCCAACATTGCCATGACGGAACTCCGTGCTCCGTTTGACGGCATTATCGGTTTGCGGCAAGTCAGTACGGGAGCTTATGCTTCTCCTACGACTGTCATTGCCAAGCTTACCAAAATCACTCCGCTGAAAGTAGAATTTGCCGTACCGGAACGATATGCACGGCAAGTAAAGAAAGGGACTAACCTGACATTCCGGATTGAAGGATTCCTGAAAGACTTCAATTCGCAGGTATATGCTACAGAATCACGTATTGATGATGAAACCCATACACTAACCGTACGTGCCCTTTATCCGAACAAGAACGGAGAGTTGCTCCCCGGACGATATGCAGACATCAGCCTGAAGCAGGAAGAAATCAAAAAGGCATTAGCTATCCCCTCAGAAGCTATCGTTCCTGAAATGGGTAAGAACAAAGTATTTGTCTACCGTTCGGGCAAAGCCTATCCTACAGACGTAACCATTGGCATACGCACAGAAGCAGAAGTACAGATTGTTGAAGGCTTGTCAGCTGGAGACACGATTCTGACATCAGGCACCTTACAACTGCGCACCGGCATGCCGGTTATTCTCGACAAAATTGATTAACTCTAATACCTGATGTCCATGAATATATCTGAACTTAGTATCAGACGACCGGTACTGGCTACTGTACTTACCGTAATCATTCTGCTGTTCGGCTTGATCGGTTACACCACATTGGGGGTACGTGAATATCCTTCTGTCGACAATCCGATTATTTCTGTCACTTGCAGTTATCCGGGTGCCAACGCTGAAGTCATAGAAAATCAAATTACTGAACCGCTGGAGCAAAATATAAACGGTATTCCCGGCATCCGGTCACTGTCAAGCACCAGCCAACAGGGGCAATCTCGCATTACAGTTGAATTTGAACTTTCCGTCGATTTGGAGACTGCCGCCAATGATGTACGAGACAAGGTTTCCCGTGCACAACGTTATCTGCCACGCGACTGTGACCCACCAACCGTATCAAAAGCCGATGCCGATGCCAGCCCTATTCTGATGGTAGCCATACAAAGCAATACCCGTTCTCTGCTGGAGCTCAGTGAAATTGCCGACCTCACCGTCAAGGAACAACTGCAAACTATTCCTGACGTGAGCAGCGTATCCATCTGGGGAGAAAAAAGATATTCTATGCGTCTATGGCTTGATCCGGTAAAAATGGCAGGATACGGCATCACACCTGTAGATGTAAAGAACGCCATCGACAACCAGAACCTGGAACTTCCTTCCGGCAGTATAGAAGGGAACACTGTTGAATTAACTCTCCGGACCATGGGATTGATGCATACAGCCAAAGAATTCAACAATGTCATTCTCAAAGAAGATAACGGGCGTATCATCCGACTCAGTGATATCGGCTATGCTGAACTCGGTCCTGCCGATTTGAAAAGTTATATGAAAATGAACGGAGTACCCATGGTAGGAGTGGTAGTGATTCCACAACCGGGAGCCAACCACATTGAAATCGCTGACGCGGTATATGCACGTATGGAGCAGATGGAAAAAGACCTTCCTGAGGATGTAACATATACCTATGGATTTGATAATACCCGGTTTATCCGTGCATCCATAGCTGAAGTGGAAAGTACCGTATACGAAGCATTCGTGTTGGTAATTATCATCATATTCCTCTTTTTGCGCGACTGGCGTGTCACACTGATTCCCTGCATTGTCATTCCTGTATCTCTCATAGGAGCGTTCTTTGTGATGTACGTGGCCGGATTTTCCATCAATGTACTCACCATGTTGGCAGTCGTGCTATCAGTGGGACTTGTAGTCGATGATGCAATTGTAATGACTGAAAACATTTACATCCGCATTGAACGGGGCATGAAACCATTTGAAGCAGGCATTGAAGGGGCCAAAGAAATATTTTTTGCAGTAGTATCCACCACAATTACACTTGCAGCGGTATTTCTTCCTATCGTATTTATGGAAGGAACCAGCGGACGGCTGTTCCGTGAATTCAGTTTTGTTGTGGCCGGTTCTGTCATCATCTCCGCATTTGCAGCCTTGACCTTCACCCCTATGCTTGCCACCAAAATGTTGAAATATCAGAAAAAGAAGAACTGGTTTTATCGAAAGACAGAGCCATTCTTTGAAGGAATGAACAGGCTCTATTCGCGTTCCCTCACAAGTTTCCTCAAACGACGAATCATTGCGATTCCTATTGTAGTCATCACTATGATACTGATAGGCATTTTGTGGGATCTAATACCTTCAGAAATGGCTCCGCTCGAAGACCGTTCACAAATCACGATTACCACCCGTGCGGCCGAAGGAGCCAGCTATGAATATATCCGTGACTATACGGAAGAAATCAATACGCTGGTAGATTCAGTCATTCCGGATGCGGCTTTCGTTACCGCCCGTGTATCAAGCGGAAGCGGGAATATTCAAATTACGCTAAAAGACATCAAAAACCGCAATTATACCCAGATGGAAGCAGCCGAAAACATGTCAAAAGCCATCCAGAAACATACAAAAGCCCGATCGTTTGTCCGCCAGCAGTCTTCGTTCGGTGGACGGAGAAGCAGTATGCCCGTACAATACGTGCTGCAGGCAGTCAGTCTGGAAAAGCTCCAGGAAGTACTTCCTGAATTTCTGGCTCAAGTATACGACAACCCGACTTTTCAGATGGCAGACGTTGACTTGAAATTCAGCAGTCCGGAAATGCGGGTAAACATCAACCGCGACAAAGCCGGAACAATGGGAGTAGATGTACGCGATATTGGCGAAACATTACAATACGGACTGAGCGGACAACGTATGGGATATTTTTATATGAACGGCAAACAATATGAAATATTGGGACAAATCAACCGGCAACAACGCAATCAGCCCGCCAACGTGAAATCAATCTATATCCGCAACGACAAAGGCGAAATGATACAAATGGATAATCTGGTGGAGTTCGTGGAGGCTGTTGCACCACCAAAACTTTATCATTATAACCGTTTCGTCTCGGCCACGGTTTCTGCCGGACTTGCGGAAGGAAAAACTATAGGTGACGGACTGGATGAAATGGATAAAATTGCAGCCAATGTACTTGACGAGACATTCCGTACAGCTTTATCAGGCGATTCCAAGGACTATCGGGAAAGCTCTTCAAGCCTGATGTTCGCCTTTATTTTTGCATTGGTACTAATCTATCTGATTCTTTCTGCTCAGTTTGAAAGTTTCAAGGATCCGCTAGTCATCATGCTCACTGTCCCTCTGGCAATTGCCGGAGCATTGGTATTCATGTACTTCGGCGACATCACTATGAACATTTTCAGCCAAATCGGTATCATCATGCTGATCGGACTCGTCGCCAAAAACGGTATCCTGATTGTAGAATTTGCCAATCAGAAACAAGAAGCGGGAGAAGAAAAAATGCAGGCTATCCGTGACGCTTCCCTACAACGCCTGCGTCCCATATTGATGACGAGTGCAGCAACCGTACTCGGCCTAGTACCGTTAGCTTTTGCTACCGGAGAAGGGGCCAACCAGCGTATCGCCATGGGTACGGCTGTAGTAGGGGGTATGCTTGTATCCACATTCCTGACCATGTATATTGTACCGGCCATTTATTCATATATTTCCACAAACCGAACCAAGAAAAAGGAAAAAGCATGAAAAAGTACCTGTCTATTATAGGATTTTTATTGGGTGTAGGCATTCCGGCACAAGCCCAATATACTTATACGCTCAAACAATGTCTGGAAGAAGGACTTGTCAACAATTATTCGCTCCGGATAACCCGTAACGACGAACAAATCAGCAAAAACAACGCAACGCTCGGCAATGCCGGTTTTCTGCCTACTGTCGACTTTACTGCAGGATATACCGGAACAAACGACAACAATAATACAGAAGCAAGAGCCACGGGAGAAACGACCAGAACCAGGGGAATTTACGACCAGACACTGGATGCCGGAATTGACCTGAACTGGACTGTTTTCGACGGTTTCAACATCAGTACGACTTACAAGCAGCTGCAAGAGATGGAACAGCTGGGAGCTACCAATACGCGTATCGCTGTCGAAGATTTCATCGCCAATCTTACTGCAGAATACTATAATTATATCCAACAGGAAATCCGCCTGAAAAACTTCCGATATGCCGTATCGCTGTCAAGAGAACGTCTGAGAATTGTAGAAGAACGGTATCATATCGGAAATTTTTCACGACTGGATTACCAACAAGCAACAGTAGACTTCAACGCTGACCGTGCGCAGTATATCAAGCAACGGGAATTGGTACACACCTCACGAATCAACCTGAATGAACTGATGGCCGCTGAAGATATGGACCGTCCCATCAAAGTGAAAGACTCTGTCATTAATGTCAATGAACACCTGGATTTCAACGAACTGTGGAACGGCACACTGAACACAAACGCCACGTTGTTACAGGCCGACCAGAATACCGTCATCGCCCAGCTGGACTATAAAAAGGTACTGTCGAGAAACTATCCTTATGTACGCCTGAATGCCGGTTATGGTTATACCCTTAACAAATATGATGTAAACGCCACCCGCCAACGCAGCAACTGGGGATTCAGCGGAGGCATTACGGTAGGATTCAGCATTTTCGACGGCAACCGACGAAGGGAGAAGAAAAATGCCAGTTTGGCTATCCGGAACGCCCAATTGGCACGCGATGAATTGGAACAAGGGCTGAGAGCGGATATGAGTAATCTTTGGCAAGCCTACCGCAACAATATCCGTCTGCTGAATCTGGAACGTCAGAACTTGATTTCCGCAAAAGAAAACCATGAAATTGCCAAAGAACGCTATCTGCTTGGAGACCTCTCAGGTATCGAAATGCGTGAGGCACAAAAAAGTCTCCTTGATGCAGAAGAACGTATCTTGTCTGCCGAATATGACACGAAGATGTGCGAAATATCACTACTCCAGATAAGTGGAAAAATTACACACTATCTGGAATAAGGAATCACGTATATAAATGCATACTGCACAAGACAGCTTCCGTGCCTTCTGCAATGGATTAAAATATTTTTAGTACCTTTGCTCCGGTTTATTTTCAAGAAAAAGGAAACATCGGGAAATGGGACTATTTATTCGGAAAAGCATAGAAATGCTGCAGGAAGAAGCAGCAGAAACGGGGGCAAAAACATTGAAGCGTGTACTCGGGCCTGTCAGTCTGGTAGCACTGGGAGTCGGGGTGATTATTGGAGCCGGTTTGTTTTCCATTACCGGAACCGTAGCAGCCAATTATACCGGTCCGGCCATCACCTTGTCGTTCATCATTGCCGCCATCGGCTGCTGTTTTGCCGGATTATGTTATGCGGAGTTTGCCTCCATGATTCCTGTTTCCGGAAGCGCATATACCTATTCGTATGCAACTATGGGCGAGCTGATAGCATGGATTATCGGTTGGGATCTGGTATTGGAATACACCGTAGCAGCCACCACCGTCAGCATCAGCTGGAGCCGCTATCTTACGGTTTTCTGCCAAAACATAGGCATTGAATTTCCCCATGCACTGACCTCCTGCCCTTGGGACGGGGGCATCGTCAATATCCCTGCCATGATTATTGTCATCCTGATGAGCCTCATCCTGATGCGTGGTACGGCGGGAAGCTCATTCTTCAACGGATTGATTGTGTTCCTGAAAATTGCTGTCATTCTTATATTTGTAATGCTGGGATGGAAATTCATCCAAACAGACAACTATATCCCATATATACCCGAAAACACAGGAAAACTTGGGGAATTCGGCATCTCAGGAATCTTGAGAGGTTCGGCCATTGTCTTTTTCGCCTTTCTGGGCTTCGATGCGGTCAGCACAGCGGCCCAAGAAACCAAGAACCCCAAACGCGACATGCCCATCGGCATTCTGGTATCCTTGCTAATATGCACCATATTATATACACTCTTCGCTCATGTCATGACGGGAGTAGCCCATTATACTGACTTTGCGGGACATGTCGGAATCGCTCCCGTAGCGGTAGCCATTGAAAAGATGGGTTACCCCGATGCCTCGGGCATCATCCAGCCGGTCTATCCCTGGTTGAACAAAGCCATTATTCTGGCCATTTTGTTCGGTTACTGTTCTGTCATCATGGTTACTTTGCTCGGACAGAGCCGTGTGTTTCTCAGTATGAGCCGTGACGGTCTGCTTCCACCTTTCTTCTCAAGAATCAATGAAAAGTTCCGCACCCCCGTACACAGCAACTTCCTGTTCATGATAGTAGTCAGTCTGCTGGCCGGATTCGTTCCGGCAGAAGTGGCGGGAGAAATGACCAGCATCGGCACTTTGCTTGCTTTTACCTTAGTATGTGCTGCAGTACTGGTCGTGCGGAAAACGATGCCCGACATCCATCGTGCATTCAAGACTCCGTTCGTCCCCTTCGTACCCATCATGGGAATACTGACGTGCCTTTGCATGATGTGCTTCCTTCCTGCCGACACTTGGATTCGTCTGGTACTGTGGATGCTTATCGGACTGGATGTGTATGCCGGCTACGGAATCAAACACAGCAAACTTGAAGAGGGCAAAGCCCACCGGCAAGGCGATATTGTGCTGAACGTACTTGGCCTGGTTCTTTCCATATTAAGCATTATCACCGGATTGTGGCATCAGCAGACAGTCGGATGGGAAGAAGACAAAACTTTACTTATCATTTCATTCGTATTCGCTTTTACGCACTGTGCTTTTTATATGTGGAGAATATGGAAACATTCACATGCCCATGTAAATGTTCAAAATAATTCGCATGTATAATCCAGCCGATGAGGCTTCATCGATTCGGATGAATATGACCCTTCTGTATACTTCGCGGCGGCATAATAGCCAAACGAAAAGACTGAATCGAAAGAGCACATCGCTACGTGTACAGACCAAGTTTCACACCATTTGTTTGCAGATGTCGAGAAATTTTGCGAATATTGCATGTAAATTATATAGTTTTATCACTACTAATTTACTAAATATCAGCAATATGTATAATTTCTCAATTTCACCGGCAAGTTACAAAAATTAAGGGTGAACAAAAAAAGCGAAATATAAACTACCTCTCATCTCTAAAAAAGTTGTTATTTTGCAACAATTTATGTATTATGGATAAAAAGATATTATACACTGCCATTCGGGCTTCCTTGAAGGCCGGGGCTGAAATCATGAAAGTATATACCGACCCGAATGCAGATTTTGAAATAGAAAAGAAAGCTGACAATTCGCCGCTGACTATCGCTGACCGCAAATCGCACGCCGTAATTGCGGAAATGTTAATTGATACTCCCTATCCGATTCTAAGTGAAGAAGGGAAAAAAGTTCCTTTTGAAGAACGGAAAGAATGGGACGAGCTCTGGGTGATAGATCCACTCGACGGCACCAAAGAATTCATCAAACGGAATGGAGAATTTACCGTAAACATCGCATACGTCAGAAACGGAATACCTGAAGCCGGAATTATTTATATACCAGTGAAACGACAGCTTTATTTCTCCGATATAACAATCGGTGCCTACAAGCTGGACCATATCTCTTCATTGAATGAAGAAGACAATCTTGACGGTCTCATCACTAAGGCCCGCAAGCTTCCCGAAACAGAGAACCGGCACAATCAGTTCGTGATTGTCGCCTCACGCTCACACCTTACTCCAGAAACTCAGGCTTATATTGACGAAATGAAGAAAACACATGATAGAGTGGAAACCATTTCAAGCGGAAGTTCGTTGAAACTCTGTCTGGTTGCCGAGGGAAAAGCGGACGTATATCCCCGTTTTGCTCCTACCATGGAATGGGACACTGCGGCCGGACATGCCATCGTCCGGGCTGCCGGAGGAGAAGTTTATCAGGCAGAAAATGGTTTGCCTTTGAGATACAACAAAGAAGACCTTCTCAATCCATGGTTTATTGTATTGCCTGAAGTTCAAGACAACACTGAATCAGACTAACTATAATCTTTTGAACATGAATTTTGAAATCATCTTCGTACTGCTCGGACTGACTGGAATGCTGATTGCCCTTATTTTGGACAAAATGCGTCCCGGTATCGTATTGTTGACGTTGGTTGTAGTATTTATGGCTGGCGGCATCATCACTCCCCAACAAATGGTGGCCGGATTCAGCAATCGGGGCATGATTACTGTCGCACTACTGTTTCTGGTCAGCGAAGGCGTCAGACAAAGTGGCGCATTGACCACTATCGTAAAAAAACTTCTGCCCGAAAAAGAAACAACGGTAACAAAAGCACAACTGAGATTGCTCCCTATCGTAAGTGCCTTCTCCGCATTCCTCAACAATACGCCGGTGGTGGTCATTTTTGCACCTATAGTAAAGAACTGGGCGAAAAAAATCGGTCTGTCATGTACGAAATTTCTGATACCACTCTCGTATGCCACTATCTTAGGCGGCTTGTGTACACTTATCGGAACCTCTACCAATCTGGTGGTACATGGCATGATGATAGACCGAGGGTTACCGGGACTAAAGATGTTCGATCTGGCATTTATCGGGATACCTATCACGATAATCGGTCTCCTTTTCATCATACTTACATCAAAAAAATTGCTTCCTGCAGAACGGCCGGACAATTTTGAAGAGGAAGAAGCTGACGCTGCGGCCGGAAACGGGCAACATATTGTAGAAGTGGTACTGGCATCCCGTTTCCCCGGTCTGAAACGCAAATTGAAATCATTCGATTTCAAACGCCGCTACGGAGCTGAAATCAGAGAAATCCGACAAGGAGGACAAGTCATCACGCAAAATCTCGGTGAGGTAAGACTGCAGGAAGGTGATACACTGGTCCTGTTGGCCGATGATTCCTTCACAAAGACATGGGGAGATTCATCCGTGTTCCTTATGATGACAAACGGAAAAGAAATTCCCGGACGTCCCGTACCACCCTGGAAGAAATGGACGGCACTGGCTCTCCTTCTTGTCATGATTGTCGGAGCGACAATCGGCGAGCTTCCTTATTTCCAGGAGCATTTTCCGAACGTGAAGATGGATATGTTTTTCTTCGCCTCAGTAACGGCCGTCGTCATGGCATGGCTCAAAATATTTCCTCCCAAGAAATATACGAAATACATCAGCTGGGACATCCTGATTACCATTGCCTGTGCCTTTGCCATCAGCGCAGCGATGGAAGAGTCGGGACTGGCCGCATTGATTGCAAACTTCATCAAAAATGTTTCCGGCTCATTAGGCGCATGGGGAGCATTGGCTCTGCTCTATTTCGTCACACTGGTCATCACAGAACTGATTACCAATAATGCTGCGGCAGCCCTTGCTTTTCCGTTGGCGCTGGAAACGGCACAGAAGTTCGGTGTAGACCCTATGCCATTCTTCATCGCTATCTGCATTGCGGCTTCAGCAGGCTTCGCCACTCCCATCGGCTACCAGACAAACCTGATTGTACAGGGTGCCGGGAATTACAAATTCACTGACTTCATAAAGATAGGTCTCCCGATGGATTTGATTGTAATGATAATTTCAATCACACTCATCCCTCTTATCTGGCCGTTTGTATCGGTATCATAAGGATGACAAAACATATCTCATAAAAATTTATGGAACATATCTACCCTATATTCGACAAGATGCTGACCCGCACCGACAAAGAAGAATTGCTGGGACAGCAGGGACTGATGGTCTGGTTTACGGGACTGAGCGGCTCGGGGAAAAGTACCATCGCCATCGCACTGGAACGTGAGTTGCAGAAACGTCATTTTTTGTGCCGTATCCTTGACGGAGACAATATCCGGAGCGGAATCAACAACAATCTCGGCTTCTCGGCCGAAGACCGCATAGAAAATATCCGGCGTATTGCGGAAGTCGGAAAACTGTTCGTGGACACAGGCATCATCACCATCGCCGCATTCATCAGCCCGAACAATGACATCCGTGAAATGGCGGCAAACATCATCGGGAAAGATGATTTTGTGGAAGTGTATGTAAGCACACCGATCGAGGAATGTGAACGACGCGACGTGAAGGGTCTGTATGCAAAGGCACGGAAAGGAGAAATCAAGAACTTCACGGGAATCTCCGCTCCGTTCGAGGCCCCGCTCCACCCGGCATTGTCGCTCGATACCTCCAGACTGTCGCTCGAAGAATCCGTCAACCAACTGCTGGAACTGATTTTACCGAAAGTAACTAAAAAACAAAACATATAATCATGCAAGAAGAATACAACTTGAGCCACCTGAAAGAACTCGAAGCCGAGTCAATCCACATTATCCGTGAGGTGGCCGCCTCGTTTGAGAATCCGGTCATGCTATACAGCATCGGAAAGGATTCTTCCGTGATGGTGCGTCTGGCCGAGAAGGCATTCGCCCCAGGAAAAGCCCCGTTCCCGTTGATGCATATCGACTCGAAATGGAAATTCAAGGACATGCTGAAATTCCGTGACGACTATGCCAGGGAGCATGGATGGAAACTGATTGTGGAAAGCAATATGGAGGCTTTCCGGGCCGGTGTGGGTCCGTTCACGCACGGAAGCAAGGTACACACTGACCTGATGAAGACGCAGGCCCTGCTGCATGCGCTCGACAAATACAAGTTCGACGCCGCTTTCGGAGGGGCACGCCGCGACGAGGAGAAATCGCGCGCCAAGGAACGTATCTTCTCCTTCCGCAACGAATTCCACCAATGGGACCCGAAAAACCAGCGTCCGGAGCTGTGGGACCTGTACAACACACGCATCCGCAAGGGAGAAAGCATCCGTGTGTTCCCGTTGAGCAACTGGACGGAACTGGATGTATGGCAATACATCCGTCTGGAGAATATCCCCATCGTCCCCCTGTATTTCGCGAAAGAACGCCCCACGGTCAACATCGACGGCCAGCTGATCATGCCGGATGACGACCGCCTGCCGGAAAAATACCGCGACAAGATCGAGATGAAGAAGATCCGCTTCCGTACACTGGGATGCTGGCCGTTGACCGGCGCCATCGAAAGTGAGGCCGACACCATCGAGAAAATCGTGGAGGAGATGATGACCACGACCAAGAGCGAGCGCACTACCCGCGTCATCGACTTCGACCAGGATGCCAGCATGGAAGAGAAAAAACGGGAAGGATACTTTTAAAGGAAGAATTAATAATTAACAATTAATAATGAGGCACACACCGTTATTAATTGTTCATTGTTCATTATTAATTGAAGAAAAATGGAAGAATTAGATAAAACCAAATCAGGGAACCCGATGGAAGGCGAAGCAAGAGGCAAAATGTCAATCGAGGAGTTCCTGAAAAAAGACGAGCAGAAAGACCTGCTCCGTTTCCTTACGGCAGGTTCCGTGGATGACGGAAAATCCACACTTATCGGACGACTGCTGTTTGACAGCAAGAAAATTTATGAAGACCAGCTCGTGGCACTGGAACGCGACAGCAAGCGTGTGGGAAACGCGGGCGAACACATCGACTATGCCTTGCTGCTCGACGGACTGAAAGCCGAACGTGAACAAGGCATCACCATCGACGTGGCATACCGGTACTTTTCGACCAACAACCGCAAGTTCATCATTGCCGACACTCCGGGACACGAACAGTACACCCGCAACATGATTACCGGCGGTTCGACCGCCAATCTGGCCGTCATCCTGGTGGACGCGCGCGCCGGTGTCATCACACAGACACGCCGCCACACCTACCTGGTTTCCCTGCTGGGAATCAAGCATGTGGTACTGGCGGTAAACAAGATGGACCTGGTGGACTTCTCAAAAGAGGTGTTCGACAAGATTGTGGCCGACTACAAGGCATTCATCTCTCCGCTGGGAATACCCGATGTGACCTGCATCCCGTTGTCCGCACTCGACGGCGACAATGTAGTGGAAAAATCCGGACGCACCCCCTGGTATACAGGCCCGTCCCTGCTGGAGTTCCTTGAGACCGTACACATCGGCAACGACCATAACCTGACTGATTTCCGCTATCCGGTGCAATACGTATTGCGCCCGAATCTGGATTTCCGCGGCTTCTCTTCCAAAGTGGCCTCGGGAGTAATACGGAAAGGAGACGAGGTCATGGCTCTCCCGTCAGGAAAGAAGACCCATATAAAAGCCATCTACTCGCCCGACGGAGAATGTGATTACGCCTATCCGCCCATGTCGGTCACACTGACACTGGAAGACGAGATCGACGTGTCACGCGGTGAGATGCTGGTACATCCGGACAACATGCCAATGGTGGGACGCAACTTCGAGGCGATGCTGGTATGGATGGACGAAGAAAAGATGGATATGGAAAAGTCGTTCTTCCTGAAACAGACCACCAACATGAGCCGCACACGCGTAGACTCCATCAAATACAAGGTGGACGTGAACACCATGGAACACCTGAGTGTGGAGAACGGCAAGCTCAAGAAAGAGGATGTGCCCATGCAACTGAACCAGATTGCCCACGTGGTGCTGACATCTTCCAAGGAACTGTTCTTCGACCCGTACACCAAGAACAAGGCGACCGGAGCGTTCATCCTTATCGACCCGATTACCAACAACACCAGTGCGGCCGGAATGATCATCAACAAGGTGGATGACAAGGATATGCACACCACCATGGAGCTTCCGGTGCTCGACCTTCCGCGTCTGGGTATCGGTCCGGAACACTACGAGGCGATTGAAACCGCCGTGAAGGATCTGGAACGTCAGGGATACGCAATCGAAATCAAGAAGAATTAACAGTTAATAATCAGGAATTAATAGTGAGCAGTGTTCACGATCAACCATTAACTGTTCACTATTAATCATTCATTGAAACGACATGGGTTTATTAGAATTCAGTAAACTGCCGGTCAATACCCTGGTGGGTGCCGACTGGAAAACATTCAACGAAATCACGAAAGGACGCGCCATCGGCCCTGCATACAAGGGAAAATACCGTCTCACAAAGGCCGTATGCCGACTGCTTTCCGTATTGAAGCCCCTGCAGGACAAGAGATACGAGAAACTGCTGGCAAACAAGCCACTGGAACACGATCCGGTATTCATTCTGGGGCACTGGCGCAGCGGAACCACGTTCATGCACAACGTGTTCTCGTGCGACAAGCACTTCGGCTACAACACCACGTACCAGACCGTGTTCCCGCACCTGATGATGTGGGGACAGCCCTTCTTCAAGAAAAACATGAGCTGGCTGATGCCTGACAAGCGCCCTACCGACAATATGGAACTGGCGGTCGACCTTCCGCAGGAAGAGGAGTTCGCGCTGACCAACATGATGCCGTATACATACTATAACTTCTGGTTCCTGCCCAAACACACACAGGAATACGCCGACAAATACCTGCTCTTTGACGACATTACCGACGAAGAACTGAAAGTATTCGAGGAAGTGTTCACCAAGCTCATCAAGATTTCCTTGTGGAACACCCACGGCACCCAGTTCCTGAGCAAGAACCCACCCCACACGGGACGCGTAAAGGAACTGGTCAAGATGTTCCCGAACGCGAAGTTCATCTACCTGATGCGCAATCCGTACACGGTGTTCGAGTCCACCCGGAGCTTCTTCACCAACACTATCAAGCCCCTGCAACTGCAGGAAATCAGCGAGAAAGAGCTTCAGGACAACATCCTTTCTGTCTACGCGAAACTCTATCACAAGTATGAGGCCGACAAGAAGTTCATCCCCGAAGGCAATCTGGTGGAAGTACGTTTCGAGGACTACGAGAAGGACGCGTTCAATCTGACCCAGGAAATCTATCAGAAGCTTTCCCTCCCCGGCTTCGACGAGGCACGTGCGGACATAGAGGCTTACGTGAACAAGAAGAAAGGCTACAAGAAAAACAAGTACCAGTACAAGCCCGAGACGGTGGAACTGGTGGAAAAGAACTGGTCGTTTGCCCTGGAACAATGGAACTATAAGCTGTAAGACAAACTGACAAATTGTCTGCAGAAAAACGCCTTGACGTTTTGCACAAAACGGCCTGACGTTTCAACCAAAACGCTTCGATGTTTTCTACAAAACGTCGAAGCGTTTTTTACTGCCTGTCCCAATGGACGAGATACAAGGATCTCACGCTATAGTGTGGGCTGTTATTACCATATCTGTATCTCAGGTTCTCCCAGGACCTTCAACTTAGGATGTGGAGCATTGCTGTCCCACACTCAAACCAAATAACATTCTATATCTTTCTGCTTATTAAGTTATATATTCAATATTCTTTATAATTTGATACCGCAAAGTTCCCGCGATTTTCAAGTGTTCATTTTACTTTGACTATTCCAATTACGGCAATATATCAGTAAAACCGTCACAATCCTCCGTGAATTTGTTACGCCCTTTTGTGTCATATACCGCTACTTTTGTACCAAAAGAAGAAGTATATGAATACGGATAATAAAATAAGCAGAAGGGACTTTATCAAGGCTTCCGTTGTGACGGGAGGGGCGTTGCTTGCTTCCACGGCTATACCGGAGCAGGCGATGAATCTGTTGCAGGAACAGAAGAACGATAACAAGTTTGACAATGACATCCGACCAAATCAGGCGGTGCATCGACCTTGGCGCATACATAGAGTATTGCTATCTGCCTTGCCTTTGGGGAGAGGGAACGAAGATGCCCCAGTACCAACGGCAAAGCATCGAAGATTTCGCTTCATTCGTCCGTATCGACCCGACACGGAGTTTCATCTCTACGGACTTGGGGCAGGCGGTGATGCCGCATCCCATTGAGGGCATGAGGGATTGCATCGTGAAACTGCAAGCCGCCGGAGTTTCCCAAAGCGACATCGACTTGCTGGTACGCATCAATCCGGCATGGCTCATCGGTCTAAACTAATTCATCATTCTTAATTCTTCATTCTTAATTCTTCATTCTTAATTCTTCATTAATAAAGTATGGACAGACGGGATTTTATCAAAAGCGGACTTCTTGCCGTAGCCGTGGGAGCGGTGAGCGGCCCGAAAGTCATTGCGCAGGAAGCTGAAAGGCAAGTGGCGAGGGAACAGTTGTCGAAAAAAATCCTCAACTATAATCCGCAGATGCAATACCGTCCGATGGGGCGCACGGGAGTGAACGTGTCGGCACTAGGGTTCGGAATGCTGCGCCTGCCGATGAGGAACGGGCACGTGGACTTCGACCAGACCACGCCGATGGTGCGCCGTGCCATCGAAGGCGGTGTGAACTACATCGACACGGGACGCGTCTATCTCGGCGGCGAGAGCGAGCAGGCGGTGGGTAAAGCCCTTGCCGGAGACTGGCGCGACAGAGTTTATGTCACGTCCAAGATGCCGTGGTGGGAGATGCGGTCGGCGGACGACTTCGAGAAGTTCTTCGACCAGTCGCGCCGCACGATTGGCACCGATGTCATCGACTTCTACCACATCCACATGATCATGCACCGCGCGTGGAAGGATTATGTGCTGCCCTATAAGCTCATTGAGAAAATGGAACGGCTGAAAGCGCAGGGAAAAATCCGCTTCATGGGCTTCTCCTTTCACGACAGTCTGCAACTGTTCAAGCGCGTGGTGGAATATACCCCTGCATGGGACTTCTGCCTCATCCAGCACAACTACTTGGACTACGAATACGAGGCGGGTGTGCTCGGTCCGAAATACGCCGCCGCCAACGGCATGGGACTGGCAGTGATGAAGCCCGTCCGCACGGGATTCCTTGCCAACCTGCCGCAGACGATGCGTGACGCGCTTGCCTCCACGGGCATCCGCAAGCCCGACACCGAGTGGGCGTTGGACTACCTGTGGGACATTCCCGAAGTGAGCGTGGCAGTGAGCGGCATGGGCAGCATGGCGGACGTGGAGGAGAACCTGAAGTACGCCGCCAAAGCCCGCCCCAACATGCTCACCCCTGCCGAGCGCGAGGCATTGGGCGCGGCCATCTATGTCTACCGCCACGCGCCGGGACACATCGACTGCACGGGCTGCTACCAGTGCATCCCCTGCCCGCACAACGTCGCCATCGGCTACATCTTCGCCTATGTGTACAACAATTATCTGTTGCACCGCGACAAGCTGCGGGCAATGGCAGACTACACTGTCTCGATGTCGCCCATACAGCGTGGTGACCCGGCATCCTCATGCATCGCCTGCGGCGAATGTCTGGCGAAGTGCCCGCAGCATCTGGATATTCCCGCTCTGCTGGCGAGGGTGAAGGAAACAATGGGGAGATAATCCTTGCCTCGCTTGCCGATTTCCCCTATCTTCGTACATCAAAAATGAACGAATATAGAAAAAATAGCAATCATGAACATAGAAGATTTCAGAGCCTACTGCCTTTCACAGAAAGGCGTGACGGAAAAGATGCCCTTCGGCAAGGCAACATCGGAATACGACCGCAACTTGCTGGTCTTTAGCGTGCTTGACAAGTGGTTTTGCTTCGTGAACGTGGACGTGTTCGACTTCTGCGACATCAAGTGCGACCCGGAGCAAATCGTGGAACTGCAAGAGCGTAATCAGGGCATCCTCCCCGGTTACCACATGAACAAGAAGCACTGGATTAGCGTCTGCTTCAACCAAGACGTGCCCGACAGCAAGATACGGGAACTCGTCCGCCAGTCGTATGACATCGTGGTCGCTTCGCTTACCAAGAAGCAGCGGGAGAAATTGGGAAAAACATGACTCATATAGATGCCTTGTGTTGTTGGACGGCGCATGGCTGATGTTACGTTCATTGACTACGATATGTTATTCTTATCCTGCCATTCCACCTTTCCTGAATTGCAAAGGCGAAACGCCTGCATGCTTCCGGAAGAACCGTGCAAAAAAGGACGAATTGGGAAAATGCAGTTCGTCCGCTATCTGGGAGACGCTCTTACCGGTGGAACGCAATTGAAGCTTGGCTTCACGCATCAAGAAGTCGGACAGCCAAAAATGGAATGTCTGATTGGTTCGCATTTTTATGGTTCTCATCAGGTGCTTGTCTGATACGCAAAGGCGGTCGGCATAAAAAGCAGCTGTATGTTCTTCCTTGTAATAAGTATGCAGGAGACTGAAGAACCTGTCTATCAATTCGTCCGGACGGGATGCCGCGTCTGTGGCGGACGGGCTGCCGTAGAGACGGCTTATTTCGACAATAAACGAATATAGTAATCCTTTTGTGGCATCCGCATGGGTGGGGACGTGCCGTGCATGGCATTCGCGGATGAAATCGAAATAACGGCTGGCCAGTCTGAAGGTTTCCGCATCCAACAGACGGTGAGGGGCATTGACCGCGTTGTCCGATATCTCAGTTTTCAGCAACAAGGGAAAATCCGACAAATAATCGAATCCGAAGCGAAGGTATTCGTAACTGAAATCTTCCCCGCACGACAGGCCGCGCAGCAGCATGTGGGGAAGGAGGAAAAGGAAAGCACCCTTGCCCAGCCGGAGCGCATGGTCGTCTATCTCCACCCAAGCCTCGCCTTGCAGTACCAGCACGAAATGGACATAACCGACAGGGGTGCGCCGTGCCTCGTCCAGGGGAAACAGGCCGGACAAGTCGCCTGTAGCAGGGATTATATGAAACAATGAGGTAGCATTCATGCTGCAAAGATAATCACGATTTGGATAATTCCTGCTTGGAATGGGGCGAAATGTATCCGCCAAAAGTGGCGAACTTTGCGCCCGGTAAATAAAATAACAGAAAATGAGAACTCAAACAAGAAATTCTGACCTCTATCTTCTTATCGTAGTCGGCATCATCGCCGCATTCGGCCCTTTCGTCACCGACTTCTATCTTCCCGCATTGCCTTCCTTGGGCGAGTATTTCCATACAACGGCTTCGCGCGTACAGTTGAGTTTGACATTCAGCATGGTGGGACTTGCTGTGGGACAGCTCTTCATCGGTCCGTTGAGCGACAAGTACGGGCGCAAAAAGACCCTCTTGGAATCACTGGTTCTATTCTGCATGGCGACCATGGGTTGCCTGTATGCGCCGGACATCCATTGGTTCATCTTTTTCCGCCTGCTGCAAGGCATGACAGGAGCCGGCGGCGTGGTCATCTCCAAATCCATCGCGACCGATCTTTACGAAGGGCGCGAACTGGCTCGCTTTTATGCTTTGCTGAGCAGTGTGCAGGGACTGGCCCCCATTTGCGCCCCTGTGCTGGGCGGGCTGCTGTTGGAAACGACCGATTGGAAAGGCATCTTCTGGATTCTGCTGGCCATCGGCGTTTCGCTCGTCATTGCCTTGTGTTTCTTCAAGGAATCGCTTCCGGTGGAACATAGGGTAAACGGGAAAGCACTTGCTTCCTTCCGTCATTACCTGCCCGTGCTCCGCAACAAGCGTTTCATTGGTTACGTGTTGGCGCAAGCGTTCGCGATGGGAGTGATGTTTGCCTACATCGCCGCTTCTCCTTTCATCTTCCAAGAGCATTACCGGCTTTCGCCCTTGGCATACAGTCTGTGTTTCGGGGCAAACGCCTTGGCCATCATGTTGGGAAGCCTTACCGTCCCGTTCTTCCGTACAGTGGAGCGGGCACTGAAAGCCGGATCCGTCGGGTTTGGAGGAGTCAGTTTGCTGGTGGCAGGCGTGTTGATGGCAGATGCTCCCGTGGCAGTGGTGGAATGCGGCCTGTTTGTGTTTCTTCTTTTCTTGGGATTGATTTTGCCCAGCTCCACGACGTTGGCTCTTGACGAGGAGCGTAGCAATTCCGGCAATGCATCAGCCGTGTTAGGATTTCTGATATTCCTGTTCGGAGGCGTGTTCTCGCCGCTTACCGGATTAGGGAACATACTCTATACGACCGGCATTATCATTGTCCTTTGCAGTTTGGGGACGTGGATGTGCGTGTATCGGGTGTGTCGAAAAACATATAAGACTCCATTTTGCTTCGCCCCCACACCCTCAGACGATGCTCCGACAGCGTAATGCCCTCCTGCTTTTTGAAAACCTTAACAAAACTGCGCTTCCGCGCATCACTTTATTTAACCGACACGCATTTTAAGGCGGATTTTGTTTTTTGTATTTTTGCCGTAACAGGTAATCAATAAACAAAAAGCATTATGAAACAGTATCTTATCCTTTTGCTGGCAATCATCTGCGAGGTGGTTGCCACGAGCGCCCTGAAACAGACAGAGCAGTTCACCCGCCTCGTGCCGTCGCTGATAACCCTTGTGGGCTATGCGGGCGCGTTCTATTTCCTCAGCATGGTCTTGCGAAGCATCCCGTTGGGCATCGCCTACGCCATTTGGTCGGGAGCGGGCATCGTGCTGGTGGCGCTTGTCGGCTGGCTGGTGTTCAAGCAGCATCTTGACCTTCCTGCCATTATCGGCATCTGTATGATTCTCGGCGGAGTCGTGGTGATAAACTTGTTTTCGGAATCGGCAGGGCATTGACTTGCCTGCGTCGAATCTTTCTTCACTAAGAGAAATTCATTTTCCGTAAGATAGTTACAACCGCAGGGAATTTGGGTATGCCCTTTCCGACAATCAACCGCTACCTTTGCACCAGAATCAGAAATATAAAGAACAATGGAAACAAATCTTACTTACGACATGTACGTTCCTACCCGTGTGATGTTCGGGGCAGGGATGCTGAACAAACTGAGTGAACAACCGATGCCGGGCAAACGCGCTCTCATCGTCATCTCCAACGGCAAATCGACCCGTGCCAACGGCTATCTCTCTCGCACGGAAGAGCAGTTGCACAAGGCAGACGTGGAGACTTTCCTGTTCGACGGCGTAATGCCCAATCCTACCGTAGGCAATGTCAATGTCGGAGCGAAGGTTGCCCGCGAGAACGGCTGTGACTTTCTCGTGGCTCTGGGTGGTGGAAGCGTGATGGACTGCACGAAAGCCATTGCGGTAATGGCTACCAACGAAGGTGAGCTTTGGGACTACGTGCCCATCGGCTCGGGCAAGGGACAACCGATTGCCGTCAAGCCTCTGCCCATCATTGCCATCACCACCACGGCAGGCACAGGCTCGGAAACGGACAATTCGGGTGTCATCACCAAAGAAGACACTTTCGAGAAGGCATTTGTGGGCGATGCCTCCCTGTTCCCCGTCCTCTCTATCGTGGACCCGGAACTGATGGCAAGCGTGCCGCCGACATTCACTGCTTATCAAGGCTTCGATGCCCTGTTCCACAGCACAGAGGGTTACATTGCCCGTGGCGCGAACCTGATGAGCGATATGTACGCCCTGACCGCCATCGAGAATTTGGCGAAGTACCTGCCCCGCGCCGTGAAAGACGGCAAGGATATGGAAGCCCGCACCCACGTGGCTTTCGGCAATACTTTGTCGGGTGTAGTGATGTGTCTCACGCTCATCACCAGCGAACACGCCCTTGAACACGCGCTCTCCGCCTACCACCCGGCATTGCCCCACGGCGCAGGTTTGATTATGGTCAGCAAGGCATACTACAAATACTTCATCGAGCGCCACGCTTGCGATGACCGTTTCATCCGCATGGCGCAGGCGATGGGGATGCCCGAAGCCACGAAGCCCGAAGACTTCCTCACCGCCCTCACTCGCTTGCAGGAGGCTTGCGGCGTGGCAGACCTGAAAATGTCCGACTACGGCATCACCCCCGATGAGTTCGAGACGCTGATGCGCAACACCCGCGAGGTGATGGGCGTGATGTTCACCAGCGACCGTGTGCAGATGACGGACGAGGATATTGTAAATGTCTATCGGAAATCGTATAAATGACAGATTTTCAACAAAAAACTTTGGAGACAGTGTTTGATATGCCACGAAATCTATTAACCGCATTGCTCCTGTTCGGACTGCTGTCGTGCGGTGGAACGGAGAGGGAAACACATCCGTCCCAGCAACCGGGCATGTGCGCAAAGGAAGAAATGGCTGCCGACGGCATCGTGCGCCTGTCGAAAATCGAGGTTTATCCGCAGTTCCTCGATGAATATATAAGATATGTGACCGAGGTGGGCGAAATCTCCCTGCGTACCGAACCGGGCGTGCTAACCATGTATGCCATCGGCGAAAAGAAGAATCCCTGCCAAATAACCATCCTTGAAACATACGCGAGCCGTGAGGCTTACGACAAGCACATCGCTTCCGCGCATTTCCAGAAATACAAGCAAGGGACGCTGCACATGGTCAAGTCATTGGAACTGACTGACCAGACACCGCTCAATCCTGCCAACCGAATCAATAACTTTATAGCAAATGATAACAATCAAAATAAGACGAATATGGAAAGCAACAACATCAAATTGAGCATCGAAGGCGGCAAGACCTTCACCGCTACATTGACAGATAATTCTTCCACTCGTGCGTTGGTGGAACTCCTTGCCAAAGGCGACATTACTATAGACATGGAAGACTATGCCCAAATGGAAAAGGTAGGAGAACTCGACACTAATCTGCCGCGCAACGACAGTCAGACCACCACGGGACCGGGCGACCTGATATTGTATCTCGGAAAACATTTTGTCATTTACTACGATACTAATTCATGGAACTTCACCCGCTTGGGAAAGATAGACAACGCCTCACAAACCAACTTGAAAGCGGCATTGGGCAAAGGCAATGTCACCGTTACACTCTCATTGAACAAAGAATGAAAAGGCAGATAGCAGCGGGAATGTTAGGAGCGATATTGACTTTTTCCGTACAAGCGCAGCAGACGGTCGATGTCCATACCCACATCATCATCCCCGAATACGTGGAAATGCTGAAAGCGCATGGAGCGGAACTGGAAGAGACTTTCCCGTTGCCCACGTGGGATGTGGAGCGGCATATTGCCTTTATGGACAGCGCAGGCATCCGCACCGCCGTGCTCACGATGCCTGCCCCACAACCGTACTACGGCGATGCAAAGGAAAGTGCCGAATGCATCCGCCGAGTGAACGAGGTCTCAGCAAAGGTAAAACAGCAATACCCCGGCAGGTTCAAATTCTGTGCTGCCCTGCCTCTGCCCGATGTGGACGCCGCCATCCGCGAAGCCATTTACGCGCTCGACACCTTGGGAGCGGACGGCGTGAAGCTGGCGACCAACAGCCGTGGGCGATATCTTGGCGACGAGGAACTCGACCCTTTGATGAAAGTGCTGGACGAGCGGAATGCCGTCATCATCATTCATCCGCACCGCCCCACGCCTTACCCGGAAGAAATCATTGCCACCACGCCGCTGGCGATGTACGAATATCCGGCGGAGACCACCCGTGCCGTGGTGAATATGTTGGCAAGGAACGTGTTGGTGCGCTACCCGAACCTGAAAGTCATCGTACCCCATTGCGGCTCGTTCCTGCCGTTGGCGTTGCCGAGAATGAAATCCATCCTCCCGGCAATGGTCGCGCAGGGCTATATGCAACCTATAGACTGGGAAGCCAATCTGTCGCGCCTCTACTTTGACTTGGCAGGCAATCCTACCGTCGAAGTCTTGCGGTCGCTGCTCACCCTCACCACGCCCGACCACATCCTCTATGGTTCGGATTATCCTTATTTGCCCGATGCCGTACTGAGAGCCAACCTGCAAAGGCTGAAGCAGACGCTGGCTGCAGACAAGGAGCTTGCAGGGTATGAGGAGATGTTTTTGTGGGGGAATGCGGAGGGAGTGTTTAAATAGAGAGGAGAATGAGGGGGATTCCCTTGCCCCGCTCCCCGATTTTTCCCTAACTTTGCAAACGAAACAACCAGTAAAAAATATGAGTATCATTAAACCGCAAAATATATTGTCCATACAAAGCCGCGATGAATTTCGTCAATGGCTTATGACACATCATGCCATTGCAAGGGAGTGCTGGGTGAAAGTTAAGCGCGGGCATCCTATGGACGACGGAACATTCTGGTACATCGACGCAGTGGAGGAAGCGATGTGTTTCGGCTGGATTGACAGCACTTTGAAACGGCTGGATGGCGAGGCATACCAACGGTTTGCGCCACGCGCGAAAGGTAGCCTGTGGTCGGAACTGAACAAGGAACGATGCCGCCGCATGGAGCGGTTGGGGCGCATGACAGATATGGGGCGCGCTGTGCTGCCCGATATGTCGCCCGGAGGTTTCACCATCGACGAGGAAATCCTGTTAGCCCTCCAGCAAGACCCCATCGTGTGGCAGAACTTCCAAAACTTCCCACCCTTATATCGGCGTGTGCGCATTGACACGATACAAATTAAGAAAAAACAACGTCCTCTCTTTGAAAGCCGTCTGAAAAAGTTCATTGACAACACCCGCCTCGGCATCATGTACGGCGAATGGAATGACAACGGGAGATTAATCGAATAAAGAATAGAAACACGCTTGCCCACATCAAAAAACTTCCTATCTTGCGCTCATGTCAAACCAGTCCCAAGCTCCCCTCGAACATGAGCCACCATCAACCCGGACTTGATGTACCATGAGGTCGGACTTCATCCTACATCAGTTCCGAACTCATCTTTATTTATATTTGCAGCGGCATCACAACCGCATCTTCCCGACGTATTCCGACGGCGTAACGCCCTCCTGCTTCTTGAACATCCGGCTGAAATGCTGGGGATATTCAAAGCCAAGGCGGTCGGACACCTGAGAGACGGTTTCTCCGGAGGCAAGACCGTTCTTGGCAAGCTGGATGACGAACTGGCGAATGTGGCTGCTCGCCGTGTCGCCGGTGGTTTTCTTGATGACATCGCCGAAGTAATTGGCGGACATGCACAGCTTGTCGGCACAATACTGCACGGTGGGCAGGCCGAGGGTCAGTTGGAGCTTGTCCTCGAAATAATCGCGCAGCAGGCGGTCGAAGCGGATAAGAATGTCGGAGTTCTCTATCTTGCGGGTGACGAACTGGCGGTTGTAGAACCGCTGGCAGAAGTTGAGCGTCAGTTCGATGTAGCCCACGAGGATGGCTCGTTGAAATTCGTCCGGTTTCTTTCCCAGTTCCTCGCGAATCTGACGCATCAGGGAAGACAGAATGTCGTGCTCCTCATCGGTCATGTGCAGGGCTTCGTTGATACGGTAATCAAAGAAAGAATACTCCTTGATACGTTTCTCTAATGGGAAACCGTGCAGCAGGTCGGGGTGAAACAGGAGCGCCCAGCCCGTCAGCATCACCTCCTCGCCGTTGTCCTCCTTGCCGCCTATCTGCCCGGGAGCCACACAGATGACCGTACCCTTCTTGTAATCATACTTGCCACAGCCGTATGCCAGGTCTATCTCCGCCTCATCGTGGAAGAAGATACCGTACACGCCGTAATCGTTCAGACTGTGGCGCACGGGCGACACCTCGGCATAGTCGATGACGCTGACCAACAGGTGCTGCTCTTTGCACCCAACGTAACGGCTGTAGTCATTGACATTCCTTACTTTCAATATCTTGCCCATATTCTTTCCTGTTAAACCAATACAAAGATAAAGCATTTCACGGACAATGGGTTACGCAGACCGCAATTTCAGTAAAAATGGTATGCTTCCCCCTCATATGGATACAGCGTTCCTCCTTGTTCCGGTGTAATTTTGCATCAGACAAAAACAAGAATAGAATGAAACAGACAACAGAATTACCCGAAGAATTGTGCGCGGACGAGGCGGTGTGCTTCATCGCATACCGCCATCACGTCACACCGCAACAACTTTTGCGCTATTTCCTTTACGGGGAGATGTCCATACCCTTGGAGGATAACGAAATTGAGATACTGAAAGGGCTATCCGAACTAATAGAGAATAATAGGATTATAAACATAAAAAGACAATGAAAAAGAACATTGGAAATGTATTAGCATTGTACCCCACGCCCGCAATGGTCGTGGGTACGGAAGTGAACGGAAAAGTGAACTGGCTGCTGGTCGCCCATGTGGGTATCATCGGGCACGACCTGATTATGCTCAGTATGTTCAAGAAACATTATACCAATGAAGGAGTGAAGCAGACGGGAAAGGTGTCCGTCAATATGGTGAACGAGGCGATGCTGGATCGTGCCGACTATGTGGGCTGCGCCAGTGGAGCAAAGGCGGACAAGTCGGATGTATTCGTGTACCACTTGGGCGAAGCCGGAATGCCCGTCATCGACGAAAGTCCGCTGGTGATGGAGTGCGAGGTGGTGGACAACTACGAGACGGAAACTTTCGACAACTTCATCTGCAAGATAACGAACACTTACGTGGACGAGGATTGCCTGAACGAAAAGGGAAAGCCCGACTACGACAAGTTGAAACCCGTGCTCTTTGAGATGCCGAACTACACCTACCTGCGCACAGGCGAGACCATCGGCAAATGCACCAGCTTCGGTAAAACATATGATAAAAAGGAGGAACAACGGTGAAAACAAGAACATTAGGAAAAGACGGGCTAAAAGTATCCGCCATCGGATTGGGCTGCATGGGATTCACGCAAAGTTATCCCCCGTATCCCGACCGTAAGGACGCAATAGAAACGATTCGCAAGGCGGTGGACTTGGGCGTTACCTTCTTTGATACCGCCGAAGTGTACAGCTACGGCAAGAACGAGGACTTGATAGGCGAGGCGTTGCAGCCCGTGCGCGACAAGGTGGTCATCGCCACCAAGTTCGGTTACGACCTGTCCGAAATGCCGGACTTGACCACATCGGCACGTCCCGTCTCGCTCTCCAGCCGTCCGGAAACCATCCGCAAGGCGGTGGAAGGTTCGTTGCGCCGTCTGCGTACCGACCACATCGACCTTTACTATCAACACAGGGTTGACCCGAATGTGCCTATCGAAACAGTAGCTGAAACCATAGGCAAACTGATAAAGGAAGGCAAGGTGCTGCATTGGGGATTGTCGGAAGCCGCACCTGCCACGGTGCGCCGTGCCCACGCCGTATGTCCGTTGACAGCCGTGCAGAGCGAATACTCCCTGTGGTACAGGAAACCCGAAGCGGAATTATTGCCTACATTGGAAGAACTGAGCATTGGTTTCGTGCCGTTCAGTCCGCTGGGCAAGGCGATGCTGAC
>CASENM010000024.1 GCA_949289295.1 uncultured Bacteroides sp.
AAAAGAATGAATCTGGTAACTAATACAAGCTGTAACATACAGGTTCAACAAAACAATAGCGACTGCTACTATTAGGTTCATAGTGACAGTTGCTATTGTTGTATATAAAAGTTTAAGACCTGTAGTTTGCCGAATGCTTACTGCCAGTTGAGGGAGTTGGGACAACTCCGCAATCATATACTGGGCACATTTCAGGTCTCTGATTTTGAATGCCAGTTGCTTGCGTCTTGGCATAATAGTAATGATTTTCCTTTTTCTGTGGTATAATATTTCTGAAAACGGCTGTTAGGCTTATCTGGAACGGTCATTGCCAAAAATCCTTCCAAAATCAACGGGTTTATATATTTATTCCTAAATTTAGTCCGATTACTAAAGTGTAGTAAAGCAATGACTTCTATTAGAGATTTTTCCAATATACAAGTTTCAAGAATTGTTCGTATTTCTCCTTGACTTAGTCCCAACTTAGTGCCGACTTAGTGTCAACTTGTCGGTTACTGACGGATTACTGACGTTTGTACGATAAATATAGATAATCAGATGTAAATAATACTAATACTTCCGTTTCTTATTCGTTTGCAAATATCTGAAAAACAATTAGATATAAAAATATAGGCAATAAACAGATAGCTTAGCTCCTTTTTTATTCATATTCAAAAAAGAGGCCGAATCTTATTCGATTCCAGCCTCTTTTTATCATAATAAGAAATTACTATTTCACTTCAATGGCTTTCGCAGCTTGTTCTACAGACTCTTTTCCTGTTTTTGGTATCTCAATAGATAAAATACCATTTTCCATTTTAGCGGAAATCTTGTCTTTCTCCACATTGTCAGGTAAAAGAATAGCTTGTTGGAATTTCGAGTAAGAAAACTCACGTCGCAATTTTTCTTTTGTGCTTTTGTGCAGAGTCCAACAGCAACAATCAGCTAATAAAGTTTGCAGACAGGCGGCAAATGTCTATTTTTGCAGCCGGCAAACAGAAACAGGACATTTATCCCACGGACGAGACGTGCAGCAAGTCCGCCCCTCCGGACAGTCAAGACGGAACGCTCCATCCTCATTACTGACCGTTCCCGTTACAAACGCCGAATCCGGGAGTGACAACACCACCACATTGGCGTATGCCAACGGCCGGCCGTTCTCATCTACCAGCTTTCCGCCCACAGCCTGTGCGGACAGGCCGACAGGCAGCGTCATACTTATAAGCATAACCAAAAATACTTTCATCCTTTTCATCTCACAATATGTCCCATTGATTTTTCCATTGCAAAGTTCCCGACTTCGCACGACATATCCACTACCCTACAGAGTGGTTTTTCCCAACAAGACAACACTTATGGACGGATACAATCGCACGGAAATCCGAGCCTGTGCGAAGAAACGGCTTGCGAATAAAGACAATCCGCCCCTACATTTTTCCGGAAATACCTTGACGGATTAACTTGAGGAAATCTCCATACAGAAAGAACGGGAAGATACGGTCTCATTCCAAGAAACCGCATCTCCCCGTCCCTTATCAGCAAGCCATCCTTACAGGCCGGAACCTGCAATCATGTTCTCCACAAAATAAGCATGCACCGTCGTGTCGTCAGAAAGCTCGGGATGGAACGAGCACACCAGCATGTTCCGCTCACGGGCCGCCACGATATGGCCTCCCACCACTGACAGAACCTGCACGTCCTTGCCCGCCTCCGCAATATACGGGGCACGGATGAACGTCATGGGAATGCGCCTGCCCGCAAACTCATCACAGGTGAAGAAGCTTCCCAACTGACGGCCATAGGCATTGCGCCTTACGCGGATATCCATCATCCGGAGATAATTCCGGGACTCGCCTTCTATCTCAGCGGCCAGAAGAATCATTCCGGCACACGTGCCGAACACGGGAAGTCCCTTCCTGATCTTGTCACGCAGCATCTCCATCATGTCCAGATCGTCCAAAAGTTTCCCGATGGCCGTACTTTCCCCACCGGGAATAATCAGTCCGTCCATCGGCCGCAAAAGGTCTTTCCGCTGACGGATCTGGAAATGCGACACCCCTATCCGGTCGAGCATCTCCTCATGCTCCAGAAAAGCACCCTGCAAGGCCAGGACTCCTATATTCCACATAACGCCCGACGATTATTTGCCACGCTCCGCCATCAGCAGAGAGATTTCATCCTCATTGATACCTACCATGGCCTCTCCCAGATCCGCCGAGACTTCGGCCAGCAGAGCCGCGTCGTTGTAGTTGGTCACCGCCTGCACGATGGCGCGCGCCCTCTTTTCCGGATTACCGGACTTGAAGATGCCGGACCCCACAAACACGCCTTCCGCACCCAGCTGCATCATCAGCGCCGCATCGGCGGGAGTGGCCACACCTCCGGCCGCGAAGTTCACTACCGGAAGCTTTCCGTTCTCATGCACATAGCGCAACAAGTCCAAAGGAACTTCCAGCTCTTTCGCCTCATTGTAAAGCTCATCCTCACGGAGAGCCTGAACCCGGCGGATATCACGCATCATGCTACGCATGTGGGTGACGGCCTGTATCACGTCTCCCGTTCCCGGCTCACCCTTCGTGCGGATCATGGAAGCACCTTCCGCAATCCGTCGCAAGGCCTCTCCCAGATTCTTGGCTCCGCATACGAACGGCACCTTGAATTTCGTCTTGTCGATATGATAGACACCGTCAGCCGGCGAAAGCACCTCACTCTCGTCAATGTAATCAATCTCCAGAGCTTCCAGTATCTGGGCCTCCACAAAATGGCCGATACGCACTTTTGCCATCACCGGAATGCTGACCGCTTCCTGTATGCCACGGATCATTTTGGGATCGCTCATACGGGACACGCCGCCTGCCGCGCGGATATCGGCCGGAATGCGCTCCAAAGCCATGACAGCCACAGCGCCGGCCTGTTCTGCGATTCTTGCCTGTTCAGGAGTTGTCACATCCATAATTACCCCACCCTTCAACATTTGAGCCAAATTCTTGTTCAGCTCATACCTTTCATCTTTCATTTCTTATAAATTTTTAGATTAATAAAAAACGCCGCTAATTTATAAAATTAACAGGAATAAAAAGGCTGGAACTAAAAATTTAAAAAAACTTATACTTTCAACTGCCAGAAGAATCCAAACCGGAATGTGCAAAAAGGCGGTCTGACCGTATTCACATACCATCAGACCGCCCAATCTTCATCAAATGTTTATCTCAAAACCAGTCAGTGTGCTTAGTTCTTGAAATCAGGAAGTTCGTCACGTGAAACCACATAATCCTGCGACATGGCGTCCTGCCACCATGCCTGGTCGGCATGTGTCACCGTATCGCTGTCATACCACGGCATGAACCACAGCCATTTCGCGCCGCCGCCCCACTGTTCGGAAAGGAGTCCCAACGGTGTGCCGTCGGAAGTGCTCGAACCGCATTCGCTCAGCGCAATCGGCTTGGTGCCATAATCGGCCGACAAGGAACTGTATTGTTCCACACAGTTCGCGGCGGTATTCCCATAAAGGTCACGGCTTACGATGTCTACATATTCATCACCGGGATACCAGTCAAGGTCACTTGTCTCCGAAGTCCATACCCAGATCAGGTTGTTCAGCCCCTGAGCGGTGAAATAGTCGAACATGGTCTGCCACAGACGCTTGTAGCTCTCCGCATTCTTACCCCACCAGAAGTAACCCTGTGCCGCCTCGTGCAGCGGACGCCAGATGACAGGTATGCCCGCGTCTTTCAGCAGCTTCAGGTAGCCGGCCATCTTGGCAAGGTCGGCCTGCACGGTGTTGTACTCCCATGAGCCTTCCGTGAAGGCATTGTCAATATCGAATGTTGTTTCCGATAAGGTAGAGGTATAGTCGTTGGAATCCGTGCTTCCATTGGTTTTCGGTACGTTCCAGTGCCACATGGCCAATACAAGCCCCCCGTCGTTCCACCAGTCCTGTACAGGAGTGATGTCGCTGTAGTCAATCCAGGCACCCGGAGCCGATGCGGCAAGGTGAAGATAATCGAAACAGTTCATTGCCGGATAGACACCTGTCCAGCCGGACACATCGTCCGCTCCGGCCGTATTCCAGCTTCCGGTCAGTCCGTCCACACCGTCCTTGGCCATTGTAGCCGAAAGTGAACGAACCTCAAAACCTTCCAACAGATAGTCATACACCTTCAATGCTTCCGGAGTGAGGTCCATCACCGGAGTGGCATCCAGTCCGCGTGTGTTCAGACTGAGCGACACCGACGGAGCCGGAACTCCGTTGGGACCTGTCACCAGCCCGTCGGGAATAGTCAGAGTATATGAGGTGCCCCGTCCCGGAAGGTTGGCCGTCAAGGTCAACGTCGAGCTGACTCCCACCACACGAGCGCTCACCACGCTTCCGCCTTCGGACACCTGGATTTTCGGAGCATCCTCGGAAGCGAAGAAGATGTTCTTGTCGTATGTCACTTCGACGGTCACATTGCCCGAACGTACCGTCGTGCCTTCCGCCGGATTAAAAGAAACCAGCATCGGAGCAGCTACTTGAGCCACCTCATACTCATCATCGTCACAGGCAGTAAAGCCCGTCATACAACAGAGTGTGAAAAGTATATATGTCAGTTTTTTCATGATTCTTTAAGTTTCTGGTTATTTGTTTTCTAAATTATATCAGAGTCAGGCTGTAGGGATGTATTGAATACGTCCTTGCGGATATGTCCGGGCGTATGCGATACGCCCCTACAGGATAACCGGATGAATGTGGGGTGTCATTTCATTACTTGACTGTAACTTTTGTAATCAAAATTCCTCTTCCCTTTACAACCAAGCCATATTCCTGCAACGCGACCACGTCCTCAGCAGTCAATGTATAGGAAAAACTAGTCTGGGTTCCAGCCTCAAGATTACCTCCATTGGCAGCATTTCCCCAACCGGGAAGATCATTCCAACTATTACCAGCCTGTCCCAACGAAATCTGCCAATAACTGTCTTCCACAGGTTCCTGATTGAAATACACGGTCAGAACCTGACCGGCTTTTACGCCATCCCATACTTCCACACTTCCCCATGCCAGATCCTGCATGCCATTTGCCCATACACCTGTAGACACAGAACCTTTCCACAGTGTCTCTTCTGCCGACGGTCCAGGTCCCGGTTCCGGAGTCTCGCCGCTTCCTTCCACATTTACGGAATAATACACTTCCACCTCCCCTGATATCAGGTTCAACGTGACAGGACCGGAAACATTGGCCGGAATGTTCACCGTCAGCTTATCGCCCTCTACGGCATAAATCACATCATTGCCGTTCAATGTCACCTTGGTCAGCAGGTCCACATTCTTCACTGCAACGACCAGAGTACCTCCAGCTATGGCCGAGAGCGATTCCGCATTCACAATCGTACATCCTTCCGGCTCACTCACCGTAAGCTGCCGCTCACATTTCACCGTCTCCCCGTTGACCATTTCCAGTGTCACGTCCATATTACCAGCGGAAACAGATGTCGGTACAGTCACTTTCAAAGAGCCTTCCTGCACGTCCCGGGCTTCCGCTCTCGCGCTTCCGAACATCACGGCTGCCACCAGATCGAGGTCAGTACCCGTGAATGTCACCTCCGCGCCAGCCTGTACAGGACCCTCACCGAACGAACCCACCGCCGGTTTCACGGTTACCACCGGCACGGCAATCGAATCGTTGCCTGCCGTAAGCAGATACAGGTTTCCTCCGGTCGCGGTGGCCGGTGTCGTTACCACCAACGTATCCGCAGACGCCTTGGACGGTTCTACAGCCTCATCCACACCCGGAAGAGACACTTTCACCACTGCGTCAAGATTGGTTCCGAGCAAAGTAAGGTCAGTTCCCGGCTTAAACGGAGATACCTCAGCCGTCACTTCAGGCAACGCAAGCTGCAGTACGAGTATCGTAATCTCCACCCCAGAATACGTCACCATCACCACATCACCGTTAGAGGCATGTTCCGGAATGACAAATGTCAGTCTGAACCATTTGCCGGAAGCCAATGCTTCATCGGCTCTCGATGCCGCTTCTGCCGGCTGCACGCCCGGATTCTCGATTTCCACACACTCGAAACCAATCGTCTCGCCGTTCGACATCCGGATTTCCTTTATCTGGTCCAGATCCTGTCCGACAATCTCAATCTCCTCGCCCACCTTGGCATCTGTTTTCGTAACCACTTCCGGAACAGAAGGCAGTGCCACGGTCAGCTCACCCTCCGCATACATGATGTTCGGCATGACGGAAGCCGTATCAGAGACTGCAATCCTGCCGCTACGTGCCTCTTTCGGGACAATAAGACGGATCGTCTGGCGTGTATGCTCAATGAAATTCTCTTCGAGTACGGTCACCTCGTCCGTAAATACCACTGCATGCATCAGGTTCAGATACTCACCGGTAATGGTCAGTTCATCGCCCGGACGTACGGAAGCCGGACTGAACGACTCGATGGATACCGGTTCCAGATAAGTAAGTTCTGTCTTGGTCGTGATGTCCCCGTCCGGAGTCTTCAGGATTACCTGCCCCGGTTGTGCGTCCTGCGGCACAGTGATACGGATTTCCGTATCACTGATAATCTGTATATCCGTAATTTCCGCACATCCCGGAATAACTACAGCCGTCACCCGGTTCATTCCGCTTCCCAAAAAGCGCAGCTCACCGCCACGGAGCACAGGACTCGGCCCGAACACGTTCAGGCTGATGCCACCCACATACTGATTGGTGCTGATTTCATCGTTGTCACAGGAAGTCATGCACAAACCTCCGGACAGAAGCAATCCAACCAGAAAAATTACTGATAATATTCTTGTCTTCATTTGTATTCGTCGCTTTTAAAGTTAATAGATGGGCACCACACGGATATTGTCGATGCAGATAGTAGTGGAACATGCCGTTCCAGTCACACCACCGCCGTAAACGAAGATCTCCATACCCGTAATATCCGTAGCGGAAAGAGGATTGATGGAAGTTCCCGACGAACCGTAACGGAACTCAGACAAAGGAATCGTGACGGTTGTCCAGCCATCGGTAGTATAGCTGCCGGAAGATTGCCAAGGTATCCAAAGCGCACGGGGAAATGTCTCGTTCTGAAAGAACCCGTTGTTCTGGTTCGACCCGCTTACCTCATTGTTGGTGGTCAGCATAATCTGCATGGCACACGCACTCCACGCATCCGGAACATTTACCTCAAACTTAAACTGCAGGTTGCCCAGGTCCGAAAAGTCAACCAGCGTATTCAGATAAGGTGTGACGGCATCTCCGTTCGGCCAGTATTCAAACACGAAACGACTTTCATCCCATGTTCCATTATCCAAATCACCCTGGAATATCAGATAATTGTTGTCAATGGAAGCCACATCAGAAAGAGTGCCTATAGTAGACGGATGCCATCCGTTGTAATTGAACAACGCGTCGTCACCGTCATCATCAAAGTCAAACAGAAGCCCTCTGTCCTCCATATAGCGGAAGGAAGAACGTCCTGTGCCATAAATAGATGTCACATTAATATAGTCGGACACAGCTCCCTGAGGAATTATAAATCTCACCTCATTTTGAGAAATTGATGTAATCTCCGTCACAGGTACATTGCCTATCTCAATGCCCAACGGTACATTCGGATCATCAATGAAGTAATGTCCGCCAATAGACACTTCTGTTCCCGGAAGAGCATATTCATTCGACATGGAAGTGATTTCAGGTGCGGAAACCAATACGTTGAAATCATAAGTCACCGTATCCCTGCTCTGTGTTACCATGTATATTTTATTGCTCACTACCGTCGGAATGGTTGAGGGTATATCCACAATTACGGTATTGTCAGTCATCACACTGGTGTTCAGGATAGCTTTCTGGTCGTTGAAATACAACTCATAGATGCTTCTCAGATTGTCGCCCACCAGACAGACCGTGTTCGACAAATAAGCACCTGTAATCAGCGAGTCGGAAACCTCCGGACTGGTCATGCGCACATAGCGGATAGAAGGCAGTCCGTCTGCTATCTCATATTTGTCGGGCTCGTCCTCGCAGGAAGTCACTGTCATGCCTCCTATAACTGCCATCACGATTGCCAGCCCTTTAACATATCTCATCGTTTTCATTTTCTTGGTCTTTTAAAAAGATTAATAACTGTATTCAGCACGTACATCCACGTGTACAGGGTCTTCCATCAGATGCGGATTGAACACCACATCTTCTGTAGGGAACGGAAGGGTGAAGCTGGAGATTGTCACATTCGGCTTCACAGCATCCTGATTGTAGCGGTGCTCGCTCGGATTCACGGTGAACGAACCGGTATTATAATATTCTTCATACAAGTCATTCAATCCGTAATATACATCACGGCGCTGATTGGTCAGCTCGTTGATGGCACGCTGCGGGTCGTAATAAGACAAACGCACATAATCATACCAGCGGTCTCCCTCGCAAGCCAGTTCCAGACGACGTTCTTTCCATACATCTTCCCAAGTGATGGATGACGGACGCTCGTAAGTGTTCACCGCACGATGACGTACCTGATAGAAAGCGTCGATGGCCGAAGCGTCGGAAGTGGAACCGTTGTTCCCGATAACCGCTTCCGCATAAATCAGATATACGTCGGAAAGACGGAGCAGATGGGTACTCAACGCACTGTGTTGCGATGAGGCGGATACACCGGTAGCCGACAGATGGTCGTACGCGTTACCGTAAAGGTGCTTCACCTCGTTGGCTCCTGTCGGGCTCTGGTATTCTCCCGGACCACCCAATCCGTCCGTGTCATACACAAAGTCAATGTAATTGAATCCACCTTTATCCTGCCAGAAATACTCATATACGTCACCGCACATCATCATCGTTGCCTTACGGCGTGAGTCACCGTTATAGCGTGTAGGACTCAAGGCGTTCTCTCCGAAAGCGTCCTGCAAGTCAACCGACGGACCGTTGTAGCCTCCCCAACAGTCACCAAACTCATCGAAACCTACGATAGCCAGATCCGACTGCAGCGCATTCTGGCAGGTCCAAGCCTCGTTTGATGCCGACCAGTGCCATGAAAGCAGACATTCCTCATTGAAATTATTGGCCAGACGGAAAACATCCGGATAGTTGGAAAGCAGATGACGGCCCGAGTTGTCAATCACATCCTTGGCGTACTCGGCCGCTTTTTGCAAATCGCTTTCGTTGCGCGAACCGCTCATGCCATAACCTGAACGGGTAAGGTAAACCTTGGCCAGCAACCCTTTCGCCGTATACTGGTCGATACGCCCTTCCGCATTGGTGCGGGGCAGCAGTTCGATGGCCTTCTCCAATGTCATCACGATATACTCGTACACATCCGGAATCTGCACCTTGTATTTCTCGTTGTAGTTGCCTGCCGCAATGTCCTCCGAATTGCTGTGCACGATGGGTACCGCGCCGAATGTACGCACCAGGTAGAAATAAGCCATGGCTTTCCACACCAGACACTCGCCGATGCAGGTATTGATGGCTTCAGGCGACGCGTTTGCCGTAGCCAGACGCTCACGGATGGTGTTGGCATAAGCGTTGACCGACCAAAGTGAATACGACATGTTGATCAAGTCCTGGTCCGTGCCGTTCACCGTAAATGTCAGATAAGGCGACGCTCCCCAATAATAATTGCCCGAAAGCACTTCGGCCACCTTGAAGAAGCCACGCTGGAAATCGAACCACGGAGAGTTGTAGAGGGGATTGACTCCCTGCACGCACTGTTCGTCGCTCTGATAGAAGTTATCGACATTATAAGTGTCGATGGCCGGACGGTCCAGAAAGTCGTCGCACGCTGTCAGTGCCAGTCCGGCGAAAGCGGCCAATGCGATATGTTTGAATGTATTGTTCAGTTTCATGATTATATGTTTTTTCATTGTCAGGAATCAGAAAGAAACGTTCAGTCCGAAAGAATAGACCGTAGGCGACGGATAACGTCCGTTGTCAAGTCCGTATACGTTGGGACCGGCCGTGCTCGCACCGATCTCAGGGTCGTATCCGCTATATCCGGTAATGGTCCAGAGATTCTGGATGTTGCAATATACACGCAGGTTGTCAAGTCCCCACTTGCTGATGAGCTTGCTCGGGAAAGTGTATCCCAACGTGATGTTCTTCACGCGCAGGTATGAGCCGTCCTCGATGTAGCGGTCACTGATACGGTCGTTGTCGTTCGGGTCCTGGATAGAGGCGCGCGGAATGGAAGTGCCCTTGTTCACTACCTGCACATTGGTGATGTCGTCATACCAGTCATAAATCAGACGTCCGTTCACCATTACACCGTTCGTATAGTCCTTGTCCGGATCCACCGGCCCCAGCTGTGCGCGTCCGTTCACGTCGGCCAACTGATTCTGCCATGGTGAGTTCATGTGTGTCAGGTTGACGGCCATGTAATTGAGCACCTTATTGCCATACGAGCCGTTCAGGAAGATGGTCAGGTCGAAATTCTTGTAACGGAAGGTATTGTTCCAACCGAAAGTGAACTTAGGCAACGGCGACCCGATGTTGGTACGGTCGTTCTCGTCAATGATACCGTCTCCGTTCAGGTCCTTGTATTTGATGTCACCCACCCAAGTGGTGTTGGTACGGTTGAACACGCCGTCAGCCGGATAGTGGTTCGGCTTGGCCGATGTCTCCAGGTCACGGAGGTCCTCATACACTCCGTCGCATACATAACCGTAGAAATTGTAGAGCGACTCACCGACTTCGGTCACGCTCACCACATCGTTCCATTGTCCGTAACCCACAATCTGCGCGTTGGCCGTACCGTCGAGTGCACGGAGCTTGTTCTTGTTGAACGAAATCTGGAAGTCCGAATCCCACTGGAACTCTCCGATAAGCGGATGTGTGTTAAGAGCGATTTCCCATCCGGTATTCTCGATATCCCCGTAGTTACCCATCGGAGCGGCCAATACAGAAGAGGCATTCCCCGATGTGCCCATATAAGAAGGCAACTGCAACGACATCAACATGTCCTTTGACACCTTGCGGTACCAGTCCACGGTCAGTCCGATACGGTCATTGAAGAATCCCAGGTCAAGACCGACATTCACCTGTTCCTGTGTTTCCCACTTCACACCCGGATTGGCGATATTCGACTGGCGGTAACCCAGACCGAGTCCGGTCGGCATACGTGAGATGGAAGCGCCCCAACGGTAACCGCCGATGTTCGAGTTACCGGTCTGTCCCCATCCCACACGGAGTTTACCGTTGTTTATGATATTCTGAAGCGGTTCAAAGAAAGCTTCGTTCGAGAAGCGCCAGGAAGCGGCCAAGGCATGGAATCCAGCCCAGCGGTTTTCCGGACCGAAGTTCGACGAACCGTCATAACGATATGTATAAGTACCCAGATAACGGTCATCGTAGTTATAGGTAAGACGGGTAAAGAACGAGGCCATCGAAGAGCTTCCGAATCCAGCGTTCACTGCCGGAGTTCCGGCACCCAGTGCAGGATTGTGCACTGCGTCCGAAGCCAGGTCGGTGTTCTGCACAGACGTGAAGTCATAATCCGACTTCCACATTTCCTGTCCCACCATGGCTGTGAAGTCATGTTTGTCTATTTTCCCCGTATAAGTCACATAATTCTTCAACTGCCAGAATGTACTGTTGTTCTTCTGGATGGAACTCATGTTACTGTCACGCTGCCAGTTGCCCAAATCCACACGCGGCTGATAACGTTCTCCTTTATTATAGCTGATGTCATAACCCAGTTCAGAATGCCAGGTGAGGTTTTTCATCAAGGTCACATCGGCAAACACGCTTCCGGTCAGTTTCTGCCGGTAAAGCAGAATCTGGTCCATCATGGCCAAAGCAATCGGGTTCGGACTGGTATATCCCTCGCGCACCACCGATGAATAATTGCCGTCAATGTCATAGATAGGAATATCCGGCGGAGTCAGCAATGAATAGTTGATGATACCATGGTCGCTGTCGGCCAGCTTCAAGTCATCCTTGGTCGATGAATATGTGGCGTTCAAACCGATCTTAAGCCACGGCTTCAACTGTGCGTCAAGGTTCGTACGGAACGAATAACGGTTGAAACTAGACCCGATCAGTGTACCGTCCTGATCCATATAGGAACCGGAAACATAGTATTTCACTTTCTCCGTACCTCCCTGTGCCGACACCTGATGCTGATGCTGCAAGGCGGTGCGGAACACGGCATCCTGCCAGTTTGTCCCTACGCCCAAAAGTGAAGGATCGGCATAGATGCTGCTCTCGTCCAGGTCACCTACCGTCACGAAATCGTTATAGAAATTGGCAAACTCACGCAGGTTCATGATGTCCAGCCGTCTTGTCTGACGCTGTACCGCCATCATGCCGTCGTACGTGAACTTGGCCTCACCGGCTTTTCCTCGTTTCGTCGTAATCAGGATGACACCGTTCGCACCCTGCGCACCGTAGATGGCTGTGGCCGATGCGTCCTTCAGGATTTCCATCGAGACGATATCCTGCGGGTTGATGGTAGACAAGGGAGAGATGGTGGAAACTGAACCGTTACCCAGCGCGTCACCCAAGCCGAAGTCGGAACCTGAAGCGCCACCTCCCTGCACAATCACACCGTCAATCACGTAAAGCGGCTCCGCATTCGAGTTGATGGTAGCCTGACCACGCACACGGATAGAGGATGATGAACCCGGAGCACCGGAAGTGGACACCGCAGCGACACCGGCGGCACGTCCCTGAAGCGACTGGTCAAGGTTGGTGATGATAGAACCTTTCAACGCGTCCTCGTCCATTGAGACCGAGGCACCCGAAAGGTCGCTTTTCTTCATCGTACCGTAACCTACCACAACCACCTCATCGAGCAATTCGGAATCGTCCTTCATCACCACATTGTAGACCGACTCACCGCCCACCTTGATTTCCTGAGTGGCGTAGCCGATAAATGAGATTTCCACTGTGGCACCCGGAGCCACATTCAAAGAGAATTTACCGTCAAGGTCGGTAATGACACCATTGGTTGTGCCTTTCTCGACTACACTTGCGCCGATCACCGCTTCCCCGGCGGCATCGACAACCGTACCTGTAATCTGCTTTTTCGTCTGCTGCATGGCCATTGTTCCTGTCTCCGGAATTGCCCACGCATGCGGTGCACCGCCAAACAGGAAAGCTGTACAGGCTCCAGCCACCCAGACGCTTTTTCTGATTCTTAGCTTCATACTGTGTTTTTGATATGATTAATATTATGTTTACCGTAGGATAACATGTAAACAGGCTAATAAAGATGAGTTCTTTAAAATACCAGTCTTAAGGTTATCTTATTTTTACAAAGGCAAAATTAGGGACAATTACGATAGCATCATGATACTATTTTATCCATATATAATACTATCGTAATATACGTTTCACCTGCATGTCACAAAGCTTTCCAGACAGCTTTCCCGCTTTGTCCGGACACATCAATTCACGAAAAGCGTTCCATGATTTCCAGACACATACGTCCGTTGTGGTACGGACACTTCCAGAATCCGCCCTTATCGTCCTTGCGGTTGGCCGTTCCGTCCTCATAACGGCTCCAATACCATTCGCCGCCATCCCTGTCGACCAGATTATCTTTAATGAAATTCCAGCATTCCAACGACTTACGCAAGGCATCCTCATCCTGGAAATGCTGGTACAGGTTGATGTGTCCTACCACATTCTCCGCCTGCACCCACCAATGCAGCTCACGGTCAGTCTTGTGTTTGTCGGGAAAACATTCATAAACCATGCTCCCGTCAGGATTCAGCCCTCCATCGGCCGCCCGGGCAATCCGAATGATTACCGGCTCAATCTTCTCCAGCAATTTCTTATCGCCCAAAACCAAAGCGGCTTCATGAATCAGCCAGGATGCCTCAATATCGTGTCCATACGAGATGATATGATACTTATTTGACCAATCCTCTTCAAAAAACAGATTCAAATGTCCGGTCTCCTGATCCAGAATCTTTGTCACAAACACCTCTATCAGATTTCTCAGCTGACGTTCCAGACGTTCATCCTTCCAAACACGGTAAAGATTGGCATACGGTTCCAGAATATGAAGATGGGTGTTCATTGTCTTCTTTTCATTCTCGTCCTTGTCGCTCAGACGCATGTCCTGAATCGGTTGCCAGTCGCGTGTCAAAGCTTCCAGATACCCGTTCCGCACCGGATCGAAGCTATGCTTCTCTATTGCCTCAAAAAGCTTCACCGCATGTTCCAACGCCTCCTCGTCTCCTGTCGCACGGGCATACTCGCTCAATCCGTATATCGCGAACCCCAATGCGTAGATCTGCTTCTTGGTGTCCAGCGGCCTGCCACAGGCATCCAGTTCCCAATAAATCCCGCCGAACTGCCGGTCATAAAAACAATCCAACAGATAACGTTTCGCACGTGTGGCCGTTTCCAGATATTTTTCTTTTCCAAGCAACCTGTAGGCCGCAGAGAAAGTCCACAATATCCTTGCATTCAAGACAGCACCTTTCGAAGCTTCAGGAAACAGCTCGTTCTCTCCGGACATGCGCCCGTAAAAGCCGCCTCTCTCATGGTCTGTCATCCTGTTCATCCAGAACGGCAGGATATTGCCCTCCAATTCGTTCCTCACTTCCTGACGAAGCGTATTCAATATCTCATTCATTTTTCATCGTACGTTTTAAGTTCAACTTGTTGATTATCTCTTTCATCTTCTGTTCTCCCAACGGATAGCACAGCACAAACAGCATCGAGATGAATGCAGCCGCGGCCGGCAGCCAGCTCAAGAACATCTTGATTCCCTGAATGGTCTCCTCACTCTGCACCGCATTCGCCTGAAAGCCGAAATAAGACAGCAGCCAACCCGTCACAGCTGTTCCGATAGCCCATCCGAACTTCTGACTCATGGATGAGGCACTGAAAATCAATCCTGTCGCCCGATTTCCTGTGCTCAGCTCAGAATAGTCGGCACAATCCGCATACATGGACCATAGCAACGGAAAGATGCTTCCGGCACAAATGCTGATCAGGCATTGGAATACGAAAATCAAGACCAGGTCGTCCTTGTCAAACCAGAAAAAAACGATGCTCAATGCCGTAGCCAGCAACATGGCCGCCGCAAAGGTATTCTTCTTGCCGATCTTATTGCTTACAGGAGCGGCCAGCACAACACCGATAATGTTGGCCATCTGCCCCACCGAAAGAAACAGGCCGCTCAGTACAAACGACATGCCGAACAGAGAGATGACATGAAAATCCTCTTCCACAATGAAATACTTGAAATAATATACCGCCGCACCGTCACGGATGGAATTGAACACCAATGAGGCGATACCGGCTCCGAACAGAACCCACCACGGACGGTTGCGGAACAAATCACGTACATCCTCCTTCAAAGAAGTCTTCTTCTCATTAATCGGCCTCACTCTTTCCTTCGTCCAGGAGAAACAGCCGAAAAAGAGCAGCACGCACATCAGCGCGATTACCATTACCGCCATCAGCCACCCGTGCTGCTGGGCAGACACCTCATTGCTGTGTCCGCTGAACGCGTTTGCCATCGGCATGAAAAGCAACAAGGCGACGAAACTTCCCAGATAGGCGAACATCATGCGGAAAGTGGATAAGGTGCCACGCTCCTTCGGGTCAGGACTCATCACCCCCAACAAAGAAGCATACGGCACATTGATACCGGAATACACCATCATCATCAACGAATAAGTGATATACGCGTACACCAGCTTGCCTGCCTCGCCGAACGGGGGCGTATAGAAGGTCAACACTCCGACCAGTCCGAAAGGTATGGCAAGAAACAAC
Organism: uncultured Bacteroides sp.; assembly: GCA_949289295.1. GTDB lineage: Bacteria > Bacteroidota > Bacteroidia > Bacteroidales > Bacteroidaceae > Phocaeicola. The sequence goes on from CASENM010000024.1 coordinate 15,684, forward strand.
AGATACGGACGGAATTTTCCCCAACGGCTGTCGGTTCTGTCCGCAACAATACCTATCACGGGGTCGAAGACCGAATCCCAGACCCTTGTCACCAGAAACATGGTTCCGACCATCGCGGCCGGAAGTCCGAATACGTCCGTATAAAAAATCATCAGATAGGCGCCGAACAGTTTCCAGAACATGGAAGAAGCCATGTCACCCAATCCGTAACCTATTTTCTCTCTTAGTCTTATCATGGCAATTATCTTTAGTCAATGAGTTTTCCTGTTTGAAGCTCCATCCATCTACCGTCCAGTCAGCCGATTTCCAAGCCCAGATTCTTGTCAATCTGTCTTTTCAGTGTCTCCACGGAAGCCGTTGTGGTCAGACCGTCCTGGGGAGTGTTCATACAATAGTCCACCAGTCTGTCAACGGTAGAGACCGCCACATGCATGCGTGTGTCCGACGAAGCATAATAAATGTACACCGTACCGTCTTCATCGGCAATCCACCCGTTGGTGAACAGCACATTCGAAACATCACCGACACGCTCTTCCCCTTCGGGTGCCATGAAATAACCGCCCGGTGAGGCAATCAACCTGCCCGGATCCTCAAGCGAGGTCATATACATATACAATACATAACGCAATCCGGACGCGCATCCGCGGACACCATGAGCCAGATGCAGCCAACCTTTCGGAGTCTTGATGGGATGAGGGCCTTCGCCGTTCTTCACTTCCTTAATGGTATGGTAATACCGGAAATCAATGATTTTTTCTTCTTTCACCTCTGCATGAGTAATATCGTCCACCAATGCCCATCCGATACCTCCGCCGCTTCCGGCATCAATGAATCCGTCCTGGGGCCGGGTATAGAGCGCGTATTTCCCGTCCACGAATTCCGGATGCAGCACCACATTGCGCTGCTGGCTCTTTGACTTCAAGTCCGGCAAGCGTTCCCAGGTCTTCAGGTCCTTCGTACGGGCAATGGCCGCCGTAGCGGTTGCTGACGAAAGATCACCCGCCGGAGCACTCTCATCATGACGTTCCGCACAGAAGATGCCATAAATCCATCCGTCCTCATGGGCCGTCAACCGCATATCATAAATGTTGGTGGCAGGAACCACATCATCGGGCATCGTCACCGGATAATCCCAGAAACGGAAATTGTCCACTCCGTTGGGGCTTTCGGCCACCGCAAAAAACGATTTCCGGTCGGCACCTTCCACACGTACCACCAGCAGGTACTTCCCGTTCAACTTGATGGCACCCGAGTTCAGGGTGGCATTCATCCCGATACGCTCCATCAGATAAGGATTGGTCTTTTCATCCAGGTCATACCGCCAGAAAACGGGTGTATGGGCGGCCGTCACAACCGGATATTTATAGCGCACGTACACTCCGTTTGTCTCTTCCACCGGTTCGTTTTTCCGGGTTACCAACGCTTCATAGTCTGCAAACAATGCTTTTACTTTCTCTTCAAACTGGCTCATAGTCATTTTTTATTTATCGTTCGTATCTTTAAAATCAATCTTGTTGAAATCGTTCAGGAAAAGAGTCTTCGGGCTCTCATAGAATCTTACAAAATCAGCGGCCGACGCATGTCCCGGATAGGGTGCATAATAATGGTTCTCACGCTCGCGCGCGTTCCGCCAGAAAAGCACATAACTGACCGGATATTTCCCGACAACCGGAAGCAACGTCCCTGTCCACCATACGGAATCGGGAATGGTTTCAAATCCGGTCTCCGTCACCGCCATCGGCTTACGATGCGCCTGGCTTACCTGCTGCATCACGGACAATACGCTTTCCATACTCTTGACATAACTGTCATGCTCATACTGGTAACCGTCCACACCAATCAGGTCGATGATGTCATCCCCCGGATAACGTTCCAGATAAGCCGTTGAGTCCTGAGGCTCTATTCCCGGAGAATAGGCATACAGCAGTTGCGTGGCACCTTTCTCCTGCATCCGGTCATAGGTCATCCGCCAGAGAGACTTGTACTCGTCCGTGGTACACAGATTCTGCCCCCACCAGAACCAACTGCCTGTATGCTCGTGCCAGGGACGGAACAACACCGGTACTTTCACCCCTTCAGAAGTCTGGATTGAATTGAAGAAGTCCGCCACCTTATCCAGCCATCCCAAAAACTTTTCGTGATTCACTCCACCGGGCAAGACCGATTTCACGACGGTTGAATCAGACACATCCCAAGTGTCTTTCCCCGTTACGGGATTGTCCGCATGCCAACTGAAGGAAACGACTCCTCCACGTTCATATTGAGCGACAGTTTCCTTACGGATGCGCTCAAAAGGCACCTTGTCCAGATTCCGGTCGCCGCCCAGTTCAATCCGACCCAGATCGAACGACATGACTGCCGGATAATCACCGCACACACTCTTGATGTCACTCCGGTTCTCATCGCCGTCCCATCCGATGCCATACACCGGATCGTCATGATGGCCTACCATAAATCCGTATCCGGGAACCTTTTCCAGTTTGGTCTGAAGGAATCTGGCTTCGGGCGTTTTGCTGTTGTCCGTCCCGGCAGGACCGGAAGAGCAGGAAGAGAATGCCGCCCACAGCATCACTCCTGTAATTGTCTTTAAGTTTTTCATACCACTTAGCTTATAGGGTTTGTAAATCATTTTTTGTGTATCGCAAAAGTAGGTGCATTCAGACAGAAAAAGTAATACTATTTTAACCAAAAGCCATACAAGACAAAAAATACGATATGGGCCGTCAGAATATCCAGCCACAACAGGACAAAAAAACGGGGCTCAGATGAGCACCCGTTTTTTCCGATAGTTCTCACGGAACTCTTTCGGAGAACAATTCTTCTTTTTCTTGAATATCCGGTTGAAATTCGACAGATTGTTGAAGCCACATTCGTAACAGATCTCAGCGATTGTCATCGTGGAATCCACCAGAAGCCTTGTCGCATATCCCAACCGGATATCTATGATATAGTCCGACAGACTCTTCCCGGTCCGGAGCTTGAAGAAGCGGCTGAAAGCCACATCCGTCATCCCTACCATCTCGGCCAGATCGTTCAGGCGGATCTCTTCCTGATAATGCGCATTGATGTAATGCTGCACTTTCTGGACCCTGCGGCTGTTGGCCTGCACCTCAATCCTGGCGAATGAAGAACTAGAAAGCGTACGCGCCTTTTCCGTAAAGAACGACAACTCATATAATAAGGTAAGGAAACTGATTACGGCGTGAAAGCCCTGTTTTTCCGACAAGGTATCAATCAGCGCATATACTTTCATGATGGCAGAAAGCGGAAAGCAAAGCCCGTTCTTCGCTCTGTTCAGCATTTCTTTCACACGGTCGAACTGGTTGGTGTTGATCAGGCTGTCGAAGAAATGAGAAGAGAACTGGATGGTCACCTCCCGGATGTCCGGCGAACGGCAGTCACCCTGCTCCCAACAATGCTCAAGGTCGGAACCGGTAATCAGCACCAGATCATATTCGGAAGTGGTTTCCACCGAGTCGCCCACAATCCTTTTCAGCCCGGCGGCATTCTCCACAAAATTCAGCTCAAACTCTTTATGGCAATGTATCGGATAAGTAAATTCCGACTTCCTGCGGTCTGCGATATAAAAACAGTCCTTGTCTGACAAGGGGGTAATTTCCCTGATGATATGAGAATCGTCCAGTCTGTCCATAGTCATTACATTTTCAACAAAGTGTCTTTCCTGACAAATATAAACAGTTTACCGCAAGACACAAACATTTCTACATGGATTTGATAAAATAATATCAGTCCCTTACCGTCAAATCGATTATTTTTGCAGTGTTTTAATTAATCTAATATCATATTGCACATGAAAAAGGAACTGTATCTGCTGGCCGGACTGACGCTCTCAGCAACGACTCTCCCGGCCGAGAATGTATGCATCTCTACCCCGAAGACCTCGATGGTCATCAACGCAACCCAAGGACAGGAATTGAAGTTCGTTTATTACGGCGAAAAACTTTCTGCCGGCGACCTGTCGAACCTCGACCATTCCGGCCTGCCTCAATTTTCCGCCTATCCGGTATACGGCCTGAACTGCCCCGGCGAGGCGGCACTGGCGGTAAGGCACTCCGACGGAAACATGTCGCTCCAGATGGAAGTGGAAAAAACGGAAACCCGCACGGAAGGCAATGCAACCATCACCACCGTCAGCATGAAAGACAAGGTCTATCCTTTTTATATAGATGTATGCTATAAAGCCTGGCAGGACGCGGACATCATCGAGACCTGGACAGAAATCAGGCATACGGAAAAGAAGGCCGTCACTCTGAACCAGTTCGCATCGGCTTATCTGCCCATCCGCCGCGGAAACGTATGGCTGTCATCGCTCTACGGCTCATGGGCCAACGAAGGGCAACTGGCGCAAGAGCCTTTGAAGCCGGGCATGAAAGTCATCAAGAACAAGGACGGAGTGCGCAACTCACATACCGCCCATGCGGAGGTGATGTTCTCGCTCGACGGACACCCACAGGAGAACACAGGCGATGTAATCGGGGCGGCCCTCTGCTACACCGGCAACTATAAGCTCCGCATTGACACAGACGACAGTGAATATCACCAGTTTTATGCAGGAATCAATGAAGAGAACTCTTCTTATACACTGGAAAAGGAAGAGGTGTTCCGCACTCCGGAACTGGCTCTCACATACAGCGGGGAAGGATTGAGCGGTGCCAGCCGCAATTTCCACCGCTGGGCACGCCAGCACAAGCTGGCCCACGGAAACCAGCCGCGGAAAATCCTGCTGAACAGCTGGGAAGGTGTCTACTTCGACATCAATCAGGAAGGAATGGACCAGATGATGGCCGACATCGCCTCGATGGGCGGAGAGCTGTTCGTGATGGACGACGGATGGTTCGGTGACAAATATAAACGCAACACCGACAATTCTTCGTTGGGCGACTGGGTAGTGGACACGACCAAACTGCCTGAAGGCATCGACGGTCTGCTGGCTGACGCAGAGAAGCATGGGGTGAAATTCGGCATCTGGATTGAGCCGGAAATGGCGAACACCACCAGTGAATTGTACGAGAAGCATCCGGAATGGATTCTGAAAGCGCCCCAACGCGATCCCGTCCTGGGAAGAGGAGGCACACAAGTGGTGCTCGATCTGGGCAATCCGGAAGTGCAGGATTTCGTGTTCGGGGTTGTAGACGACCTGATGACCAAACATCCGAAAATCGACTACATCAAATGGGACGCGAACATGGCTGTCATGAATCATGGGTCAAACTATCTGGACAAGGAAAAGCAAAGCCACATGTACATAGAATACCACCGCGGATTCGAGAAAGTATGCCAGCGTATCCGTGCCAAATATCCCGACCTGACCATCCAGGCATGCGCCAGTGGAGGAGGCCGTGCCAACTACGGCTATCTGCCTTACTTCGATGAGTTCTGGGTAAGCGACAATACGGACGCATTGCAACGCATCTACATGCAGTGGGGCACTTCCTATTTCTTTCCGGCCATCGCCATGGCATCGCATATCAGTGCGGCTCCCAACCATCAGACTTTCCGCACCATCCCGCTGAAATACCGTATCGACGTGGCCATGAGCGGACGACTGGGCATGGAAATCCAGCCGAAAAACATGACGGACGAGGAAAAGGAACTCTGCCGCAAGGCCATTGCGGACTACAAGACTATCCGTCCGGTAGTGCAGTTCGGCGACATCTACCGTCTGGTTTCCCCGTATGACCGCCTGGGCGTGGCTTCGTTGATGTACACCTCGCCCGAAAAAGACAAGGCCGTATTCTATTGGTGGAAGACGGAGACATTTGTCAACCAACATCTGCCCCGTGTCAAGATGGCAGGTCTGTCGGCCGGCAAGATGTATCGTGTCCATGAGCTGAACCGTATCGACAATAAACCGCTGGAATTCGAAGGAAAGACCTTCAGCGGCAGCTTCCTGATGAACAACGGACTGGAAATCCCCTACACGCACAATGTGGACTATCACAAACTGAACGATTATGCCAGCCGTGTACTCTATCTGGAGGAAGTGGAATAAAAATCATTTGAGAAAATGTGGTCATAATTGAGAAATAAAACACGGAGGCACAAAGACACGGAGAGAACATGCCTGTGAATCCATAAAATAAAAAGCTCTGTGTCTCTGTGCCTCTATGTTTCAAATTATTCTGACACATCTTCATAACCTCGAAAACGCCCTCCATTCATACGGACACTTGTTTCCTGACTGTCCGATACGGAAAGTATATCTCATCTGAATGGGCACAAGAGAATATGGAAGCCTACTCAAAACTATGCAAAAGGAGCGGCCGCTTCTATACGCAAAAGGTTGTCTTGAAAAATAAAAGACACAACAATCAAATAATATTGTTACTTTTGCGGCATTTAAAGAACTCTTGTCATGGGACTGATCAAATTCTTCAAGAAATGGACGCTGCCATGTTCAATGGCTATCGGAGCGTGCGTATACCTGCTTTTCAGTGAGGTGGACTTTCTTATACCCATCGGAAACACGGCAGGGCCTTTTTTCATCGAAGTCATGCCGTTCCTTATCTTTGCGATGCTCTACGTGACTTTCTGCAAAATCAGACTACACGACCTGAGACTACACGCATGGCATGGATGGCTGCAGGCCATCCGCATCGTGCTGGCAGGACTACTCGTCTGGGTCATGACATACACCGAAGGTGCCGCCAAGCTCATCCTCGAAGGGATGTTCGTCTGCATCATGTGTCCGACTGCCGCCGCAGCGGCGGTCATCACCGAGAAACTGGGCGGAAGCATCGCGTCCATGACTGTCTATACGTTGATTGACAACGGACTGACTGCCATATTGATACCTTTGTTCTTTCCGCTGGTAGAAAAAGAAGCCGACATTACTTTTGCCACATCGTTCCTGATAATTCTGGAGAAAGTGACCACCGTGCTGATCTTGCCTTTCTGCTGCGCCATGGCCACACGGAAATGGTTACCTGAAGTCGCAGGAAAAATCAAATCGGTAAAGAATCTCGCATTCTATATGTGGGGGTTCAGCCTATCCATCGTCATGGGACTGACCATGCATAATATACTTACCGCCAGACTGTCGGGTATGACAATGACTCTGCTTCTTCTGCTCCCGCTTGCCGTCACCTTTATCCTGTTCGGCACAGGGAAAACCGTAGGGAAACGTTATGGCGACAGCATCAGCGGCGGCCAGGCCTTGGGACAAAAGAATACCATTGTAGGAATATGGCTCACCATTACCTACCTGAACCCGACAGCGGCAATCGCTCCTTGTGCCTACGTAATCTGGCAGAACAGCGTAAATGCCTGGCAGCTATGGTGCAAGGAGAAGTACGGAAGATTGAAATGGTAAAAGGAAAAAACAAAAAAACAATATCAGATGAAAGACAACAATAAAGAGATGTTTCCTGTCGTGGATGAAGAAGGGAATATCATCGGAGCCGCCACACGCGGCGAATGTCACAGCGGAAGCAAACTGTTGCATCCCGTAGTCCACTTGCATGTATTCAACAGCAAAGGCGAACTGTATCTGCAGAAACGCCCGGAATGGAAAGATATCCAGCCCGGGAAATGGGACACGGCTGTAGGCGGACACATCGATTTGGGAGAAAGCGTAGAAATGGCACTGAAACGTGAAGCACGTGAAGAACTGGGAATTGAAGACTTCACACCCCAATTGCTGAAACATTATGTGTTTGAATCAGACCGTGAGAAAGAACTTGTATTTGCACATAAAACGGTTTATGACGGACCGATTTCCCCCAGTAAGGAACTGGACGGCGGCCAATTCTGGACACTCCAAGACATAAAAGATGCATTGGGAAAAGGAATACTCACGCCTAATTTCGAGCGTGAATTCAAGATATTGTTCGAAGCCGGCCAATCCATCTAAGAAAAAATCGACAAAACGTTTCGGCGTTTGCACCAGAACGCCGAAACGTTTTGTTCCAAACGCCGAAGCATTTTCAGACAACGGGCCCAACAAGCCAATTCAAGCTGTCCAATCGAACAGAGAATATTCAGATTTCACTCGAATCTATTCCGGAATTGTTTCAAGCCGATTTCCCGGCTCATTCAGTATTCTACCTTATCCGTCTTTTCAGTCCAGTCTTGAAAAGCTCTGATTGCCTCTTCCGGCAAAAGGACTTCCGACTTCAACCGACGGTCTTCAGGCTTCAACTCCAACTCTTCATAAATGAACGCATCATCAAAACCGATGGCAGCGGCATCATGCTTGTTGTTTCCATAATACATGCGGTCAAGGTGTGCCCAATAAATGGCTCCCAGACACATCGGACAAGGTTCGCATGAAGTATATATCTCACACCCGCTCAAATCAAAAGTGCCCAACTTTTTTGCCGCCGCACGAATCGCACTGATTTCAGCATGTGCGGTAGGATCATTATCAGGAGTCACACGGTTAGTTCCCTCCGCCACTATTTCACCGTTACGGGCTATTACTGCCCCAAAGGGTCCACCACCTCCGGCCACATTCTTCACCGAAAGTTCAATCGCTTTACGCATCAGTTCTTCTTTTGTCATACTTCACTCCTCCATTCCTTTTTTTGATATACAACCTTAAACGGCAACACCTGAAAGACATCGCCTCCGGCCGAAATAAGCTCCAGTTTATAATTTATCGAATCACCGCCATTACCGGCAGCCAGAGAATCAAGCACATCCTGCGGAAGCAGTTCGTTGAAATATATTTTTCCTCCGCGCAGACGAAGATAACGGGCCTCCTTGTTCTCATCCACCACGAGCAAAGCAACCGGTGAATACCGGCTCAATATGCTGCCAAAATATTCATCCCTCGAATGCACCTCCATACCCCCAAACTCATAATACAAATCATCCCCGTCCGCCGACACAAGCCGTTTGTCTTCCGTCAAAACTATTTCCGTATAGTCAAAATCATAAATGTCAGTTCCTTCCGGTTCCAGCTCCTCATCTGTAGAATAAATGGAAATTCCACAATGCATCAATTTGTCACTGCCTGTCAGTTTCACCCCATTTTTCAGCAATTCCACTTTCACATGATTTCCTTCGGTTATAATATTGCAATATCCGTCCCTGAAAGCTTCAAACACACAGACACCATTGCTGGCAAGCACATCAAACTCAAATTCTTTTCCCGAAACTATCACCGGATTGTCCTTTACCGACAGGGTCAGATTCACCACTTCTGACAAGTTGACATCATATTCATCCTGCACTTCCTCCAACTCTTCCGCAGTCATGCGCCGATAGGTTGCATAACCGTATATTTTGTCACCGTCAGAGTGCACACCAAGATATTTCACTATCCGCATCACATCTCCGTCCACAGAAAGAAGCTGCATATAAGTTTTGTCATTGACCACTATCCGGTTAGCTTCTTCAAGCCGGTAATTATACGCCATGAATCCCCAAGCCGGATAAGCATCTACATACATATAGCTCTTCAAAGAAGATGCACTTTCAAAATAATACCACTCAGGCCCAATGCCTATCAAATCTTTATAATAATCCTCCGGCACACATTGTCCGTCATGTCCAATTTCATAAGTACTCACATGTTTCCAACCATATCCAACCACTCTACACTCAAAATCCTCTTGCGAAACAGGAACAACCGATGAAGAATAACACACTCCATTGTCATCAAAAACGAAAGTCGGAACATCAAACTCTTCCTCCTTACAACCCGCAAAGCCACATATACACAATAATGCAACCCACATTCCAAAAAAAGTTCTTGCTTTCATAAGTCACTGTATTCAAGTCCGTTTATCACCAAATATAGCAACTAATTGCCAAACAATTGTCATTCCCAACCATTTTAACATATAAAATCAAGTCGGCTTATAACCGACTTGAGCCAACAATGCTTTTCTGTGCAAAAAAAAATCCCGACCGGACGCAAATCCAGTCGGGACTTCATATAATATTGGGGAAAAAAGATTATTACATCATTCCGCCCATACCGCCCATTCCGGCCGCGGGCATTTCAGGTTTATCTTCCTTCTTGTCTACAATCACACATTCTGTAGTCAGGAACATGCCTGCAATGGAAGCCGCATTTTCCAAAGCCACACGCGTAACCTTGGCAGGATCAACCACACCTGCGGCGTGCAGATGCTCATAGACATCCGTGCGAGCATTATAGCCGAAGTCACCTTCACCCTCACGTACCTTCTGAACGACCACCGCACCTTCTTTGCCGGCATTGGCCACAATCTGACGCAAAGGCTCTTCAATAGCACGCTTGATGATTTCAATACCCGTAGTTTCGTCTGCATTGTCACCTTTCATACCCTCCAATGCATCGATAGCACGGATATAGGCAACACCACCTCCCGGAACGATTCCTTCCTCGATAGCGGCACGCGTAGCACACAACGCATCGTCAACACGGTCTTTCTTTTCCTTCATTTCCACTTCAGAAGCAGCACCTACATACAGAACAGCCACACCACCTGACAACTTAGCCAGACGTTCCTGCAATTTTTCCTTATCGTAGTCAGAAGTCGTATTCTTGATTTCAGCCTTGATCTGGTTGATACGTTCCTGAATGTTCTCCTTGTCACCAGCACCGTTTACGATAGTTGTATTTTCTTTCGTGATGGTTACTTTGTCACAAGAGCCCAACATTTCAAAAGTAGCCTGTTCCAGCTTCAACCCTTTTTCTTCGCTGATAACCACACCACCTGTCAATACGGCAATATCTTCCAGCATAGCCTTACGACGATCACCGAATCCCGGCGCTTTCACAGCACAAATCTTCAACTGACCACGCAGACGGTTAACAACCAAAGTAGTCAAAGCTTCGCTGTCCACATCTTCCGCAATGACCAGCAAAGGACGTCCGCTCTGTACAGCCGGTTCCAGGATAGGCAAGAAATCTTTCAAATTACTGATTTTCTTGTCGTAAATCAGAATATACGGATGTTCCATCACGCATTCCATCTTTTCAGTGTCTGTCACGAAATAAGCCGACAAGTAACCGCGGTCAAACTGCATACCTTCTACCACACCGATAGTAGTATCTGTTCCTTTGGCCTCTTCGATTGTAATGACACCATCTTTAGAAACTTTACGCATGGCATCTGCAATCAACTTACCAATAACCGGATCATTGTTTGCTGAAACAGTGGCCACCTGTTCAATCTTGTCATAGTTGTCACCTACGGTCTCAGCCTGATTCTTGATAGACTCAACCACTTTAGCAACCGCCTTGTCGATTCCACGTTTCAAATCCATCGGGTTGGCTCCCGCCGTTACATTTTTCAAGCCTACGCCTACAATTGACTGAGCCAATACAGTTGCAGTAGTAGTACCGTCACCGGCATCGTCACCTGTCTTTGAAGCAACCGATTTAACCAACTGAGCACCTGTATTCTGGAAAGCATCAGCTAATTCAATTTCTTTTGCTACTGTCACACCATCTTTTGTAATGTGAGGCGCACCGAACTTCTTCTCGATGATAACGTTACGTCCTTTAGGACCCAGTGTTACTTTCACCGCATTAGCCAACTCGTCCACGCCTTTCTTCAACTGGTCGCGGGCATCAATATTGAAAAGTATTTCTTTTGCCATAATTTTTTTGTTTTTTTAATTCTTAAGCTTCAGTTCTTAAGTTTCTGATTATTTATCCGATAACAGCAAGCACATCGCTCTGACGCATCATCAGGTATTTTACACCCTCATGTTCGATTTCTGTGCCAGAATATTTACCGTACAATACAGTATCACCTACTTTCAAAACCATTTCTTCGTCTTTAGTTCCGTGGCCAACTGCTACCACTTCACCCTGCAATGGTTTTTCTTTCGCTGTATCCGGAATAATGATACCGCCAACTGTCTTCTCTTCGGCCGGTGCCGGAAGAATCAGCACTCTGTCTGCCAATGGTTTAATATTCATAGTGTTTATATTTAAATTGTTATATTTTTATTTTCATGTCCTACAAAGGACGCAAATAGCATAACGAAAAGTGTGCCACAACCGGAAACTGACAAACTGACACATCTGACTGCCACTGGCAACACCTAAATTGACAGTATTACACCAATCAGCCTCTTTGGGCGACAAAAAAAATCGGGGCTGTCTTCTGCCAACACAAGACAACCCGACTATTTTTCCGACACGATTTTCACCGGACGGGCAACAAATTGAACTTAGTCCTTCTCAGCACTTTCGACTGCCACAATATGCTGAACAGTGCACGTTCAGGAATATCTTCCACTACCGTCTGACGAAGATTCTCATTCCTGACAGACTCATAAAGCGGACGCATCCGCCTGAAATCATGCCGCGCCTGCATCACAGCTTTACAATTCGCCCTATCGCCCTTCACCAGGAAAACGAAAGCCGCCACGTAATCGAGCAGACTGCGGACACGCATTACAGAAGTCATTTCCAACTCCGGAAGGTTCTTATACAGCATCAGCAGGTTGTTCCGGAAATTGAGATAAGTCTTGTGGGGATTCTCCCTTTTCAAAGTTGCTCCTCCCACATGATAAACCCTGCTTTCCGGCACACAAGCCAGTTTATAACCACGGCTATTCAGGCGCCAGCAGAAATCGATTTCCTCCATGTGGGCAAAAAAACGGCTGTCCAGTCCACCCGTATCTTTATATATGTCCAGACGGACCATCAGTGCAGCACCCGTCGCCCAGAACACGGAAACCGGAGTGTCATATTGCCCTGCGTCTTTCTCTACCTTATCTAAAATGCGTCCTCTACAAAAAGGATATCCATAGCGGTCTATAAAACCGCCCGCCGCACCAGCATACTCAAACATCTCCCGACGGCTATAGCTCAATATCTTTGGCTGGCATGCCGCCACCTGCGGATGAACATCCATATATTTCTCCAAAGCAGCAAGCCAACCTTCGGTCACTTCCACATCACTGTTGAGCAACACCACATATTCGGCCTTCACCTCCTGCAAAGCCCGGTTATATCCTTCCGCAAAACCATAGTTACGGTCCAGGCAGACCAGCCTTACCGAAGGGAACTCTTTCCGAACCATCTCACACGAAGAATCGGTAGAGGCATTGTCAGCCACACAGACCTCCACATCGTCTCTCTCTGAAAAAGTCACGACGGAAGGCAGGAAGCGCCGAAGCATTTCCGCGCCGTTCCAGTTCAATATCACAACAGATATTTTTTTCATACCTATTTATTATATGGCAAACCCTTTCAGCGAAGTCCCGTCATCATTGAAATCTCCCAAACGAACCTTTATCAGATGATTGTCGAGACTGTCATCGTGTGCCAACTCCACACGAATATAATTTTCCGTAAATCCGTGCATCGCCACACCCGGCTTCGCTTTTTCCATCAGCACCTCTGCCTCCTGCCCCACGTGACTTGCATAGAAATCATGGAGTTTCCGATCAGACAAAGCCAGCAACAGTTGGCTACGACGATGTTTTTCTTCAGGACTTACTACATAATCAATCTTCAACGCTTGGGTTCCGGGACGCTCCGAGTAACTGAACACATGTAACTGGGTCACATCAAGCCCCTCTATGAAACGATAAGCCCGATCAAAATATTCAGCAGTCTCTCCACGTGTACCGACCATCACATCCACTCCGATGAAAGCATCCGGCATCAGACGCTTCACGGTCTCTATTTTCTTTGCGAAAAATGCTGTATCGTAACGCCGGCGCATCAGTTTCAACACCTCATCACATCCGGCCTGCAACGGAATATGGAAATGGGGCATGAAACGTTTGGAACCGGCCACAAACTCAATGATTTCATCCGTCAGAAGATTCGGTTCAATAGAAGAAATACGATAACGCTCGATACCGTCCACTTCATCAAGAGCTTTTACCAGATTGAAAAAGTTCTCTCCTGTCGATTTGCCGAAATCACCGATATTCACCCCCGTGAGCACAATCTCTTTTCCGCCCTCCTCGGCAACCTGACACGCCTGAGCCACCAAATCCTCAACCCTTCCATTTCGACTTCTTCCACGTGCAAACGGTATCGTACAATAGGAACAAAAATAATCACAGCCATCCTGTACTTTCAGGAAATAACGAGTACGGTCACCCCGCGAACACGAAGGAGAAAAAGTCCGTATATCCTTCACAGCCGTCGTAACAGCCTCCCCATGTCCTTTCTTCTCAAGATTCACAAGATAATCCATTATATTCCCCTTCTGCTCGGCACCCAGCACCAAATCCACCCCTTCAATATCAGCCACCTGCCCCGGCTTGAGCTGAGCATAACAGCCTGTCACTACGACAAAAGCATCCGGATGCTGCCGGACTAGCTTATGAATAGCCTGACGGCATTTTTTGTCTGCCATCTCCGTCACAGAGCAGGTATTTATGATGCAGATATCAGCGTTCTCTCCTTTCCGTGCGGTACGTACTCCAGCCTCCTTCAACATCTTGCCTATCGAAGAAGTCTCGGCAAAGTTGAGTTTACACCCTAACGTATAATATACAGCTACCTTATTCTGAAAAACAGTTGTATCAACCATAAACTTTGTCTACTTTATTCATATAGACTGCAAAGTTATACATTATTTACGATTCATTTCTATAGGAAAAAATTTTTATTTTGCAAAGAAGAAAAATTATATTTAAAAACATATTGATTATCAATATCATATATTCTACAACATATTTTTTCGAAAAAAAGTAAGTACAGAGAGAACAACATATTAAAAAACTCTATATCTTTGCAACGTTTTAAAAGAACAACATCATAAGTATTACAGATTTAAAAGCAAAAGAAAATGAAAAAATTAGTATTTTTGTTCGTAGCATTTGCTGCTGTATCTTTCGCTTCTTGCGGTAACAAAGCAGCTAACAATGAAAGTGCAGCTGACTCTGCATCAGTAGAAACAGTAGAAGAAGCAGCTCCGGCTGTTGATACAACTGCAGTAAATGACACTGCAGCAACTGGTGACTCTGCAGTTGTAGCAAAATAATCTCGGACAATAGAGAGAATTGAAAGTCTGTAAGCCTCAGCCTACAGACTTTTTTTATGCCCATACGTTTCTTATCCCATCATGGATAAAAACAAAAGGCACGGAAACACAGAGCATATATATCGAAGTTCCAATATACAGAGAGTTCTGTGTCTTCGTGCCTTTTGTTCAACCGGCAACCGGATATGTCTTACATCATTTCTCGGAAGCCCACTCTTTCGCACCCTGCTCCTTCAGCTTGGCAGTAAATGCCTCAGCCTTTTCAGCGGCATCCTTTTCATCCTCAGGACTTGCAAAAGCATGTTTATAACCTTTCACCACATTCCATTCACCACGGGTAAAGTCAGGGAAAGCAACCGGAGCGCATCCGTTATCCATGGACAGTTCGCCCAATTCTGCCAGACAGCACCATTCAGCCAAGTCATATACGTCCATATCCAACGGAAGTCCGTTCTGCAGGCAATAAACCAGACGGCAATCCATGATAAAGTCCATACCACCATGTCCGCCTACCTCTTTTGCCATTTCACCGTATTTCTTCAGAATAGGATGCTGATATTTCTTCACCAACGCTTCCATCTCTGCTTTCGGCAAGAAACTATGTGCACTCAAGTCATCCACTTTCGGCTGCACGCCCGATGCATTCAACTGGTCGCCCCCCAAAGCATATCCTTCTATCGGATACTTGTTGGCAAATCCTTTTGTTCCGGTCAACTGATACAGACGGTTATAAGGCTGGGGAGTCATTACATCATGCTGGATTTCAATCACCTTACCGTTTTCTGTACGAATCAGCGTAGTAGTATGGTCACCGTTACGGAAATTGTTGCAAGTAGAATCTGTACGCTCTTCCACCAGTTCTTTTCCAACAATCGACTTCGTATCCATAGCAACCAACGTCTTCATACGGTCACCACGGTGAATATTCAAAGCTTGAGCCACAGGGCCAAGTCCATGAGTGGCATACACATCACCACGATGGCGCATATTATAGTCAAGACGCCATCCCAGCTTGTCGTCTTCACCGTTCTTCCAATAATGATCCCAGAACTCATCCAAATTATGGATATAAGCACCCTGAGCACGGATTACTTCACCGAAAACTCCCTGCTGAGCCATATTCAGAGTGTTCATCTCAAACCAGTCATAGCAGCAGTTTTCAAGAATAAAGCAATGCTTGCGGGTTGTTTCGCTCAAGTTGATCAGTGTCCAGCATTCCTCAAGATTCATGGCAGAAGGCACCTCGATAGCCACATGTTTCCCGTTTTCCAACGCACACTTGGCAATGGGGAAATGATGCATCCAGTCGGCAGCAATGTAGACCAAATCAATATCCTCACGCTTACACAACTCCTCGTATCCTTTTTCACCTGAATAGACAGCCGCTTTCGGCAACGACGCTTTTTTCAGGAACTCCTGACATTTCTCCGCACGCTCTTCCTCATAGTCGCAAAGAGCTACGACCTGTGTTCCAGGAATATGCGTAAAACGTTCAACCGCTCCAGGGCCACGCATACCCAGACCTACAAATCCGACACGCACAACTTCCAGTTTCGGAGCTGTCAGTCCCAACACACTCTTCTGACCTTCCGGACGCTGAGGAGTTTCAACGACAATTGTTCCTTTGTTCCACGTCCACTGCGTTCCATGCTCATTCACTTGCACAGCGGACTCCTGTTGGGTTGAACAAGCGCACAAAAAGGCTACGCAAGTCCCCATCAACAATGCTTTAAAATTTCTCATGTCTCTACTATTTATTATATTTAAAATTAATGATAATCCATCACCAGCCGGCATGTTCCTGCTCGTTCACATACGTGTCGGCAGCCCTTCCCCGTTCACCGTCATATATCCATTCTATCTCATCTGTATATTCCTTGTTGCCTATACGGACCACCGCCTTCACACTGTTCCTGCCCTCTTCAAGGATCACCTTATCCCAGACATAATGCACACTTGTATATCCTTGACGCATCCCTTCCAGTTTTTTCCCGTTAAGATACACTACGGGGACACCTATATTGGAATATACTGTGACAGACGTCTGTTTTTTCTCACGGTCAACATTACGGCGTTGAGTCAAATAAAGAACAGGCTCTTTACTCCAGTTCGCCTTATACCAGAAATAAGAGTCTTTCTTTATTTTCCGGTCAAAGGTAACTAATCCTTTTAAATTACGTGCAGAAACTCCTCCTCTTTTCCACATCGGAACCGCAAAATCAAACATATTCCACAAATAAGAAGCAATAATATAAGGATGTTCGGCGATGACACTCCACTGATATTCGTGAGTTTTAGTCTGAAATGTTTCCGGATAGAAGGGCTTTCCCCAATTCAGTGCATCACCCAATATCTCCGTCTGATGATCCAAATTCGCATCCGCCCCATACTCCGTCAACATAAGACGCTGCCATGGATAATCTTTTTCAAGCTGCTCCACCCAAGGCAATATATCCTGAATTTTTTTCTCATACCAGCCGAAATAACGGTTCATCCCCTGAATATCCGTATTCAGGTTCACCGGATGCTCCGCATGCCCGTAACCGTTGACTGCGGCAGTAAAACGGCCCGGATCTTCTGTCTTACACAAATCATGAAGCGATTGGGTCAAAGCAGCTGTGTATTCATGAGGATGATACACTTCATTATGAATTCCCCACACATATATGGAAGGATGATTGAAGCTTTGACGAATCAGTTCACGCATCTGCTGATGTGCATTCTCCCATTCATAACCTGTCACACGGTTCACAAACGGAATTTCCGCCCAAATAATCAGGCCCAATGTATCACAGCGGGAATAGATATAATCAGACTGTTGATAATGTGCGAAACGGACTGTAGTCGCACCTATGTCCATAATGGCAGCCAAATCAAAATCATGCTCCTTGTTCGTCAGGGCACTTCCCAGTCCCAACCAGTCCTGATGACGCGTCACACCATACATCGGATATTTCTCTCCGTTCAGGAAGAACCCCTTCCCCGCCACAATTTCATATTTACGGATACCCAAAGGCTGCACCACTTCATCAAGCATCTTGTCTCCCTCGAACAAACGGGAAACTACTTTATAAAGGTAAGGGTCCTTCCGTCCATTCCATAAATGCGGATTATTCAGCTTAAAGGATGAACTATAACTTTGAGTACCCTGCGGAGTCAGTTCAAAAGTCTGGCTGTGCTTTTTTACCAGTTTGCCGTCCGCATCGTAAACGGCATTCTCAAGCCGCAAAGGCACAGGAGCCAATGTCGCATTATCAATCTTGACCTTCACTGCCACTTCTGCCGATTTCCGGGACACATTCTTCTGCGTGATATACACACCGGCAGACGCACAATCATTCACAACGATACTGCATGGTTCCGTTACCACCAGCCACACAGGACGATAGATCCCCCCATACACACCGAACAGGCTATGGTTGACCGGAATTACATCCGGACGGGCCATATTGTCTGCCTTCACTATGATTTCGTTCTCCTTTCCCCATTTGATTTGAGGACCAAGTTCACAGACAAAAGCAGAATAAGCGCCTTTATGTGTCCCTGCCAGATAACCATTGATGTACACCTCCGCACATGCGCCCACACCTTCAAACCGAAGGAACACACGTTTTCCTCTCATCGTTTCCGGGAAAACGAAATGCTTGCGATAGTAAGCTTCTCCCTCGTAAAAAGAAGCCGCTTCCTTCTGCATGTCATCCGCATTCCAGGTATGAGGCACGGAGACTCGTTCCCATTCTCCATCCCACATCCGGACCGTTTTCAATGCATTCTCAGGGAAAGGGCCTTTCTTGAACTCCCACCCTTCGTTAAACGGAATCACCTCACGCGCAGATACAGCCTGAAAGACCGACAAGCATACGCATATTATCAATTGATACAATATATTCTTTTTCATCCCATTGCAAACTTACAAAATTAAACTATTCAAGCAACATTCTGTACTGACAACCTGCCATTAAAAATGCGCCCACTCCATATACTTCAGTCATTTCACGGGTCACTGTCCGAGGGTCAGCTCCAATCGGCTGTACATAACCGAGTTTTCCGTCTATTTCCACAGCGTCAGTCAATGCCTTCCATCCTTTTTCCACCACCGGCATGAACCTGGCTTCATCCAACAAACCCATATTGATACCATACGCCAAAGCATATACAATGAATCCGGTCGCACTGGTTTCAGGCGAAGGATAAGAGTCCGGATCCAGCAAGCTGGCATGCCAATAACCGTCAGGGCTTTGCAATCCAGACAAACGTGCGGACAATTCCACAAACAAATCTTCATAAAATTTACGGGAACCATCCTGCGGCGACAGCACTTTCAGAATTTCAACCAGGCCGGCTACAACCCAAGCGTTCCCTCTTCCCCAGAAAACCTTCATCCCATTCGCCTCCCGCTGGTTGAAATACCGGCGGTCACGGTAAAACAAACGTTCCTTCTTGTCGAAAAGATACTCGTAGGTAGCCTTGTATTCCCTGTTCAAGAAATCAAGATATTTTCTGTCTCCCGTCAATGCATAAAGTTTTGCATATACAGGAGGGGCCATGAACAGGGCATCACACCAGGACCAACGGTCAAGCGTCTCCCACTTTCCATAATCCAGTTCAAGAGTTGTTCTTGCCGGATGTTCCACAATCCAATTTGCGCGTGCCATGACAGGGGCTATCATCTTTTCATCACCATATTTTATATACAAGTCAATGAAAGGTTGCCCCACTGCAATAAAGTCAGCATGATACATCCATTTCCCCACTTGAAAATGATTCCGTTTACCGATACGGAGCAACCAGCGATAATATGAATCGTCTCCATTTTCCTTCTCGGACAATTCGGCCCAGTCAATCATGCCCATATACAAAGCAGCATGTGTCCAGTCCAAATCATCATGTTCAGTGCCGTCATTAGGATGGGCAATCTGCCAATCGGCCACACGTTTCATTATTTCTGTCACATCATCCTTTTCAGTCGTCTTTTGTGCAGACAGACCACATGCCCATACACAGGAAAGGACTGCCAAAAGTAATGTTTTCATCGAAATTACTGTTTTCAGGTGTTACATCAAGTCAACGCATCACGATACTTGTCAGACGAGCCGGAAGTTTCCTCAACCTGCAACCGGACAACAAATGGTTCTCCCGGATCAGAAACGGGCATCCCGACGTTGTATTCGTTCCGTGCAGTTTCTGTCACTTTCAAGTTCTCACCCTTTCCGGTCATGACAGCACCCGTTATCTTTATGCCCTGAGGAACATTCACCGTAAGGTTTCCGGAGTATGGCGGATTGAACACGACCATATAAACAGACCTGCCTTTACGGGTGTAATATCCCCACGACTGCTTTTTCCATCCGGCATAATCACATCCGTAAACACATTCGCCATACTTCTTCATCCATTTCCCCACAGCCTCAGCCATGAGCTTTTCCTCCCGCCTGAAATCCCCGTCGGGTTGAGGGCCGAAATTGACTGCCATGTTTCCTCCCATCGAAACAGCATGTACAATACGTTCAATCACCTCTACCGGATTTTTCACATAGCTCAAAGACCAGTCTTTATGATACCCCCATTGATTCTCGGGCAATGTCATGCAAGCCTCCCAGTCCCAACGGGTCACTTTCAAATCCTTTACCGGATCAGGCAGACGACGTTCGTAACCAGATTCATAATCACCCATCAGATGCCCGTTGCTGTCAAAATGACGTTTGCCGAAATCGTCCGCACGCAACCGGCTGTTGACTGTTACCCCGGGAAGAAGCTCTTTCAGCATTTTTTCCACATGCGCCGTCCACCATCCGTTTTCTTTGATACTGGCATCCCAAGTCCCGTCAAACCAAAAGTCCTTCACTGTCGGATAACGGGAAGCCAATTCTTTCAGCTGATTGTCCGTAAATTCCAGGAAACGCATGAAAGCCTTTTCGTCTTCTTCTGTCTTGATGGATGAACGATAGTCCGGATGACTCCAGTCCATTACCGAAAAATAGAAATGTACGTCGATTCCCTCGTCATTATACGCCTTCACCAATTCACCCAATATGTCTTTTTTATAAGGTGTATACTCTACCGTATTCTTTGTATATTTACTGGGCCACAGACAAAACCCTTCGTGATGTTTGGTCGTAATCTTCACATATTTCACCCCCATTTCCCTGGCCATCCTCGCCCATTTCCGGGCATCAAACTTTTGAGGATTCCATCGGTCCATCAGTTTCAGCCATTCGCCAGAAGGCACATCCGCCCACGCTTTCAGCCACTCGGCGGCCCCAGGATATACTTTTCCGTTCCATTCACCTCCAGGAATGGCATACAATCCCCAATGGACAAACGCCCCCAGCCTGTTATCTCTGAAACGTTTCATTGCAGCATCCTGACGCTTTCCCAGACGGTCGGCCCCATACGACAGCTGAATTTCCTGTTCGGCCGGCAAAGGCTTTGAATGCGTTTGGGCAGACAGTCCGGAAAACCCGCCCAGACAAACCATAAACAAACTTATCAATGTGTGTTTCATAAGCAATTGAATAATTCCGGCACCGGTTCCTTACGGAGTTCCGGCGCCGGAGAACCAAGAAAGAAATTATTAACCTTAATTTTTCCAATCATTCTGAGGGAACTCTGCACCTGTATTCGCATCAATCACATTCTGCGGAATAGGCCACAACAAGTTCTTCTCAGTAAATCCTTTTGTCTTAGTGTTATATTTGTTTACCCGTTCTACGTGCTTTCCGGTACGTTGCAGAGTGAAACGGCGCTGTTCTTCACCCACCAGTTCACGAATACGTTCATCAAGCAGGAAGTCCATCGTGGCCTGCGAAGCGTCGATGTCGGAAGCTCCGGCACGCCGGCGCACTTCATTGATAGCCTTTGCAGCTTCACTAGTCTGTCCCAGACGGATACAAGCTTCTGCCTTGAACAGATAAGTCTCCGCCAGACGGATTTTCATTCTGTCCTTGCTACCTCCTGTCAGTGCCGGATCATCATCCGTCTTACCATAGAAGAACTTGGTAATCACCGGATACACCTTGCTCAAGGCACGCATTTTTTCTGTAATCACAACCGGTTTGCCGTAAGTTTCAGGATAGGCAGGGTCGTTATAATACCAATGACGCTTGATATTATACTCCGAGTTACGGATATCAGACTCATCATAAAATTCCGGAGTATCTTCAATCCACCACGTAAGCGGCTGAATTTGGGCCAATCCACGGCCTCCCAGCGAGTCGCACAACAGCAACGGAGTAAATTCACTGGCATCCATGCCTACGCCATCCCAGTAACGGGGATTCCATGCACGGCGTGTCCAGTCCACATTCGCACCGCCACCGCCGGTCGTATTATATTCCAACTGCATGACCCAGATGCTTTCCCGATTGCCGGACGTACGGTTCTGGTTGTTCTCCAGGAACAAATCATGGAACACATCCCCTTCCTGATCTTTCCCGGATCCGAAACGGGTCTTCATCAGTTCGAAATAAGGAGCGTCAATCACTTCCTGAGCCACAGTTTTCGCCTCTTCATATTTTCCTGACATCAGATAAACTTCAGCCAAATAGTGTTTGGCTGCCCATTTCGTCAGTTTTCCCACATCAACCTTATCCGGGTCTTCCGGCAAATGTTGTGCGGCGAACTCCAGATCGGCCTCCATATTGGCCAAGACTTCCGCTTTCGGGGTACGGGTAAAGTCTACCCGGAAATTCTTCTCAATCTTATCTACCCAAGGCACATCGCCATACAAATAAACCAGCGTACGGTAAGCGAACGCCCGGAAGAAACGGGCCGTAGCCTGGTACAGTTCCCTGTCGCCTTCATTGTCCCAGTTCGTGTTGACATCCGCATATTCCAGCATTTCATTGCAGGAAGCGATGAGTCCATATCCCCAGTTCCAGCAAGAAGTGACAAATGTGGTGGAAGGGGTATACGACAAGTTTTCGAACGGTGTCAGCGAACCGTCCTGCTGTGCCCCGCAGAACACGATATCCGTAGCCACCTGGAAAGCCTCATAAATACAAGCCTGCGAATGCGAAAACGCATAGTCGCCGGTGCTTCCTCCCCATGTGTTGTATTCGTCACGGGCCCAGGCATACAAACCCGTAGCTGCCACCTCAAAGCCATACGTATTGGTATAGACACGGTCCGGTCCGTCGGTATTCATCATTTCTTCCTCCAGAAAATCAGAGCACCCTGTGCCGCCAATCATTGTCAAAGCAGCCAATGCAGAAAGTAATATCTTATTTTTCATAATTCGTATCATTTGTTTTAAGATTATAAATCATCAGAAAGTCACATTCAGTCCGAGCATATAGGAACGCGCCGTCGGATACCCGATTACCAGTCCCTTTTCATCCTGATTGGTCAGTGCATTGTCATAATTGAGCGAGTTCTTGATATTGCTGAACGTATACAGATTATTCACGCTCAGATCAATGCGGACAGCGGTAAGTCCGATTGCCTGCAACGCTTTTTTCGGCAGGTTATAGCCGACTGTAATGTTTTTGATCTGCACATAATTCACTTTCTTGTAGAAAGAATGTTTTTCAAACGGCACGTATGTGATGGAAGTCATTTCATTGGTCGGATTGTTTTCTGTCCAATATCCCATGCCGCTCAGATAGTTGAAATTCTTCATCCAACGGTCAAAGTTCATGTCGTGCATCTGTTTCCATTGTCCGAACAGACCGTTCAGTACAAACGAGGCAAAGAAATTCTTATATGTGAAACTGTTGCTCATCGACATCTGGAAGCTCGGCAGTTTGGAACCGATAATCTTCTTGTCGTTCGCATCTATCGTACCGTCGCCGTTCACGTCTTCCAGCTTTGCCGAACCGGGTTCCGCACCGGCCTGTATTTCCTCACCGTTACTGTTCAGATACTTCTGTTGGGTTTCGTCCCAAGCCGGGTCGTCAAGCTGCCAGGTCCCCACTACATTATAGTCATAATAGACCCGTGCCGGCTCACCTACGAACCATGCATTCGTCAAATCCTGTGTCGCCCCGTCTGTCAGCTTGGTAATCTGGTCGCGGTTCAACGAGAAGTTGAAAGAAGTGCCCCACGTAAAATTGTCATTCCGGACATTGACAGACGACAAAGCCAGTTCCACACCCACATTGCGTGTCGAACCAATATTGTCGAGAATCGTACGGTAACCGTTCATATACGGTACGGAACGGTTCATCAACAAGTCTTTCGTATTGGAAAGGTAGAAATCAATATTACCGTTCAGACGGCCTCCGAAGAAAGACAAATCCAACCCCACATTCAAGGTATTGGTCGTCTCCCATTTCAGATTCGGGTTACCTACACCGTTATAAGGCAGGAACACTCCGTTCGCTACAGTCCCCGCATCTCCCCAGATGTATTTCACACTGCTCAGGCGGTCCAGTGTCTGATAGGCGTTGATGGCCTGATTACCGTTCGAGCCATACGAAAGTCTGAGCTTCATCATGTCCAGCCAGTTGTGCGTATTTTCCATGAAATCTTCCGCTGCGATATTCCATGCGGCTGCAGCTGACGGGAAAAACGCATATTTGTTATTCTCACCGAAAGCAGAATAACCGTCGGAACGCCCGGTCAAGGTGAACAGATACTTTCCTTTATAGCTATAGTTGAAGCGCAACATATAAGAAAGCAATGCTGTTTCTGTCAGAGAAGAATCGACGGTAATGTTCTTTTCTCCGGCCTTCATGTTATGATATCCTGAAGCGTCGCTCACGAAGCTTTCCGCAGACTGCTTCGAAGTTTCGTTAGACGTTTCCTGCAAGGAGAAGAGACCGGTAATGTCAAATTTATGTTCACGGATAGTGCGTTCATATTTCAAGATGTTTTCCCATGTGTAATCCGAATAATGTCTGTTTTCCACTGAAGCGGAACCGTTCACCGCTGCACCGGTCACCGTATTCCGTCCGTAATAGGTGCCTTCCATACGGTTCCGGTAGTTATAACCGAAATTCGTGCGGAAGCTCAGCCCCTTCACCGGAAGCTTGATGTCGGCAAACGAAGAAATGAACACATTGCGGCTCACTTTGTCGTTCACGGCATTGATGTCCGCCATCGGATTCTGGAACAGATTGTCACGGCTCATCGGATACTGCACATAATCCCCCTCTTCATCCACATAATTGCCGTAAGGGCTCATCTTGATTCCGTCCTCCAGATTCGGTTTCAGACCGCCGAAACTCTTCTGTACACCCTGCATATTGATTCCGATAGTGAGCCAGTCATTCAGGTCCTGTGTCACGTTCAAAGCCACATTCGTACGTTTCATTCCTGTATTCTCCACCACACCGTCCTGTGACAGATGGGAGATAGATGCCATATAGGTGGTGCTTTCCGTTCCTCCGGAAATACTCAACTGATGACTGGTCACCAGAGCCTTGCGGAACATCAGGTCCTGCCAGTCGATGGTACGTCCGGCCAGATAATTCTTATATTCGTCCGCTCCGAGCACAGTCTCCGCAGACAACTCCTCGTAGGGAGTGCCCGAGAGCTGATGATTCAAGTCACAAAGATACTGGATATACTCCTCACCGTCCATCATGTCCAGCCGGCGTTCGGTCTCTGCCATACCTACCTGACCTTTATAGTTGACCACAGCCTTTCCTACCGCTCCTTTCTTGGTCTGAATCAGGATGACTCCGTTGGCACCTCTCGAACCATAAATAGCGGCTGACGATGCGTCCTTCAATACAGAAATATTTGCGACGATATTCGGGTCAATATCACCGATTGAACCGCTGTAAGGAATACCGTCCAATACAACCAACGGATCGTTGCTGGCCGTCAATGAGTTGTTGCCACGGATACGGATAGTCTGGTCTTCGCCCGGCTGCGCATTGCCCGAAGTGATTGTAAGTCCCGGAATCTGTCCGGACAGCTTGTCCATCAGATCATTGGAAGATACCAGATTCAATGTTTTCTCGTCTACTGCCGCAACACCCCCTGTCAAGTCTGACTTGCGCTGCGAACCGTAACCTACCACGACTACCTCCTGCAACTGTTTGGAATCTTCTCTCAACTTCACAACCGAAGGCATCGACCCTGCCTTGAAAGCCTGAGTGGTGTATCCGATATAAGAAACCTGCACCTTGGAACTTGCATCTACGGTCAACTTATAATTTCCGTCCATATCTGTAATGACACCATTTGACGTACCCTCTTCCAGCACGCTGGCCCCGATTACAGGTCCGTCGGGAGCAATCACCTGCCCCTTGATGGTAATCTTTCTTCCCGAAACCTTACGGCCCTTCGCAAAAAGAGCGATTTGCGTATCAGTCACTTCAAAACCCAGATCCGTATTCTTCAACATCCTGCCCACCGCATGATTGACTGAAGCGCGTTCCACTTTCAGGCTCACTTTCTGCTTCAGGTCAATCTGTGCGGCATCATAGAAAAATGTATAGCCGCTGACACGTTCTATACGTGTGATAGCCTCCGAAAGAGGAATATTCGAAAAATCAACTGTAATCAGTTTACTTTTTGCCTGTGCGAACGACACGAGACAGACAAAAAGCAAGCTACACATTGCCAAATATTTTTTATAGTTCATTTTTGTTAGATTTTAATTTAAACAATTAATAAAGGTTCTTCAAACTCACCGCATTCCGGTGAAAATATATTTCCTGTCGGACTTTTTCACATAGGCAGATTCCATTTTTAGATGTTCAACTTATTTTTCCACTTGATATATCATGAGCTCATTTTCACTACTGAACGAATACCACATCGGATTGATGTGAGCCATCAGCCGGAGTATCTCCTCCAACGATTCATTGTGAAGCACAAACGTGTAACGGTATGTATCGGCAATTTCGGGACTGACGTCTATCTTTACGCCATACCACTTGCTGAGGAAGCGGCATATCTCGCGCAATGTCTGCTGGTTGAAGGTGATTTCATCACGCGTCCATGAAGAAGCGAAAAGCACATCGCCGGCAGCCACACTCAGCTTGCCCGCCTGTTTGTCATACGTAGCAACTTCCCCGGGCTTCAGCATACAGCATTCCGTAGAGGTTTCTACAGAGACCGATCCCTCTACCAGACTGACATACACATTTTCAGAATCCGGAAAAGCCTCCACATTAAACTTTGTGCCATGCACCACAATTTTCATCCCTTCGGTTTCCACTACAAACGGACGTTCCTTGTCAGACTCCACATCAAAATACGCCTCACCTTCCATGCGCACCACCCGTTCGTCACCTCCGGCATAAGTGATGTCGCATGACAATTCGGTTTCTCCATGCAGCCATACGATGGAACGGTCGGGAAGCAACGCTTTCGATTTTCCTCTCAAATTACTGTACGACAATGGATAATGGCCGTCATGACCAACTGTACCTTTCCCGACAAGGAACGACAGTACCGCCAATACCGTCACGCAGGCAGCTACGGCAAGACGAGTCCCCAACGTTCTTCTTCGGGAAACATTTGCCGTTTGCTTCTCACATCCTTCCATACGGCGCGACAACTCCTTCCAATAAAAGGATGTATCGGGGGTATAGGAAACAGAATCCTGCTGAATCTGCCTCCACAAGGCCTGAAGCTCACGAAAAAGCGCGGCATTCTCCTCGTCCTCCAACCAACTGTCCAGAAAATCATCGATATCCGGATTGGCCTGCCCCTTCAACTTCTGTATAATCGCTTCCCAAGGTATTTCTTTTTTCATCATAAGCATTTGGTCTTTCTATTAGGATGACACACCTAAATGACACAACCCTTAGTCACGACTGACTTTTTTTCATCTTACCTGCACATTCCTTTATTTCTTCATTGATTCATATCAAGAAATCCATTTATCTTGCAAAAAAAGGGATTACACAAGAAGTGTCTTATACCGATTAGCACTATAATTGTGGTGTAAAACATAAAGACAAGGATAACAAGACTAAACTCAGGTATTATGAAAAAAGAGGTAAAAAGTTTGCTCCGTATCATCCGGAAAAATCTGGAGTGGAGCGCAATGGCCATGTACGGCCAATATGACAAGAAATGAACTGACCTTCCGATTGAAAATACGGACCGGACCCGGATATACAAAGAATTATAGATTTATACACGCTGATTATCAGCCGTATCCATTCTGTATCTTTGCGTATCCGGTTTCAGCTTTCTGAACAGCAATCAATTTTTCGTTCCTTCTCCCTGTTATATTTTAATCAGGTTTATTTATAGTTTTTTTTGCAAAGTACTACAAATACTTCTATTTTTGTAACATATTTCACAGAAGATGGAAGTTACGGACGACATATTATTGTTGAGACTGATCAGAGAA
This sequence comes from uncultured Bacteroides sp., assembly GCA_949289295.1. GTDB lineage: Bacteria > Bacteroidota > Bacteroidia > Bacteroidales > Bacteroidaceae > Phocaeicola. Next base: position 43,863 of record CASENM010000024.1, read on the forward strand.
GGGGATAAACATGCGTTCAAACACCTCTTCAGTCTATATTTTACCCCTCTGTGTCGTTTTATAGACCTTTACCTGCACAACCACGAAGAAACCGAAGAGCTGGCCCTCGACTTGTTCATGTATGTATGGGAACACCGGGAGATGCTTCAAATCAAGTTATCCCTAAAAGCCTATCTTTTCCAATCGGCCAAGAACCGTGCGCTCAACGCATTGCGTGACCGGAAAGAAACTACCTCCCTCGATGAGGTCCAGACAGAGCTCTTGCAGGGAAAAGATTATCCGGAACTGGAAATGGAAGAACTTTACCGCCTTATCCGCGAAGCGGTATGTGCTTTGCCCGACAGATGCCAGGAGGTATTCAAGAAGAGCCGGATAGACAACATGTCGAATCAGGAAATAGCGGACAGCATGGGTATTTCCGTCAAAACCGTGGAAGCGCAAATAACAAAAGCACTGAAACATATACGGAAATATCTGGGAGAGGGCTATAGCTATCTGTTCTGAATAGGCAAGAGTTGCTCCGCCTGCCTTCGAATATCATAAAGACACATATTTCCCTTTTTTTCATGACACGAAATCAAAGAAAACGTTTTTTTGCTTACCTGCACTTTTCTGATTTTCCTCCTAAAAGAAACGTATTCTTAAAAAAACATAATCAGCACCCCTCTCAGAATGCCTTGCAGAGGGGATAAAACTTTGCACACATCCGGCAGAAACATCCCGATTATTGCCGGAAAAAACCGGGACATTTTGAGAAAAACGCCGAAACGTTTCAGACAAAACACCGAAACGTTTCCGAAAAGTATATCCAATGATCTGCACGAAAACAAAAACTACTGAATTTTCTATCCAGTTCCAACAAGGAACAAACATTTCCTCCAACAACAAAAAGAAACCTAAAAACACATATACCAAACAGGCAGAAACCATACATCCAAATACCTCCTGCATTTTTCACCGATACAAGTTTTCTCACGAACATATCGAATTAAAAGGAAGGTCTCTCTTTCCAATCTTTTTCACCGCGCATACAAAAGCTCATAAATTTCGGATTGTCGGGTACCTGATTTATCATTCTGTCAGTTTGTCAAGATGAAAACAAAAGAAAACACCCGGCATTACATTTCAAATGTAAAACCGGGCGTTAACCTTATGAAACATTGATGATGCGGAGAGAACGGGATTCGAACCCGTGATACGCTTTTGACGTATACACGCTTTCCAGGCGTGCCTCTTCAACCACTCGAGCACCTCTCCAGATTGGCAGTGCAAAAGTAGACTTTTTTTTCTTCACTCCACACTCAAGGCTTTAAAATTAATAAACTTTAAATGTTCATGCCGTTATCCTGAACAACCGACATGCATTTTCTGTAGTCGTTCTTGCAATTGTCTCCAACGGAACAGAATAGATTTCCGAGAGTTTCTCAGCCACGCTTACCAGATATGCACTCTCATTCCGTTTGCCCCGATAAGGTACGGGAGCCAAATACGGAGAGTCCGTCTCCAATACAATCCGGTCAAGCGGTGCCCGAAGCAATGCAACGGGAAGAGTGCTCTTCTTGAACGTCACTACCCCGTTGATGCCCAACATAAACCCGGGATGTTCCAACAGACGTTCCGCCTCTTCTTCCGTACCGGTAAAGCTATGGAAGATTCCGCGCAGTCCTGTCCCTTTATAAGGCGCAAGCACTTCAAAAAGCTCCGGATAAGCCTCACGGCAATGTACCACCAAAGGGAGGTCACGGTCCAATGCCCAACCTATCTGCACCTCGAAAGCCTCCATCTGCTCCATCCTGTACGTTTTGTCCCAATACAAGTCCAAACCCACTTCTCCTATTCCATAAAACGCCTGCGAAGAGTCAAGCCAATGTTTCACCGACTCCAGACGCCTCTTCCAGTCTGCACCGACCGAAGTGGGATGAAACCCAATCATCGGATAGCATCCCTCATGCGAACGGCAAAGCGACAGCATGGCATCTACCGTCGTATCATCAATGTTCGGCATGAACAGACGAGTCACCCCCGCCTGTTTCGCACGGATGACAGCCAGTTCGCGGTCTGCATCGAACTCTTCTGTATACAGATGGGTATGGGTATCTACAAAAGCCAACATAAAACTTACAATTTACGGTTCATCAGACCGCACACGAAACCACGCAGATTCTCTTTCAAAACCGGCTCCACACTGACTTCATCCAGCAGACGCAATCCTTCCTCATAATATGCATTGATTTTTTCACGGCACAGAGCGGCAATCCCTACCTTGTCATAGATGGACGTAACCGCCTTAATCTTTTCGGACGGAACAAAATCCTTCGCTTCAATCCATCCCAGCAATTCCTTCTTGTCCTCCTCACCGGCATGTGCGAACGCTGTAATCAGCATAAAAGTCTTCTTGTTGCAGAGAATGTCGCCGCCAATCTTTTTCCCGAACACAGCCGGATCGCCATATACGTCCAAATAATCGTCCTGCAACTGGAAAGCCAGACCCATCTTGATACCGAAATCGTACAACAACTGGGCATCTTTCTCTGAAGCGCCACCCAATATCGCACCGATTTTCAAAGCTCCCGACAAAAGCACAGAAGTTTTCAGCCGGATCATCTCGATATACTCATCGACCGTCACATCCGTACGGGTCTCGAACTCCATGTCCCACTGCTGACCTTCGCACACTTCCAGTGCCGTACGCCCGAACACGTCCATCACCTCTTTCATATATTCCGTCGGACAGTCCTGCATCATGAACCGATAAGCGAGAATCAGCATCGCGTCGCCCGAAAGGATAGCCGTGTTCTCATCCCACTTCTTATGCACCGTCGGCTTGCCCCTACGCACATCGGCATTGTCCATCAAGTCATCGTGAAGCAACGTAAAATTATGGTAGGTCTCTATCCCGGCCGCCTGGGGAAAAATACGTTCCACATCTTCCTTATACAAATTATAAGCCAACAACATCAACACGGGGCGCAGGCGTTTTCCGCCCAGTCCAAGCACGTATTCAATAGGTTCGTACAAGCCTTCCGGCTCACGCATATAAGACAGATTCTCGATATACGAATGAATCCGCTTCAGCAATTGGTCACTGTTTTCTTGTTTCATAGTTAGAAGTTTGAATTTCTTTATTGCGAAAATACAAAAAATGTGCACGTAATTCCCCCTCACCGGCAGTTTATCAGAAAGAAACATCCGTTTTGCTGAAATAAACCATGTCCCTGAGCTGCTTGCCGTCTTCTAGAATGGGATGATCATAATTCTGTATGAAAAAGTCGGGCACCGTATGCGAATAGATAAAGCCATGCTTCTGATAAAACGAAACAGTCGGCCGACTCTCCCCCGTACCTACCAGCCATGTATGGCATACGTCACGATACAGGCGGAAAAGAAAATCCAACATCTTGCCCCCGTAACCTTTACGCTGACAATCAGGTCTTACCGCCAGATTCTTCAACTCATAGACCCCCGTCTCTTCACATGTCACCACCGCCACAGCAAGCGGACAATCCGCCTCATCGTACATCACAAACAGATTGCCCCGCTCCAAATAACGGTCAATCATGGATTCCTGCTCATCGCCCAACAACAAAAGCGGCAGAAAACGTTTTTTACCGTAAACAATTAATTCTATCCTCATTATTCCGTAATTCCCATCTGATTCATTTCCGATTCCACTCCAACATCCTATTTGTCTGCGAAGATAAACATATCCGTAACAAGCACTCCCATTCCCCTCCCGGAAAAATGACAAACCTGTCCTTTTCAGGCATTCTTTCGCAAACATTAACAATACGCCGTTTCCTCACATCAGAATTTTTAACGGCCTGTACCGTCAGGAATCTGCAAAAGAACAATGAAAAGAACGATGAAAAGCAATAAAATAACAAACATTTACGCTTTGACAGCAGAAAAGACAAACAAAAACTTTATCTTTGAACTTTCAATCAACTTATAAAATCGTTCGGAACGACATGAAAAAAATTATCATCGCAATCGACGGCTTCTCTTCCTGCGGAAAAAGCACCATGGCGAAAGACCTGGCAAAAGAAATCGGATATATTTACATTGACAGCGGAGCCATGTACCGGGCCGTCACCCTCTATTGTCTGGAGCACCATCTGTTCCGTACCGACGGCAGCATCCGGGAAGAAGAGCTTCAACGGCAGATGAAAGAAATACACATCTCTTTCCGTCTTAATCCGGATACCCAACGCCCAATGACTTTCCTCAACGGCAACAATGTAGAGGAGCAGATACGTACGCTCGAAGTGTCTTCACACGTCAGCCCGGTTGCCGCACTGGGATTTGTCCGCCGGGCAATGGTGGAACAGCAGCAGGCAATGGGAAAGGAGAAAGGTATCGTCATGGACGGACGCGACATCGGAACGGCAGTATTCCCCAAGGCCGAGCTGAAAATATTCGTGACCGCCTCAGCCGAAATCCGCGCCCAACGACGTTACGATGAACTGAAAGCCAAAGGACAGGAAGTGTCATTCGATGAAATTCTGAGAAACGTGAAAGAACGTGACCATATCGACCAGACACGTGAAATCAGTCCCCTGCGCAGAGCGGATGATGCCATCCTGCTCGACAACAGTCATCTGACCATCGCCGAACAAAAAGAATGGCTGAAAGAACAATTCAATAAAGCTGTCCATGAATCATGAATAATGTAGAAATTGACGAAGGCTCAGGATTCTGCTTCGGAGTAACCACAGCCATCCGGAAAGCGGAAGAAGAACTGGCAAAGGGGAAACCCCTCTACTGCCTGGGTGACATTGTGCACAACGGCCAAGAATGCGAACGACTCCGGAAAATGGGACTCATCACCATCACCCACAAAGAATTTGGAGAACTGAAAAACGTAAAGGTACTGCTGCGTGCCCACGGAGAACCGCCTGAAACATACGAGGCGGCCCGACAAAACTGCATCGAAATCATTGATGCCACCTGCCCGGTAGTGCTTCAGCTTCAGAAACGTATCAAACAGGAATATAACTCCACCCCTGCAGGAACAGAAAAACAGATTGTCATATTCGGAAAGAAAGGACATGCCGAAGTGATGGGACTTGTGGGACAAACAGCCGGGAAAGCAATTGTCATAGAATGCCTGGAAGAAGTGAACAAGCTGGATTTCACGAAAGACATCCGTCTTTATTCACAGACCACCAAATCACTCGACGAATTCCGGCAGATTGTAGCTTATATTAAGAAACATGTTTCGGCAGACGCCACATTTGAATACTTCGACACGATTTGCCGGCAGGTAGCCAACCGTATGCCCAACATCCGGAAATTCGCTTCCAGCCACGACCTGATATTCTTCGTGTGTGGACACAAAAGTTCCAACGGAAAAATTCTCTTCCACGAATGTCAGACAGTCAATCCCAATTCTTATCAGATAGACGGTCCCAAAGACATTGACAAAGCCCTTCTGGGGAATGCAAAATCCATCGGAATCTGTGGTGCCACATCCACTCCCAAATGGCTGATGGAAGCTTGCAAAAAAGAGATCACAAAAGAATGAGTATATGAAAAACCTGTTTAAGTTTTCCCGATAAAACCAGGAAAACATCGCCGGGGACAATTCCCCCAACAAGCCAGAGCAAAATTTAAACAGGCCCTGAAAAATTTCATAATTTTGTATTAGCTGATAGACAGTTATTTTGTATTTTTGCACATATCAAAACATAACATTTACAATTATGGGAACTATAAAATGTATCGGTATTCTTACCTCAGGTGGTGACGCTCCCGGTATGAACGCCGCAATCCGCGCGATTACCCGCTCGGCTATCTACAACGGACTGAGAGTTAAAGGTATCTACAGAGGCTACAAAGGCTTGATTACCGGTGAAATCAAGGAGTTCAGAACTGAGAATGTGAGCAACATCATCCAGTTGGGAGGAACGATTCTGAAAACAGCACGCTGCCAAGAGTTCAAGACTCCGGAAGGCCGTCAGATTGCCTACGACACCATGCAGAAAGAAGGCATTGACGCACTGATTGTAATTGGCGGTGACGGTTCATTGACTGGAGCACGTATACTGGCACAAGAATTTGACGTTCCCTGTATCGGACTTCCGGGAACAATCGACAACGACCTGTTCGGTACAGATACCACTATCGGCTATGACACAGCACTGAATACAATCCTGGATGCCGTGGACAAGATTCGTGATACAGCCACATCTCATGAACGTCTGTTCTTTGTGGAAGTGATGGGACGTGACGCAGGCTTCCTGGCACTGAACGGAGCCATAGCTGCCGGAGCGGAAGCGGCCATCATTCCGGAGTTCAACACTGAGGTTGACCAGCTGGAAGAATTCATCAACAATGGTTTCCGCAAATCAAAGAGCAGCTCCATCGTATTGGTGGCTGAAAGTGAAATCACAGGCGGTGCCATGCATTATGCAGAACGTGTGAAGAATGAATATCCTCAATATGACGTACGTGTAACCATTCTCGGCCACTTGCAACGCGGCGGACGTCCGACTGCCCACGACCGTATCATCGCCAGCCGAATGGGTGTGGCAAGTATTCAGGCCCTCATGGAAGGACAACGGAATGTCATGATTGGCATTGAACACGATGAAATCGTTTATGTACCGTTTACAAAAGCTATCAAGAATGACAAACCGATTGACCGTGAACTTGTAAACGTACTGCACGAGCTTTCAATCTAAAAGCATCACTCCTGTCCGGTGCCCGCCGGAAGAATACAATAAGGGTGTCTCGAATCAGATGTTGACCATCAGAAAGCAATGCCATTCAAACGGCAGGCTTCTTTTAATTCGAGACACCCTCATATTTGATTCCGGTTTCAATTTCTCCGACCAAACTGCTTAATCAGACTTTTAAATTCTGCCACCACCCCCTTTCCAGATTCAACCAACCCCGTTCATCTATATTTTTTACATCTGCGCCTGCGACGCTGTACATTTCTTCGTTTATACAGGATGTACCGTCTCCTGATCTGGAATATGCATAAACTACCAACTACCACCAAGATCAGGACAACAATGCCGCCGTTTAAATTATCCCCCTTTACGCGCGACCAGATTTCAAGCACATTGACTGTTTTATCACCAAAATCCCGGATCATCGCACAACGTTCGACAACCGACTTGTCAGGATATTGCGTATTACGGAGTTTCACATGAGTTGCTTCCGGTCCGAAAAAATAACTGGCATCCACATAGTCTGCCGTTTCGTCAATGCTAGCTTTCAATATATCATCCGATGCGACAGAACTTACATAACCTGTAGCCTCCATATTACGCAAAGCAATGTCCGGACGACACATGAAATTGATAAAATAACTTGCAGCCTCCACATTCTTCGCATATTTAGGAATCACCCAACCATCATACCAGACATTGCTTCCCTCTTCCGGAATCACATATCCCAAGTCAACCCCTACCTCAGCCGCTTCTTCGATAGCCCATTGGGCATCACCGCTCCAGGTCATATTAATCCAGGCTTTGCCTTTCGTCATCATCTCTTTCCCAAAGTCCGCTTCCCAACCGGCCACATTCGGTTTCAGAAGCTTCAGATACTTTTCTACCGTATCCATGGCAACCGTTGAGTAATCATTCATCAGATTCTCGACAGTCTCTCTACCGCTTACCAAATCTCTACGATGAGCATACAGCATAGCTGTCCCATACGAATCACGGTAAGAATCCTTCATCAGAATTTTCCCGGCATAGCGTTTGTCCCACAAGCACCCCCAAGAGCTCAACTCATCTTCTTTGAGATATTGCTTGTTGTACAACAGTCCGGCCGTCCCCCACATATAACACACGGCATATCGGCCAGCCGCAAGATCCCCTTTCTGTGTCAGTTTATTCATTTCTCCCTGAATATAAGGAGCGACATTATGCATATAGTTGGGAGAATTGAGGAATACCGTATCGATAGGAAGCAACATTTTTTTGCGGAGCATACGTTCGATAATGTATTCCGACGGACAAACGACATCAAAATCCTCATGACCACGCTCAATCTTGGTCAGCATAATCTCATTGATATCGAAAGTCTGATAAACAATGCGGACACTTTTCCCTGTTTTCTCCCTATAATATTTCTGGAAATCTTCCAAGACCCCGTCACCGATATAATCCGCCCAACTATATATCTTCAAGATCCGTTCGCGCGATTCAGACTCATCGTAACACCCTGTCAGGCCCAGACATGCCAACAAGGCTACACACATTAACAAACCCAGTTTCTTCATTTGACTTCACAATTGACTTCCCATATTGATTGAATCATTTTTTCACTCTCCCGGCACGGCGGTTGACAATAATCAACAAAACTAGAATGACAACAAAGATTATGGCCGACAACGGACGTAATTCCGGCGTAAGCCCTCCTTTCCGTGCATCAGCATAAATGTAAGTAGACAATGTCTCCAGCCCTTGATTGCCAATAGTAAATACCGTCACCGCAAAATCATCGATAGAAATAGTCAGTGCCAGAAGAAATCCACTGATCATTCCCGGACGTATCTCGGGCACTATCACTTTCCACAAAGCCTGCATCGGGGTCGCCCCTAAATCCAATGCGGCCTCATAAAGATTCGGATTCATCTGTTTCAGACGAGGCAACACGCTCAACACCACATACGGCGTACAAAACGTAATATGAGCTAACACTACCGTGGTAAATCCTTGGGTCACCCCTAAAGATACAAAAAGCAAAAAAAGCGAAACACCCGTAATAATATCACCGTTCAATATCGGAATCGTATTGACAAAGTTCATGGCTTTTCGTCCCCGTGCCCTCAAGTTGAAAATGCCGACAGCCGCTATGCTTCCCAAAAGTGTCGAAACCACAGCCGCAATCAACGCAATGGCCACCGTATTGACAAGCGCATTCATCAACGAATGATGAGTACCCGAGTTCATCAATGACTCATACAAATTCAGTGAAAAACCAGTCCAGTTACCCAATACCTTTGCTTCGGTAAACGAAAAAATGACAATAATCAAAACAGGCGCATAAAGCAGTACAAGCAATATCCACAAATAAACCTGTGCAAAAATTCTTTTTACCATCCCTCTCCCCCTTTCTGCATGTCGTCTTTTTCTTCTGTGTTGAATACAGAAGTGGCTGCAATCAGAAACAGCATAATCAGCGACAAGGCTGCCCCATAATTCCAAAGACTATTATTGATATTTTCCTGAATAGTGGTACCAAACAACTTGATATTATTCATGGTCAACAACTCTGCAATGGCAAATGTAGAAATGGTCGGCATGAACACCATCATCACTCCACTGACAATTCCTGGCATGGACAAAGGAAGAACGACCTTCCAAAACACCTGTACCGAACTGGCTCCCAAATCCTGCGCAGCTTCCACATAGCTTTTATCCATTTTCTGCAATGTGTCATAAATCGGGTAAATCATGAAAGGAATGTAATTATAAATCATTCCGAATATCAACGCACCCTCTCCCAACGGCAAACGAACAAAATCAAAAAGAGCTACTGTAGCCAACGTACGGATCAGAATATTCACCCACATAGGAAGGATGAAGAGCATAATCAATGTTCTGGAATAGTTCGAGGCACTCCGGCTGAGAATCCATGCGGCAGGATAACCGAGCACAATACAACCGACAGTAGTCAATATGGCGATTCCGATAGAATAGACAAATGTATTGACAGCTTCCGGATGAGCAAAAAACTTACTGAAGTTAGCCATGGTCAGGTTGCCGGCCTCATCGGTAAAAGCATACACTACAATCAACAACAACGGAACAATCACAAAAATGACAGAAAATATCAGATATGGCAATGTCCAGCTTTTCCGGGAAGAAAAAAACAAGCGCAACTTACTCATGACCCACTTCTTCTTTTATTATTTTTACACGAATATCTTCCGGACGGATAGAAATACCTACACGGTCGCCGTCATCCCACACATCGTCCGTATCTACAAACACATTCTCGTCCCAATCCGACAAGACCGTCAGATGATAATGATTTCCTTTATAAAGTATGAACTTGACCTCACCGATCAACATGCCGTCTTCCGCATCATCCAACAACTCAATCTTGTCGAAATCCACCTCAACAACGACGTGATTCCAATTTTGCAATCCGCCTTCCATATCCACTCGAGCGCATTCAAATTCACGGCCCAAAAACTCCACATGCGTCTCGTCAATCATTCTTCCCTCGAAAACATTACAGATACGTTCCTTTTCCATTATATGAATATCAAACGGCTTCACACGCAGCCCGACTTCCATACCGCTTTCGAACGCATGATAATCTTGCACGACGAACTCATACCCGTCGCAAAGAACTACCATTTCATAATGTACACCTTTAAAAATACATGACTGCACGACTCCACGCAATTGAGCCTTGACTTTTCCGGACACCGGGAATATATACAAGTCTTCCGGACGGATTACCACGTCAACAGGTACATTCTCGCCAAATCCTTCATCCACACATTCAAAATCCCTTCCGCAGAAATTGACCAACTTGTCTTTCACCATTATTCCGTTCAAGATATTGCTTTCACCAATAAAGTCAGCCACAAACGAATTGACAGGTTCATTATAAATATCCGTCGGAGTCCCGATCTGCTGTATCCTGCCTTCACTCATCACCACAATCGTATCACTCAAGGTAAGCGCCTCCTCCTGATCGTGAGTCACATACACGAATGTGATGCCCAGCCTTTTATGCATTTCCTTCAGTTCCATCTGCATATCCTTGCGCATCTTCAGGTCGAGCGCGGCCAAAGGCTCATCCAGCAACAGCACTTCCGGCTCGTTGACAATCGCCCGCGCGATAGCCACACGCTGCTGTTGCCCGCCCGAAAGCGAGTTTACATCCCGGTACTCATAATCGGTCATCCCCACCATCTTCAGTGCCGCCTGCACCTTGCGTGTGATTTCTGCCTTCGGCATTTTCTTCAGCTTCAACCCGAATGCAATATTGTCATACACGTTCAAGTGAGGGAACAAGGCATATTTCTGAAATACAGTATTTACCGGCCGCTTATGGGGAGGGGTCTGGGTCATCTCCTTCCCGTTAATCAGTATCATCCCCTCCGAAGCTGTCTGAAATCCCGCTATCAGCCTCAGCAGTGTAGTCTTTCCACATCCGGAAGGTCCCAGTATTGTCACAAATTCACCTTTCCTTATGGAAAGGCTCACATCGTCCAACGCAGTCTTGTCGTCGAAATACTTCGACACATTCTTCACCTCTATAATCGGTCTGTTTTCGCTTTGCATTTCTCAAAAATAAAATTCGGGCGCAAAGTTACATTTTAATTCAGTTTAAGATATAGCATAGACCATTTTTCTTCTCTTTCCTGAAAAAATGAAATTAAAACGAAACAGATTCTACATATTTATGCATGGGAACATGAAAAAATTATTTCATGTTCCTGAAATAAACGTCAAGCAACTTGCGTGCGGCCGAAAATGAGGTAACCTTTCCGCTAAGCACTTCCGCCTCCTCCTCCGCCAACATCCGGGAAATGACTTCATCCTGATAGAAACTGTCACGAAGATGCTCGTCAATGGTCTCATACATCCAGTATTTCGACTGCTCATTCCGTCGTCGCAGGAAATAGCCGTTCGCCTTGACAAAAGCGATGTACTTATAAATCATATCCCAGATTTCCTTGATGCCGATGCCGTAAAATCCCGAATAGGTCAACACTTGGGGCATCCACCCCGATTCAGGAGCCGGAAACAGATGCAACGCATTACGGAAATGGGTGGCTGCAAGCTTGGCCTTCTCGATATTGTTCCCGTCAGCCTTGTTGATGACGATACCGTCAGCCATCTCCATGATTCCCCGCTTGATGCCCTGAAGCTCATCTCCCGTCCCGGCAAGCTGGATAAGCAAGAAAAAATCCACCATCGAGTGTACGGCAGTCTCACTCTGACCGACTCCGACGGTTTCTACGAAAATCTTATCGAATCCGGCAGCCTCACAAAGAAAAATTGTCTCACGTGTCTTGCGGGCTACACCGCCCAAAGAACCGGCTGTCGGACTGGGACGAATAAACGAGTCGGGATGCACGGAAAGTTTTTCCATACGGGTCTTGTCGCCCAGAATACTTCCTTTCGAGCGTTCACTGCTAGGATCGATAGCCAGCACAGCCAACTTTCCCCCATGCTCCTGCAACACATGAAGCCCGAATACATCGATCGACGTACTTTTTCCCGCACCGGGAACCCCACTGATGCCGATACGTACGGAATTGCCCGTATAAGGAAGACATTTCTCCAACACTTCCTGAGCCAATACCTGATGTTCCGGCTTCACGCTTTCCACCAGCGTCACTGCCTGGCTCAACACCGTGATATCTCCTTTCACGATGCCTTCCACATAGTCACTCACCGACAACTGACGACGTTTCGGTTTCTTTCTCAGCTTCAGATAAGGATTAACGGTGGAGGGTTGTTCCACTCCCTGATTTACTGTTAACCCCTTATATTCTTCTTTGTTTTCGGGGTGTTCCATACAGATATTATTTTTCGTTCGACTTCAATTTCGCATTTACACGAACAGTCACCATCGGATGCTCCGGATCGTTCGTTATCAGCAATACGCGAGGCTTACCTTTCACTCTGGGCAGATTGGAGGCCAGGACAGTTATTTTCATCTTGGTCGATTCACCTGGTTTCAGCACACGCTTCTTCAGATTGACACCCAAAGCAATGCTGAATACCTGCATATCCTGAATCACCAAATCCGACTTACCTGTATTGGTAATGACCACATGCTGGGACTTTTTCTGATTAGGACGTAAATTCATGAATTCCAACTGTCTGCTTGAAACAGACAGGACAGGAGGATTATTCTTCTGCTGTTCCGTCAACTGGGAAAAGTCCGGAAGCAAAGCCACTGAAACCGGAATCTCATTCTCCGCACCCACTTTGTCGCCGGAATAACGTGACAGATAGACCGCTGTACGCGTGATTCCCAATTTAGGCAACTTGTCTGTATTCAAAGTTACTTTTATCTTTCCGGCTTTGCCACGCCCCAGCTTCTCAGGAAACGCTTCCGCTTCCAGATAAGGAGGCAGATGCATCAGCACCGGCGAATACGCCTTGTTGGACATATTCGCTATCAAGATTTCAATTTCCGGACGGTCCCCCTTATGCACCGCCTCAAAGTTCAGTTCATCCTGATTGAGCCGGATAGCGCCCATCAAATAAGGATGGGTAAATGAAAAGTTCTTGGAATCGGCTGTCACCTCACCGTTGAAATCCACATAAATGGGTTCCGCCGCCGCATTGCAGTACACACCCAAATCTTTATAGAAATGTCCGATAGCTTCCGCATCAAACACAGCCGTAATTTCACCCTTCTCACCGGGCATCACCGGTTCCTCCGTCCATTTTGCCTCCATGCAACCACATGACACGGTCACATTGGATACGACCAAAGGCTTGTCGCCGGTATTGGTAAACCCATAAGTCACAGTCACCGGATTACGCCAAAGCACGTAACCCAAATCTTTCGTTTTGCTGTCGAATGTGATTTTGGGTTGTGCCTGAACCAACAGACACACCCAAAACACAATCAATGATATGTATATTCGCTTCATCCTTATATCCACAATTTGAAGAACAAAGATAAAGAGAAAAACCTTTGCAAACAAACATCAGCAAGTGATTTAAAAATTGTTTACCAATTCTCAATCGCCCACTGTCACACTCATTCCTCCGGTATGTCCGGCAAACTCAGGCGCGTATGCCGACTGTATGTCTGCCATACCAGCCTGATAGATTCCGGTCCGATCCACATATACCGTATATTCAATGACATAGCTCCCTTTCCGCATCTTGTCGATGAAGAATTCGGTCGAAGCGTCACGGCTCACCTGATAATACCCGATACCCGTCTCCGCATTCCAACGGTAGCCTGAAAGCTGTTCTTCCGGCTCGAAGCAGGCCGGACGGGCGTCCTTAATCTGGACGAAATCCATGTCACGGTCAACCTTGACACTCAGACGCACGGTCAACTTGTCGCCCACACTGAGCATGGTTTTCCGGCCCACAGGCTTCCCGTTCATCAGAATTTCACGGCTGATGTGCAGTCCGTTCCCCTTCGCGCTCTCCAGCTTGTCCATGTCTTCCAGATATTGGGCATACACGGCACCCCAACCGATTCCGTGGCCTGTCCGTGCCACTTCCACCTGTTTCAGTTCCGTCTCATCTCCGGTATAAGTACGACGTACATAACCTAACGCGTCATCCGGTGTCTCCATCGCCATGCCTTCTGACTTGACGGTCATTTTTCCGGAAGCCTCCAGCTGATTGCCGCCCGAGCAAAGCAAAGCATACACGGCATCAGCCGTCTCCAGCGAATTACCCCATGCCTGCACTTGCTTTTGCTTCAACAGCCACTGCTGCATTTCCGCATGCATCACCGTGTCAGGCTCCACCCGTGCTATGGCTTCCATCGCCAAAGTCTGGGTAGGAATCTTATAGCTGCTCCAAGAATACAAGGCTTTCGACGTGTCGAAATAACGTCCCATCTCAGGAGTGTACAACGAATATTCCTTGATAGAATGCACCAGGGTCTTCGCCTCAGCCGTCTTGCCCAACCCCTGCATCACGATGGCAATCATCGCCTTCTCACGGATGGTATATTCTGCCGAACGGTTTTCCAGCTTTTCCAACATATAGGCGTTGACAGCCTTGTCAGCTTTCGATGCCGCAAACCCGTCCAGAGCGCAGACATAAAGATATTTCACCGCCACGTCGCTCGGGAGTACATTCAAGTCGTGCATCTCTTCGCGTCTTCTCATGGTGTCATATTCCTCGCGCATCTTTGCGGTCAGCCAGTTCCAGCCTTTCAGATACATTCCATCCATCTGAGTATCCGTCCATGCACCCATGCTCTTCAGTCTTGCCATGAGCGTCACGACCTCGGTGGTGACAATCCGGCTTCCGGACATTCCTTCAAACCATGACCAGTTTCCGTCCGCCCGCTGCAGTTTACGCAAGTGCTCCACATCCGTCCGCAACTGGCTTTCCATCCGGTTCAGGTCGAAGAGCACCGCGATACGGCGTTTCTGCTCAGTCACATCGGCAGCTTCCGTGAGCCAGGGAGTTTCCTTGAGCAGAATACCTTTCAAGTCCTGGTTCTGCTCCAGCTTACCCAACCAGGTCTCCTTGGCGGTTCCCTGTGCCGCCCATGCACCGAACACCTGTCTGATTTTCGGATTCAGGTCAAGAATTTGTCTGGCAAGTGTGTTGGCATAATAGGCGGAAGCCCAAGAAAAAGCATCCTCATTGTCCGGATCGGAAAGTACCGGAAGAGCCTGTACCGCATACCAGATCGGATTGGCGGTCAGTTCGATGCTCAGGCGGCGGTCGGTAGCCGTCTTGCTCTGCTTGTTGAACAGGTCGTCAAGCTCCAATGTTTTGGTCTCGTTTTCTTTCAACTGGAAAGGCAAGGTCTCCGTCACCCACTGCTTGTCGGTCAA
Source organism: uncultured Bacteroides sp. (assembly GCA_949289295.1). Lineage (GTDB taxonomy): Bacteria > Bacteroidota > Bacteroidia > Bacteroidales > Bacteroidaceae > Phocaeicola. The sequence continues at coordinate 59,344 of CASENM010000024.1, forward strand.
CACCGGAAGATAATGTTGCTCACCGTCGCTGTATTCGCCCGCATCGGCCACAATCCGACAAATCAGCACCTCGTATTTATCCGTCACCTCATACTCGAAGCGGGCTACTCCGTTCTCATTTGCCTTTACCTCAAACGGCTGTTCCGACACAAAAACCACTTTATCATCCACCGGATTCAACAACTGCATACGAACGGTACCCGAAACAATTTCAGCGGAAAGATTGTCCAGCGATGCCGCAATGACGATTCGGTCGCCCACACGCACGAAGCGCGGCATATTGGGACGCACCATAAACGGTTTGCTGGTCTTTACCTTTGCCGTGATCAGTCCGTAATCCATATCCTGCGTATGCGCCATTCCCATCAGTCTCCATTCCGTTACCGCGTCCGGCATAGTGAACACCATACGGACAGCCCCCGTAGAATCGGTACGCAAATCTGAATAGAAGAAGGCGGTTTCGGCGAAATTGTCACGCAAAGGAACATAGCTGTTTTCCGTTTCAAGAGCAGACAACTGGGCCACATCCGTCATTGCAAAATTATCGTTCCTGTCAAACCCTTCATCAAGTGCCATTTCAGGAGCGGCCTTCGCTGCAACCGCCTCGTCCAAGTACAAAGCCTTGGAAGAAGCCAGACTGCGCGCCATCATCACCTTTCCGCCAGCCACCGCATTGACGACCAACCGCTGACTTGTCCGCAAAGACGGGATATACAGACGGCTGTAACGGTTGTTCAGAAAATCAAAATCATACACATCCGAGTAAGTGCGGTCGTAAAACGGTGAATACAAGGAGAAATACGTGTTCATGCTGTGCGTTCCCGGCCATACGGAAGGAGTGTAACGCCTGAAATTCAGGCTGAAGCTCCATTGGTTCTCCAGCAGACGGTCCAGCGAAGCGTCATAAAGCGTGGCCATGAAACGTGCATCGACCGGTCGACCGTTCCTGTCGAGAATGCTCAATGTCCATTCTTCCTGTCCGCCCGGCACAAGGTTGTCACGGAAGCTCTCCCATTTCAGGGTCAGCTCCTTATGAGGTTTCGGCCGGGTGACGGATACCTGCTTTGTATAGAACACTCCTTTTCGCATAAAGGCGAAGCTGACCGTAATGCCGTCGCCATAGGCTTCCTTATAAGGATAGACGAACTTCCGGACCTCATTGTTCAAAGTCAACTGTTCCGTATAGATGCGCTTGTCTCCACAATAAATGGAATGGAACACATATACATCCTGTTCGCTCGAACCGATGTATAAGGTTACCGGCTCCTGTTCGCTGAACTCGGTACCGTCCTGATAGAACCATTCTACCGTCTCATAAGGCGGACGGACATCCTCTTTCGAGAAGAGCACGAAATCCTGTTCAGCCTTGCATTCCCGTCCCTGACTGTCTTTGGCGGAAATCTCGATCCGGTACTTTCCCGACGAACAGGCCAGCAATGATTCAGGTACGAAAGCGGTCTGCGCGGCCTGTTCGCCCTGCGCCACCAGCCTGCCTTTCTTGTCGTCTTTATCCAATGCATACACATGATAAATGACGCTGGCCGCTACCGTCTCTCCATTCAGATTCCGTGCCAGAAACTGTATTTTCTCATTCTTCTCACGCATCACTTTTGTGCGCAGTCCTTCTATCTGCAACCCCATTGACTGTTTCCCGACCGGAAGTGAAAGACTTCCCTGCTGGGTCTCTCCGTCAATGTCCGTCACATCTGCACTCACCTTATATATGTAGTAGCTGTTCCATACATCGGTATTCACGTCAGGCTTCTTCAGGTATGCGTCCACACGAAACTTCCCGTCCGAATCAGTCTGTACTTCCCCTTCGCTGATGACAGCGGACGAACCCCCACCGATACGCCAGAACCACGCCTGCGAGCGGGTGACGGTGTAACGCACCTTTCCATTGCGCACCGGAACGCCTGAAAAGCCCTTGGCCACAGCTTCGAGCGACAAGGTATCGCCCATAGTATAGGCATCCTTATAAGGAGTAAAGACCACATCAAAAGTGGGACGTTTGTACTCGTCCACACGAACAAAACGTCCGCCGTTCTCCACCTCCAGACGGAAATTGCCCGGAAGCACCGACTGAGGCAAGGAAAACTCGGCACGGAATCCGCCGAAATCGTCCGTAACCAGTTCCTTCTTCGCCAGTTCCTGATTGTTCGCGTCGCGCAAAGTCAGCGTGAACTTCCACCTGTTCCGGACTTTCGTCTCGTCACCGTTCTGCTTGTAAGCCACGCCAGACACGTACATGGTCTGTCCGGGACGGTACAGTGCCCGGTCGGTATAAAGCTCCGTGCGGTATCTCTCCGTTTCTTTTGACGCGACATTCAGTCCGTTCCCTCCGTGCGTATAGGAAATCTGCATGAAATCACCGCTTCCCTTACGTGCGTTCATCCAAAGCATCCTTTCTTCCAATTGCGGAACCACGGCACGCCCGTTCCCGTCGGTCTTGAACGTACGGTAAAGCGTATAGTTTCCCGGCACCGGAATGGAGTAGAACACAATCTCCGCCTCCGGAACGGGATGTCCGGTCAGGCGGTCAACCACATAATATTCCGTCTCCTTATTCTCCAGCGGGAAAGAAAGTATCTGCAACGGAGAGAGATGCACCAGCTCATATTCCACCTTGTCCTTATATCCGTCGGGAATGGACTTCAACATATAAATGCCCGGCTCCGGCATCCGGTAAGTGAGGACACTTGCCGAGTCCTTGTATTCAGGAGTATCGGGAAGCGCATAATGCCTGCTTCCGACCAGTCTGCCGTATTTCTTCACCATGTCTTTCCGTTCCATTCCGCCGGCAAATACTGAGGCGGAAGCTTTCAGATTCAGCCGGTATACCTCTAAAGTCACTCCTTTCAGATTCTTTGACTTCACCTCAAATACGGCATCCTCACCAGGATAAGCCCATTGCGTATGCATCTGCAGGGAAGGATACAAGATTCTGCGACGGTAATCCTTCAAGTCGGCGGAAAACTCCGACTTCGGATAACGCTTCAGACCCTCGTCAATCACCCGCATCGCTTCCACAAACCGTTGGTTTCCATGATAGAGTTCCGTCAGATGCACATAGACGGCCGCACACGTCTCCACATCCGCATATTGCTCCATCCATCCGCGCAGCAAAGTAACCGCTTCTTCATCAGACACTTTAAGAGGAGAGACCAATTCATGTCCCTGCCGATAGGAAAGCAGGCAGAGACGGGTGAGCAGTTCCGCAGACCGGTCGCCCGACTTCGCATAATAATCAATCAGACCGTTATAGATATCCAGTACGGCATGACGCGCCTCACTGCTTCTCGTCACGTCCACATATCCCCACGACAACCTGTAGACAGCCTGACGAGCCAGCAAGTCGAGCATCGTGTCGCCGAAATACTTTTCACTGAGCTTGCCGCTTTCTGTCATCGGACGGTAATCCTTTGCCGAAATTTTAGCCAACACTTCAGGGAATTTCAACGATTCACGGAAATACCCCAGCACCGTGTCCACATCAGCGTTCCGGCTCTCCAGCAGACACGCCCCCATGACATGGTTCAGCACCGCACGTGCCACCGTATCTTTCTCCTCAGCCGCCCACTGGCAGAGCGCGTCCATCTGTCCGGCAAGGCTGTCCGGTGAAAGACTCACTTTCTTTTCCGCACGCACCAGAAACGCCTTCATCATCTGGGGAGCGTTCCTCTCAGTGGTCGCTTTTACATAAATCCGATCCATCTGACCGATAACCGATTTCGGCAAATCTTTTTTCTCCAGGTTTTCCACTTCCCTCCACATCTGGTCATAGCTCTGTGCCCGGACCGGCAATGCGAAGCAACTCATCAGGAAAATCAGTCCTGTTATCCAACCTATCTTTTTCATAAGCTTTAGTTTATAATTTCTACATCAAATCCAACAGTCCAATCTGTTCTTGAGAAAAGGCAACAAAAACATTCTGACGCTACACTCAAAATGTCCCGACGTTTCAATCAAAACGCTTCGGCGTTTTGCCTGAAACGCCGAAGCGTTTTTGAATTGCCTTACCTATCCCAAGACAGCATATCCGCTTTTTCGTTATATAAAAAGTGTTTATAAATTAAACGTTTTTTTCTGAGATTACTGCATGACTTCGTGTGAAAACATCGGATTTTTAACTACATTTGTCATCTATCCTGAAAAAGAAACAGACGGATGACAAAACAAAAAAACGATTAACCATGGAAAACAACAAAAAGAAAAAGTCAGTTCAACTGCCGGTCATTGCTTTAGGCGGACTGTTCTGGTGCATGGCCACACCGCTCCATGCACAAAAGCACACAAATATTGTACTTGTCAATCTGGACGATGTAGGATACGGTGATTTCTCCTGCAACGGCGCGTACGGATATGCCACACCGCACATCGACAGTCTGGCCGCACAAGGAGTGCGCTTCACACATTTCCTGGCCTGCCAGCCCATCAGCGGCGCATCACGCGCCGGCCTGCTCACAGGATGCTATCCCAACCGTATCGGATTCGCCGGCGCACCCGGACCGGATTCAGACTACGGCATCCATCCGGATGAAATGACCATGGGAGAGCTGCTCAAGCAGAAAGGCTACAGCACGGCCATATTCGGAAAATGGCATCTGGGCGACACACATCAGTTCCTGCCGCTCCAGAACGGATTTGACGAATACTACGGACTGCCCTACTCCAACGACATGTGGCCGAACCATCCGCAACAGGGAGAAGTGTTCCACTTTCCTGACCTCCCCACCTACGACGGCAATGAGGTGGCAGGATACAATACAGACCAAAGCCGGTTTACGACGGACTATACGGAACGGGCCGTCAGGTTCATCAGGAAAAACCGAAAAAAGCCTTTCTTCCTCTACCTGGCCCATTCCATGCCGCATGTTCCGCTTGCGGTATCCGACAAGTTCAAAGGAAAAAGCGAGCAAGGGCTTTTCGGCGATGTCATGATGGAGATAGACTGGAGCATAGGAGAAGTGGTAAAGACATTGCGCGAAGAAGGACTGCTGGACCGCACGCTGATTGTAATCACCTCCGACAACGGCCCGTGGGCAAACTACGGCAACCATGCCGGTTCTGCAGGAGGACTGCGCGAAGCCAAGGCCACGACATTCGACGGAGGAAACCGGGTGCCCTGCATCATGTATTGGGAAGGACATACCCGTCCCGGAAGCATCTGCAACAAGCTCGCCTCCAACATCGACCTGTTTCCTACCTTTGCCGAGATAGCCGGCGCTCCCCTTCCCGTAAGGAAAATCGACGGCATCAGCATCCTGTCTCTTGTGGAAGGCCGGAAAAATGCGGATCCCCGTACTTCATTTGTCTATTACTACAACAAGAACGACCTGGAAGCCGTAACGGACGGTGAGTTCAAACTGGTATTCCCACACAAATACGTGACATACGGAGCATATAATCCCGGGAATGACGGACAACCGGGAAATCTTGCGAACGTCACACTGACCCGACCCGAACTTTACGACCTGCGGAGAGATCCGGGAGAACGCTACAACGTGATTGCACAGTACCCGGAAAAGGTGATCGAGCTGAACAAGATAGCCGAGAAATACCGCAAAGAGCTGGGGGATGATCTTACCCGGAACAAAGGCAAGGAACGAAGAAGTCCCGGGAAAAAACATGCTCCGGTCCATTGAACAACCCACACTCCATGTGAGTGCCCGACATTCCGGATGTCAACCGCAGAGAATATAAAGTGTCCGCTCAATCCACCGGAACCCTTTATGCTCTCTGCGGAGATTCTGAACCGGCCTATTCCTCTACCACATACCACGTATAACCTCTGGCAGGAATCGTGACGGTCAGCTCAACATTGCCGTCACAGTCCAGAACATACGTCCGCGGCTTCCGTTCCTGCTCACGGATACTTGCCTCACTCTTCAGTCCCGTGTAATACAGAGGCAGACGGACAGTACGGACCATCTCTTCGTCTGTCGGATTGAAGAACATCGCCAAGGCCCTTTCTTTTCCTTCCACACTGACATGCATAATACCGTCCCAGTCTCTCGCGTCCGGCTTGCGGAGATGAATGATGTCACTGTTCAGGATGTTCCGGTACTTCTTATACCATGTGATAATCTCCTTTACCACCCGCTTGGTTTCCGGAGTATCATAAAGACGCGGTCCCCGATAACAGGCCTGCACCCCGGCTCCATAGTTCTGGAACATCAATGTCTTGTATTCATACAGATGCTCGCCCAGCGGCTCCAATGTAGCCGCGCTTCCACCTCCCTGATATTCCACCAGCGGCACAAAACTCCAAAGCGAAGAAGGAATACGCTCCCATGTACAGTCATAGTTCAGCTGGCGGGTATGGATCAACTGACGCTCGCGGGGTAAAGACCAGTTAGCCTCCCGATAACCGATCCCGACTTTCGTCGATCCGTTCAGGAAATAAAAATCAGGCACATTCAGATAGATGCCGTTCTCACACATCCAATGATAAAGTTCCGTGACTTTATGGAACTGGTTCCACTGTGAGTCTTTGAGACCTTTATGATAAGTATGACTTGTCGAAGCACAGACATCTCCCGGATAGGAACCGTCGTGCTCAAAACAGGTCATGCCGGTCCGTTCAAAAAAAGTCCTGATTTTATGGAAGTATTCATATCCCCAATCACTGCACAGACAGGGTGAGCTGCCGAATGTCATTCCACCGCGTTTCCCCGTCTCCGGATTGATTACGTCCACTTCGTCACTGATCCACCGGCTTGCCAGCAAGGAATAACATCCCATCTCAATGCCTTTGCTTCTGGCATAATCCACCAAAGCCTTGAACTTGGCGATATTCTCTTCGGAAATATCCTCCGCGTCCGCACCCGAACCGAAACTGAGGATTATCATCTCATAGCCTGTCTCCGCGCATTGGTCTACCATGCGGCGCACCACATCCGGATCGCTCGACGTGAGATGCACGAAAATAGGATTCTCGGTTGTCCACGGAGCGATTGTCCGGTAGAAACGGCGCGTGAACAAACCCTTCCTCTCACGGTCGTAACTGTCGAACGGCATTTCATAGACACAGAAAGAGCTGAAAGTGTCTCCCGGACGTACAAGCTGGTCCGGTCCGATGGGCGGAGCTACCTGCAACACACAAGGAGTACGCAACGAATAGTTCCGCTGTGAAGTATATGCGGGATCCGCCACCCATTTTTCCGTGATGTCCGTTTCCTTTTCCGTAAAGCTTCCCTTACAGGCAAAATCACTCTCCACATGAATATTGGGCAACAGGAAGGTAGACGGGTCGCCTCCGACCGGCGATTCAGGCTCAGCAAAAGCCAGGTCCTCTACCATGAAATGGTCTATAGTCAACGGCAAGGCCGAATTGTTCACTATCTCCATCCATTTGCTGATTACCGGAATCCCGTCGTAGACAGCCACATGGAGCCTGCACACCACATCACTCAACACATTTTCCCCCCGTAAGGTGAATATTATCTCCTGTCCCGTAGGCGCTTTCTTGTTCAATGCCCAACGACTGCGTGCCCAACGGATCCGCTCCTTTACCGGCTTTATCTCAAAATCCTCCACCAGAAACGACTCAGGTACCGTCACCATGCTGTCAATCCATTCTTTTTTCAGATAACCGCGCTCCGGCTGTCCCGACAGTCCTCCTATCCGCCATTTCTTTCCGTCTATCCAGACCGCACCTTCACCACTTACCGCGCGCAGCATACTTTCACCTGACATCCGGTTGGCAAAATCAACCGTAGCCAGATTCGGAACCACCCGAAACGTGCGTGAAACCATCTCATTGGCCACAATGATGTCTTTTCCGTCAGCTGAACGATAAATTCCGGCCTTCGCCTTTTCAGGCGTCAACAACCAGTCAAACGGGGTCCGGTCGGAAAGCAACGCTTCCATTACCGGCAATTCCTTTATTTTCGCTTCCAGACGCTTCACTATCTCGTCCGGCTGTTTCGGGCCCTCACCCGAAGCATTTACGTCCAATATTCCGGGAACAGCCCCTCGATACATAAAAAGAGGATTGGTCAGACGCAGACAATCACCGCTTATTCCGTCCGCCGTAGGATCGACTTCCATCTCCAACAGCCGTCCGCCCCTCAAGGAAACATTTACGTCAACAACCTTTCCTCTTGAGAGTATACCGCTGTCGTATATCTTCTTTCCGTCCATTTTCAAGACAAAACGGACAGAACCATCCGCAATCTTTCCATCTGTCCCCACTACGCCGGCCAACCGTTTCCCATCGGCCATTTTCCGGAACAACAGTTTCGTCCCGTCGACCAAAGGCTGTACCACCATCTCCGAATCATCCCAACCAGCTTCCTGACCGCAAAGGGAAATCCGGGCGGAAAAGCAATCCGCCTCCCCATTCAGCCTTATTTTAGCCACACTCCGGGCCTGAAATTCCATCACACTATCCTGTACAAAAACAGTTCCATATTCCTGCCATACCTTGGATACCTCCAGCTCACCCATTCTCACACTCTGTTGGGCAAAAAGACCTCCCGACAGCCCCAACGCCCCTACAATTAACAATGATTTTAAAGTCATGCCTTTCATTTTATGTGTTACTCAAAAATAATCCAACCTAAAAACAACGGAATTAAAAAAAGGCTGCGTGATGACATACAAACATCATCACTCAGCCTTTAAAAAAACATTCAAATTATTTTATTTCATCGGAGTATTCTCCAATGTAGCTGTCAGAAACTCATAGAACTTCTTGACTGAAGGGATGTTACAACGCTCTTCCGGAGTATGCGGACATTCCAGCGTAGGCCCGAACGAAATCATATCCAGTCCTGGAATAACAGCACCGATAATGCCACATTCAAGCCCCGCATGAATGACCTTCACTTCAGGAGCCTCACCGAACTGTGTCTTATATGACTCTTTCATTGCACGAAGAATCGGAGAATTGACATTCGGCTCCCAACCGGAATAGCTTCCCGAACGCTCCACATGCATACCTGCCATCGAAAAACAGCTCTCGATAGCCGTATTCCTATAATCTTTCATCGACTCACGTGCGCTGCGAGTCAACACCTTAATTTCCGCTTTTCCACCGCCCACTTTTACAATAGCCAGATTGGATGAAGTCTCTACCGTATCAGGAATAGTAGGAATGTAACGTTCTACACCGTTCGGACAAGCATACACAGCATCCACCAAATTATCACGTATTTCATCCGGAACCATATATTCAGGCAATTCCACACGTTCTGCAGTAAAGCTCACTTTGTCTTCAATACCGTCAAACTCATCACGCCATACCTGTTCGCATTCGCCTACGAAAGCCAACACATCGTCCACTTCCGATTCCGGAACTGTAATGATTACCTCACATTCACGGGGAATCGCATTGCGCATATTTCCCCCTTCCCAGGAAACCAGACAAGCCTCATCATAAGTAATGACCTGATTCAGGAAACGCGCCATCAACTTGTTGGCATTGGCATGCCCCCAACCAATCTGAATCCCGGAATGTCCTCCCCTTAACCCTTTCAAGGTTACTTTCAAGGCCACATCTTCCGGATCAGTCTTTTCTTCCTTATACTCCAAAGTTGCCGTCAGGTCCTCGCCACCTGCACATCCGATATACAGCAAACCTTCCTCCTCCGAATCAAGATTCAACAGAATATCCCCATCAATCGTATCAGGTTTCAGTCCGAAAGCCCCATACATGCCCGTCTCCTCATCGGCTGTAATCAAACCCACCAACGGACCATGCTTCAGAGTCTTGTCCTCCATTACGGCCATGATTGCGGCGACACCCATCCCATCATCGGAACCCAACGTGGTACCTTTTGCCTTCACCCACTCACCGTCTATATAAACCTGAATAGGATCATTCTCAAAATCATGTTCAACGCTCTTTTCTTTCTGAGGAACCATATCCATGTGCGCCTGCAGAATCACCGTCTTGCGGTTCTCCATACCCGGAGCAGCAGGCTTGCGATAAATGATATTGCCCGCTTCATCCTGAAACGATTCCACACCTACCTGCTTGCCGAAATCGAGCAAGAAAGCCTGAATCTTTGACAAATGTCCCGACGGACGGGGAATCTGAGTCAACGAGTAGAAATGCTTCCACACATTCTGGGGAGCTAAAGAAAGAATTTCGTTCATAAGAAATCAGTGTTTTTTATTAGTAAGTGGCAAGGCCACCAATCCATAAATACCTAGCAAAATTAATAAAAAGGTTTGAATTCCATGCACTAACAATGCAAATATTCCCGCATTTTCTTTACTTACCCCATACATCATCATCATCGTAATCACGGCAAAATGCCATGGACCGGCTCCGTTGGGAGTGGGTACAACCACGGCAATACTCCCCACCACAAACATCACGAGTCCGGCCATCCAACCCAAACCGGAAGAAAAGTCAAAACAAAACATGCTCACATAAAACTGAAAGAAATAGCAGGCCCATATCCCTACTGTATAAATCACGAACAGAACCGGACGGTGGACATGACGCAAGGAAAGACATCCGATCCATATATCACTCAATATTCCTTTCACGCGGGCAAAAACGGAAAGATTACGGATCAGAAAAAAAACCAATGCCACCAATGCTGCCAAACAGACCAGCGTAATGTAAAAATTGGTAGAAGCGAACAGATGTGCAAAAAAGCCCACATTGGTTCCCGTCTTGTCAAAAAAGGCAGAAAAGACACGCGACTGCAGCAACAGTGTGACAACGGTAATAATCAAGACACATACCGTATCAATCAACCTCTCTGTCACAACAGTGCCCAACGACTTGGAAAAAGAAACCCCATCATATTTTGCCAATACTCCACAGCGTGAAACCTCACCTACACGAGGGAGCACCAGATTGGCCGCATAAGACAGGAAAATAGCATACACACTGTTGGAACGCTTAGGATATTCACCCAAAGGAGCCAAGGTCAGGCTCCACCTCCATCCACGGAACACATGTCCCATTACTCCGAACACCAGTGAAAATGCCATCCACCAATAATTCATTTCTCCACTCATCACTTCCCACACCTGACGGAAGTCGAAACCATGATATGTCCACACCAGAATAGCCGCACCCAACAACAACGGCAAAGCTATCTGCAAAAACTTATTTAGCGTTTTTTTTAAACCTGTTCGTTCCAAAATCGACAAGTATATAAAGATTAATGTTTAACTTTGCAAGGCGCAAAGATAATATCATTGCATGACATAGTTCCCGGATGAGAACTAATTTATTTAACCAAACCCTAAAACCTGCAAAATGAAATTAGTAAGACCGAAAAAATTCTTGGGACAACATTTCTTGAAAGACCTGCAAATTGCCCAAGACATAGCAGACACGGTAGACGCCTGTCCGGACATACCTGTTCTGGAAGTTGGGCCAGGTATGGGTGTGCTGACACAATATCTCCTGACGAAGGAAAGACCCGTGAAAGTGGTGGAACTGGATTTTGAATCGGTCGCCTATCTGAAAGAGAACTTTCCACAATTGGGTGACCACATCATTGAGCAGGATTTCCTGAGAATGGATTTGGAGAACGTGTTCAACGGCAAACCTTTTGTACTTACAGGCAACTATCCGTACAACATATCAAGCCAGATTTTCTTCAAAATGCTCGACAACAAAAATCTGATTCCCTGCTGCACAGGAATGATTCAAAAAGAAGTGGCAGAACGGATAGCTGCCGCACCGGGAAACAAATCATACGGGATTCTGAGCGTGCTGATACAAGCATGGTATAAGGTAGAGTATCTTTTTACCGTACACGAACATGTGTTCAATCCCCCACCAAAAGTGAAAAGTGCCGTCATCCGAATGACACGCAATGAAACTTGCGAACTGGGATGTAACGAAAAGTTATTCAAACAGATTGTGAAAGCAACCTTTAACCAACGACGCAAGACGCTGCGCAATTCTATCACGCCGATTCTCGGAAAAGGACATCCGCTCAGCACAGACCCTATCTTCGACAAACGTCCCGAACAATTGTCAATAGAAGATTTCATCAACCTGACCAACCGAGTGGAAAAGGTCCTTTCCGATTCAGGAAACAACTTATAACACGAACGAAGAAAATTTGCACACAGGATGAACAACGATGAAATCAAACTGATTACCGACCTGATAGAAAACAAGGAATCAGACAAGCTGAAAGAGGTGCTCGCCAACCTTCATCCGGCCGACATAGCCGAACTCTGCAACGAGCTGAATCCAGAAGACGCACGTTTCGTCTATCTGCTGCTCGACAATGAAACGGCGGCCGATGTGCTTATTGAGATGGATGAAGACGCACGGAAACGCTTCCTCGAAGTATTGCCGTCAGAAACCATCGCCAAGCGGTTTGTCGACTACATGGATTCAGACGATGCGGTAGACATCATCCGTGAAATGGATGAAGACAAGCAGGAAGAAGTCCTCTCCCACATTGAAGATATAGAACAGGCAGGAGACATCGTTGACCTTCTGAAGTATGATGAAGATACGGCCGGCGGTCTGATGGGTACCGAAATGGTTATCGTCAACGAAAATTGGAGTATGCCGGAATGCTTGCGCGAAATGCGCATCCAGGCAGAGGAGATGGATGAAATCTATTATGTATATGTGGTGGATGACGACGAACGGCTGAGAGGTGTGTTCCCCCTGAAAAAAATGATTACCAGCCCTTCTGTCTCCAAAGTAAAACACGTGATGAAGAAAGACCCCATCTCCGTACGTGTAGATACCCCCGTCGAAGAAGTGGTGCAGACCATTGAAAAATACGACTTGGTAGCCGTTCCGGTTGTAGACAGCATAGGACGATTGGTCGGACGAATTACAGTCGATGATGTAATGGATGAAGTCCGTGAACAGGCAGAAAGAGACTATCAGCTCGCATCCGGTTTGTCGCAGGACGTAGAAACGGACGACAATGTGTTCAGACAAACTACAGCCCGACTTCCATGGCTGCTAATCGGTATGCTCGGAGGAATCGGAAATTCCATGATACTGGGAAATTTCGACACGACTTTCGCCGCACATCCGGAAATGGCACTTTACATACCACTGATAGGCGGTACGGGCGGAAACGTCGGAACTCAATCGTCGGCATTGATTGTACAAGGCCTGGCCAACAGCTCACTGAACGCAGAAAACACATTCAAACAGATTTTGAAAGAATCAGTCGTGGCACTCATCAATGCCACAATCATTTCTATGCTGGTATACATCTACAATTTCATTCGTTTCGGAGCGCATGCTACAGTCAGCTATTCCGTATCCATCAGCCTGTTCGCCGTAGTCATGTTCGCATCTATTTTCGGAACACTGGTGCCTATGACTCTAGAAAAACTGAAAATTGACCCGGCAATAGCAACCGGACCGTTCATCTCAATTACCAACGACATTATCGGCATGTTGATGTATATGGGCATTACGGTGCTATTATCCTAACAGTCAACAATATAACAGAAAATATATAATTATATGCAGACACACTTGTACAGACAAGAAATTAAAAAGAATTACATCCGGATAAATTTTTTTTTGACTAAAATGTATGAAAATCAGATTTAATTGCTTTAATTTGTAATTAAACATGTTGTAAATAAGAAGATAATTCTTAAAATTCTATATACGATGGAAGTAAATGAAACTAACCGCCCGTTAACTGAAGCTCCGGAAAACAATATGCAGGAAGCTTCGGTTTCTACAGTTGAAGAACCTCAAGCAGTGTATGAACCCAAACAAACAAAAACAGAAGTCATACAACGGCTGAAGGAAATCAATGAAAACAATGGCAACGCTGACAAACAAGAAATCGACCAGCTGAAGCAGACATTCTACAAACTGCATAAAAGCGAGCAAGAAGCTGCCCGCAAAGCTTTCATCGAAGGAGGCGGCAATGCAGATGACTTCGTTCCGGTTCCGGATTCGGACGAAAAAGAATTTAAAGAAGTCATGAAAGCCATCAAAGAGAAACGGAATGTCATTACCGCAGCGCAAGAACAGGAAAAAGAAAACAACCTGCAGAAAAAGCTGGACATCCTCGAAAAGATGAAAGCCATGACGGAATCTTCAGAAGATACCAGCAAAATCTACAATGACTTCAAACAGCTACAACAAGAATGGAACGAAATCGGACAAGTACCGCCTTCCAAAGTCAATGAACTATGGAAAAGTTACCAGCTCTATACCGAAAAGTTCTACGATATGGTGAAACTGAACAACGAATTCAGAGAGTATGACTTCAAGAAGAATCTGGAACAGAAGACTCACCTTTGTGAAGCTGCAGAAAAACTTGCTGACGAGCCAGACATTATCTCGGCCTTCCACCAATTACAGAAGCTTCACCAAGAATTCCGTGCTATAGGACCGGTTGCCAAAGATTTACGTGAAAGTGTATGGGCACGCTTCAAGGCCGCGTCAACGGTCATCAACCGCCGCCACCAACAGCACTTCGAAGAACTGAAAGAAAAAGAACAAAACAACCTTGACCAAAAAACGGTCATCTGCGAGATTGTGGAAGGCATGGAGTATGACACATTCACCACTTTTGCAGACTGGGAAGAAAAGACACAGGAAATACTCGCTCTGCAGGCAAAATGGAAAACTATCGGATATGCGCCGCAAAAAATGAATGTGAAGATATTTGAACGTTTCCGCGCTGCATGTGACGAATTTTTCCGCCGGAAAGGTGCTTTCTTCAAAACCGTCAAGGAGAACATGGCTTCTAATCTGGAAAAGAAAAAAGCTCTCTGTGAAAAAGCTGAAGCACTGAAAGACAGTACAGACTGGAAAGCGACATCAGAAATTCTGACCCAACTGCAGAAAGAATGGAAAACGATAGGCCCGGTAGCCAAAAAGCATTCGGACTCAATATGGAAACGTTTTATAGGCGCATGCGACTATTTCTTCGAACAGAAAAACAAAGCGACCTCCTCACAACGTACCGCAGAAATTGAGAACCAGGCCAAGAAAGAAGAAATCATCAAACAATTGGCCGCTTTGGAGGAATCGGGAAATACTGACGAGGCTACAGCCAACCAGACAAGAGAACTCATGAGAAAATGGAACGCCGTCGGATTTGTGCCTTTTAAAGAGAAAGACCGTCTCTATAAAGAATATCACAGTTTGGTGGACAAGCTCTTCGACCGGCTTCATCTGTCAGCCACAGAAAAAAAACTGAGTAACTTCAGGGCTAATCTCAAAGAAGGGAACCTTTATCGTGACCGTGAACGTCTGGTACGCACTTATGAAGGACTGAGAAACGATATCCAGACTTATGAAAACAATCTGGGATTCCTCACCACTTCATCACAGAAAGGAAATAGTCTTGTAGCAGACATCAACCGCAAAGTAGAGCGCTTGAAAGCTGATATGGAACTGGTACTCAAAAAGATTTCTGCCATCGACGAAGCGTTGAAGAACCAGCAATAAAAGAAGAGAAACAATTTTATAACTTTTATCCTCCGAACGCCGTTCCAACCCAAAAAAGGAACGGCGTTTTTTTACCTGATAAACTTATTACCGGCCAGACGAAGGCACACATTTTTCCTATAGGAACCAGATGAGAAATACGATAGGATAAAAAGAAAGTCATCCGAAATAAGATATTTCCGATTGAAAGTCAAACAATTTCTGAAAGGAACAAAAAAGCCGGTCACACAATGACCGGCTTTTCTTGTTCCAATCTTATCGCGGATTTATTTGATATTCGGATTCAATTTGTTCCATTCAGAAATTGCAGGAAGAACACCCATAGCAATCACTTCATCACGGAGCTCGCACAAGTGAGCGTAGCTCTTGTCCAAAGCAGCCTGTTCTTCAGCTGTTCCGTTCAATGCAGCACAGTGGCAACCGTCAGCTGTGATTGAAGTTTCCCATGCCATCATGATGTGGTCATACTTTTCATTTGAGATATAAGTACCTGCCGGCCAACGGAATGCTTTTCCTCCCATAGCCGCACCAATCATTTCGATTGAAACGTAAGCCGGGCTCTGGAATGAAGAACGGCCACGCAATGCGATGATGTTGGCACCACCTTTAGTAACTTTCTGCTGGATTTCAGCCCATTTGTCTTTAGGCAGCGCATCAGTACCAATCATGTCAATCAACGGTTTGCCGTCAACTTTTGCAGTTGAAGCAAATACAGCCATCTGTTCGCCGTGACCACCATAAGTGCGGCAGTTTTCAACAGCGTCCATAGCTACGCCGAAATATTTAGCCAATTCACTGCGCAGACGAGTAGAGTCAAGAGCAGCCAGAGTTGTAACCTGAGACGGTTTCAAACCTGAGTACAGCAAAGTGATCAAACCAGTGATGTCGGCCGGGTTGAAGATGACAACGATATGTTTTACATCCGGACAATACTGTTTTACATTTTTACCGAATTCTTCAGCAATGGCAGCATTACCTTTCAGCAAGTCTTCACGAGTCATGCCTGCCTTACGGGCAGCACCTCCTGAATTGACGATATATTTTGCACCAGTCAGCGCTTCTTTAATGTCAGAAGTGAAAGTAACGTTTACGCCTTCGAAACCGCAGTGGTATAATTCTTCAGCCACACCTTCCAATCCCGGAGCATACGGGTCATACAAACAGATGTTGGGAGTCAGGCCCATCATGATGGCAGTCTGAGCCATGTTAGAACCGATCATACCGGCAGCACCAACAATGGTAAGTTTTTCGTTTGTTACAAATTCCATAATTCTTAATGTTTTAAGTTATAGTATTAAAGTGTATTGTCTGATTTTTTACATTGCAAAGATAAAAAAGTTCTGCATTAATCAAGCGTTACCTCTTGTGTAAAAATTGTTACAAAACGACTCCTCAGACCGGATTAAGGAAAAATTTCACTATTTTTAGTCTTGGCACTCCACTTTTGCTAACAGGAGGTTGCATTTTGACAGTCACACAATGCCATACCTCACAAAAAAAGGACACATCTGCCAATGTATCCCCTTTTCTTCACCGTGGACCTGGAGGGAGTCGAACCCTCGTCCAAACAAGGAAGCCATACGCTTTCTACATGCTTATCTCTGCCTTCGGTTTTCGTGCATGAGCAAGACCAGAGCCACCCACACATGCCTTAGTCCCTAAAATTTCATTCCGGACGCGGAACAAGACCGGAACTATTCCCGATTTTGCTGCACCGCTTTGTCAAACGCCTCGGAACAAGAGCTTTTGAGCGATGTCTCGTTTCCGCCACTGTGGCGGAAATAAAGCTAATCTACTATACTTCGATTAAGCAGCGAGAGCATAATTTTCGTTGCCAGATAAAAGTTCAGTAACTGAGATTATAGTGCCAATCACTGACGCACTGCATGCTTACATACCACCTCTCTCGCTGTCAAAACCAAACAAGCCCAAGAGTCTGTATTCAATTATGGATGCAAAAATACCTATTTTTACCGGGATTCCAAAGAGTTCATTCAAAAAAATTCACCACAGGGCAGGGCATCCGCCTTGTGGTGAACCGTAAAATCAAAGTCAAATGTCAAAGCAACAAGCAGACATCAATGGTGGAACAGGCGAATGCCTGTGAACGCCATCGCAATGCCATACTTGTCGCACGTAGCGATTACATGGTCGTCACGCACAGAGCCGCCGGCCTGGGCAATAAACTCCACACCGCTCTTGTGTGCACGCTCGATGTTGTCACCGAACGGGAAAAAAGCGTCCGATCCCAAAGCCACACCCTTCAACGACTTCAGCCATTCACGTTTTTCTTCACGTGTCAGCACTTCAGGCTTTTCTGTAAAGAACTGCTGCCATACGCCTTCAGCCAACACATCATCGTGTTCGTCACTGATATATACATCTATGGTATTGTCCCGGTCGGCCCGACGGATTTTCTCCACCCAAGGCAGATTGAGCACTTTCGGATGCTGACGGAGATACCAGATGTCAGCCTTGTTGCCGGCCAGACGGGTACAGTGGATACGACTCTGCTGTCCGGCACCGATACCGATTGCCTGACCGTCCTTCACATAACAAACGGAATTCGATTGGGTATATTTCAACGTAATCAGCGCAATCATCAAATCACGCTTTGCCTCTTCAGTGAAATGCTTGTTCTGAGTCGGGATGTTTTCAAACAGTTCCGGACCGTTCAGCTTGATTTCATTACGTCCCTGTTCGAAAGTGACGCCGAACACATCCTTATGCTCAATCGGTTCCGGCTTGTATTCCGGATCAATCTTGATGACATTATAAGTGCCTTTGCGCTTGCTCTTCAGAATTTCCAGAGCCGCATCAGTATATCCCGGAGCAATCACGCCGTCAGAAACTTCCCGGTGGATAAACCGGGCCGTCTCCTCGTCACATACGTCGCTGAGCGCGATGAAATCACCGTAAGAAGACATACGGTCGGCACCACGGGCACGCACGTATGCATTGGCCAACGGAGAGAGCGGCAGATCGTCCGCAAAATAGATTTTCTTCAATGTATCATCCAGTTCCAGACCGATAGCCGCTCCTGCAGGGCTTACATGCTTGAATGAAGTGGCCGCCGGCATTCCGGTAGCTTCTTTCAGTTCTTTCACTAGTTGCCATCCGTTAAGCGCATCCAGGAAGTTGATGTATCCCGGACGTCCGTTCAATACTTCAATGGGCAGTTCTCCCTCCTGCATGAAAATGCGGGCCGGCTTCTGGTTAGGGTTACAGCCGTACTTGAGTGCAAGTTCTTTAGCCATATATTTTCAGTTTATCAATTTTTCTACAAAAATACGAAAAATCCGGCATCCTCAGCGAAGAAAGAAGAAAGATTATGTATTTTTGTAGGAAAAGGAACCCTAAAAAGAGGAAATCATGATAGACGAACTGATTAAATTCAACAGCTCTTTCGTGGAGAGCAAAGGTTATGAAAAATATATCACAACCAAATATCCCGACAAGAAAATAGCCATTGTCACCTGTATGGACACCCGCCTTACCGAACTTTTGCCCGCCGCACTAGGCATCAGGAACGGCGACGTGAAAATAATCAAGAATGCAGGAGGAACTATCAACCATCCGTTCGGCAGTGCGATGCGAAGCCTAATGGTGGCCATCTACGAACTGGGAGTGAAAGAAGTGATGATCATCGGACACACGGACTGCGGAGTCCAGCACATGGACAGCGAGGTGATGCTGAAACACATGCGCGAAAGAGGAGTCTCCCAAGACCATATCGACATGATGGAATACTGTGATGTAAATCTGCGCCAATGGCTGAGCGGATTCAACGATACGGAAGAAGCTGTACAGAAAAGTGTGGCCATCGTCAGACATCATCCGCTTGTGCCGGATGACATCACGGTGAGAGGGTTCATCATGAACTCCATTACCGGCGAACTGGTTGAGGTCATGCCAGAATAGGCCATGCCATATTGGCAGGGGAAATCCCCGGATTTAAAACCAAAATCAAAATGTCCCGGCATTTTCAACGAAACGCCGGGACATTTTATCTAAAACGTTTCGGCGTTTCATACAAAACGCCGGAACGTTTCTCTCCAGACAAATTGTCAGTATCTTATTCTTCGGCCAACGCAAGCTGTGAAGATTCCTGAGGCACATAGTCGGCCTGGAAGAAACGGCTTGCACGCAACAGATGACGCCAGATACTTACCAACTCCTGCGACTCCTGCAAAATGTTCAAATAAACCATGTTGGCTTTCAGGAACGTACTGTCAGCCTCCTGGATATGGTTCATCTGCTGTTTACGGAGAGCCGAGATACGGTTCTTCAAATCGTCTCCTTCTTTCAGAATCACATCGGCATCGCTGTAGTCATTGTTCACCACACAACATTTCGTACGCTCCATCAAACTGCAGAGCTGTTCGCGTATCGGCAGAAACTCTTTCACATATTCAGCCGGAACAGGGTTGAAATTGTTGTCCACATGTTCCTTGCATGGTTCGCAGATACGTTTCAAGCAGTAAAGCATCTCTTCGCAACTGTTGCTTCCCAAATGGAACCAGGTGTTTTTCTCGATGGCGATTGTCATGGGCAGACGACGCAGGCCAATGATTTCCTTGCGGCGGAGCTTCTTCAACATCTTCTTTTCTTCGTCGGTCGCATTGATGGCCTTACGCAGGCTCTTCAAGTCTTCATTAATGAAGCCGTCGGTCACCTTCACGTATGTTCTTGAGGCAAAATCCACATAGTGGGCCAATGTATCTTTCACATGCAGACGGAGCAGCTCCAATATCTCAGTCTTGTCTTTGCTCGTAACCATACGCTTGAACAAGCTGTCCTGATCTTCCAGTTTCTCTTTTTTGCTGAACTTGATATTGCTGCGAACCAGCAGATATACGGCCAGGGCGATAAACAGGAACATACCGACAAAGCTGGTATAGAACATGACAAATGTTACAACGGCACAAATCGTGAATGCCGTAAACGCGGTGATAAACCATCCGCCAATGACGGAAAGCACACCCGTGATACGATACACTGCACTCTCACGGCTCCACGCACGGTCGGCCAACGAACTACCCATCGCCACGATGAAGGTTACATAAGTAGTAGAAAGCGGAAGCTTCATGGTGGTACCGATAATAATCAGCAGACCGGAAAGCACCAGGTTGACAGAAGCGCGCACCATATCGAAAGCGGCACCGTTTTCAAGAATCACATCATCTTTGTTGAAACGGCTGTTAATCCAGTTTCTCATCCCTACCGGAATTGTACGGACTACAAAATCATTGACATTCGTCGTGCGGCGCACAATCAGACGCGCCAGACCGGACGAACCGAACATCTCGTCCCCCTCTTCCTGACGGGCCAGGTCGACAGAGGTCTTGATAACATTCTGCGCCTTTTTCGAAGTAGCCAGTGCATATACCATGACAAGTCCGGCAGCTATCAGGAAAATTACCGGAGTCTTGGCAGAAGACATCAACGAACTCATCATGAAATCATTCGGGCCAACACCGTTACCGTTCGCTACATAATCCGTATAGGAAGAAAAACCGGCCAAAGGCACACCGATAAAGTTCACCAAGTCGTTTCCGGCAAAAGCCAGCGCCAACGAGAATGTACCAAGCAAAACGATAATCTTAAATACATTCACTTTGCACCAATGAAGAATCTGCATCAGAATGGTGGACACGACAAAACATATACCCACCAACGACCAAGTATGGTCAAACACCCATTGCATGGATTCCTCAGTCATAAACGATGCACTGCTCAACCCCTGAATAACAATAAAGTAAGCCAAAGCAGTCACTGCTATACCACCGAATATGCCGATAGTCCAGGTAAGATGCTTCTTATAATTAAAGGTAAAGATGATTCGGGATAAATACTGTACCACGGTACCGGCCACGAAAGCAATAGCCACAGAAAGGAAAATGGCCATAATAACCGAAAGAGCTTTTTCCGTATTCATAAAGTCACCCAGACTAAACATTCCCGTCTCGTCACCGATAAGCTTCAGTATAGCCAGAATGAATGTACCGCCCAACAGTTCGAACACCATCGAAACAGTAGTGGAAGTAGGAAGCCCCAAGGTATTGAATACATCAAGCAACACCACGTCCGTCACCATAACGGCAAGGAAAATACACATTAAATCATAAAGACTGAAATTAACAGGATGGAAAATCCCATGACGGGCTATATCCATCATACCGTTACTTGAGACCGCACCGACAAATACTCCCAAAGCAGCAATAATGACGATAGTTTTGAACTTTGCAACTTTCGCACCTACGGCGGAATTCATGAAATTGACGGCATCGTTGCTGACACCTACCAGCAGATCGAACACTGCCAGCATAAACAGGAAAATGACAATTCCTAAATAAAGGGTTTCCATACTTTTGTTTTTGAATTCGATTTTGATTTCGCCGCAAAGGTAGAGATTTTTTCTTATAGAGAAATCGTAACAGGTATTACATTTGTGTTACAAAATATTCCGGATTTCTGTCACTGCCGCAGACGACAGGAGAAACATCCGTGAAGAAACATCCGACGAAGAAAAAATATTTTTTATAGCCCCACACATCATTAATCCCCCAAAAATTTGTAATTTTGCAGCCAAACCATATAAAGCAAACAAATATGTCAGAAACGAAAAGAATAAAAACGGCTTTAGTGTCCGTTTACCATAAAGACGGTCTGGATGCCATTTTGGCAAAACTTCACGAAGAAGGTGTGGAATTCATGTCAACGGGAGGGACGCGCCAGTTCATCGAATCACTGGGATATCCCTGCAAGGCTGTGGAAGACATCACCACCTACCCTTCCATTCTGGGAGGACGCGTCAAGACACTGCATCCGAAAATCTTCGGAGGTATCCTTTGCCGCCGCGAACTGGAAAGCGACCAACAGCAGGTAGCGAAATATGAGATTCCGGAAATCGACCTGGTCATCGTCGACCTCTATCCATTTGAGGACACTGTAGCGAGCGGTGCCGGCGAACAGGACATCATCGAAAAGATTGACATAGGCGGCATCTCGCTGATCCGTGCAGGAGCCAAGAACTTCAACGATGTAGTCATTGTAGCAAGCAAGCATCAATACCAGCCCCTGCTGGACATCTTGAACAAGCAGGGAGCAGTCACCACGCGCGAACAACGCCGCTGGTTTGCAGGGGAAGCTTTCACAGTATCTTCCCACTACGACTCAGCCATCCGTGACTACTTCAAGAATTGACAATTAATTTATCATAAACTAAAATGGGCTTATTCTCATTTACACAAAATATTGCCATGGACCTCGGCACGGCCAACACAATTATTATCAGCAATGACAAGATTGTAGTGGACGAGCCTTCAGTTGTGGCATTAGACCGCCGTACGGACAAGATGATTGCAGTAGGCGAACGTGCGAAAATGATGTATGAAAAAGAAAATCCGAACATCCGCACCGTACGCCCACTCCGCGACGGAGTGATTGCCGACTTCAACGCCTGCGAGCAGATGATGAGGGGACTCATCAAAAAAGTCAATCCCGGACGCCATCTGTTCACGCCGTCACTGCGGATGGTCATCGGCGTGCCTTCAGGCTCTACAGAAGTGGAGCTTCGTGCTGTACGGGACAGCGCAGAACACGCGGGCGGACGCGATGTATATCTTATTTTCGAGCCAATGGCCGCCGCATTAGGTATCGGCCTTGACGTGGAAGCCCCAGAAGGCAACATGGTGGTAGATATCGGAGGCGGATCCACAGAAATCGCAGTCATCTCATTGGGCGGCATCGTTTCAAACAATTCTATCCGTGTGGCAGGTGACGAGCTGACAGCCGACATACAGGAATATATGAGCCGCCAGCATAACGTGAGAGTAAGCGAACGTATGGCAGAACGTATCAAGATTCATGTAGGATCTGCCATCACCGATTTAGGCGACGACGCACCGGAAGATTATATCGTAAGAGGACCTAACCGCATTACAGCCCTTCCGATGGAAGTACCCGTAGGATACGAAGAAATTGCACACTGCATGGAAAAGACGATTGCCAAGATAGAATCAGCCATACTCAGTGCATTGGAGAATACGCCTCCCGAACTTTATGCCGACATTGTGAACAATGGCATTTATCTGGCCGGAGGCGGTGCTTTGCTGCGCGGGCTCGACAAACGTCTGACCGACAAGATTAACATTCCGTTTCACATTGCCGAAGATCCTTTGCTGAGCGTGGCAAAAGGTACGGGTGTCGCGTTGAAAAACGTTGACCGTTTTTCATTCCTGATGCGATAACGATTCCAGATATTCGGAAACAGAGAACCGGACATGAAGCCTGGTCCCGCCTGAAAGGAAACGACTTCATATTCAGTTCTCTGTTTTCAATCCATATATATTGTTGTTCCACATGCGAAACCTGATCAATTTCCTCTTAAAATACAATCACTGGTTGCTCTTCATCTTGCTGGAAGTGGTTTCGTTCGCCCTGCTGGTTCATTTCAACAATTACCAAGGCAGCGTATATTTCACTTCGGCCAACCGGATTAGCGGTGCCATCTATGAAGCTGTAAATCAGGTGACACGTTATTTTGGACTGGTAGATGTCAACAAGGGTCTGACAGCCCGTAATGTAGAACTTGAAATTGAAGTGGAACGACTTTCGGAAGCATTGAGACATTATACAAAAGATTCCACAGAAGTAGTCCGGCTCCGCCGGGATGCATTGAAAGGCTATACAATCTATCCGGCAAAAGTCATAAACAACAGTGTGACCCACCCCAACAACTTCATTACCATCAATAAAGGGGAAGCTGACGGCATAAAGCCGGAAATGGGAGTGGTCTGTGGAAACGGGGTGGTTGGAATCGTTTATCTGACAGGCGCACACCACGCCATCGTACTGCCTGTATTGAACTCAAAAAGCAACATCAGCTGTAAAATCAAACGGACCTCCTACTTCGGACTGCTGAAATGGGAAGGAGGCTCTTCACAATACGCTTATGTGAAAGATATGCCAAGACATTCTGAATTCTCATTAGGCGATACCATAGTGACAAGCGGACATAGTGCCGTGTTTCCCTCTGGCATCCCCATAGGAACTGTGGATGATATGACCGACAGCCACGATGGATTGTCATACCTGCTGAAAGTGAAACTGTTTGCAGATTTTGCCAAACTGAGTGACGTCCAAGTAATCAGTTCCCCCATAAGAAAAGAGCAGAAAGAGCTGGAAGACAGTCTGAAGGCAATAACAAACAAATAACAGATTGACAGACAAGAAACTATGCAAGTCCTGATAAGAATCAAATGGTTTATTATATTAGTGCTTCTTCAGGCACTGGTGCTCAATCATGTGCATTTCGGTCAGTTTGCCACCCCACTGTTCTATATCTATTTCATCCTGAAATTCAATTCCGGAACAAATGTCAGATCGCTGCTGCTGTGGTCCTTCATGCTGGGATTATGCATAGACATTTTCAGCAATACCCCCGGACTGAACGCTTCCGCATCCGTACTGACCGCATTCTGCCGCCCGCAAATGCTGCGCATACTGGCCACCCGCGACCTCAGCGAAAACTTTGAGCCTGGCATTCGGGTCATGGGATTCTCCCCATTCTTCAGATATACACTGTTCATGACATTTCTCCATGCAACAGTATTGAATCTGGTGGACGCTTTTTCATTCATAAACTTCCATACACTTACACTGCAGATAGTGAGTGACACCCTAATCACTTTGCTCTGTGTATTATGCGTGGATTCAGTGAGGAGGAACAAATAGTGGAACGCAACTACAATCTGGAAAAAAGGAAATATGTCATTGCCGGAACAGTGATTGTGATTGTCGTCATCTTTCTTATCCGACTACTGTCACTGCAAATCATGAGTGAAGACTACAAAAAAAATGCCGACAGCAATGCTTTTCTAAAAAAAATCCAATATCCAAGCCGAGGAGTCATTTATGACCGCAACGGAAAGCTTCTGGTCTATAACCAGCCCGCATACGACATCACGGTGATTATGAAAGAAATCACCCGACTTGACACGACAGACCTATGCAATACTCTCGGCATTACACCGGAGTTTCTGAAAGAACGGTTCCGCCACCTCAAAGACCGCCGGCAAAACCCGGGATACTCCCCTTATACCCATCAGGTGCTTCTTACCCAATTGTCGGCTGAAGAATGTGGGATGTTCCAGGAGAAACTGTTCAAGTTTCCCGGCTTCTATATCCAAAGACGTACCATCCGACAATACAACTATCATGCCGGAGCACATATATTAGGAGATATTGCAGAAGTCTCCAAATCAGAAATGGAAAACGATGAATACTACATTCCCGGTGATTTTATCGGGAAACTGGGTGTGGAGCGTTCCTATGAGAAACAGTTGAGAGGAGAAAAGGGAATAGAAATTCTTCTGCGTGATGCCCGGGGACGAATACAGGGCAACTACATGGACGGAAAATTCGACAAAGCTCCTGTACCGGGAAAAAATCTTACGCTAAGTCTCGATATCGAACTGCAAGAACTAGGAGAACGGCTTCTGGAAGGGAAAATCGGAAGTATCGTCGCAATTGAGCCTTCCACGGGAGAAGTTTTGTGTATGGTTTCCTCCCCCACCTACGACCCACGGATGATGTCTGGAAGAAACAGAGGGAAGAATCATGCACAAATGGCCCGCGACCCATGGAAACCTCTGCTTAACCGAGCCATCATGGGAACCTATCCACCGGGTTCCACATTCAAGACCGCACAGGCACTGACTTTCCTGCAAGAAGGAATCATCAGTCCCTCTACCTTATATCCATGCTATAAAGGATTCACCTTCAGAGGACTGCACGTCGGATGCCATGCACATCCCTCGCCGCTATCCCTCATCCCGGCCATCGCCACATCATGCAACGGATATTTCTGCTGGGGACTCTATCACATGATAGGAGCGAAAAAGAAATACGGGTCTGTCCAGAAAGCCATGAACACTTGGCGCGACTATATGGTGTCAATGGGCTTCGGATACACACTGGGGATAGACCTTCCGGGAGAAAAAAGAGGGTTCATCCCCAATGCCAGCGTCTATGACAAAGCGTATAGGGGAGCATGGAACGGACTGACCATTATCAGTATCGCCATCGGACAAGGAGAAGTCACACTCACCCCCCTGCAAATCGCGAATTTAGGAGCGACTATCGCTAACCGGGGATATTACATCACCCCCCATGTGGTGAAAGGAATCGAGGCAGACACCCTAAGTTCAATCTATCTCCAGAAGAATTATACGATGGCAGACAAGTCTCATTATGAAGAGGTCGTGCAAGGAATGAGAGCGGCTGTCACGGGAGGGACATGCCGAGGAGCAAATCTTCCGGACATTGCCGTATGCGGAAAAACCGGAACTGCGGAAAACCGCGGAAAAGACCATTCGGCCTTCATGGGATTTGCTCCGATGGACAATCCCCAAATTGCCATTGCCGTTTATGTGGAAAACGGCGGATTCGGTGCCGTATATGGAGTGCCTATCGGAAGACTGATGATTGAAAAATATCTGAAGAGAGAGCTCTCTCCAGAAGATGAACTATTGGCTACAGACATCCAAAAACGAAGAATCAACTATGGTCTACAAGAGAGATAGTGTATGGAAGAACGTTGACTGGTGGACAATCGCACTCTATCTGGCACTGGTCATTCTGGGATGGTTCAGCATATGCGGAGCCAGCTATGACTACGGCGAACCGGATTTCTTTGACTTTTCCACCCGATCCGGGAAACAACTGATGTGGATCGGATGCTCAGTTGCCCTGGGATTCATCCTCCTGATGATTGAAGACCGCCTGTATGATACTTACGCTTACCTGATTTACGGATTTATGTTGCTCTTGCTGTTCGGAACTATCTTCAACCCACACGAGATTAAAGGCTCACGCTCATGGATTGTTCTAGGACCAGTAAGTCTCCAGCCTGCCGAATTTGCCAAATTTGCCACAGCGTTGGCTCTTGGCAAATACATCGGTGAATACACATTTTCCATGCAACGTACACGACATGTAATCATGTCTCTGGCTATCATTCTGGTTCCAATGACACTGATAGTCCTGCAGAAAGAAACAGGTTCCGCCCTTGTCTATCTCTCGTTCTTTCTGATGCTTTATCGGGAAGGAATGACCGGCGCTGTACTTTTTTCGGGTGTATGCGCAGTCATCTTCTTTATCGTAGGATTGCGATTCGGAGCAGTCATGATGCCGGATGAAATGACCTCCTGGGGAGAATTTTCCGTACTTACACTGGTCATCCTGCTTGCTGCATTACTGGTCAGGCTATACGGTACACCCCATTCACGCATTCCGCTCTATATTTTAGGCATAGGAGGAGGGATAACTCTGCTCAGCAGTCTGTTTTCATGTTATGTCATACCTTTCAATGTATGCCATCTCCAGCTTTGGCTGTGCGCCGCATTGGTTATCTACCTGACTCTGGTCTTCCTGCACGAAAGGTTGCAGAATTACCTATATATCATAGTCTTCACGGTATGCTCCGTCGTATTCTTCTTTTCAACCGACTATGTATTCAACCAAGTACTCGAGCCTCATCAGAAAGTCCGTATCGAAGTCCTGCTGGGCATGAAAGACGATCCGGCAGGAGCCGGCTATAATGTCAATCAAAGCAAAATAGCCATCGGTTCGGGAGGATTGCTGGGAAAAGGATTTCTAAACGGCACACAAACGAAACTGAAATATGTGCCCGAGCAAGATACCGATTTCATCTTCTGTACCATTGGCGAAGAGCAAGGGTTCATCGGGTCTGCTACCGTCATCCTGCTGTTCATGACTTTAATTCTCCGGCTGATTATCTTGTCCGAACGGCAAGAAACCAGATTCGGACGCGTTTATGGATATTGTGTAATGGGTATCTTTTTCTTCCACCTGTTCATCAACATCGGTATGGTGCTCGGGCTGACTCCAGTCATCGGAATCCCTCTTCCTTTTTTCAGCTATGGAGGTTCTTCGCTCTGGGGATTTACCATTCTGCTTTTCGTCTTCCTGAGGATTGATGCCTCACACGAGAAATAAACAAACTCTTACTTTCTTGAGGAAAGCCGGATGCCTATATCCGAAATACCCACCAGCGGATTGTCCCTCATCGCATGCACTATCCGGAGTTCCCGGTTGAACGAATCAGTTCCTATCACAAACGGTTTGTCATATACAAATACACTCTGATAGTAATGCCCCGCACTTCCTCCTTTATTCCACCGTCCTTCCTTATCTGCCAGATACAGATGCAACGTATCTGCCCGTAACGGCAAAGTGTCGCAAGGCACCTGAATCAGCAATAGCCATAAATCCCGATATTCATACCGCTCCGTATTGCGCACCCCTACTTCAAGAGTATAAGATGCAGAAGGAAGCCCGGAAGGGAGACAAAAAGCTAGAGAATCGCTCCGGTTCCATCCGGGGTTCTCCGGTACAGCCTGATAGGTATGATAAACCGTTTCATTTTTACAGGACGAAAAGAACAATAAGACTGACAACGCAGGCAACAGGCATCTTCTTCCTATTCCAAAGAACTGCCGCAGGAAAGTACGGAAGAAACCCGTACGGACCTTACCATGACAGCCATACAGATTTCTTCCATCCGGTCTTGTATATGACAGACTACGAGACAATTCCTCCTCAATGGAAGAGTCAGGCCTGCACATCGGAATTTGTTTGTTTATCATTGTCTGACGCAATATTCCCTTCATTGTTTCCGGAACGGCGGCCACCGTCATTCCTACGGTTTTTCCGGTTGTTCCGGTAACTGCGCACCTGTCCTCCCTCAGTCTGAGCCACTACAGCCCCACTACTCCTTGGTTTTGCATTCTCTTCAGTCCGGCCACCCTTATGCGGACCATGGGCATTGTTACGTGTCGGTTTTTGTCCTTGCGACTGTTGCGCGACAACGGTAGTCTGTGCATCCGGATTTTCTCTTTCCGGCTTGCGTGAAGGGCGGTTCTTTTCCTTCACCGGTTTTGATTCCACGCCCCCTTCAGCAGACTTTCCACCTTTTTCTGGCAATTCTTTTGACTGAGCTACATGAACATTTTGCGGTGCCCCGTTCTTTTGTTTTTTCTTCTTCTTGCCGTTACGCGACTTGTCGAAACGAGTAAGGCTTTCCTGTTCCAGCAAATCCTTGGGCCGGTCTGGTTCTCTCGAATTGTAATTCTCCTCCAACTTGTCCGGCTTCTCACCACGCTTGTTCATGCTGATTACTTCAAAGGCCCTGCGTGAGGGAATCGTCACCTCATTGGCCAGGAAACTCTTGTCCGTACTGTAGGTTACCATATTCTTAAGGATATCGGCCTTGAAATAATAATAGGTATTGTCAACAGTTTCCAATACAATTTCTTTGCTCGGCAAACGTTTCTGGCACTCCACGTATGCATCCACCTCATAATTCAGACAGCATTTAAGCTTGGCACACTGTCCGGCCAATTTCTGTGGGTTCAAGGAAATATCCTGATAACGGGCTGCACTTGTCGAGACAGAGACAAAGTTTGTCATCCATGTAGCACAACAAAGTTCACGCCCGCACGGACCGATTCCTCCGATTCTACCCGCCTCCTGTCTTGCACCGATCTGCTTCATTTCGATACGCACACGGAAAGCCTCCGCAAGGACCTTAATCAACTGACGGAAGTCCACCCGTTCGTCTGCAATATAATAGAATATAGCCTTATTCCCGTCGCCTTGATATTCAACATCCCCAATTTTCATCTGCAGGCCCAAGCTTTCAGCAATTTTGCGCGAACGAATCATCGTATCATGTTCACGCGATTTGGCTTCTTCATATTTTTCCATATCCACCGGCTTTGCTTTCCGGTAAATACGGCGTATTTCCGCATCAGGCTTGATATTTGCCTTTTTCATCTGGAGAAGGACCAGGCGCCCTGTGAGCGTCACTGTTCCTATATCATGCCCCGGACTGGCTTCAACCGCCACTATATCCCCCTTTTCAAGATGCAACTTGTTGCTGTTCTTGAAATATCCCTTGCGTGTATTCTTGAACTGTACCTCAACCATGTCCTGTTCTTCCGCATTGCCCGGAATGTCAGCAAGCCAATCGTATGTGTTCAGCTTATTATCCTGTCGTCCGCAACCCTTACAACAAAGAGGACCGCTTCCGTTATTCAGCTTAAATTCATTCATATAAATTATCTATCGTTGTTTCATTTCTACTATCATTCGCAATGCCATGTCAAAAAATATCATTTTCGGGTTTACATTCTGCTCGACATGACATTGAGCCTCTTCCAGCAAAGCCATGACCGAAATGATATTCCTTTCGTTGATAAACGGCGAAAAGCGTATGGCAAACTGCTCTTCATCCGGATTCAAGTACACCATTTCCGGGTGACGGAAATTCGTGATAAAATTTTCTCTTACCATCCGCTGACAATACTCAAGGAGATTCTTCTGACGCTCCCTCCCCATACCGGCCACCTGCTCGCTCCAAGTCTTCAGCGAACGGACATCCCTCCGGTAAGCCATACGCATCAGATTGACAAACAGCTCGAAACATAATCGGTTCTCTTCGCTCAACTGGATGTTTTCGACTGCCTTCAACAAACTGCCGGAAGAGCGGCGGGCTATATCATGGGCGTCTTCTTCCACCAATCCATAACGGTCTCTGAGAAAACGCTCTATCTCGTCATCAGCCAACGGATGGAGATTAATACGCTGCGTACGGCTGACTATAGTAGGGAGCAACGAATCCGGCTGCTCGCTGACCAGTAAAAAAACCGTTTTTAGCGGAGGTTCTTCCAGCAACTTCAGCAATTTGTTGGCGCATTCTGTATTCATCTTTTCAGGAAGCCATACCAACATCACTTTATAACCTCCCTGACTGGACTTGAAAGAAAGCTTGCGCTGAATCTCGTCACTTTCGCGTACATAAATCTGAGGCTGCTGGTTGCCGGCACCTATTTTCAGCATCCATTGCGGCAAATCCACATACAGATTCCGCTCCAGCATTTCTCTCCATTGCGGCAGAAAATCATCGCAGACAGAATCATGACCCGGTTTCCTTTTAACAATCGGGAAAGCAAAATGCAAATCCGGATGCGACAGCTTGTCCATCATCTTGCACGAGGGACAACTGCCGCACGCATCGTCCTCCAACGGGTGCCGACAGAGGAGATAGCGGGCCAGTGCCAAAGCCATAGGAAGCTTTCCGCTACCCGGAGTGCCTGTAAACAACAGGGCATGGGGCATCTTACCGCTCCGCACACTCTCGACAAGCTGGCATTTTGTTTCTTTCTGTCCGACTACTTCTCTGAAAAATGGCATTTTTTGTCAACATTACTATAGCTTGACAAAAATAAGAAAAATATTATATATTCGGGGGAGAAACCGTACGCTTTTTATCAGACAGCCTACAAGAAAGGAGTGAACAGATGGGCAAACCAACCTACGAAACGCTTCCATACACCGCGATTCATGTAATCCTCACGGGTCATGATTGTACTGTTCTGCTTATCCGCCCTGAACACCTCCCCAAGCTCAGCTGTCAGCGGAAGGTCGAAAACAAACGCATTGATCTCATAGTCGCACCGGAGACTCCGGCTGTTCAAATTGGTGCTCCCTACCGTACAGAAACGGTCATCCACAATCATCACCTTCGAATGATGGAACCCTCCGTCAAACACATAAATATGGGCACCGGCCTTGCGGAGCTTGTTCGCAATATAAAAACCTGCATCAGGAGTAAAAGGAATATCCGATTTGCCAGGTATCATGATTTCTACCCGAATCCCCCGTTTGGCGGCACGCTTGATAGCCTTGCGCACGCTACGGGTTGGTGTAAAATAAGGATTGATAATTTGCACTTTCCGTTCGGCCACATCCAATGCTGTAATATATGCTTTTCGCATGATGTCGGGCGACACTTTCGGGACACGCTGCACGATGGCCACCTGATTGCCGAGATGCAACGGCAGAGTGTCCGGTCTTATTGCTTCTGAGGAATACGGAAAATATTGTTTTCCATCCACACTCCGGCCTGATTCTTTGTTCCAGACACTTAGAAATGCACTCTGAAGCTGTTCGGCAGCAGGCCCGTCGATACGGAGATGCATATCGCGCCATGGTCCGATTCCAGGCAACCCGTTGATATAATAGTCGGCAATATTCATACCACCTGTATATCCGGTCTTACCGTCGATGACCACAATCTTCTGGTGGTCTCGACAAAAAATATGATTGACGTACGGAAAGCGAATGGGATCAAACTTGATTATTTCTATTCCTCTGTCATTCAACATTTTCAGATGCTCTTTCCGAAGCGGACGGCTATTTGACAAATTACCAAAATCATCGAACATGGCACGCACTTCCACGCCTTCCTTAGCTTTTTCAGCCAATAAAGTAAACAGTTCTTTAGCAATGGAGTCATTCCGAAAATTAAAATACTCCAGATGAATACTCTTCTTCGCTTCCCGGATATCCTTAAACAAATGCATGAACTTGCTCCTGCCGCTTGTCAGCAGAGTCATCCTGTTATACCGGGTAACGGGAATGTCCCGGCTCTGCAGAAAACGGACAAACAGGGAATCGGACGGCAAGTACACGCCGGAAGAATCCGCATGCGGCATCCACTCTTGAGCCGCCAGCGTCTGCCCCCGGAAGACTCCGGGCAAAAAAAGGACGAACAAAAAAAAGAATATATATAAATCAAGTTTAATCTTCATGTCTTCACGCTTTCCCAAATCAGGACAAAAGTATAGAATATTTCCCAAAAGACAATGCTTCCGGAAATATTGACCATAAAATGCCGCAATCGGAACGGTGGGTACAGCCCGAATACACTTCAATCCTACAGAAGATTATGCCATGACCCATACCAGAACAAAAAACTTCTCATACAATAGGGGAATAAACCCCTATACAGCATTCCCCTATTCAATTATTCTACAATCCTAACCTGAACTTGAAAAAATGAGACTTTTCATCCCTTTCCTCTGCATCCTGTGCCTTACGGCCTGCATGCAAGAAAAAAGCAAGAATGATTGCATTATAATTCCAGTAGAAACAAGACAAACCAACAGGCTGGACACACTACAAGGCGAAATGACACATTTTGAGACAAGCGATTCCTCACTGCTATACGACATAATATCCATCGACATCTTGGACAATAACTACTATGTGCGCTCCAGAGGAAACATCCTGTCATTCGACTCATCAGGCAACTATCGGCACAATATCTCCAGATATGGACAAGGTCCTGATGAATACACCAACCTCTGCTCTTTCTTCATCAAAGAAGAAAAGCTCTATCTCTACGATTTTAGCCAGAAACAATTGAAAATTTACAACAAACAAGAGAAACTCATAGAGTCAATGCCATTCAATCCTCACGGCACAAACCATGCGCCTTTCCTGGTATACCCTCTAGGAAACAAATTGTTTATCTGCAAACTATCATACCAAGGGGAAGACATAAAGACCCCGACATTGGCCGTTTGTGATGAACATTTCAACTATATGAAAGCTATCAGAGGACGCTTCCTGAAAGAAGGCACCACTTTTCTTGACTTTATCTATCCATCAAAAAATGAAAATGACTTTTTATACTGGGAAGCGTTCAATGACACCATCTACCACTTACAGAACCTCACCCTACATCCTAAATACGTAATCGATTTCAATGGACACAGCATACCTCAATCATTCAAAAAAGGAAAAGACTTTTACGAAATGACCCAAGACTTAAACAAAGCTGAAAACAGACACAAATACGCTACAATGGTACGCTATGTCCATGAGGATATAGACAATGTGTATTTCGTATATGCATACGACGAAGAAAACTTTCTGGCTGTCTACCGGAAAAACAACGGCACGGTAAAATGTTACGGCCTGGATGAAAAGATACAGGAGCACTACAAAATGGCCAATTTCCTGAAGGTTACAGACCAGTACATTTATCTAATACTGGAACCACAAAAAAATATAGAAAACAATCAAACACTGTTTAAATTGCGGAAAGATGAAATCATATAAAGTCATATCATTGACTCTCACGCTGTCATTAACGCCGTGTCGCACTCCCGTTCAAGAAAAAAATTCCTCAACAAATGAACAATTCCATTGAACACGTATTAAGCAAAACCTCAGCCTAACAAGGACATTATCTGTTTCTCGGACACAGTGACAATAATGGAAAAACAGGGCATTCCCGGGAAAACACCGAAACGTTTCAAGAAAAACGCCGAAACGTTTCAGGAAAAACGCTTCGGCATTCTTTTTCTCCTCTGAAAACGGCTCGTTTTTCTTCTGGAAGCGTCCCGGAGAAAGAAGCCCTTGGAATACCATAAAGAAAGTGGCATCCATTATATGCTGACAAAGAGATAACACACAAGGATATGGCAGATAAAACCAGAGAAAATCAGGCATTTATCGGACAAGCCGAACGAAGCCCAACAGTTATCCGTCCGTTTTTTCACATCCGGCCTGCCTCAGGACGCAAGCGGCGGAATCTCAACGCCCCAGGTTTACCATTTTGTCAATCTGACACGACTCCTACAAAAAGGAATCTACAGGTTGCCAAAAGTCACATTCAGACGAAGCAGACCCACTACCATCTCGCAATGGCGCGAACGGTTGATATGCACCGTGGGTTGCACGGAAAGAATATATCTCTACAAAATTACATTCTTTTCACCATCCGGCAACCTTTCCCCCGAAAAATAACCCGGCAAATTTTATAACTTTGCATCCTGAAAAAAGAAACGGATGCGGAATCCGTCCGCAGACACTTTGAACGATGATAGACCAAGCCACCATAGACCGCATCATGGACGCCGCGCAGATTGTCGACGTGGTGTCCGAGTTCGTCACGCTCCGCAAGCGGGGAGTGAACTACATCGGGCTGTGTCCGTTCCACAACGAAAAGACCCCCTCCTTCAGTGTCTCGCCGAGCAAGGGTGTATGCAAATGTTTCAGCTGTGGAAAAGGAGGCAACGTGGTGCATTTCATCATGGAACACGAGCAGCTCTCGTATTACGAGGCCCTCAAATGGCTGGCAAGGAAATACAACATCGAAGTCAAGGAACGGGAGCTGACCGACGAGGAAAAGCAGGCACAGAACCTGCGCGAAAGCCTGTTTGTGGTCAACCAGTTTGCCTGCAACTATTTCCAGGACATCCTTCACAACAGCCTCGACGGCCAACGCATCGGAATGACCTATCTGCGAGGAAGAGGCTTCCGCGACGACATTATCCGGAAATTCCAGCTGGGGTATTGCACAGACTCGCGCGACGCGTTTGCACAAACCGCACTGAAGAAAGGTTTCAAGGAAGATTTTCTGGTCAAGACAGGGCTCTGCTACCGGAAAGACGACGGTACGCTCCACGACCGGTTTTGGGGACGTGTCATATTTCCCGTACATACGTTGTCGGGGAAAATCGTGGCTTTCGGAGGACGCGTACTGAATGCTGCCACCAAAAATGTCCAGATGAAATATGTCAACTCGCCGGAGTCTGAAATCTACCATAAGAGCAAAGAGCTGTATGGCATCTACTTTGCCAAACAGGCTATAGTCAGACAAGACCGTTGTTTCTTGGTAGAAGGCTATACAGATGTCATCTCCATGCATCAGAGCGGCATTGAAAATGTAGTGGCATCATCAGGAACTGCCCTTACCCCCGACCAAATCAGACTGATACACCGCTTCACCAACAACATCACCGTGCTTTATGACGGCGACGGAGCGGGTATCAAAGCAAGTATCAGAGGGATAGACATGCTGCTGGAAGAGGGTATGAATATAAAAGTATGTCTGCTTCCGGACGGTGATGACCCGGACAGCTTCGCGAGAAAACACAACGCTACGGAATACCAGGCTTACATCAATGACCATGAAGTAGATTTTATACGGTTTAAGACAAACCTGCTGTTGGAAGAAGCCGGGAAAGACCCTATCAAACGGGCCTCACTGATTTCAAGCATCGTAAAAAGCATTTCCGTCATACCGGAAGAAATCGTCCGTTCAGTATATATCCACGAATGCTCACAACTGCTCAACATGGATGAGAAGATTCTGGTGGAAGCGACATCCAGACTGATCGGACAAGCCAAAGAGAATCAGTTCAAGGAGGAAGAACGCAGGAAACAACGCGAACAACGCAATGCTCTGTCAACGGGAAAAACCGTTTCCGCACATGACACGAATGTTCCGGAACCGACCGATACACTATCCGACACTGACATTTCCAAACTGCCGGAAAAGGAATCTGCCGGAACCATCGCTCAACCGTCTCCTACGCTCGAAGATGATTATTTCCCTTTCATACCGACAGAAGGCAATGAGCAGAAGCGCTTTTTCATTAAAGAAGAACTGCTTGTGCGAATGATTGTACGTTACGGAGAAAAAGTGATGTGTTATATAGAGGATGAAAACGGAGAAGAAAAGCCATTGACTGTTACTGAATACATCATCAACAGCCTGAAAGAGGACGATCTTCACTTCCACGATGCCCTCCATCGGAAAATCCTGAAAGAAGCTGAAGAACATTTGCATGACGCGAATTTCGTGGCTGAACGGCATTTCATCAGCCATCCGGATCCTGCGGTAAGCAAACTGGCAGCTGAATTGTCGAGCGACCGCTACCAACTAAGCAAATACCATTCAAGAGGTCAGAAAATAATCACAGACGAGGAGCGGCTCTATGAACTGATTCCCCGTCTGATAATTGACTTCAAACTGTCGATTGTGGAAGAAGAGATGAATCATACCCTGAAGATAATCAGCAAGCCCGAGATACTCAATGACCCCGAACAGTACACAGTTCTCATGAAACGCTATAAAGACCTGCATGAAATACAGAGTATACTGTCAAAAAAAGCAGGCGACCGCATTCTGATCAACTGACAACCACATCAATATTTGGCACGGATAAGGTTCATAAACTCTTCACGGGTCTTGGCTTGATTGAACGCACCTGTAAAATCGGAAGTTGTGGTAATTGAATTCTGTTTTTCCACACCCCTCATCTGCATACACATGTGCTTCGCCTCCACCACCACCATTACGCCTAACGGATTCAGAGTCTGCTGAATACATTCTTTAATCTGCAAAGTCATCCGCTCCTGCACTTGCAGCCTGTGAGAGAAGATATCCACCACGCGGGCTATCTTGCTCAGCCCGGTAATATATCCGTTAGGTATATATGCTACATGGGCCTTTCCATAAAAAGGCAACATGTGATGCTCACACATGGAAAAGAAATCAATATCCTTCACAATGACCATCTGGCTGTAAGGTTCTTTAAACTTAGCGGCATTC
The DNA here is from genome assembly GCA_949289295.1 of uncultured Bacteroides sp. Taxonomy (GTDB): domain Bacteria; phylum Bacteroidota; class Bacteroidia; order Bacteroidales; family Bacteroidaceae; genus Phocaeicola. The sequence goes on from CASENM010000024.1 coordinate 97,005, forward strand.
AATATTTCTTTCGGATCCATCTCATACCCTCTGGTCAAAGTCAGCATGGCTTTAGCCACTCTCTCCGGGGTTTTCAACAACCCCTCACGAGCCGGGTCCTCACCCAATAAAGACAGAATCTCCTTATAATGAGCCTTCAGTTTTTCAATCTTGTCTTCAGGCCAGTTCATCAAGCTATTATCAATCATTATTCTATCGGTATATTTATTTGTTCACGTACAATGGACACTTCCTTGAATACGCCAGTCGCTTTCAGCCTGCGCATAGCTGAATGGGCTTCTTCGATGGTTTTATAGTCACCCACACGACACAACCAGCGAGGTGGCTGAAAATAGGTGTACACCGGTGTATCGGGAAATTCTTCTTTCACTTTCATTTCTACACTGTGTGCCTCCGAACGCGCCTGACGTGAATTGTTCCCTGCATACACTTGTACTCTGAATCCTCTCATCTTCAACACCTTTGCCTGTTCGGAAGCAGAGCGTACATAACGTTCGCCTATCATTTCCGCTATTCGGGCATCCTGACAGACAGTTACTGTCCCTTCTCCAGGACGACGGGTCTGCAGACTTTCTATAATGTTCTGTTGGGCATTCGCTGCTGGCAAGAAAAACACGAGAAAAGTCACAATAGATAAAAGATATTTCATCTCAACCGGGTTTAGTAAGTAAAATACAAAAGGGCAGAGAGCTCGCCCTGAAAGGACACCCCTCTCTGCTCTTCTATAAATGTAATCAAATTATTCTATTCAATTATTTGAATGCATCAATAATGCCTTTAAAATCAGCAGCTTTCAAGGCAGCACCGCCAATCAAGCCACCGTCTACATCCGGTTTTGCAAACAGTTCCTTTGCATTCGAAGGTTTGCAGCTGCCACCATAGAGGATTGAAGTATTTTCAGCCACTTCATTTCCATATTTAGCGGCAACCAAAGAACGGATATGAGCATGGATTTCCTGAGCCTGTTCCGGAGTTGCAGTCTTGCCTGTACCGATAGCCCAAACCGGTTCATAGGCCAAAATAATCTTGCCGAAATCTTCTGCAGACAAAGAGAATACAGAAGCCAACTGAGCTTCAACCACCTCATTCTGTTTGTTCGCTTCACGTTCAGCCAAAACTTCACCGATACAGAAAATAGGTTTCAAGTTATTGGCCAAAGCCAATTTCACTTTTTCTGCCAGGATTTCTACTGTTTCATGATAATAGGCACGGCGTTCTGAGTGACCCAGAATCACATACTGTGCACCTGTAGAAGCCACCATTTCAGCAGAAACTTCACCGGTGTATGCACCTGAAGCCTTATCTGCACAGTTTTCAGCACCTACACCGATAATAGAGCCGTCTACAATCGGAGTAACAGAAGCCAAATGAATGAACGGCGTACAAATGATTACATCGCAATTCGGTTTGTCAGCTGTCAACACTTCGTTAAGTTCTTTTGCCAAAGCAATTCCTTCTTGCAGGTTCTTGTTCATTTTCCAGTTTCCTGCTACAATGTTTTTTCTCATTTTGTTTAAAAATTAAAGGGTTAATATTCTTTATTTCAAACTATTATTCTGAATTTCATCTATCCATTCCACCATTGGTCAGTTCCCCGTTCTCCGGTTCTGAATCAGTTCGCCTGCGTTTTTCCCTACGGTTACGCACACCTAACCATATCAAATCAACCGCAGTCAGAAACAGCAAAGGTCCCCAGAACCATCCCAACACAACCAACAATTTGTGCACATAAGTCTTTTGATCTATATTTCCTAAGGGCAGACACTCAAGCGGAGCATTCAACAAGTATTCATCCGGCAAATCACTCCAGCTCCATTTCCGGACCACCACTCCTTTTTTCAAAAGCATAAGTCCGGGATTTGAACGAATCATCGTTTTAAGGACTATCTCATCAGCTAATGCAAATGAATACTCAGCACCTGTATTTTCCTGCCATGCAGCAATCGCCTCATCAACCGATGCTGTCAGACAAAGAAAACGATAGCCATACTCTACACTATAATCATAAATTTCATTAATCAAATCCATCGCACTGTCATCAGCCTTCTCCAGCCGAGGAGCAACCAAGAGAAAAGTATATGAACTGTCCGACAAAATGACGTCTGTAATGTCAAGGCCATCTTCATACGACATGAGCGCAAAATCCTGAATGGGTGGCACATATCCTTCTTCTTTCAAGATTGTCCTTGAATCCACAAAATGCCAAAGAGAATCTTCCGGAATGCTCTCTAAAGTAAAATCCTGTTCAACTCCATTCTTCTCATAGACGAAAATGGTTTCATATACCGGAGGTTTTTCCCCTTTGGGAATTTCCATACCTTTACGAATATCTGCACCAATATGATAGGGACGGAAATCGAACAAAGGAAGATAACGGAAACTGAAAATAGAAAAGAACAAAATAAAAATTATAGTATACAATGAAACCAACCAATCCACTTTCGGCGTAACAAGCTTAAAGACAAACCGACGCCACTTGAACAAACAAACAGCAGCACCCAACAACAAAACGTTTTTCAGGAAAGTCTCCCAATTAGTCAATATTATCGCATCGCCGAAACACCCACAATCCGAAATCGGATTAGCCACAGCTAACCATAAGGTTAAGGGGGTCATTACCAACATGAACAGCAATACGAGCACAGACGTGGCCCATCTCCGTATGCCGAACAACAAATAGCCTCCAACTGAGAATTCAAAAATGCCACAAATCCATGCGGCCAAATAGGGGAATGGGCCGTCCACCAGTCCGAGAAATCCCCATGCCACCAAATAGTCCTGCACCTTGTAGACAGTACCCATCGGGTCATTGGCCTTGATAAATCCGGAAAACAGAAAAACACCTGCCAGAAAAAAACGGCAGACATTCGCCCAAACGACAATTGCTCTATGTAAATGTTTATCTGTCAAAACCACAATATATAAATCGGTGCTACAAAGTTAAAGATTTTTCATTGAGCTTACAACAAAAAATATATATAAAAAGAATCATCCTGAATGGAGACTCACCTACTTCTTCATTCAGGATGACCGCAATTACTTTATCACATATAAATTCCAAATCGTCACGAACACCTCAACACTTGTCCAATACGCAAGGTTGTCGTACGTTTGATTCCGTTCAAACGGCACAAACGGTCAATCGAGACATGATAGATGCGCGAAATACGCCCCAATGTATCACCTTTACGAATCTTATGATAACGTATCGCCGCTTTTTCCGCTTCTGCCGCACCTGATTTGCCCGCCTTCACAGCTGCCAGCGCACGGGTACGTTGATATGCATATCTGTTGGCACCACGGATGAACAGATAGCTGTCCGCCACAATATCCTGGTTGGGAAAGTCAAACATAAATTCAGGATTAATCACCTCGCCCAAGAAACGGGTTTCAAAATGGAGATGAGACCCTGTTGAACGGCCGGTATTTCCTCCCAGGCCAATCGGGTCACCCGCTTTCACATACTGATCTTCGGCCACAATCTGCTTGGACAAATGCCCGTAAATAGTCTCCAGTCCATTATCATGACGGATTACCACATACTTTCCATATCCGCGACGCTCATATTTCACCATACGGACACGACCGTCAAAAGCCGACCGGATAGTATCGCCGATATATACCTTAATGTCAAGTCCGTTGTGCATACGACGCCAACGAGGGCCGCATTTAGAAGTAATTCTTGTGTGAGTGGTCGGCATACAGAAGCCCGTAAGGTCAATACGGAAACTGTCGGGTATCTGCACGGTGTTACCGTATGCATGAACCCGATCATGACTCCAACTCGGATAAAGACTATATGCAGGATAAACAGCCTGTTCTGCCTTTATCTGCCGAATCAATGCCAAAGAATCTACCGCTTTCAGTTTCTTGTCGATAGGAGCTTGACGAGCCAACAAGTCTTGTCCGCAGACATTTATGCTGACCAAAGCCAAAGCTGCCATTGTCATTGTTCTAATGCATTTTAAAATCATTACGCCTTGATATTTTTCAGCTAGTATCCGTCGGCCGACTTTCCAATATCCCGACGCATTTCGAATACTATTTCAGGTTAATACAATTCAACTAAAACAAAACGACAGACAAACTTTTCAAGACAAAGTCCATCCATCAAACAAATCGTTTCAAAGGTAACATTTTTCTTTTTGAAAGCAACGGGAGATTAAACTTTTTTCATGTATTTTCAGAATTCACCGCACTAACTTTCCGAACAAAGCGACCGTCTTCCCATTCATAACGGAGAGGACCGACATAAAGATACGGCTTTATTTCAGCCGCTGTTTCTCTGTCCATATAGTCGGGAGTGGAATAAACAAACGAAAGAGTCATTTCCTTTGATGACAATTGGGCTTTAAGCAAATATATATCGGCAAAAGTACGCAGATTCTTCAAAGAATCCGCCCGCACATCGGTTTCCGGCACGACATAGAACGCCGACTCCTCAGGCCAATCCAGAAACTTGTCCGTGGACAGCCTTTTCCAGTCGGTCGTATAAAAAGAGATTGAGCTGTCCGCCACCGGTGCCGAATAGGTATGCACCACACAAATCACTTTCGTTGAGTCGTTCACGGGCAGAAGCTTCATCTCCAACGTACTTGCGGAAGTCAGTCTTACAAACAGATAATCATCTGTCAGTTCTGTCATCTCAGACTGCTTTCCAAAGCGGTTCTTCACCTCCGCCTTCATGCCACTTGCCAAAAAGTCCCCGAAATCGGCCCGGTTCACTTCCGTCAGCAACGGCGACAATGAATCGGGCAAAGCCACAAACAAAGACTTCATATCTTGAGCCTGCACCGCCATCCAACAGCACAGCGCGATCATGATTCCCAAAATGCGTTTCATAAATTCTCCATTAAAGACAGGCCAAAGATACAACTATTTGCCGAACAACCCCCATCATTTCCCGTTTTTCCGTTTCAGAAAATCGGTAGGACTTTCCCCGAAATAGTCCTTGTAACAACGGGTAAAATATGAAGGTGAGCTGAATCCCACTTCATACGTGATTTCGGCCACGGTCTTTTCAGTAGAAGCCAACAGTGAAGAGGCCTTCTTCAGGCGTGCGATACGGAGCAGCTCATTCGGGGAATATCCGGTCAGCGCCTTGGTTTTCCGGTAAAGCTGCACGCGCCCCAGACCCATTTCGGTGCCCAGGTCCTCCACGCTCAGTTCCGAATCGCCCATTCTCGCCTCAATCAACTCATGAAGCTTGTCGACAAACCCCTTGTCCACCTTTCCCAACGGAACGTCCTGTACGGTAGAAGCACGGTCACTGAAAAACGACTTCAGACGCTTGTGATTGTCTATCAGATTGCGCAGACGGGTCTGAAGCAGTTTCGCGCTGAAAGGCTTTGTCAGATAAGAATCCGCCCCACATTCATACCCTTTTATTTTCTGCTCGTCCATCGCATATGCGGTCAGCATCATCACCGGGATATGTGAAGTCTGCATCTCACTCTTCAGCCTCCGGCAACATTCCATTCCGTCCATCACGGGCATCATCACGTCGCAGACAATGGCATCGGGCACATACTTCATGGCCTGCTTCAGCCCCTCTTGCCCGTTGACCGCCTCAACCACCGTATATTGCTGCTGGAGCAACATCCGCACATAATCCCTGATGGCCTGATTGTCATCAATGACCAGCACAGTCTCCTTATTCTCCTTTTCCACTTTTTCCTCCGCCTGACTCACCGTCTCCAGATCCGCGTCAAGCACCGCTCCCTCTTGCAGGTTCGTCAGGATCGCATTCCGTTCCAGCCCCTCGGCCAATGTCCCGGCCTGCCTCATCGGCATTTCAATGATAAAGGCCGTACCCTTCTTCTCACCGCTTTCCACACGGATTTCCCCATGATGCATCTCCACGAAAGCCTTCACCAAGGCCAGGCCGATTCCCGAACCGGCATGATGCACGTCAATCTGATAGAAACGCTCAAAGATGTGCCGCACATGTTCGGCCGACATCCCGATGCCTGTATCCGAAACCTGCAGGCGCAACCAATCATCCTGGTTACGGGTAAAACGCGACAAGTCCACCTTTATCTTTCCATTCTCGGGCGTAAACTTGAAGGCGTTCGAAAGCAGATTATAGGTAATGCGTTCCAGCTTTTCCGCATCGGCTATCATGACATACCCCTGCGGCGCATCGTCCGCCACCACTTCAAAATGAATATGCTTGCGGAACGACAAGGTACGGAAAGCTTCCGTCCACTCTTCCATCTCCTTCCGGATGTCAAATTCCGAAAGATGGAGACCCAGCTTGCCGTTCTCGAACTTGCGGAAATCCAATATCTGGTTGATGAGACGCAGAAGCACCACCACATTCTTATGCACGATATGAAGCAACGAGCGCTCACGCTCGTCCAGATTGCGGCTCTCCATCAGCTGGTTCACCGGATCGGCAATCAACGTAAGCGGTGTACGGAAATCATGCGACACGTTCGTAAAGAACGCCAGCTTGGCATGCGTGGCCTCCTCCAGCTTGTGCGAAAGGTCAATCAGCTGGTCACGCTGTTCCTCCAGTTTCGTTTTCTGGGCCGAAAGTTCCGCATTCAAACGGTTCTTGGTCCAGAAAGCCCTCACCACAAACACCAGCAGCAGAGCCACCAGCAACAGGATAACGACACAGGCATACAGAAACATCCTCTGGGCGGAATAGCGCAGGAAATAGATGTCCAGCTTCTTGTTCAGATACTCTATCTTCCGGTCCAGCTCGAAAATATGCTCCGTCTGCATCTTCATCACGCGGGCATTCGACTTGTCGACCAAAGCCGTATTCAGTCTCGTTTCCCGGCTGTACGGCTTTCCCTCCAGAATATTCATCACCACCTGCATCACCTTGTCGCCCGAGGTCGGATAAATGAAAGTGGCCTCCAGCTCACCGTCCGCCACACTTTCCACCCCATATCCTTCGCCCGACACGGCATCAATGCCCACAAACAGCATTTCCTTCTCCCGCCCGTGTCTCACGGCCGAACGGTAAGCGCCGATGGCCATACGGTCGTTCTGCGCGAACACCACGTCGATATGCTGATGATTCCTGAATATCGTGTCGAGCACATTCTCCGCCACTTCCTGGAAAAAACCTGCGTCGGCCGAGGCTACAACCCGGATACCGGGCGACGAGGACAAAGCGTCAATGAATCCCCTATGCCTCTCCACCGCGGAAGTAGACCTGCGCAGACCGGTGATTTCCACTACATTTCCCTTGCCGTGCAGACGGTTGACAATGTATGTGCCCGCCCGCCGTCCGATGTCATAATTGTCCGCCCCTACATAAGCCGTATATTTGTCCGAATGGATCTTGCGGTCGACCAATATGACAGGGATTCCGGCATCATACGCTTTCCCGATAACCGGAGCGATCGCGTCGGCCTCATTGGGCGACACCACCAGCGCATCGACCTTCTGCCTGATAAACGCTTCAATGTCCTCTATCTGACGGTCATTGTCATCCTTGGCAGTACGTATGCTGACCGTGGTTCCCGGATAAAACAAGGCCTCCCGAAGAATCTCCTTGTTCATCTGCGCACGCCATTCGTCATCACTGCACTGGGATACGCCGACCACCACTTTCTTTTCACTGCCGGAACAGGCCGAAAGAACCAGCAATGACACTATCAAGGTAAAAACGGTTTTCATGGTATCTGATTTTAAAGCGCAAAACTATAAAATAAACGGGAAATTCCCAAACAGGACCACCCACTCTAGCCCCTCAGCAGACTGGCCACAGCCGTCCGATAGGTATCCAGCTTTGTGACCTTATGGATTGCCTTCCGCGCCTTACGGTCAGCATCGGGCAGAAGATATTCCCAAAAAGCCTTCATCTTCAGCAACAATTGCACATCACCGCCCTGCAGCTGCTTGGAATAGGCATCAAAAACCATCTCATGCAACTTCCGGACACGTTCCATCTTGTCGCCTTCCTCCAACGGATGTCCCTGAAAATATTCTACGGCCAGCGCGGGATTCCCCAACAAGCCACGCCCGATCACCACGCCCGACAGACGGGGAAAACGGGTACGGATCTCCTCTATGTCAGCCACAGTCATCAGGTCACCGTTATAAAAAAGCGGCTTCTCACATGCTTCATAAAAGGCAGAGAAAGCGTCCATGTCGGTCTCCCCCTTATATTGCTGTTTTCCCAACCGGGGATGCAACACGATGTGCGACAAAGGCAGTCGGTTGAGCAAGGGAAGGAGCCGGAGACATTCCTGAGGGTCATCCCATCCCAACCTCAGTTTCACGGATACGGCTATCTGCGGAAAACGTTCCACCAGATCCGTCAGCACCTCCTCCACCTCCTCGGGAAAAGGCAGCATCCCTGCCCCGTTATGTCTTTTCGCCAGCATCGGAAAAGGACAGCCCAGATTCAGGTCCGCCTCACGATAGCCTTTCTCCGCGAAATGTTCCATTATCCGTTCCGCCTTGTCCTGCCCGGAAGCGATCAGCTGGGGAATCAGTCTCACTCCGGCATTGTTGTCCGGATCTATGTCACGCACATCCTTACGGCGTATCTCACCATGCTCTATCCTCACAAAAGGAGAATAATAACAGTCCACACCTCCGAAAAGAAGTGCGTGCACCCGACGATATATTGCGTCGGTGTATCCCTGCAAGGGGGAAAACTGTATAGAAAAAGTACTCTGCATCGGAATTTCCAAATAAATTGTATCTGCAAAGTTATAAATATTATCGGAACCTCGCAACGGATACGGAAACACAGCCTGCCAAATGAAAGAGCCATGATACGGGAAGAAGAAAAATTCAGTATATTTGCACCGACAATTCAAAAACACATCAACAATGAGACAAGACAAGTTCTTTGCATTCTTCCTGTTTTTCATGTTTTTATCCTTCTGCAGACTGCAGGCGGACACTCCCCAAGGAAACCTTTACCTGACCCCACAACGTCTTTTCCATATCTCCAGAAGCATCAACAAGAATCTGGTATGCTATGACGCCAATCTGGTCAACGGGAAACTGGACACCGAAAAGCCGCTGAACGTATATTGGGTGAACCGCGAGGAACGTATGGGCGAGAAAAACGGACTGAGCTTCTTCCAACGGAAAATGGCCTACGGATACAAGGTGGTGGCAAAAGGAAACGGCTCCAGCACGGTCACCCTCACCGCCTATTCAGGCCGCAAACTGGAAATCTGCCAGCAAGGCTCACACTACATCTGCCGGGCCGTCATCAACGGCAAACCGTCCGTGCTGAAGTATCTGTACGTGAAAGTAAGCGATCACAACCCCCTTGGCGTAGACTATGTGGAGCTTCATGGAGTGACTCTCTCCGGCAACGAGGAAGTCACGGAGAGAATCATGAACTGAAAGCCCACCCCTGAAAAAAAGACTGCCTCCTCAGTCCTCCCTCGGAAGCAGTCCCCAACTCAATACCAGCACTTGAACACTTGTCATCCCAGTCTTTCCTTCAAGTAATCCGGAAGCACGGGCATCGCGCCGTTCTGCGTGCATACGAATCCGGACACGTCCACAGCCAGTTTATGGGCCTCAGGCACAGACTTTCCTTTCAGAATGGCCGACACGAACGAGGCCGTAAACGAATCGCCCGCGCCTACCGTATCCGCCACCTCCACCTTCGGAGTCTCCACAAACGAGACGTTACCCGGCGTAAACACGTAGCTTCCGTTCACTCCGCACGTCAGAATCAGCATCTTCAGATTATATTTGGCCAGAAGGATCCAGCACTTGTCCTGCAGGTCAATGCCCGGATATCCGAACATACGGCTGATGGTTACAAGCTCCTCATCATTGATTTTCAATATATTGCACTTACACATGGAATTACACAGGATTTCCTTCGTATAAAAGCCTTGACGCAGGTTGATGTCGAAGATCTTATACTGTCCTTCCCCGTCGGGCATCGCATCAAGGAAGCGGTTGATGGTCTCGCGCGAGACCACACTTCTCTGCGCCAACGAGCCGAAGCAGACCGCACGCGTCTGGCGTGCCAGCCCTTCCAGTGCCGGAGTATAAGGAATGTTGTCCCACGCCACTCCTTCGCGGATATCGTAACACGGAACTCCGTTACGGTCAAGCTGCACCAGCACCGTACCCGTAGGATAAGGGACGGTCTCTATCATGCAGTTCAGTTTCTTTTCGCGGAAATTGTCCATGATCTCCGCCCCCAGCTCGTCATCGCCTACCGCACTCACCACACGGCTGTCGAGTCCAAACTGGGATATATGGTACGCAAAATTGGCAGGTGCCCCACCTATCTTCTTTCCTTCGGGCAGCATGTCCCACAATGCCTCGCCCATTCCTACTACAAATGTGTTGTTCATGATAATATGTTTTAATGTTTGATTTTCAACGTATAAAGTAAAAGATAAACTACTCCGACGGTCATTACGGCTATGGCACCGTCCTGTCCCATCGCGTCACCGGCAAATCCCATCAGCAACGGGAACACCGTACCTCCGAACAAGCCCATCACCATCAGGCCGGACACTTCGTTCTTCTTGTCTGGCCGGGCCAGCAATGCCTGGGCAAATACGATGGAGAACACGTTGGAGTTGCCGAAACCGATCAGCGCGATGCAGATGTAAATCACTGCCAGCGAATCGAAAGCGAACAATCCCGCCATGGCCAGCAACATGCAGCACACACTGATGAGGAAAAACGACCGGGACGACGCCACCCGAAGGATAAACGCTCCCGAAAGGCAGCCCAGCGTACGGAAGATGAAGTAAAGGCTCGTGGCGAATCCGGCTTCGGTCAACGTCATCCCCACACGCTCCATCAGGATTTTCGGGGCAGTGGTGTTGGTACCCACATCAATCCCCACGTGGCACATGATGCCAAGGAAAGAGAGCAGGATAAACGGCTTGCCGAGCAATTTCAGACAGGCTCCGAAACCGGAAGCGGCATCGGGCTCCTCCTCTTCAATGGGAGTGGAGGCAAGAAACAGGATGGCAAACACCGCAATCACCATATAAATCGGGAAAAGCACCCTCCAGCCGAGCCCGAAAGTCGGAATAGCCTGCAACGCGCCCCACATGGCGATATAAGGTGCCAGGAAAGAAGCGATGGCCTTCACAAACTGTCCGAAAGTCAGCGTACTGGCCAGACGGTCGCCCGCGATAATGTTGCTCAACAACGGATTGAGCGAAGTCTGCATCAAAGCATTGCCGATGCCCAGCAGAGAGAACGAACAAAGCATCACTCCATAACTGTCGCCGAATATCGGAATCAGCAGCGAAAGGGCAGTCACCGCCAGACTGAGCAACACCGTATTCTTACGTCCTATCCGGTTCATCAGGATTCCGGTAGGCACCGAGAAAATCAGGAACCAGAAAAACACCAGTGAAGGGAAGATGTTGGCCTGCGAGTCGCTCAAGCCCAAGTCGGCCTTCACATAATTTGAAGCGATTCCCACCAAGTCGACAAAGCCCATCGCAAAGAAACAGAGCATCACGGGAATCAGCTTTCCATATTTCATTTTATCATCGGTTGTCATGAGACTTAATTAATAGTTAATAATTAATAGTTAACATATGGACCTTTCTTCCTAAAGCTTGTACACAGTAATCGACTTTACGGTATAGCTTCCACGTCCGGAAACGAACGACATCTTGTTGTAAGGCTCGGAAGGGAACACCTGATTGGTCATTACAAACTTGCCGCCGTCGCCGAAAGCCTCGATGCTTGAACGGTCTATGAACAAGCGCAGACAGATGTTGTCTGTAGCGGATACGGGAGCAACCGTCACAGCCGGGAAATCCGCGCTGAAATCCACTTTTCCGCTCTCGCTCCGGTCCATTACGAACTGTTCGCGTGGCACATCATAATACATGTCCACTTTCTCACCCTTGCTGTTCGACAAAGTAAACGCAATGCGCGAGGCTCCGGAGTTCTTGATGGTCATGACAATCTCGTATGCGCCTTCATTCCCCTCAAACAGGCTTGGAATCTCATACGTGTCGCTTACCTTGAAAGGAGGCACCAGAACCTGCTCTCTCCTTGCCTTTTCCATTTCAGGAGAAGGAGCGCAACGCAACAGCAGCTCTCCGTCCTCACGATAAAGGCTCAAGTCGCGGGCGATGGTGTTCGAGCCACGGAACTGCAAGGTGGGCAACACACCCTGATACTGCCAGTTGCTCATCCATCCCAATGCCACACAACGTCCGTCGGGCGCGTTGCTGAAAGTGACCGTTGCATAATGGTCCTTTCCCCAGTCCATCCATTTGGTCTGGGTCGGCGATTCGTTGACAAACTTCTTTCCGTCGAACGTACCCACAAAATACTGTGCGGCGTTTCCTCCGAACGGTCCTCCGGGATTGATGTTGCAGATCAGCACCCATTTTTTTTCTTTCGTACCTTCCACCGGAAGTTCCACCAGGTCGGGACATTCCCATACGCCTCCGTGAGCGCCCTGTTTCGCGCCGAAACTGCTCTCATACTTCCAGTCTTTCAAGTTCTTCGACGAATAGATATCCATCTCCTGGCCGCCTGCCAGAATCATCACCCAATGTTTGCCGGGCGCGTACCAGAACACTTTCGGATCGCGGAAATCACGTTTCGCGGAAGTGACCACCGGATTGCCCGTGTATTTGGTGAATGTTTTCCCGTTGTCCGTACTGTATGCCATGCTCTGCATCTGCACGTCTCCCCAGGGGCTCGGTTTGGCCGAAGTGTAAAAGGCCACCACCGCTCCCTCGCCGAAACCGGCCGTATTGTTATGATCCACTACCGAGGAACCGCTGAAGATACTCCCCCACGCGTCCGGCAAGATGGCATCCCCCTCAAACTTCCAGTTCACAAGGTCTGTAGTCGTCGAGTGCCCCCATGTCATGTTTCCCCATGTGGAACCGTACGGGTTGTGCTGGAAATACAGATGCCACACACCGTCCTTGTAGAACATCCCGTTCGGATCGTTCATCCAGCCGTATGCAGGAGTGTGGTGGTACACCGGACGGAACTTCTCACGGTTGGTCGTATCAAACGTGTCCGACAGACTTATCTTTTTCCAGCACACAGCCGACTCCGGCATTCCCTGCACATCGATTGAGATGTCCTGCCCGACGTATGCCGACAAATCCAGGGGCACATAATAATCCACCTTCTCACGTGCCAGACGCACATTGATGACGCTACCCTCATATTGGTTGTTGACCACAATGTAAAGCTTTCCTTCCGGTGCGTTGTCCTGCACGGGAAGCAACAAATACCGTTTCGCATCCTTCACCAGAAGAATATTCTGTTCGCTGGCCAGATGTCGCACGGAGACGGACGGTTCCGCCGCATTTGCCATCGATGCCAGACCGATCAAAGTACACATACAAGCCGTTTTCATGGTACCGGCGATGCCTTGTTTTTTTAATGAAATCATATCTTTAAGGTTTTAAATATGAATGACTAAAGTTAAACTATCTTGTTTCTTCGTATGTTACAAAGTTACGCTTCTGACGGCTTTCGCCCTGTAAAATCCGTTTCAAAAGCTAACAAATTTATTACGTTTGCAGAAAATGAAACATTTTTACCATACGGATTCCAGCATCCAGCCCTTGAAATCCATCAAAGTGCCCGGATGCAAGGCAAATGTCTCAATGCCAGTCTGCGATTCGTAAGGATAAGTAAACAGGGTGAATACATCTTTCCCGTCATTGGCAAAGAGTTCAATGCTTGACATCCAATTCGTACACATTCTTCTTCGGAACAAAACGAGGTAGCCTCTTCACCCCTACCGGAAGCGTGTGAGTATATGCCACTTCCACATAACGCAAAGTTTCCAAATTCTTCACCGGAACCTGTACCATACGGATACCTTCAGGATAAGTCCGCAATTCCAGATCGCGCGGAACCGACCAAAACCCTTTTCCATAAGTAGAAGGAACTTGAGGCACATAATCCCATGTTGCAACCCACCTCATAGCGGTTATCCGGTAAAGTAACTGATGTTTTCTGGCGCACCTTTCATCGCGAACGGAGTCACCTCTCGGTAATGAACCAAGTCTTCCGACTCCACTTTGCCCCACCAATACATCTGATACTTTCCTTGGTAATAAATAAATCCGCAAGGGTCTCCTATCCATCCCTGACGCGGACTGAAATGGTATTGCGAACGGTAAAGCTCATGATACAGTGTATCAGGAACAGCAGCCAAAGCGGTCAAGAATACAGTCATGCAAAGCAACCCAAAACTTACTATATATTTCATACCTATTTACTTTTTCCTTGTCCTTAAAAATTAATTTTCACTTTTGCTTCTTTTAGCAGCCAGCCAGTAGCCTTCACTTCGGCTTCTCCATCTGCAAACAACTCGATTTGCGTACTATTGCGATACAAAGGGAATATACGGGTAGAAAACGCATCGGCATTGTCGATGAAGCCTTCTATTACAGAACCATCAATAAACAGACGCAAATTCACCTTCTCCGGATTTTCCGGCTTATACGTATCTTTACGCAGTTGTAAAGGAATGCCTTCGCGCAACGAAGAACGGCGTTGGTCTACTATCAATTCTTCTTTCTGCAAATCAAAATAGATAGAAGTCGATTCCGTTCCTTCGGGATTCTTTCCCAACGTCAACCCGAAACGGGTTGCCTTGCCAGGATAAAATGTTATATCCAATTCTACCCGATGCCCCTTATTCGGCAAAGGACATACCGCCAAAGCGTCAAGCCGCCTTCTTTCTATCCGGCACGAATCCGTCCGCAACGATTTCAACAATGGATAAGGCGACTGAACCAACTTTCCGTCTTTTAACGTTATAATACGAGGCAGACTATACACATGTGCCCAACCTTGCTTATAATTGGCTTCTGCACTGATTTCATCGGGTATAATCGCCATCGCCACTACTGAATCTTGATTCAACGGCCAAATGGAAGGAGACAACAACCTGTTTATTACTTCTAAGTTTTGCGGAATCAGGTTATCGGGAATAAACTTTTCATCCTTGAATTCGCCGGCCCAATACTGAGAACGAGCCGGAATACCCGGTTCAGGAACACGATTCACCTGCAACACATATTTATCTCTAAATTTATGGAAGAAAGGCATGTCCCAAAAAACACCCGTATGGTCTACTTTCGGATTGCCCTCAAACAGCAGATGTACATATTCCCACTTTTTCGCGTCTTTCGACTTGTAAAGTAACAATGCCCCATGCGGATTGACGGCATCTTCAATACCATAACCTATAATCATATACCATGTCTTGCCTTCTTTCCATACATACGGGTCACGCATATCAGTGCGAGTATATCCGGCAGGATGCCCGTCAATGATCGGATTTTTCTTGTATTTATCCCAAATCACCAAACTGTCATTGACAGGGAAAGCTATGCTAATGCCTCTTGGCTCACCGCCGGATGTATAAAGCAATTCCGGAATACCCTCATCATTGATAATAGCACACCCCGACCAAATACCGTCCTTATCATAATCACAATCAGGAGTTAATGCAGGTTTTTCTTCTGTCCAATGAATCAAATCAGCACTAGTGAAATGCCCCCAATTAATCTGACTCAACGTAATGGATGAAGCATTCTTTTGATTAAAGATATGGTATTTCCCTTTGTAACAGATCAGTCCGTGTGTTTCATTCGTCCAATTGGCTGCCGGAAGCAAATGATAGGTAGGACGATTAAAATCATCCCGAAAACGAACTTCCGGTATAGCCAATATCGCCTCAGATTTCGGCTGTTCCGCGTCTTTCCGCAAACGGGCTACATCCAATGAAGGAGCTATTTCCACCTCGTCTATCAAGCCATTGATAACCGTTACGTCATAAATGCCATTCTTTTTCTCACGGAAATCTTTCCCTACCCGTAACACGGCAGGAGAAGAAACAGCAAATGACTCAGGCAAAGAAGACAACGGTTTCCCGTCCAAATAACATACGGTATTATCTTGTTCAAAGAGTACAGCCAAATTAAACCAGACGAACTTATCAATCTTTACCTTCAATGGATAAAAACGCATCTTGCCTTTCATTCCCATACCTCCACAAAGCTCTCCGAAACGGTCTACACACAATGAAAAGGAATCTCCTTTCTCATTCCGTACCGAAACAAAAGCCGCCGTATCTGTTGGAAAAGACTCCAAAGCGAACCAGGCAGATATAGCCCTCGCACTTTCCGGCCATTCCGTTTCAAGATAGGTAGAATACCCATCAGTACGTAAAGCCTTTCCTTTATAACCAGGCATTAACTCCACTTGTTCTTTCACCGAAAGCCAACGAATCCCTTCCGCTTTCAGCGACTCGGCATCCTCAAAGTGCCAGTAAACAGTTTGCGCCTGTAAGGGCAAACATAAAACACTTACCATTACTATAGATATCATTAACTTACCAATCATACTAAATACAGGATGTCTCTCTTAACAAATACAGGCAGAAATTTCTATTCTGCCTGTACTTCCATTTTACAAACTAACCTATCTTAATGTGAACCACAAAAAAACAGTCATTAGAAATCTCCGTAACCCGGATTCTGAACATAATTGCCGTTCGAGAAATTGTATTGCGGACGGGAAATCGGCAAATATTCATCGCGCCCTTGTGTGAAGTCGGCAATCGAATAGTAGACACGGGTGTCTTTTTCCTTTCCGATGTATGTGTTCATTGTTTCGGCTGCAATCCCCCAACGAACCAAGTCGAAGAAGCGTTCGCCTTCCATCGCCTTTTCCAAACGAGTTTCGAAACGTAACGCTTGGCGTGCATAGTCTTGTGTCCATCCTGCGGCAGGATACAGACCGATGTTATAGTTGGCAGCATCTTTGGTCGGGTCAGTAAAGTCTTTCACGTATGCGCTGGTCTTCGCACGGTTACGGATGCGGTTGATAATGTCGCGCGCTTCTTCCAAGCTGGCACCGTCACCTATTTCAATCAGGGCTTCAGCCTTCCACAACAAGACATCGGCATAGCGGATAATCTGCCAGTTCAAGCCGGATGCGCCCCACGGCCAACCTTGATACATATCCGAACTTTCGGGAGAAACCAAGAAACGTTTCCGGCTATGGAATCCGTATGCGCCGCGGTCACGTACCCACGATGAGCTATAAGGCGCATCGGGATATGTCTTCCACGTAATGCCCGGACGTCCTACGACAAAGTCCAAACGCGGATCAACCGTCACATCGGTACGGAAATGATACGTAGCGTCATCGTCCACATTGTCCATCCAGTCATAATTCTGATTATTGTATGTATCAAACAACGGCAGACCGTCCGCATCCGTCTGGTAAGCATTCACCAAGTCTTGGCTGGGCAAGAAGAAACCGTCACCACTGTAAGGGCCTTGCGGCGTATTCAACAGGTTACTCCAATTAATACGTCCGCCGCTGGGCGAACCGTCATTCATCGAATACTGCACGGCAAATACAGATTCCACTCCGTTTTCGTATGCCACCAAATCCAATTGCTGGAAATCGGAAAGCAAGTCATACTTGCCGTCTAAGCGGTTGCAAAGTTCTACTACCTCACGCAACAGGTCTTTATTGATATTGATGACCCGATGCGTATTCTCGTCTTGTTCGTATGCCTGATATAGTTTCACTTTCGCTTCGTATGCGTATGCCACGTTCTTGTTCACACGGCCTATTTCGCTTTGCTTTTCAGGAAGCAATTCGGCAGCGTCTGCCAGTTCCTGTGCCAGCATTCCTAAGATTTCATCACGTGTATATGCATTGTTAGGAATATTAGGATACTCATCCATTTCCACATTCTCATCAAAATAAGGAATCCGATTGAACAAACGGCTCAACTCGAAATAGAAGTGTGCGCGCAACACTTTCATCTCCGCTTTACGGATTTCCACTTCCGGATAATCTTCGGCAGAAACCGTATTCAGCACTTTCAATGCCGAATTGCAACGGGCAACACAACTATACAAGTTAAACCATTTGCCGTCTACATTTCCCAAAGTAGCGTCTACATCGAATATTTCCAATCGGTGGATGTCTTGCACGTCTCCCGTACCACCTCCGCCTTTATAAGCATTATCGGCGCGGACTTCGCCGTAACTCCAGTTGGTCATAGGCATTGTTTGTATGCTTCCCGTTTCACCCGGAGCACCCATCAGAGCTGAATAGGCTGCCGTAATCAGCAAGTCCACGTTTTCGCCGTTCGACAAATTCTCGTCACTCAACGTTGCCGAAGGACGGATATCCAAGAAGTTATCTTCATTGCAACCACAAGCCAATGCGGCTAAGGTAAATGCAAAAGCTATATGTTTGATTTTCATATCTGTTTACTTTTTATCGGTTAATCAATTAAAATCCTACGGACAAGCCGAATGTATACGTACGAGGCTGCGGGTAAGTATAACCCAATCCTTCAGGGTCAGCACCCGTATAATGCGTCAGCGTAAAGAGGTTCTGCGCTTGGAAATAAACGCGGATGTTGTCCAACTTTATCTTGTCTACTACTTTTTTAGGAAGTGTATAGCCCAAAGTCAAGGTTTTCAGCTTGATATACGAACCGTCTTCGATGAAGAACTCGGAAGAACGCGATTCGTTGTTGCTGTCTACGGCTACCAATGCCGGATATTTGCTATCATATACACCGGTCTGCTCATAAGCCGTCCATGCATCTCTTGCTTCCAACAAACGAGTAGTGTGGTTGCCTGTCCACAACTGGAAGAGATCGGTATAGGTCTTGGAATTGTTCCAAGCGTCACGAATCATGCCGTTGAAGAACATGCTGAAGTCGATGCCTTTCCACGATGCCCCCAAGTTTAAACCGGCAGATACACGCGGCTGGTCAGACCCTAACCAAGTCTGGTCGGAAGTGTTGATGATGCCATCGTTATTCACATCCATATAGCGGATACGTCCTACGCCCGGTGCACCGATTTGTACATCGTATTTCTGCATATATTCGTCCACTTCGGCTTGCGTACGGAACAGGCCATCGGTCTTATAACCCATCCATGAGCCTAAAGGCTGACCTACCAAACTTTGGCTTACACCGTCACCGCCACCGTATGTATAATAGATATCTTCAGGCAAATCGGTTACCTTATTCTTATAATAAGCCAGGTTCAAGGTAATATCATAACTGAAATCCTTCACATTGTCACGCCAAGTAAATGTACCCTCGAAACCTTTGTTGCTCATGCTGGCGCCGTTGTACCACATATAACCTCCTTCACCGATAACGCCGATGTACGGGCGTTCCACCAACATACCGGTCGTGTTCTTGCTGAAATAATCCAATGTTACTGCCAAGCGGTTGTTCAGGAAAGCGGCATCAATACCTACGTTCCATTGTTCGGTTTCTTCCCATTTCAGGTTGTTATTGCCTGAATGAGTCTTCAATGCACCCGGAGCCAATGTAGCTCCATCGCCCACTAAGTTGTAGCCCGCATTCTGCAAGCTCATCAAATATTTATTGTAAGTTGCTGTGTTGTCAATTTGGTCGTTACCATTGATACCCCATGAAGCACGGATTTTCAAGTCGCTCAACCAACTTTGGGTCTTCTCCATAAAGTTCTCGCCCGAAATTCTCCAACCGATAGAAGCCGATGGGAATACAGCCGAATTGTGGTTCATACCGAAACGGGAAGAAGCGTCCCGACGTACAGTAGCGGATACCAAATACTTGCTGGCATAATCATAATTCACTTTCGCGAAATAAGAAACCAATGCATATTCGCTTACGTTATTGCCTACGGTCTGCCCCGAAGTAACCGCATCCAAATAACGGTAATCCAAGTCTTCAATCACCAGTCCGCGTCCGTAACCGTTCAAGTTCTCTCCGTATTCTTTCTTCGCTTCCATACCTACCAAAGCGTTGATCGAATGCTTGTTCACTTCGAACGAATAGTTCAACGTGTTCGACCATATCCATTGCAAACTGTAATTGTGCGTCACGTTCAATTCATTCGTATCTACTACACGGCTTGCCTCTTGCCATTTCGGCACAAAAGTTGAATTGAATTCATTGTAATAGTTCACGCCGAAATTCGAACGGAACAACAATTTCTTTATCGGCTCGATTTCCAAGTAGGCACTACCGAATACACGCCAATAGCGGTGACGGTTGTTAGCCTCGTTATCAGTCAGACGAACCAAGTTCGGCGTATCGTTCAAGATGTCTACATAACCGCCCGCATATCCTCCGTTCTCGTCATAGACCGGGATGGCAGGATGTTGTTTGATAACCGCTTCTTCAATGCCGCTCGGATTCAAGTGACGGGTCCAATAGTTGATAGAGAAACTTTCACCGATACGCACCTTATTGTTCAAGAAACGGAAATCAGAAGTAAGGCGGGTATTGAAACGCTGGAAATCCGTATTACGCACCAAACCGTCTTGGTCCATATAATTCATCGTAAGAGCCACATTACCGTCTTTAAAACCTTTAGACAACGAAAGATTATAATTTTGCATCAATGCCGTGCTATAAATCTCTTTTGCCCAGTCGGTATTGCCTGTACGAATCTTCACGCCGTCTTGGTCGTAATAATACTCTTGAATAACAGGTTTATCACCGCTTCCATAAACCACACTGCTCGGATAGCTTCCATACGAATTGTGGTATGCCTGCCAATAGACTTCGCCCCATTCCTGCGTGTTCAGCATATCGAAACCTGTAGCGAATGTTTGAGCACTAAGCGTCATATCGAAATTCACCTTCACGTCACCTTCCTTGGCACGTTTGGTCGTGATGATGATGACACCGTTAGCGGCTTGTGCACCGTAGATAGCAGCCGAAGCCGCATCTTTTAAC
>CASENM010000025.1 GCA_949289295.1 uncultured Bacteroides sp.
CTCGAAGGCCTACGTCAGCCAGCTCGACAAGGGGGAGGACTACGAGCTCCTGCAGCCGGTGTACTCGCTCAACCTCGTGAACGACACGTTCTCGGAAAGCGAAAACTACTACCACGACTACAGGATAGTGGAGCAGGCGGAAACGGGGGAGGTCATCGAGGGGCTGAGGTTCATATTCATCGAGCTCCCGAAGTTCACGCCGAGGGACAGGGGGGCCAAGAAGATGGCGGTGCTCTGGCTGAGGTTCCTCACGGAAATCAACGAGCACACGAGGGAGGTCCCCGAGGAGCTGATGCAAAGCCCGGAAATCAGCAAGGCGGTCACGCAGCTGGAGGAGTCGGCCTTCGACGAGAACCAGCTCCTGGCGTACGACAGGTTCTGGGACATGGTAAGCACGGTCAAGATGCAGTTCAGCAGCGCACAGAGGGAGGCGCATGAAAAGGGACTGGAAGAAGGACGGAAAGCAAGAGAATTTGAGATTGTCCGCAACATGCTCGCGAAAGGCATGGACGCGGAAACGATAGCGGACATCACAGGGATTCCGGCCGGCGAGATTATACGCGCAGCCGGACAGTCAGAGTGACACACTTCCCATACGGCTGGCAGACAGCGGATTAGGCGGAACGATGCAGAACGCCGGTCTGCCCGGGAACAAAATAATAAACCCCGCATCCAAAATAAAGCCATATTTTCTTGCAAACCTTAATGAAAAAACTTAACTTTGCCTGAAATTTAAGAGATACAGCATATCATATATGACTAGGACTACAACCTTTAAATCTATGTACTAGGGGGACGGTGGCGATGAATCCAGTTGGCGTCCCTTTCAAAATCACACGCCGGAAGGGCGGGAAGATTCCCCGTCCCCTTCCGGCTTAATCTATGAAACCCATAACGAGAACGCAAGCGCGGAGCAGCAATATCCAACAACAAGAACCGGAAATCCGGCACGAAGAATGCCGCTGACTCCAGAAGAAATACATATTTTTGAAGCCTGACACAACAAACTGGACAATTTCCGTTTCCAACATGCAGTCTTTGTCTATTCCACACATTTCAATAGAAAAGCTCGCTCCGGCCACGAATTAGGCCTGTCCAAGCTTTGCTCAATTCAAAGGAAAACCGTACCTTTGCGTTTAGTTTATACATGTGCCGCTTACCTGCATGCACCATTCCTCCCTCGAACAATGTGGACACGTGTATGGGACAGGTAACGGCGAAGCGTGCCCGAAAGGATGAGCTTTTGAGAAGGACAAGTATTTTTTATGACAACTTTATCTGCAAACAGTAAAAGAATTGCCAGAAACACACTGCTTCTTTATATAAGGATGCTCTTTATCATGGCCGTCACTCTATATACCAGCCGAGTGGTACTAAACACTTTAGGGATAGATGATTATGGCATTTTCAATGTGGTTGGAGGGATAATAGCCATGTTCGCATTTATGAACAATGCCATGGCAAGTGCGACACAACGCTATCTTACATTTGAACTGGGCCGTAAAGACTTCGGGCAATTGCACAAGGTATTCTGTACAAGCATACACATCCACGCACTTATAGCTTTCATCATCTTTATCTTGGCTGAGACAATAGGCCTATGGTTTCTTAATACCCAAATGACCATACCGGCAGAACGGATGGAAGCCGCTTTATGGGTCTATCAGTTTGCTATACTTTCATGCATTGTCATGCTGATGAGCGTACCTTACAACGCCACGATTATCGCTCATGAAAAGATGAGTGCATTCGCCTATATTTCAATTCTTGAGGTGATACTAAAATTACTTATCGTATATGTTTTGATTCTTTTTGAGTTCGACAAATTAAAATTATATGCAATTCTGATGTTTGGAGTACAATTGTTGACCCGCATCGTTTATGGACTGTACTGCAGCAAGAATTTTCCAGAAACCAAATATCAAAAAATCTGGGATAAAGGACTTTTTAAGGAAATGACCGGGTTCGCCGGATGGAGTCTTTTTGGAAATCTGGCAGCAGTGGCGTTTTCACAAGGGCTCAACATTTTGCTGAATATGTTTTTCAACCCTGCAATAAATGCAGCAAGAGGCATTGCCGTGCAGGTACAAGCGGCCATACAAAGTTTCTGCGGAAGTTTTCAGACTGCGCTGAATCCACAAATCACTAAAACTTATGCAGCACGGGATTTGAAACAAATGCATTCCCTGATTTTTGCCAGCTCCAAATACTCATTTTTTTTGCTGCTACTTATTTCATTGCCGGTTCTGATTGAGACCAAACCGATTTTAGCCGTATGGCTGAAACAAGTACCGGAACACACTGTAAGCTTTATAAGACTCATGATCTGTATTTCCATGATAGACTCGATAGCCAATCCTCTTATTGTGTCCGCACAGGCAACCGGCAGAATAAAGGTCTATCAGGCAACGATAGGAAGCATTTTATTGCTGATTGTTCCAATATCCTATATCACATTGAAGTTAGGAGGAAGCCCTGAAAGCGTCTTTCTGGTTCATTTCTTAGTCGTTATCATTGCACAAATCACCAGAGTGTGGATGTTGCGGCCGATGATAAGTCTTTCCATCATCCAATACATTAAAAGTGTCATCGGCAATATAGCATCAGTTTCCGCCCTTTCTCTGATTCTGCCGATG
This sequence comes from uncultured Bacteroides sp., assembly GCA_949289295.1. GTDB lineage: Bacteria > Bacteroidota > Bacteroidia > Bacteroidales > Bacteroidaceae > Phocaeicola. The sequence goes on from CASENM010000025.1 coordinate 2,637, forward strand.
TTTATTTATGTCACTCTTCCGTCTTCACCAGGCCGTTTTCTGCTGGTGTGCACGTTGAGCGTGCTTTCTGTAGGTACGGCTGTATATTTTATAGGCCTAGGGGACAAGGAAAGAAATCTCATCTCAAATAAGCTGAAAGCAATAACTCATTCCAACAAATGATTCAAATAGCCCAAAAAACAGATTGCTGTGGTTGCGAAGCCTGTGTGCAACGGTGCCCCAAACAATGCATCAGTCTGAAAGAGGACGAAGAAGGATTTCTCTATCCTATCGTAAACAAGGACGAGTGCATCGATTGTGGTCTTTGTGAGAAAGTATGTCCGGTCATCAACCAGAATGAACGGCATAATCCGATAAAGGTTCTGGCCGCCAAAAACAAGGATGAGAACATACGACTGAAAAGTTCGTCCGGAGGCATTTTCACACTATTGGCAGAAAGTATACTTGATGAGAATGGCATAGTATTCGGGGCATGTTTCAATGATAAATGGGAAGTAACACACGGATATACAGAAACGAAAGAAGGTTTGTCCGCATTCCGTGGAGCAAAATATGTGCAAAGTAAAATAGGGGATTCCTACAAACAGGCAGAAGTCTTTCTTAAACAAAACCGGAAAGTACTCTTTTCCGGAACCCCCTGCCAGATTGCAGGACTCAAAAGATATCTCAGAAAAGAATATGACAATCTGTTTACTGTAGATGTCATCTGCCATGGAGTCCCCAGCCCGAAAGTATGGCGTTTATATCTGGATAAGATTCTGAACCTAAAGGACGGACAACATTCAGCTTCATCACACTCTGCCGACAAAAAGACGAGAATCGGCGGCATCAATTTCCGTTCAAAATCTACAGGCTGGAAAGAATATAGCTTTGAGGTTACTCTTTCCAGGACTACAGACGGGAGAAAAAATACGATTGTACACTCAGACGTATTTAAAGACAATATTTTCATGAAAGCATTCCTGTCAGATCTGATTCTGCGCCCGTCCTGTCATCTATGTCCGGCCAAAGCCGGAAAAAGTGGGAGCGACATCAGTATCGCAGACTATTGGAGCATCCAGGATGTAGCTCCAGAATTTGACGATGATAAGGGAATAAGCCTTGTATTGATACAAACGGAAAAGGGCAACATGCTCTATCAAACCTTACAAAACAAATCCGAATGGATTGAAACGGGATATGAAGAGTCGACAAAACACAACGGAGGATTCAAGGAAGTCTGCAAACCCCATCCTAAACGTGCCGACTTCTTCCGGGAACTCAACAGCCCCGAAACAGAACTGTACGACATAGAGGTACTTGTGAAAAACACGTTGAAAAGAACCGACGTGCAAAAAATCAAACACCTCATAAAACGAACAATCAGATGGATAGCAAAAAAATGAAAATAGGGATATTGACCTTACCATTCAACTCAAATTATGGAGGTATCTTGCAGGCCTATGCGCTGCAAACCGCTTTGACCAGAATGGGATATGATGCATGGCTGATCAACCAATCTTCATTATGCAAAGACACCCTTTACAAGCTCCCGTTCAAACTGATTTACAACAGCTTCAGAAAATATATTCTGAGAGAGGATGTCTGTGTATTTAAGGTCAGAGAACTCAACCGCCGCTTCAAGATAAAGACACAAAACACAAGAGCTTTCATAGCCAAGCATATTAAATCTGTCAGTGTGGACGATGTTTCACAACTTTCTCAAGGTATGTTTGATTCCATAGTAGTAGGCAGCGATCAAATATGGCGGCCACAGTATTATGCCAAAATAGAAAACGCTTTTTTGGATTTCGCCAAGACATGGAAAATCCGGCGGATAGCTTATGCCGCCTCGTTTGGCGTAGACAATTGGGAATATACCCCAAAACAGACTAAACGATGTGCTGCACTCGCAAAGAAATTCGATGCTGTTTCGGTGCGCGAATATTCCGGCATTGGCTTATGCCGCAACTATCTGGGGATAAATGCAGAGCAAGTGCTCGACCCGACCCTTCTGCTCGACAAAGAAGATTACATCAAATTATTTTCTGAGGCTGACACACCACCTGGCGAAGGGAGTCTGCTGTATTATGTATTGGATGATACCCCGGAAAGAATGGAACTGGCCGAACAAATTGCCCGGAAAAAAGGACTGAAGCTGTTCAAAATCAACAAGGCGGAAAATAATGCTGAGATACAACCGCCGGTAGAGCAATGGCTTCGGGCCTTCTACGACGCTGAACTGGTAATCACAGATTCATTCCACGCATGTATCTTTTCGTTCCTTTTCCAGAAACCTTTCGTCACATACAAAAACGACAAACGAGGTCTCAACAGAATCATTTCATTATATAAAATGCTCAATATCAACGACAGATTTGTAACGAATATTGATGACCTGAACAAGATTGATTTTTCAGAAACGTGCACGGACAGCAACACAATAAAAAAACTCCGGGAAAAATCGTACGCTTTTCTAGAGAATGCCTTAAAAATCCAGATTTAACAGACATAAGTCATGCACATATCAATTATTGTACCTGTATATAATGTAGAAACCTTTATCGAACGCTGCCTCCGTTCAATTATGAACCAGACATTCACTAAAGGAGTGGAATGTATTTTAGTAAATGACAATACACCCGACAACAGCTTGTCGATTATCCACAAAACTATAAGTGAATATCAAGGAGACATCGTATTCAGAATCATATCCCACCAATATAACCGAGGAGTTGCTGCGGCCCGCAATACAGGGCTAAAAGTTGCCAGAGGGACATATATCCAATACATTGACGGCGATGATTATGTAGAACCAGACATGCTTGAAAGATTATATCAGACAGCCACCAAAACTGAAGGAGATATAATTGTTGCCGACTATTATTGCGAATTTAAATCCAAAACAATATATTCACATCAACAGAAAATCACTTCACCGGAAAAATGCATCAGCTTATTGCTGCGGACAGAAATACCCGGATATTTATGGAACAAACTTCTGAGAAAAGACATTATCTATAAAAATAAAATCCAGTTCATTGACGGGGTGAACATATGGGAAGATTTAATTTTTCTAATCCGAATCTATCTAGCGTCCCCCCGAATCGTATATTTACCTTATGCCGGTTACCATTATGTAAGATACAACTCACAATCCATCGTAAGCAGTATCAATCATACGCGGACAGAAAACAAGATAAAAGCCTGTAACATTGTGTCTGAGATACTGAAAGAAAAAAACATATTTGAAAAATACAAATTAGATTTTGTGTACCTGGCCATGGAAGCCAAAAGTGACTATTTCATAATCAAAGGAATCAAGAACTACCAACGATGGGATGAATTGTGGCCCGAAATGAACAGATACATTCTACAAATGCATAAAAGGCTTGATATACGTCTGATTCATTGGTTTGCCGCAAAAAAATGCTACGGCATTTCAAGACTGATTATCAAACTGAAAAACAAACTACACAAGAAACATGACGACGCATAAACCAACCACGCACATATCAGTCAGCGTAATCGTGCCCATTTACAATGTAGAGAAACATATACAGAAATGTGCCGAAAGTTTATTCGAACAGACCCTTGATAAGATTGAATTCATTTTTATAAATGACTGTACTCCGGACAAGAGCATGGATGTTCTGCATGAATGCATACAAAAATATCCTGAGCTATCGGATAAAATTAAAATAATCACTCATACAAATAACTCAGGCTTAGCCACGAGTCGAAATGACGGTATAAAAGCCGCTTCAGGAGATTACGTCATACATTGTGACGCAGACGATTGGGTTGAAAAAAATATGTATGAGGATATGTACCGGAAAGCTATCAAAGAAAATGCTGACATTGTAACATGCGATTATTTTGCCGAATACCAATCAAAGCAGATTTACCATCCCCAGCCTGCGCCAACAGACAAAAAATTGTTCATCGGGAGATTGCTGAGCGGAAGTCTGCGTAACTTCATGTGGAACAAACTGATAAAAAGAAATTTATACGAGAAGCTTGACTTCATCTGGAAAGACGGAGTAAACATGTGGGAAGATGTATCCGTAATCATCAGATTGGCTTATTATGCCAATAAGATGGCCTACATACCGAAAGCTTATTATCACTATACACAAACAAACGTAAACGCATATACAAAGTCATGGTCTTCCACATCGTTAGACAACATAGAAACGGCCGCATCCATTATTTGTACATTTTTTGAACAGAAAGGTCATGAATATTCTCAAGATCTGCTGCATTTCAAACTACGCACAAAATACATTCTTCTAAGACATGCACCCAAAGAAAGGTTAAATAATTACCGATACCTTTATACAGAGGCTGACAGTTGCATCAACAGCCAGCCTGCCTTTTCTCGTATCGACAAAATACTTCTATGGAACTGGATGCATTCACACAACAGGATTGCTTCCGGCATATTATATCTGATTGACAGCATAAAAAGGCTTGTCCGATAATTCATTGAATAGTTGTTTCAACGGCCAATGCCATAAGACCTCACTCCACTAAATCTAACAATTTGTGATTTGGCTTACCTTTTTTCTTTTAGGATCTATTTTTTTATCATGGTGCGGCACTAAACTTAAAGTGCCTTTTGCCAAACAGATATTCATCATACTGCTGATTCTGGTAATCGGGCTACGCTACAATGTAGGAAGAGATTATCCCACTTATGAGATAATCTACGATGTACCGGATTCGACATACGCAAATTATGTAGAACCGATATGGCACTTGATAAATTACACATTGCGCTCATTAGGATTTGCCTCACGCGGATTCTTTTTCCTGACATCCCTCATGTTAGTAATGTGGTTTTATAAAGGCATAAAAAAAATGTCACCTCATTTTTACGTTTCAGTTGCGCTTTTTATCATCTGTGGTTTTTATTACGAATCAGCAAACATTGTCAGGCAATTCATTGCCATTTCTATCCTGTTCTACAGCTACCCGTATCTGCTGGAAGGAAAAATAACCAAATACTTGCTTTGGAGTGCTTTCGCCGCGTTGTTCCATGTCAGCGTCTTAATCATTCTTCCGATAATCCTGCTGAGTCGTTTCCGCTACTCTATAATGTTGCTTTTAAGTGGAATCATCATCAGTTTCGCACTCGGGAACTCACTGTTGAATCTGATTGTAAATTTTGTCATGCCTTCATTTTCAGCCATCGAATTGTATCAGTACGATGTGGATGATTTTGACGCAGGAGTAGGCAGTGGAGTATTGAAATTATTCTATAACCTGTTTATTCTGGCGATATTAGCTTTATACCATTATTGTAAGTCTTCAAAATCAGACCCTTATTTTCACATGTTTCTGAATATGGTAATTTTCGGAGTCATCTTATATAACACATTTTACCTGTTTCAGCCAGCCAGAAGACTTTATTTATATTTCTTCACATACTTGATTATACTTATACCCTATTGCATGGATTATTTTAAAAAAAGTTCGCAATACATTACTATCGGAATCACAAGTCTCATTTTCTTTGCTTTCCTCATCAAGCAGAATTTGACTGTTCCATACGACTTTGACTTCTCATTTTTTTAAACATGTGAATTATGATTGTCGGAATCAATCTCATAGCATTAAATGCCCATAATGGTACAGGTCCTTTCACTTATATACAAAGAATGCTGACTCAAATGGGTAAATACAATGTTCAAGACTGTTCATTTATCGTTTATAAACAAAAACAAATTTCAGAAAACTATCTGGGAATACCCGATAACCTCAAAGTAACTTATGTAAATGTACCTACTTTGGGAAACGGAATCAAACGGATTATTTTCGAACAAACGTTGTTCTATTTCTACATCAAAAAATGTGATGCCTTCTACAGCTATTGCACATCAATGCCCTTATTTGTCCATACAAAAAGATATTTCACACTTCATGACGTTTATTTTCTAAGCTTTAAACGCAGATACGGAAAATATAAAACAATGTATCTGAAATGGATTACAAAAAAATATATCAGACAAAGCGATAAAGTATTGACTGTCTCTGAATACAGCAAAAATGAAATTTGTGAATTGCTGAATATAAACAGAGACAAAATATATGTCACATATAATTTTGTACTGCCTCCAACCGCATGCCTGAAGAATGTGCCGACAATAAAAGATACCGACGACAGAACAATAGACACTAACATTAAATTTTTCCTGTATGTAGGAAGTCTACAGCCAGGTAAAAACATAGAGGGAATGGTAAACGGGTTTGAATCATTTCTGGAGCACGATTCAGACTGGCATCTGATAATAGTGGGGCGGCCTACTCATAAAGGAAAAGAAATAATTGATTTTCTGAAAGACAAAAAGAATATATCTTATTTGGGTTATCAGCCGACAGAGGTAGTAAATTTTTTATTCAGCAAATGTCATGCAACCGTATTACTTTCATTCTGTGAGGGCTTTGGCATCCCACCTATAGAAGGCTTCTACTATGACAAACCTGCCCTAGTGTCCAACCGGACAAGTTTGCCTGAAGTAGTAGGAGATGCTGGAATCAAAGTCAATCCGTATGACATCGCAGAAATTGCCGACGGATTTAAACAACTGGCAACACACAGACAAACTTATATTCCATTCATTAAAAATCAACTGAAAAAGTTTGATCCAAACAAGTCCGTCCAAACATTCATGGACACAATCGGAATACCCTATTCAAAATAACATTAGACCCAACTTCAATATCAGTATTACAAAGTTATGAAATTCGGCATTATCACTCATTATGACGTACACAATCACGGCGCTTTACTGCAGTTAAACGCATTAGTACAAATACTTTCTTTACAAAAGATAACAGCTTATGCCCTGCAATTCGACAAGAACTACGATTTCTTGGGTGTAGATCTTAAAAATAAATATAACATAAGCATTAAGTCCGTCACTTTTTATTTGAACTATCTGAAAGAGCAAGGTCTGAAAAAGACACTTTTCAATATAAAAAAGAAAAAGATATTGGAACTGTTCAAACAACAACAACACCTGATAGGAGGCTATTATACCAATGAAAATGATTTAGATGCAACCGTTATAGGAAGTGATGAAGTTTTTGCCCTCCATACCGGCCCCACCCCCATATTCTTCGGACATGCACGCACTTGCGATTTCGCATTCTCATATGCCGGCAGCTTTGGTCCGACTAACCTTGAAGACATAAAAAAAATGCACTGCCTCCCCTTTGTGACAAGTGGATTAAAATCATTAAACGGAATATCTGTAAGAGACAACAATTCCGCTAGAATCGTTGAAGAGCTGACCGGTAAGAAACCTATTTTGGTATGCGACCCTGTCATTCTTTACGGCTACAAAGAAGAATTGTCACAAGATTACCCCGTTAATCTGCCTCCCTACATTCTGGTATATGCCTATGACAAAAACATGAACCAGCCAAAAGAAATTGAGGCTATCCAAGAATTCGCAAAAAGCCATCAGCTAAAAATTGTCTCAGCCGGATTCTACCACAAATGGTGCGACTATAACATAAATGCCGATCCGATAAACCTGCTGCATTATTTTGCCAACGCACAATATGTGATAACAGATACTTTCCATGGCAGTGTAATGTCTATCATCACAAACAAACAAATGGCTGTCATCACACGAAATAACAGTAACAAACTATATAACTTATTACAAGAATACGGTCTGACCGACAGGATAACAGACAATGAACTTAAATTTGACAAAATATTCAGCCACATGGTCGACTTTGACAAAGTTAACAAAGAGATTGAAAGCCGAAGGGCGCAATCAATGTCTTTCCTTTCTGATATGATAAAGCAAATCCAATAATGAATATTACAGATTCAAATAATCTGCATACATGCACAAGTTGTCAGATGTGTGCAGCGGTCTGTCCTAAAGGAGCGATTGATATCCAATTGGACCGAGATGGCTTTTATAGGCCAATATTGAACAGCGAATTATGCATCAACTGTAGCTTGTGTACGAAAGTCTGCTACAAATATTCATCCGTGAACAAGACAGACGAATCGGATTTTCCCGCACTGGAAGTATGGGCAGCTACAGCCAAAAACGAAAATATACTATCCGATACCACGTCAGGAGGCGTTGCTGATATTCTAGCACAAGAATTAATCAGGCAGGGGTATATTTGTTGTGGCGTGGTTTATAATTACGACGAGAACAGAGCGGAAAACCGGATTGCACAGACCAGAGAAGAAACGTTTGGGTTCAGAGGTTCAAAATATATACAATCATATACGTATCCTGCATTTAAAGAACTTCTCTCAAAACCAGCTTCACAAAAAATTGCCGTATTCGGAACGCCATGCCATATTTTTGCCGTAGACCAATTTCTCACACTAAAGAAAAGGCGTGAAAAGGCTATTTTAGTCGACTTCTATTGTCATGGTTGCCCGTCTTTCAATGTATGGAAAAAATATGCTGAAGAAAAATTCAAAACCTTCAACAAATTATCATCCGTCAAATTCCGGAGCAAGCAAAGAGGATGGGGGAATTATTGCATAGAAGCACATGACAGCCGGCACTGCTATATCAGTCCGCTCACCAATGATTCATTTTATACACTTTTCTTTTCCGACCATATCTTAAATGAAAGTTGCCATACATGCGAATTGAGAAGTACCTTAAAATACACCGACATCAGACTCGGAGACTTTTGGGGGAAATTATACGATTTCAATAAAAAAGGAGTTTCAATCGTCACTCCCGTCACCCAATCCGGAAAAGCTCTTTTTGAAAAAATAAAAAATGACTTTACTATCCGCAAGCACAAACAAAATGAGGTAATACCTTACCAGAGCTGGGGAAAAGTCTATTCTCCCGACATGCAATTACGAACATATCTTTTGTCCGAACTTGCCAAAGAAAATAGCACACTCAAAGATATAACAAAATACTATCGTTCAAACCTCTCATTCCGGAAGAAACTTAAAATGACAATTAAAAACTTTATATTACACTTACCACCGTTTGCAACATCCATAATCAAAAGAATATATCACTAATCTATGAAATTTTCAGTACTCTTATCCATCTATATAAAAGAACAACCTGTCTATCTAAAAGAGAGCCTTGACAGTTTATTCAAACAAACCCTACCTCCCGATGAGATTGTTCTGGTCAAAGACGGACCACTGACACCTGAATCGGACAAAGTCATTACAGAGTATCAGTCGCAACATCCGACATTAAAAGTGATACCTTTATCCAAAAACCAAGGATTAGGAAAAGCGTTGAATGAAGGGCTGAAACATTGTTCATACGACTTGATTGCACGAATGGACACAGACGACATAGCCAAGCCTGACCGATTTGAAAAGCAAATAAAGGTATTCCAAGAGCATCCGGAAATAGACATCTGCAGCGCGTGGATTGAAGAGTTTGAAGGGACTCCGGATAATATACTTGCCACCAGAAAGCTCCCGGAAACACACGAAGAGATACTGAAATACGCCAAACATCGGTGCCCGATAAACCATCCGGTTGTGATGTACAAGAAAAGTGCGGTACTCAAAGCTGGAGGCTATAATGGCTTTCCAGAAGATTACCGTCTGTGGATCAACATGCTGATGACTGGAGCCAGATTCTACAACATACAGGAAAGCCTGCTTTATTTCCGCTTCTCGAGTGCAATGGTAAAACGGAGAGGAGGATGGAAATACGCCATGGCCGATGCCAAATCACAATGGGATTTCTACAGGACAGGCTTTCTTAACCTGCCTGACTTGATTTATAACATCACAGTCAGAATATCGGTCAGAATAGTTCCTAATTCGTTACGCTCATTCATCTACAAGAAATTTTTGAGAAACTAGAATCAGATCAACTTATATTTTAAAACCATAAAAATCACAAACAAATGACAGAACAGAACAACAACCATATCACCAATAATCAGAACAAGGGTGAAGAAATTGATTTAATTGCTTTATTCAAACAGCTGTTCGACAATCGGAAGAAAATATTCAAAGCTGCCGGCATTGGTATAATAATAAGTCTAATTATCGGTTTCAGCCTTCCCAGAGAATATCGTGTAGAAGTGTTGCTTTCTCCTGAATCAGGAACAAACGCAACAGGAAGTATTGCCAGTCTGGCTTCCATGTTTGGTGTGAGTGGAATGTCCGGAGTGAACGAAGATGCGCTTAATGTCACGTTATTCCCTGAAATCATCAAAACTACACCCTTTCTTCTTGAGATGTTCGAAACACCAGTCAGGACCAGTGATGATGAAACTATGACACTCTACGAATATCTAGATGTACAAAGCAAGCCATGGTGGAGCGTTTTATTTCCCCGAACAATCATCGACAACATTTCTTCTCTCTTCAAAGAGGATGAAATGAACGAAGACGAAACAATCGACTCATTCAAACTGACCAAAGAGCAAAGCAAAAGAATCAAAATGCTGCAGGAAACGATCAGTGCAGAAATCGACAAAAAAACAAACATAACAAAAATAAGTGTCACGCTGCAGGATCCTCTGGCCGCCGCACTGGTAGCAGACAGTGCAGTAGTCAAGCTCCAACGCTACATCACGGACTATCGTACACGTAAAGCACAAGAAGACTATGACTACCTGACAAACATGACGAAAGAAACGGAACAAGATTATATCAATGCCCAGCAAAAATATTCCCAATTTATGGACGCAAACCGGAATGTAAATCTTCAGTCCATGAAAATGGAAGCGGAACGTCTGCAAAAAGCAGCTTCTACAGCATATCAGATTTACAGCCAAATGGAAACACAACGTCAACTGGCCCGTGCCAAAGTGCAGGAAGCCAAACCAATCTTTGCAGTAGTGGAACCTGCCACCGTACCGCTCATTCCTTCATCTCCCCGAAAAATGATCATTCTAATCGTATTTGTATTTCTGGCTGTAGCTATAGAGTCCGGTTGGATTCTTTTTGGCAAAGAGCTTTGGAAGGATTTCAAGACTGAGATGAAAAAAACTCAGAGATAAATTGAGTATCCATGACATTCTGAGTAATTACAGAAAGACATTGGTTTAGGCTCATATAGGTCACCGCACCGGAATCAGTAAAAAATCAATAGAAATTATACTGATTCCGGTGCTTTTTTGTACATTTGAACTCAACTAAACAATCTTGCCGATGAAAAGACGAATATTAATGACCGCTATCGTACTGCTGACGGGTACTGCTTTATACGCACAACTCGGCACTGAACTGAAATACAGAGTGGAAACGGGTGTCACCGCCGGTGGAGGCACCTATGCACCGCTCTGGTTTACCGCCAACCGATACGGACTGGCCAGTTCGAAGCCCAACTCGGGTTATCTGCGAGCCGGAATCGCTTACGAAAAAGAACTGAAAAGAAACTGGAATATCGCTGCCGGAATGGATCTGGCAGGTGCCATAAACCATGAAAAAGGATTCAACGTACAACAACTCTATGCGGACCTGTCGTGGAAGGTGCTGACACTGAGCATCGGCATCAAAGAACGACCAGGATTTCCGCTGGAAAAGAATACGTCATTGAGCAGCGGCATGATGGTGGAAGGACCAAACGCACACCCGATTCCACAAATACGGGTAGAGATGCCTGAATTCTGGAATGTACCAGGCACTAAAGGATGGTTCGCATTCAAAGGGCATATCGCATACGGCTCGTTTGCGGAATATGAATGGCAGCGTGACCGCGTGAATGCAGGACAGTATTTTACCGAAGGAGTGCTTTATCACAGCAAATCACTGATGTTGCGCTTCGGCAATAAGGAAAAATTTCCGCTAGAGTTTGAAGTGGGAATCCTCATGGCGGCGCAGTTCGGAGGAAACCGCTACCAGAAGATGGAGGACGGAACAGTGCGTCTGGACGTAGACATGCCAGACAATCTGAAAGCTTACTGGAAAGCGTTCTTTCCCCAGACAGGAGGATCAGATACACCGGAAGGTGAACAGGTAAACGTAGAAGGCAACCATCTGGGAAGCTGGAACTTCGCACTGAACTATTATGTGGGTGACTGGAAGTTCAGAGTCTATCTGGAACATTACTTCGAGGACACTTCGGAGATGTTCTGGGAATACGGAAGATGGAAGGACGGACAACTGGGACTGGAAATCACCTTTCCGAAAAACCGATGGGTGACTTCAGCCGTATATGAGGTACTTGGTACAAAAGACCAGGCCGGCCCGTTGCTGTTCGACAGCTTCTGGGGACAGTTCCCGGAATACCAAATCAGCAGTAATGACAATTACTACAACCATTATATCTACGGAGGATGGCAATATATGGGTATGGGAATGGGAAATCCTCTCCTGCCCGGACCTCTCTACAACGAAAGTCACTCCATCAGTTTCCGGAGCAACCGTGTGAGAGCACAACATGTGGGACTGTCGGGCAATCCTTCGGATGAATGGAGCTACAGAATGCTGATTTCGTTTGCACGTCATTGGGGCACCTACAACAATCCTCTTGACAAGCAACGGAAGCAATTCAGTTCTCTTTATGAAGCCACCTATTCACCGAACTGGGCAAGCGGATGGAGTGCATCGGTTGCACTGGGACTTGACAGAGGGAATTATTTGGGAAATTCTGCCGGAGGTATGCTGACCATAAAAAAAACCGGAATCATTTTTTAAATAACTGACAAGGACATGAAACGGAATCTATATCTCAGTATCTGTCTGTTTATGGCAGTGCTGGCATTGGGAGGATGCAAGAAAGCTCCCATCAATCCTGACATAGAAGGACACTGGCAACTGCTGGAATTCACGACCAAGGCGGACGGACAGACCCATGAATGTGAACGGATTTACTACAGCATCCAGCTTTGGGTGATAGAAGTGAAAGAAAAGCAGGGTTCTTTAGGACTAACCCCTTTCCAAGGCCGCTATAATTATGATGAGGCAGAAAATATGATTCGAATAAAAGACCTGAGCACGTACGATGTGCCGGAACTTTCACGCCCTGCAGAGGTATGGGAATTGCTACCATACGGTCTGAACTGCACAAATCCGACCTTTGAGGTTGTAAGTGTAGACAAGCGCTGGATGACTCTGGAATCAGATTATGCAATTCTCAAATTCAAGAAATTCTGACCAATATGGATAAAGACGAACATTGGTACGCCCTTTATGTGAGGATGCACCATGAAAAGAAAACAGCTGCTAAACTGGATACACTTGGTATAACTAATTATCTGCCAGTGCAGGAGGTTGTCAGACAATGGAGTGACAGAAAAAAGAAACTGATTGCTGTGGTAATTCCGATGATGATATTCGTACGTACAAATGAACAAGGACGACTGGACTTAATCAGAAATATACCGGCTATCACAGGATGTCTGACGGACAGAAGCACACATCGTCCGGCAGTCATCAGAGATGAAGAGATGAATCGATTTAAATTTATGCTGGATTTCTCGGAAAAGACAGTTCACTTCATCGACAAGCCGTTAGCCCCAGGTGATAAGGTAAAAGTAATCAAAGGCCCGTTAGCCGGACTGGAAGGCGAACTGATTTGTCTGGACAACAAATCAGAAATTGTCGTAAGAATAAACCAATTGGGATCAGCCTCAGTAGAGATTCCAGGGGGCTATGTAGAAAAAATATAGGAAGGAAAAGGTATAAAGAGGCTGTCTCATATTTTAATCGCCAGAATTTAATTTGAGACAGCCTCATCACATTGAATCTTCCTTTCACTGAAAGAAGATATCATCCAACCGGCTGGTATTCTCTTCCTCTATCTCTGTAAGACGGTCTTTACACGGATCAAAATCACCGGGTATATCAAAAGTTTCTTCCTCAGAATAGCCCAATGTCTTGTCGGCAAATACCTTCTGCATATAAAGCCCCCACACAGGCAATGCCATGGATGCACCTTGCCCGTCACGCATATAGTCGAAATGGATGTCACGCTCCTCACCTCCTACCCAACAGCCAGACACCAGCGACGGTGTAAATCCCATAAACCATCCATCTGAATTATTGTTGGTAGTTCCAGTCTTTCCGCCCATATCTACTTTTATGCCGTAAAGACGGCGTACACGGTTACCTGTACCTTCATTGATGACAGCACGTAACATGACCAACATTTTGTAGGAAGTTGATTCACTGATTACTTCATTGATCTGAGGAGTAAATGTGGATATTACATTCCCGTCATTATCCTCTATCCGCGTCACGAACAGCGGAGCTGTACGAATTCCTTTGTTGACAAATGCCGTATAGGCACTTACCATCTCACCCACCGATATTTCACAAGGCCCCAGACAGAGAGAAACTGTTGGCTGGACATCTTTGTTGAGCACCCCGAATGAATGAATCAGACGGGCCAAGTCATACGGACTCAGCTTGCTCATCAAATAGGCGGAAATCCAGTTGTTCGAATTGGCCAGTCCCCATTTCAGAGTCACAATCTCACCATAATGACTGCGTGAGCTGTTACGCGGCGACCAAGGGATTCCATTCTCATCAAAAAGAGTAATCTCCACATTGCGTACCTCATCGCAAGGAGAAAAACCGTTCTCCATAGCCAACGAATACACAAACGGCTTCACAGTCGAACCAATCTGACGGCGTCCTACCATAGCCATGTCATACTGGAAATAATTATAATTCGGCCCCCCTACATAAGCCTTCACATGACCAGTCAGCGGATCCATTGACATGAAACCTGCACGCAGGAAGTGCTTGTAATAACGAATCGAATCAAGCGGACTCATGATAGTGTCTTTATCACCGTCATACGAGAATACAGTCATCTCATGCGGCGTATTGAACGACTTCATAATCTCCGCCTCCGAACATCCGGATGCTTTCATAAGGCGATAACGCTCAGACTGACGTACGGACCTCATCAATATATGATCCACCTCCTGGGGAGTCAGTTCATTCGTAAACGGAGCAGTCTTGCGTCCGCGCTTTTCCTTGAAGAAACGAGGCTGAAGATACTTGGCCACATGCTCATAAACCGCCTCTTCCGCATAGCGTTGCATACGTGAATTGATGGTTGTATAGATTTTCAGCCCATCCACATAAAGATTATAGTTTGTACCGTCTTTCTTCTTGTTTTTAGCGCACCACCCGTACAGCGGATTAGTCTCCCACGCCAACGAATCTTCATAAAAAGTTTGCATCTGCCATCCGCGGTATTTGCTCCGGTCGGGTTTCTTGGCTGTCATCACCCCACGTAAATACTCACGGAAATAAGTAGCCAATCCGTCCTTATGGTCTACCGGCTGGAACTTGAGCACCAGTGGAAGCGCCTGAAGCGAATCACATTCAGCCGATGTAATGTATCCAGCTTTTCTCATCTGGTCGAGTACCACATTGCGTCTCCCACGCGACCGTTCGTTAAAACGGCGCGGATTATAAAGCGACGGATTCTTGCACATACCTATCAGCGTGGCCGCTTCTTCTATTTTCAGATTCTTCGGATCCTTGGCAAAATAAGTTTTGGCGGCCGTCTTGATACCCACCGCATTGTTCAGAAAATCAAATTTGTTGAGATACATCGTAAGGATTTCTTCCTTCGTGTAATAACGTTCCAGCTTCACAGCAATCACCCATTCAATCGGTTTTTGCAACAACCTCTCCATCACATTATCAGCCATAGGCGAATAAAACTGCTTGGCCAACTGTTGAGTAATTGTACTCCCTCCCCCTGCATGTTTCTGCATAAGGATTCCGCGCTTCACAACAGCACGTAAGAACGCACGGGCATCGATGCCCGAATGCTGGTCGAAGCGCACATCCTCTGTAGCAATCAGTGCATGCACCAGATGAGGCGACAGGTCACCGTATCCTACATACACACGGTTCTCCTTGCTGAGCGACCAAGTGCCAAGCAACTGCCCGTCTTCAGAAAGTACTTGAGTGGCGAATTTCAGATTTGGGTTTTCAAGCTCCTCTACCGGAGGTACATATCCGATTTTTCCTTTTGAGATGGCTGTGAACACTATGGCTACCGTCGCAACGGCCAGCAGGAACACAACCCACAAAACGATGATAAACGTCTTTCTCATTTTATTTTACAATACAGTTTCTGTTCAAACAATTTATTCCGAGCTGCAAATTTAGGGAAAATCTCCGTACTTTTCGTTTTTCTCACCACTTTTACCCCAATTACGCACTTAATTTTTATAAATTCATCACCATATAAGACAATCCTTCCCAAAACATAAAAAGATGAGGCTGTCACCCTGTCCGCATCATGATGATGCTCCAAAGGCAGACAACCTCATCCTGTCTATTACAAAATACCGTATCAGTCGAAATCAATAAGAATAAATGCCAGAATCAGGTGACATCAGGTTTCCTTTCGGATCCCGGATTTCCAGCTTCAGAATGCCGCCGTTATAATCAAAATAACGTACCTCTATCGGATGCAGACCTTTTGCCAGAGCACGCTGACCGGAAATCTCCTGAGGAGAATGAGGACCATCATTATCGATTACCAACTCATTGTCCACTTTCAATAAGCTTCCATCGTCGGAAAGCAAGGCAAACGTATAAATTCCGTCTTCTGGAGCATTGAAATATCCCTTGACTATCAGGGCTACGTCTCCTTTCACTTCCTGAGGTATCATCACATCTTTCACTTCATAAATACCTCTCACAGGATGTTGGTCAATAAACATACACGAATCAACACGCCCTTTATACCACACAGCCTGCAAGCCCGGCTTTCCAGCCGAGACATCAGCCGATGCGGGAGCGTATTCCTGCTTGATGTAGGTAGTATGAAACAAATCGCCGGCTTTTCCATTCTGCCGGAAAGAACGGAATATGAAATCGGTCGATTCCGTTATTCTGATCGGTGCTGAATATTCCGGAGAATCAAGTGTCGGCACACTTCCGTCAGTCGTATAATGAATTTCCACACTTGGGTCCGGCGAAACGATCTCCACATCCGTTTCCCCTACAAATGCGTTTTTCGTATGGAATCCCACCAAATCCGGCATACGGTAGTTGACATTCAAAATGCCCAGACGAGAGAACTGGCCGATCATGCGCTGTTCGAAATCGTCCCACTCAAGCTGTGAAGGATTGCTCCAGCCTATCTCTGCGATAGCCATCAAGCGTGGGAATGCCATATACTGCATTCTTTCACGTGAAGGAATCCATTCGCACCAGATGTTCCCTTGCACGCCCAAAACCAACGCACGCTGCGCTTCGCTCAAGGAATCAGGCGCAAGCTCATATTCGTACACATTGCGTACCGAATATTTGTCCTGACGGTTGTCCAGATAAAAATTGGCATTCGGGCAATAGATTACATGATTGCCCTGCGAAGTTGCAGTAGGAACAGCTTCCGGATTCCAATTGCGCCACCACATCACAGTAGCCGTTTTTGACAATCCACCTTCGATAATTTCATCCCAGCCAATCAATTCTTTTCCATTTTCATTGAAGAAAGCTTCCATCTGATGGACAAACCACGCCTGCAATTCCTCTTCTGTCTTCAGGCCTTTTTCTCTCATCCGTTTCTGGCAGTCGGGACATTTTTTCCAATTGGTCTTTTCCACTTCGTCCGCACCCAGATGAACATATTTGTACGGGAAAAGTGGGAAAATTTCGGCATACACATTCTTGCAGAACTCAAGGGCACTTTCTTTTCCCGGACAGACAGGCGACGAGAAAGTCTTTCCCCACCCCGTCTGGCGGAAACAGGAAACACCGTTATAATTGCTCACTGCAGCAAGCATGTGTCCAGGCATATCCACCTCCGGAATGATGTCGATGCCGCGGACAGCCGCATATTTCACTACTTCCTTTATGTCATCCTGTGTATAGAATCCGCCATACAGCGTATCGCCTTCCACAATTCTCAGCTTGCTTTCCGGAATTTCAAAATCGGAGTTGTGCTCTGCCTTTGCGCGGCGCATGCATACGCGGTCCTGGGAATTGAACGTACGCCATGCACCTTTCTCCGTGAGCAAAGGATATTTCTTGATTTCGATGCGCCATCCCTGGTCATCGGTCAGATGCCAATGAAATTTATTCAATTTGTAAAGAGCCATCAAATCCAACAGCTCCTTGACCTCTTCTTTAGAATAAAAATGACGGGACACATCCAGCATCAACCCACGCCATCCGAAACGCGGCTCGTCGGCGATTGAAACGGCCGGCATTGTCCACGTTTTGTCTTTCAGCACTGAAGCCGACTCAATTTCGGCGGGAAGCAACTGGCGCATAGTCTCCACACCGGCTATCACTCCTGAATAACCGGATGATGAAACGACCGCTTTTCCCCGGCTCACTTCCAGAGTATAGTTCTCCTCTTTGTCTGAAGACTGGCCTGTCAAATTCAGCTGTATGTCTCCCCCGTCTCCCTGTTCAAGCTGGAACTGATAGCCCGTAGAGCGGCTCAAAAGAGATGCCAGATAATCGGCGGCTGGCTGCAGAGACACATCCGAATAACTGATTTTCATGCCGTCTTTCAATGTAAATGTTCCGCCGGAAATCTCCACTGACTGCGGTTGAGGAATAAGGTTAATCTCACTTTGTGATGCCGAATCCGTGCAGGAGCTGGCTGTCCACAGCACACCGGATACGGCGCACATCCATAAAAATTTCTTGTACATCATAATAATAATATTAAATCTAATGATCGGTTACCAATAATTGTCCAGACAAAAAAGGCTCTGCATGGCACACTTGCCGCAGAACCTTTTTTAGAATTATATGAACGAAAAGGGCACGGCTTTTTATTTCTTGGCCGGAGTCAAATCCCCAATCGTAAATTTACCGTCCTGATCGACTGAATAGTATTGCTTACGGTCGGCAAGAGTGATTTTAACGACAAACTGCGAAGAAGTTGTCTCTACAGTTATCTTATCCTTCTTGCTGATACTTGCAAGTTCTGTATCCGTCAATTCAAATCCGTCAACATCGCTGATATAGTTGCCTTTCGCACTATAATTGTCCAGCTGTGCGTAGAACATGGCCCAAAGCAGCTTGTAAGCGTTCATGTCAAGGTCGTGTCCTCCCTTTATGCGTGAGCCTACAGGCGCGTCCACAAAGTTGAGGAATCCCCAACGGTCGGCCATGTGCATGTCCACTTTACCGGTCGGCGACCATACCCAGTTTTCTTCCGGCTGTCCCTTTACGAGATGCTGCACGCGCGAGAAGTTGATTCTCCACGTAGAGTAGTTTCTCGGATTGGTGAAGTTGAATGTCAACGCCTTGAAAGGAATGGCCATCTCTACAACCCATGATTCGTCAGTATCATCTTCCTTGTTGAGCGTACCGTTCAGTCCGACTGCCAGTTGCAGACCTTCGCAGTTCCAGGGGATAAAGAACGAACCGTTGCTGCGGTATGACTTGTCGAGCATAAGGTCGAACACCACGCCACGAGCATTGTTCTCTATCTCAAAATACTGTACTGCATTTCCGTCCGGATCAAGGAACACCTCGAAATCATTGTCGTGATAAATGATAGTGTCACGCTGGGTCAGATGAGCCACAATATTGTCTTCTGTCAGCGTAGCGGCAATATAAAGATAATCGTAGTCCCACACCATCTTCACGGTAGTCTCCTTTGTAGGTGTGGGATAACCCTCACCGCGGATGTCTACAAAAGGTTCGGATGACTGGGCACGTGTCCACGACGCTTCGTCAAGGATTCCGTCTACCCGGATCTGGTCAACAGCCCGGAAACAGTCGTAGCTTCTCGGTGTGGTGAGCACCGCCTTATAACGTTCAAACAGTGATTGGCTGGACGCGGCAGTAGCGATGCAGGCCAGCGCGGCAAATAAACATAACTTCTTCATGGTATTATTGCGCTAAATTACTTGTCATAATCATTGAAACTGAGCACTTGTCCGGCTCCGCGGTAAAGTTCGATCGGCGCTTCCAGGTCGACCGCGATTACGGTAATCCTTTCGTCAAGCACATCTTTCGGGACCTGCACGTAGCATACGCCCGGAACCTGGCTCCAGGAGATGTCGTTATAACGGATCCACTTCAGCTCTGTGCCGTTGCCAACTACGCGTACGCCTTTGATCTTGCTCTTGAGACCCTTGATCTCGATGCTTTCATTCGGAGTATAGGGAACATACAGATAGAGTGTCTTTCCGTCCAGACTCAATGAAGTGTAAGCCTGTACATGTCCGTCAGGAATGCCCGGCTTGGTGTCGTAGATTGCTTCCTTATGCTTGGATGTCCAACGGCCGAACTCCTTCAGGATGGCCACCTGTTCTTCAGGAATGGTTCCGTCCGCTTTCGGACCGATGTCCAGCAACAGATTACCGCCCAGACTGATACAGTCCACAAGCATTCGCAGCAACGTCATCGGGCTCTTGTAGTTCTGGTCATCCAACTGATAGCCCCATGAGTCGTTCATGGTCATACAAGTTTCCCACCATTTTGATTCCGGACGGGTAACGGGCACGCCCAGTTCCGGTGTGTCATAGTCGCCATGACCCTGGATACGGGAGTTGACGATCACGCCCGGAGTGGTCTTGCGGAGCATTTCCACGATTTCCTTGGCTCTCCAGTCCTCGGCTGTCTGTTCCCAGTCGCCGTCAAACCAATAGAGGTCAGGTTTCCAGGTCTCGTTCAGCTCTCTCAACTGCGCGAAGTTGAAGTCCACGAAATGCTGCCATCTTTTCGGTTCCTTGTGGATGTCATATTTAGCAGGACCTTCCCGGTAGATGTTCGGATAGTCTTCTCTCGGCCAGTCGATGAGCGAGTAGTAGAATCCCAGCTTGATGCCCTGTTTTCTGACCTCCTCCACAAACGGCGCGATTACGTCCCTTTTGGCAGGCGAGGACTTCACGGCACTGAAATCGCCGGCTTTTGTGTCCCACAACGCGAATCCGTCGTGATGTTTTGTCGTGATGACCGTATATTGCGCTCCACTTTCCTTGATGAGCTTTGCCCAATAGGCCGGATCATAGTTTGCAGCGGTAAACTCGTTTTTCTGGTCCATGTATTCATCAATGGGAACAATCTTGTTGTGGAACGCCCAGCTTTCGGAAGTCCGTCCGGTGGAATAGATTCCCCAATGGATGAAGATACCGAGTTTCGCTCTCGAGAACCATTCCATGCGTTCAGCCTTCTGCTCAGGTGTCTCAGCCTGTGCCGGCACGATTGCGGATGTCATAAAAGACAATGCAATCAGAAGTGTACTTTTGAGTTTCATGTGTTTAAGGTATTGAGTGTTAATATGTCTTGACATTACTTGTTCTGTGAGGCGGCCATCTCCTCGCCTACGGCTTTCAGTGCCTTGTCGAGCTCTGCCCAATGTTCATCGGTCATTCTTGAAGGAGTGAACAGGGAAAGACCGGCTGCTCCAGCCTCCATCGCACCGTGCACAGCTTCGGAGATTTCAGACGGAATCAGTCCATGACCTTCCGGATCCTTGATGCTGGCCTTGTTCTTCCAGTCGTTGCAGATGAACAGTCCGCTATATACAGGCATCTTGCCTTCTACGGCGTCCACTTCCTGCTTGGTGATCTTGCCCACCCATTCGGCCGGTTCCAGATAGAAGTCATTATAGTTCATCGGGAACACCGCGTCAAGATTCCATTTGTTCCATTCCTGGCGGACCATCTTCTTGGCATAGCCTTCCGGTCCCGGGAACACAGCGGCACTTATCTTCTTGCCTTTCGCATGTACGGCATCCGCAATCTTGTTCACCAGACTCGTGATGACATCACAACGGAACTGTTTCCATTCCTCGCAAGTGGACGGGTCTTCGATGGACTTGATGTCGATGCCCGAGGCTTCCTTGAAGTCGGCCACACACTTGTCACAATAGCAATAGTCGGCGGTAGGATATTCCTCGTTCATCACCAGCCCGTATTTGTCCCACAATCCGCGGGCCAGAATCACATCCACATAACGGATATAGTCCAGATGGATATAGTCCACTTCAGGAATGTCGGCAATCTTGCCGTATTCAGTCACCAGATAATTGATGACATCCGGATTGTTCGGACACATTGCCTTATAATAAGGTACGTATGCCTGCACGGTATAGGCAGACTCTCCCTTACGGTTCACGGCATACCAAGTAGAATCAGCGTCGCCCTTCAGCATGGCCGGAATCCACGCATGATATTCAAGTCCGTTCTCATGAGCGATTTTGGAAGCGAGCGCATGCTTTTCCGCATTGAATCCGCCTGTATTGTAGCAGATACCCTTCAGACCATGATCTTTCCATTTCTTGAAATCCGTACGGATGGTAGCTTCCGTAGATTCCTGATTCTCACCTTCCCAGCCGTAAAGCGGGATTTCCACACTCGGTTTGTCCGCACAAGAGCCCAGGCCCAATGCGCATGCCATTACGGCAGACAATAAAAAGTTTGCTTTCATACGAATAAATATTTAATTATTTTACATTATCGCGGAGATTATCCCCTCATTGTTTCTAATTCATTTACTTAAAGAACATTTTTTAATGATTGTGTAAAGGTAAGACTATAAATTTAAATCCCGAAATAAAATGGTTGAATCTTTTGACCGGGAGAAGAAAAAATAAGCGGAGAACAACAATTCTCACCTTTTCCACCCATTTCCTTAAAAGAAGTTTCACGATAATCGCCGGGAAGCTCCTGTTTTCTGCAACAAAATTGCTACCTTTGCGGCCGGAAGCTGACCATCCGCTTCCCACTTAACCAAATGCTTTCTTTATGTACAAATTCAAACAGATTCTTGTATCGGGAATAATCGGACTTTGCAGCGCCCTCCCATTGAAAGCTTCCAACAATAAAGACTCGCTTTATCTCAGCATCGACCAGTTGTTCGACAGGGGAATGGAACAAAACTTACAACTGGCAGCCGACCGGCTGAAAGAACAGATTGCTGATGACCGCGCCCGCACGGCACGCGCCAGCCGTCTTCCGGAAATCAATATCGGTCTCAATGGAGGTTTTGTAGGACAACCTGTAGTTTTTGAACACGGTCTCTCCGACCCCACCTATCCCGACTCGCCCGACTGGTCACAGAATTATGCTGTCAATGTCAGCCAGCCTCTCTATCACGGAGGACGTATCAGATATGCCATCCGCCAGGCTGACATCGAAAAAGAAATCGCCGTGCTGCAGACGGCCACCGACCGCGCGGACATCAAGCTTTCGCTCCTGAGACAATATCTGACTCTTTTCAGCCTTTACAAGCAACACGTGGTGCTGACACGCAACATCAACGAATCGGAACGGAGACTGAAAGACATCCGGCAGATGAAAGAGGAAGGGCTGATTACAAACAACGATGTACTGCGGAGCGAAATGCAACTCACCAACAACCGGCTGTCACTGCTGGAAACGGAAAACAACATCCGGCTTACCTCTCAGCAGCTGGACATACTGCTGGGACTTGACGAATCGCTGCTGCTCCGTCCTGACACGACTTTGCTCAATGAAGTGCTCCGCCTGGACGAATATGAGAACTATATCAGCCAGGCTTATTCCAACGACCCTGCCATGTCACTGAGAATGCGCCAGACCGACCTGGCCAGAAACAACATTCAGGCAGTAAAGGCAGAACGGATGCCACAGTTGTCGCTCTATGCGGCCAACACGCTCGCACGCCCTGTCTCACGCACATTGGCCGACATGTATAACAACGCTTGGAACATCGGGCTTTCTTTCTCTTATCCGCTCTCGGCACTTTACCGGAGCAAGCACCGCATCCGTGAGGCACGCCGACAGGTGGACGTGTACCGGAATGCGGAGGAACAGCACCGTCAGCAAATCCGGATGACAGTGCGGAATGCCTACCTGAAACATAGCGAGGCACTTGCGCGGGTGGATGCTCTGAAACTTTCGGTAAAACAGGCGGAAGAGAACTTCCGCATCATGCGGAACCGCTACCTGAACCAGCTGGCCATACTGACCGATTTGCTTGATGCCGACAATCTGCGGCTTGATGCCGAACTGCAGCTGACCACGGCACGTGCGCAGGTTGTTTATACGTATTACGAGCTGCAGCGGGCTACCGGAAAACTGTAGGACATGTCTAAATCAAAATAAAGAAACATTATGAGTACACTCGAATCAAAATACCAACGGCTCAAGAAACGCAAGCGCCGTAATATCATATTGAACACCGTGTGCCTGCTGATTGCCAGCTCCGGACTGCTCTGGACCGTCAATTACTTCTGGCGTTACTTCAGTTACGAAATCACGAACGATGCTTTTGTCGACCAATATATCGCACCGGTCAACATCCGGGTTTCGGGCTACATCCAGGAGGTTAGGTTCCGAGAGCACCAGTTCGTACACAAGGGTGACACGCTCGTTGTCCTCGACAACCGGGAGTATCTGATCCGCCAGAAGGAAGCCGAAGCGGCACTGATGGACGCGCAAGGCTCACGCGGTGTGCTTCATTCGAACATCGAGACTTCAGAAACCCGTATCGCCGAACAGAATGCCAGTCTGGAAGAAGCCAAGGCACGGCTCTGGAAAGCCGAGCAGGATTTCCACCGTTATGAACGCCTGCTCCGGCAGGAATCGGTACCCGAACAGCAATACGACCAGGCCAAGGCCGACTACGATGCGGCACGGGCCCGCTATGAGGCACTGTTCAGACAAAAGGACGCCGCACGCTCGCAATACACGGAAACCAACAAGCGGAAAGTAAACGTGGAGGCCGGAATCCTGCGTGCGGAGGCAGCACTGGACATGGCTAACCTGAACTTGTCGTATACTGTGGTCACCGCTCCTTACGACGGATACATGGGACGCCGTACCCTGGAACCGGGCCAATATGTGTCGGCCGGACAGACCCTCTCCTATCTGGTACGTCAGTCGGACAAATGGGTCACCGCCAATTATCGCGAGACCCAGATCAGCAACATCTACATCGGACAACCCGTACGCATCAAAGTGGACGGTATCCCCCACAAGGTATTTCAGGGGCATGTCACCGCCATATCGGAAGCCACCGGCTCGAAATACTCACTGGTGCCTACTGACAATTCGGCCGGAAACTTCGTGAAAGTGCAGCAACGTATTCCCGTACGCATCGATTTCGACAATGTGACGCCGGACGACATGGCGCAGTTGCGTGCCGGAATGATGGTAGAAACCGAAGCATTCAGAAGAAAATGATGACCGCACAAGAACTTGACATTCCCGTACGCCGGTGGGTACCCGACTGGCTGTCCGTAGGGCTGATATTCTTCATCATCCTGCCTGTCACCATGCTCAACGGAACATACACGGGCAGCATGGTGGAGGTATCGAACACACTCGGCGCCTATACCGAGGACATCACTATCGGCTATTACGCGGCTTCGGCGGGCATGGCCATCGCCTACCCGATCGTACCGAAGGTGCTGAACTCTTTTTCCAGCAAGTCGTTGCTGCTGGTCGATCTCACCCTGCAGTTCCTTTTGAGCTGGATATGCGCTCGTTCCGCCAACATCGACCTGCTCATCATCTTCAGCTTCATCATCGGATTCCTGAAAGGCTTTCTCATGCTCTGGCTCATCCGCCGCATCAAGTTCGTGTTCAGCCCCACAGATGTGAGAAGCGAGTTCTACGCCTATTTCTATCCGCTGGTGTTCAGCGGCGGACAACTCTCGATGATAGTCACCGCCCTGCTGGCTTATCACTACGACTGGAAATACATGTACTATTTCATGATGATGCTCCTCATTCTGGCCATCCTGTTTGTCATCATTTTCCTGCGTCACGACCGTCCGTCGAAAGGCATCCCTCTGAAAGAGCTTCATCCGAGAGAAATGGTCATCATCTCCACCGGACTGCTGATGCTGGTCTACGTCATCACCTACGGAAAAATATCCGACTGGATGGCTTCACCCAAAATCTGCACCTATATCGTGATAGCTCCGTTGCTTATCGCCCTTTTCCTGTGGGAGCAGTTTCATTCGCCAAGTCCCTACGCCAGCCTGAAGCCCCTTTTCCAGTGGAAAGCCATTCTGGGCTATTTCTACATGATACTCGTCATGTTCTTCAGCACGTCGACCACCCTGCTGAGCAACTACATGACCACTATCCTGAGAGTGGACAACGTGCATAACTACACCTTATATATATACCTCATTCCGGGATATATATTGGGAGCCTTCATCTGCTTCTGGTGGTTCCGCTGGCAGAGATGGCGTTTCCGCTTTCTCATCGCCGGCGGCATGGCCTGTTTCGTCATCTTTTTCGGGATGCTTTATTTCACTATCTCACCCGACAGCACCTATGAGGCTCTTTTCGTCCCCCTTTTCTTCCGCGGACTGGGCATGATGATATTGCTTATCGCCTTCGGACTGTTTGTTGTGGAAGACCTCAAGCCCAAACTTCTTATATTCAACGCATTCTTTCTGATAACGTTCCGTGCGGTGCTGGCCCCCGTCATGGCATCGGCCATCTACAGCAATGTCCTCTACCGGCTGCAGCAAAAGTATATGGTACAGCTTTCGGAAAACATCACCCTGGTCGACCAGCTTGCCGCATCGCGCTATTCCTCATCGCTCAGCAGCAATCTGGCACAGGGACACGGTATTGACGAAGCCATGCAGCTTGCCACCAACAGTCTTTACACTGTATTGCAACAACAAAGCCTGCTGCTTGCTCTGAAACATATTCTGGGATGGATGCTGGCGATTACTATAGTGGTAACCGTAGTTTCCCGCTTCGTCCCTTTCCACAAGACCATTCGGGTTCCTGTAGTCCGGACGGGCGAAGATATGGTATAACCGCTTCCAAGCCAATCCGCATTATCAATCAGTAGGCCTGAAAAATGTTTGGAGTTTTACTTTATTCTCTTTTGAGTTTCAAAAAAGACTCTTATATTTACATGTCGAATGACAATGGACAATTATTTAAAGGAACGAATTATCATGAAACGAATAATCAAACTTTTCATCTACTTCTTTTTGTATCAGATTGCCGTTTTCGGTGTAATGGCCGGCGGATATATGATTTTCAGCGGCACTTTCGAAGTTCCTGACCAGAACGACCCAACCTACATGACAGTTATTCTCTGGGCGCAGCTTGTATTTTCCATAGCGGTAGCCGCCCATGTGCTGCTGGCCAAATACGTGAAAAGTTCCGACTTGAAATTCAATTTCCCCCATACCGGGAAAGTACTTCTCACATCCATTGTCCTCATTGTGGGCATGGGTATGTGGACCAACTACCTGAACGAGCTTGCCGGACTTCCCAACACAATGGAAGCGGCATTCGACAGAATGATGAATAATCCGCTGGGAGTCATTGCCATTGTCATCATGGCTCCTCTGATGGAAGAGTTGCTGTTCCGTGGAGCCATGCAGGGTTACCTCCTGAGCAGATGGAAGAATCCGGTGTGGGCGATTGTCGTTCCCGCCCTGCTCTTCGGAATAGGCCACGGCAATCCAATTCAGATTCCGTTTGCTTTCGTGACGGGACTGGTACTCGGATGGGTGTATTACCGCACAGGCAGCCTGCTGCCAGGCATGTTGATGCATTTTGTCAATAACGGCACCTCGGTATTGCTTTATCATCTGGTGGAGAACCCCGACGCGACCATGGTGGAAATGCTGGGCTCGGGCGGAGCCGCAGGGCTGGCACTCGCAGGGGCCGCAATCACAGTGGCATGCGTATGGTATCTCAAAAATAAGCTGTCGCCGCAGCTGCCTGCATGGAGAAAACCGGATACCGATAATGAAAATGCAGTCAATGCCTGATACAAGCGATTGACGTCACGCTTATAGAAATTCAATCTGACCATATAAAACCCTGAAACCTATGAAACCGAAAAGCAACTATTCGAAACCGATGGCGGCATTCTACCTTATTATAGGCTATCTCGCCACCATGTTCATACAGGAAATCATCTGTTTCCTTACTTTCTACCCGATGCTGGAAGGCCATAAGACCCTACAAATATTCAGCAACATCATCTGGCTCTATGCCGGAGCGTATATATACTATAAGTTGACACGCCGCTATACCAAATGGTGGAAGAAGCTGGAGGACGGAAACGACAAGTCCGCATAGGAAATCATTTGCAAGGAACTTGACTGCCAACCCGGCGATATACTGGAGCATAGATCCGAATGATTTATTACAATTTCGAGGCCATACAGAAAAAATTTTGAAAAAAGGCACAGATATTCTTTCATATTCCAAGGAAATGAGCTACCTTAGTATATTGAAAATATTTATCTATGGACATGCGCATTTTTCAAGTAAAAGCAAATAAGGCGCTTCCAAGGATGGGAAGTATTCTTATCGCTTCCCCACTATTGTCTGATTATCAGTTTACCCGTACGGTTATTTTGATGGTTACCAACAATGAAGAGGGAAGTATGGGCATCGTAATGAACAAAAGATTCAGTTACCAAGTAACATTGGGGCAATTGATTCCGGAACTTAAATCTATCCCTATGATTCCGGTATTTAAGGGGGGTCCTGTAGGAAGAGACACCATTTTTTTCATCCACACGCTCCGCACACTCGAAGGAGCTTTAAAGATTGGTGACGGGCTATATCTGAACGGCGATTTCAACAAACTGAAGACCTATCTGCTGGAAGGAAATCCCGTAGAAGGCCACATCCGCTTCTTTTCGGGCTATGCCGGTTGGGAAAACGGACAGCTGGAGAGGGAAATCAAGGAAAATTCATGGATGATAGGATATAGTGACGCGAAACATCTTCTTGCCGACCGATACCAACGTAACCTGTGGAGCAACAGTCTCTGTGATTTGGGACAACCCTACAAGTTATGGTCAAAATATCCGGTATATCCGTCTTTCAACTGATGTGCGGATTCATTTTCTGAAACAGACATACATCCTGATAAACGGTTCCGGTCCTGATCCAATCTTTCAGCCGGGCCGTTTTTTCATATCCTGACGAGCCGAAAAGATTCAGTGAAGGGAGATTGTCAGCCGGTACGTAGGCATAAAGCTGATGAATGCCCAACAGTCCGAAACAGTGTTTCTCGAGACACCGCAACGCCTCGCGCGCAATTCCACGCCCACGCATATCCTCCCTGACAACCAGTCCCACCTCGGCCCGGTTATGACGGGGACTGAAATCACAAAGATCAATAATGCCCACCACACCTTCCGTGGCATGCTGAATCATCAGCCTCAACTGTTTGTCTGTATAAATGTCATTTTCCGTCCGCGAAAGATATTGTTTCATCTGAAAACGTGAATATGGCCCGGTAGCTGTCCCCACCCTCCACAAACGGACATCATTTTCTATGGCAAGCAACACACCCAAATCTTCCGGCTCGGGAGCGCGCAGCGTAATCTGTTCATTCATATCCATTTCTGCCAGTTTACGGATTGAACGACTTGTCCTGCTCCAAATCGAGATCTTTCAGCAAACGCCTGCGGCCTGGCATGCAGAAAAACGAAGACAACAGGACCATACCGGCACACAGCAGACCGGTCGTGTCAAGTGTAGTATAGTAGACACTCATGTCAAACAAGGAGGGAGCAAGCAACATGGCCAGGCGCACCTCACTCCACCTGCGGTAACTTACCAGCGCATCCGGCAGCGACAGTTGCTTGACATAGCGGACAACCGAAAGATTGAACATACGCAAAGACAGCGGAATCATGCTCACCGTCAGCAAAATCCCCACCGTCTGCATTACATAACCGGCTTGCGCGTCATCGACAAATACTCCCTGCGGAAGCACATCGCATTCATAAAACACGACCAACATGGCGGTCAACACCCAAAGCATGACAAATTCGGTCTGCAAAAGTCTCAGCAGTCTCTTGATTTTTTCTTCCATTGTAATACCATATTTTATCCGTGCATCCTATCCCATTTACATGACTCCCGTAAAGACTGTCCGGTTCAGAATCGAACGCCCTAAAGTAACTTCGTCAGTATACTCCAGTTCATCGCCTACCGAAATGCCGCGGGCAATGACACTCAATTTCACATTCAGCCCCGACAACTTGCGGAAAATGTAGAAGTTGGTCGTATCGCCCTCCATGGTAGAGCTGAGCGCAAAAATCACTTCCTTCACTCCCTCTTCCTTCACACGTTCTACCAGACTGTCTATCTCCAGGTCCGACGGACCGATGCCGTCCATGGGAGAAATCACGCCTCCCAACACATGATAAAGTCCCTTGTACTGCTGGGTATTCTCAATGGCCATCACGTCACGGATATTCTCCACGACACAGACAGTTGAGGAATCACGCGAAGGATTGGAACAGATTCCGCACACATCAGTATCGGATATGTTGTGGCATATCTTACAATATTTCACTTCATGTTTCAGCGTGGTCATGGCATTGCTGAATGCTTCTACGGCTGACGTTTCCTGCTTGAGCAGATGCAAGACAAGCCGCATGGCCGTTTTTCTGCCTATGCCGGGAAGCTTGGCAAACTCTCCCACCGCTTTTTCCAGCAAGACAGACGGATATTGTTGATTCATATATAGTCACTCCAGTTTCTGTTTTCCGAGACGCAAAAGTAACAAAAATCTGCATTTGTAGCCCTCTTGATGCCAAAAACTTTACAGAGCATCCATGTCTGCAGTTCTCAAAAGAGCCGGAAACCCCGTTTTGGTAAATAGGAAACTTTCTTTAAATTTGCGTTCAAAAAACATTCCCCATGAACGGAACTTTCATCCTGCTCACTATTGCAGTCTATTTCGGGCTTCTTCTGCTGGTGGCCCGCATTACAGCCGTCCACCATACTGACAACGCCGCTTTTTTCCGAGGAAACCGCCAGTCGCCGTGGTACATCGTATCTTTCGGCATGATCGGAGCATCGCTTTCCGGAGTTACTTTTGTATCAGTGCCCGGCATGGTAGGAAGCATCGACATGACTTACATGCAGACTTGTCTCGGCTTCTTCGTGGGCTATCTCATCATTGCCCATCTGCTGTTACCCCTTTATTACCGGCTTAACCTGACCTCCATCTATACTTATCTGGGAAAACGTTTCGGCAACTGCGCCTACAAGACAGGAGCTTCGTTTTTTCTACTTTCCAAGATGTTGGGAGCGGCCGCCCGTCTGTATCTGGTGTGCATCATTCTCCAGCATTTTGTCTTCGATGCTTTCCATGTCCCGTTTTCAGTCACAGTAATAGGTACGGTGGTACTCATCTGGCTCTATACAAGGAAAAGCGGAATACGCACCATCGTATGGACCGACAGTTTCCAGACACTCTGCCTGCTGCTGGCACTCGGACTGATTCTCTATCAGGTGGCTTCTCTGCTCCAGCTCGATGCGAAAGGAATCGTGGAGGCGGTCTCGGCCGACAAGCACAGCCGGATATTCGTGTTTGACGACTGGCACTCAAAACAGAACTTCTTCAAGCAGTTTTTCAGCGGTATCTTCATCACCATCGTCATGACAGGACTCGACCAAGACATGATGCAGAAAAATCTGTCGTGCCGCAACCTGAAGGAAGCCCAGAAAAACATGTATTGCTACGGATTTTCGTTCGTGCCGGTCAATCTGCTTTTCCTCGTGCTGGGAGTATTGCTTCTGACAGCATCGGTACAATTGAATCTTCCATTACCTGAAAAAGGGGACGACATCCTGCCCCTTTTCGCTGCAGGAGGGCATCTGGGATACACGGTACTCATACTCTTCACTATCGGCATCATCGCCGCAGCTTTCTCGAGTGCAGATTCCGCACTGGCCGCACTGACCACCAGCTTCTGTATCGATATTCTGGGAATCGAACGTTATCCGGAAGAAAAAGCCCAACGCATCCGGAAATATTCACATCTGTTTGTTTCAACCGTATTTATAGGCTGCATTCTGATTATCGAAGCCATAGGAAGCCGGAATGTAATCGACACGATTTATATACTCGCATCTTACACCTACGGCCCCTTGTTGGGCTTGTTCGCCTTCGGCCTGTTCACCCGCCGCCGTGTGCGCGACCGCTTTATTCCATACATTGCCATAGCATCACCCGTTGTCTGCTATCTCACTGATCATTTCGTTTCGGCGACTACCGGCTATCAGTTCGGCTACGAGATGTTGATGGTCAACGGACTTCTGACTTTCTGCGGCCTTATGGCTTTGGGATGGCGTTATGGGAGCGTGAATACATAAATTCCGGCCCGCTTCTTTCCCATATGCCACATATTTATTACTTTTGCAAACTGATTCATTAAAAAACAAAATGTTCTTGAGCTTATGAAAATAACCAGTGCTGAATTTGTGATAAGCAACTCGCGTGTGGATATGTGCCCGAAGACGGGACTGCCCGAATATGCATTTATCGGACGTTCGAATGTGGGGAAATCAAGCCTGATCAACATGCTGACCAACCGCTCCAAACTCGCGATGACTTCCTCTACACCGGGAAAAACCTTGCTCGTCAATCATTTTCTAATCAACAAGGAATGGTATCTTGTCGACTTGCCGGGCTACGGATATGCGCAAAGAGGCAAAGTGATGATGGAAAAGATCAAGAAGCTCATCGAGAACTATGTGCTGGAGCGTGAAGACATGACTTGCCTGTTTGTATTGATAGACAGCAGACTGGAACCC
The DNA here is from genome assembly GCA_949289295.1 of uncultured Bacteroides sp. Classification (GTDB taxonomy): domain Bacteria; phylum Bacteroidota; class Bacteroidia; order Bacteroidales; family Bacteroidaceae; genus Phocaeicola. Next base: position 35,046 of record CASENM010000025.1, read on the forward strand.
CAAAAGATTGATCTGGAGTTTATCGAATGGTTGGGAGAGAACGGCATTCCGTTTGCCATCGTGTTCACCAAGGCAGACAAGCTGTCGAACGGAAAACTCAAAATGAACATCGACAATTATCTGAAAAAGCTGGAAGAACAGTGGGAGGAGCTTCCCCCACATTTCATCTCCTCGGCAGAAAAACAGACCGGACGGGATGAAATCCTCGACTACATTGAAAAGGTCAATGCTTCATTGAAACAACAATAAATCTATCAGGACGGGCAAGCATTGGCTATGGCAAAATACGGATTGAAGCGTGGTATTGTCGGCTCGGAAGTCCGGCATACCACCGCCCAATACCACCGTGACCTGCTGAACCAGACAGAGGACATACAGGAAAACGTCGGTTTGCTGCTTGCCGAAAAAGAAATGGCTGAAAGCGAACTGGCTAAAATCAAAAGGTTCTCTTTTCGGCAGCGGCAAGTTAAAGGAGCTGGAGCAGTCATTTGAGATAAAAAGCCACCTACAAGATAGTCTTTAAGGCGAAAGTATATTTATAGAAAAATACACGGCTTCATTTAACCGTAGGGGCAGACCCGTGTGTCTGCCCGATGACGCCATGCCAATATATCCGGGCGGACACACGGATCCGCCCCTACGGATCAATAGCGTATTGAAGTATGTTAAATGAAAGAGCCGACAAAATGAAAGTGGATTTTTATTTTGAAACAGACTCTTTTTGTGACATATCCTATCCTCAGTTTCTCTTCAGGTAAAGAGAATCGGTAATGACCGACGGAAGTTCTTCCTGATAGTGAGTGACCATAATCATGGTTTTGTCTTTCCGCTCACAAAACGCCTCAATGATGTCTTTCACCAGACGACGGTTGCGCATGTCGAGCCCATGTAGCGGTTCATCCAGAATCAACAGCTCAGGGTCTTTCACAAACGCACGTGCCAGCAGCACCATCCGCTGTTCGCCGCTCGACAACTGAAGGAAATTGCGGTTCTCCAGATCAGCTATTCCGAAAATGTCCATCCACCATTCGCACACGGCACGGTCTTTCTCCTGCATCTTCTTATACAGGCCGATGGAATCATGCAATCCGCTCGCCACTATATCGACGGCCGGCAAATTCTTCAGATAGGCGCGATGCATTTCCGGACTCACATAACCGATATGTTTCTTGATTTCCCAAATGCTCTCACCGCTGCCTCTCTTCCGCCCGAACAGAGATATATCGCACGCGTAACTTTGAGGGTTGTCGGCACATACCAGACTCAGCAACGTGGATTTTCCCGAACCGTTGTCACCGCTCAACGCCCATTTCTCCCCCCGTTTCACACTCCAGTCCAGATCTTTCAAGATTGTCCGCTCCCCATAACGGATGCTCACCTTGTTCAAATCCACAATATGCTCTGCATGATAAAGATTGTCAGCATACGGCAAATCAAGGATACGCCGCCGTTTCTCTTCCGGAAGCACACGCGAGGGAACCTCCGGCCGCTTCTGAAGATATTCCTGCAACGGAAGCTTCTGTCCGACATGACGGTCTTCCACAGGAATTACATGTGTAATGAACTCCGGAATGTCGTCCGTCTTTGAAAGCACCAGAATCACCTGCAGAGGAGTCATCTCGGTCAGTCTGCGCAACAAGACATGGAGCAAATCGCGCGTCTTGGCATCCAGACCGATAAACGGATTGTCCATAATCAAGACCCGAGGGTCGCTCAACAAGGTTTTGGTAAGCTGGAACTTGCGCAGTTCACCGCTCGACAGCAAGATAATATGCTTGTCGAGCATAGACTCCACACCGAACAAATCATACAACACCTTCCTCAGCTCCTCATTCCTGCAGGAAGGAAGCAAGTCGCGCACTACAGGCGTATCGTCTATATCATGCGTATTCCACCGCTGCTGGTAATAGTAGGTAGCATCCGAATCGCCGTACGAATCGCGGAAAGTTATGTATTTGATATTGTCGCACACCATATCCGACCCGGAAGACGAAAAGTCATAGGCCACCTCATTCATCAAGAGCGGATAACGCCCCGTAAGAGTATCTACCAACAGACTCTTCCCGGCTCCGTTAGCACCCACAATCGCCACGTGTTCACCTTTGCCTATCTCAAGGTTCACGGGCTCCCGCATCCTGTATACCGGATTACGGGTCACTCCATTCGTTATTGTAATTATATTCTGCATTTCTCTGCTTTTAAACCATTCACTGAATCTGCAACTGACATTACCGGCGAATCACTGATGCACAATCATCGCGCTTCGCGGAGAAACGGTCAGTTTGTTTCCGACAAACGTACCAAGTCCGTTCACATTGTCTATCTTACCGTCACGACATGCAATCCAATACTTGCCGTCAGGGACATCTATCTCCACCGGAGCGGTATCGGCGTTCAGCACCACAATCGTGTTCAGCCAGGAGTCGCCATCCGGTTTGCCTTCAAGACGGAAGGCCACCACATTGTCCGAGGGTGTCTGAAGGAACTCCAGATGTTTCCGGACCAGCTCCGCATGTCCCAGATGAAAAGCCGGATGCGCTTTCCGCATGGAAACCAACCCTCTTGTATAGTCAAACAGTTCCCTGTACAAAGTCTTGTTCTTCCAGTCAATCGCGTTGATGCTGTCAGGACTGGCATACGAATTGCCTACCCCGAATTTGCTGCGCATCACCTCATCGCCGGCAAAGATGAACGGTATTCCTTGCGATGTGAACACAGCTGTCATCCCCAACTTCATCAATGCCATCTGCTCCTGGACGGAAGCTCCCGGCATGGTGGAAAGGATGCGGTCGACAATACACTTGTCATCATGGCAACTCATATAACTGATCATCTGAGTGGGCTCGTCCGCCCAGTTTCTCAACGGTCCGTCCAGCGAATCCACCTTTACCTGCGGATGTGAGACTCCGCCGGCCAGTCCGAACTTCACGCCTTCCGAAAATCCACGCCGGCCAATCAGAAAAGCACCTTTGGAGTCATCCCCCCATGCTCCGCGCAGACTGTCGCGGAACTCATCGCTGAAAGCGGCTATTCCCGGCAGGCGACTGATATTCTTCTTCAAAGCCAGCCGCTCTTCCGGCATCCGGGGAGCTTTGGCGGCCCATCCCTCTCCTCCGACATAGATGGTCGGGTCAATCTTGTCCAGAGCGGCACGGATTTCCTTCATGGTCTCGATATCATGGATAGCCATAAGGTCAAAACGGAATCCGTCGACATGGTATTCATTCACCCAATAACAAACAGACTCCACCATAAACCGGCGCATCATGGCACGCTCGCTTGCCGTCTCGTTGCCGCAACCGGACCCGTCGGCCAACTTGCCGTTCTCCGTATGGCGGTAGAAATAGCCTGGCACGGTACGTTCAAAATTGCTTCCCTCCGCCACTGCCGTGTGGTTATACACCACATCCATAATGACTCGGATACCTGCCTGATGCAACGCCATCACCATCTGCTTGAACTCACGGATACGCACATCCGGCTTGTAGGGGTCCGTCGAATAAGACCCTTCGGGCACGTTATAATTCTTGGGGTCATACCCCCAGTTATATTGCGGCCGGTCAAGACGGGTTTCGTCCACCGTCGCAAAATCAAACGAGGGCAACAGCTGCACATGCGTAACCCCCAATTCCTTCAAATGGTCGATGCCGGTCTTTTCACCCCAGCAGGTAACGGTTCCTTTCTCGGTCAGGGCCAGAAATTTCCCCCGGTTCCTGATACCCGAAACCGTATCGATGGAAAAGTCGCGATGATGCATTTCATAAATCATCATGTCGGAAAAATCCTTCATCGGAGGGCGCCGGTCAGATTCCCATCCCTGGGGGTCTGTACTGTCCAGATTCAGAATGGCGGCACGGTTGCCGTTCACCCCCACCGCTCTGGCCAGCAGTCCCGGCGTATCTCCCAGCCAGGCATCGTTCACCTTCACATTAAACGTGTAAAACTTTCCGTTCAGGTCACCCTCAGCCGTCGCCTTCCACATGCCGTCAGCGGCCGCCTCCATCGGAATCATCCTGAAAGCCGATCCGCCCTGCCCGGCATCATACAGCATCACCCTCACCTCTTGTGCAGTCGGTGCCCATAGGGAGAAACGGGTGGATGAAGAAGAATAGACCATTTCTTCCCATTCTCCTTTATAGACCGGATAGTCATCGAACGAAAAGGAATTGTCCTGAGGTGACGAACCGCACCCGGCAGTTGTAATCACAGACATCAGAATCAAATGTTTCAATTTTATCATACTTCTTAAATTTTGAATTTCTGAACCATAAGTCCGGAGAAACGCTCCAACCCCGAAAGCCAGGCCATACCGGCTCATCTCTTTATGCGGCCGGGATTTTTCGCCATGAAATCTTTCCAGTCGGAATACGCTTTCGGCAAATCCGGACGTCCCATCTGCAGATAATGGCAGTAGGCCGCCCCCAAGGCATCGGTCGCATCCAGAAAAGGCCCCATTTCAGAGTCGGGGATATGAAGCATACGCTTCAGCATGTCGGCCACCTGCTCCTTGCTGGCCTGCCCGTTTCCGGTGATGGCCATCTTGATTTTCAGAGGCGCATACTCCGTGACCGGTATATCCCGGCACAGAGCCGCCACGATGGCCACTCCCTGCGCCCTCCCGAGCTTCAGCATCGACTGTACGTTCTTTCCGAAAAACGGTGCTTCGATGGCCAGCTCGTCGGGCAGATAAGAGGAGATGATTCCCTGTACACGCTGATAAATATGTTTCAGTTTCAGATAAGGGTCGCCGCACTTGCGCAGGTCTATCACCCCGAGTGTCATGACCTGAGGTTTCACACCCGTCACTTTCAACACCCCGTAGCCCATCACGTTGGTTCCCGGATCAATCCCCATGATGATTTTTTCTTTCACCGGACGTATCACCTGATCACCTCCATCAAGGTCGGAAAACCAACCACCTTTTCCTTGAATATCTTCATGATTTCACCGTTCAGACGTTCTCCGCCCGCCACCAGCCAACGGTGTAATGCGGCAGAATCTTCCACCTCCCACTGGAGCGAGAAGCATTCGCTGTCCTGCTCCCTATGGCTCAAGATACGGAGTATCCGCGGATTTTTCAGCTCACCGCTCTTTTCCGCTTCAGGGATATAACACTCGTTCAGCCAGATGACAAAATTGCGCGCGTCATCCATCTCTACATGATAAGTTGTATTGTAAACCAACATAATTCTTGTTTTGAGTTATCGGGCTACAAACTTACGGAAAATCCATGAAAAAATGTCGCGAAAATACAGATTAACGCAATATAAATTCACGGCTTTCATTTAACATGCCATTCTTTTCAATACGCCATTGACCCGTAGGGGCGGACCCGTGTGTCCGCCCGGATATATTGACATGATGCCATCGGGCAGATACAAAACGCTTCGGCGTTTTAGTCAAAACGACGGGACGTTTTGTCCGAAACGCCGAAGCGTTTTCCCGAAAGCCCCAAAAACGCCGCCAATAAAACAGGGGGAACATTGCCGGAAACAATCTTCAAAATACCCCTCCGGATGAGTTTCAGACGAACACTTAATGAAAATTTTTCTTAATTGTGAACGCCAACATAAATGCCGGCATAAACTTTTATTACTTTTGCGCATCTACAAACAGATTCATAAACTTCATAATTCAAAAGACCATGAAAACACAGATAGTCTGGCTCAACGTAATCCGGTTTGCCGCTTTTTTCTTCCTGATATGCTGCCATGCAGCAGACCCTTTTTATGCCACCGCCACATACGCCACGGTAGAAGGTGCGGCCCCCGTCAATCCCGACATGCTGCAATGGGGAGAACGGTGGATGGCTTTTGTCCGCCCCTGTGTCCCTCTCTTCGTGATGATTACAGGCGCACTTTCTTTCCCCGTACGGATGGAAATGGGAGCATTCTACAAGAAACGGATTCTGCGCGTGCTGTATCCCTTCCTGATCTGGTCGGTGCTCTACTACCTTTTTCCATGGTTTACGGGAGTGGTCGGTGCAGACAAGTCGGTGGTGCAGAAATGTTTCGTATGGGCCTCTACCGACAGCCAGTCCATCTGGCCTTGCCTTGAGAATATCTCGCGCATCCCGTTCACCTTCGACTACCTGGCCTCACACATGTGGTACATCTACATGCTCATCGGACTCTATCTCTACATGCCCGTATTCTCGGCATGGATTGAGCGGGCCACCAGAAAGCAGAAGGAGGTTTTCCTCGGGCTGTGGTTCATGAGCACTTTCCTGCCTTATCTGCTGGAATTTGCCGGCCCGTACGCATTCGGGACATGCTCGTGGAATACGTTCGGACTGTTCTATTATTTTGCGGGATTCAACGGCTATCTCCTGCTGGGACATTACATCCGCCATCATCTGGACTGGAATCTCAAGAAAACGGTGCCGGCGGCGGCCGTCATGCTCGTGGCAGGTTTTGCAATCACCTATTTCGGCTATGGATATATCATGTCGCTGCCGGAAAAGACACCGGAACAGATCGAACTGTTCTGGACATACAACACGCCCAACGTCGCGCTGATGTCCATGGCCTGGTTTCTCCTGCTGAAGCACGTACATATCCCGGCTGAGTCGCGCGCAGGAAAGATGCTCGACAACCTGGCATTCTGCGGATTCGGCATCTACATGATCCATTATTTCTTTGTGGGACTGGCCCACAAAGTGATAACCGGTCTTTCCCTGCCGGTTCCGCTGCTGATTCCCGCGGCGGCTGTCCTGATATTCGTCCTTTCATGGAGCATCGTCTTCGCCGTGAAGAGATACACGGGCAAGGCGGCCAGATACATCATGGGATAAGCGACCACGACACATCCCTTCCCGGACCGGGAAACAGTGAATCAAGATCGGCGGAATGTTCCCTCGGGAACAGTTCCACCGCTTGCTTCAAATACCTGAAATACGTCTCTGACTTTTTCATAATGTTACCTGAAAAACAATTTTACCTGAAAATAAACTGATACCTGACTTTTATGGGTTACAAAGACAATCCGGGCAAAAACAGAATCGTTGCAGGACGGATGTCTGATAAGTTCGAATAAATCTGATCGGGAAATTGGGTCAAGTATATATGCGATAAAAAATGAGATGAATAAACTATCGCATTCGATTCGGAGGCAAATGTACGCATTTTCTTTGATTCCGCCATATTTTTTCTGTTTTTTCTTGCTTCGGCCGCACGGCTCTTTCATTCAACATGCCATTCTTTTCAATACGCCATTGACCCGTAGGGGCGGACCCATGTGTCCGCCCGGATATATTGGCATGGTGTCATCCCGTGGCTTCGGCCGGGAAGACCTGTACCAAAAAACCGTTCTCTTCCACCATAAAAATGCATAAGGGATAACACTGAAAGATTTGAGCACAGAATCATCTTGTAATATTTGTTAAAAGCTTGATGCCTTCCGTTGGATGTCGTGATTATATTTTATAATTTTGCACGCGTAAAGAAGAAAAAACAATAAAAACCTAAAAACTATAAAAATGGAAATGGAAAACGATTCATCAAAGAAAAGAAACTATGAGAAACCGTTTCTGGAAACAGTCGAACTGGGAACGAAAGAGGAAATCATGCAAAGCTCCGGCATCAAAGGGGATGTGTTCATTGATGACCAGGAAGGCGGCTCAAACCTGAGCGGAAGCGGCACATGGGGAAGCAGAAGCAGGACGTTCGACAACAACGACGAGAGATGGTAACGGATTCTATTGCACAAACTAAAAAAGAAAAAGGACATGTTTAGAAGAAACTTGACTTTTCTGCTGGCAGCTGCAGGAATATGTCTTATGGGATGTCAGGACGAACTGATAAAGAAAGAAAACGGCCAACCGGCAGCCGGAAAAAATGCAATTTCGTTTACAACCGGCGGAATCGGCGAATTTGAGCCGGGCGAAGGTGAAGGCCAATCGCGCACCGCATACGGAACCGGAACAATAGGGAATGACGGCAAATGGCACTGTCCCCTGGACTGGGTGTACGGCGACCGTGTACGCGTCTACTGCGACGAAGCGTCTGCAGACACACACGCGGATTATTCAGTGGTATGGGACAATGGTCAGGAAGGCCAGGTGCAGGGCAGCCAGAACAGAGCCTACCTCCAGACGACAGGAAACACACTCTGCTGGGGCGACCCTTCAAAAGCCCACACTTTCTACGCATTCTATCCGGCCACAATGATACAGGAGGATGCGGATGCACAAAACCTAATCATCAACGGGGAAATTCCGAATACGCAAACTCCTACGTTCACATTTGATGCGGAAAGCAAAACATGGAAAGGCACGGCGGACATGAATTATGCCATCATGAGCGCAGACACTACAATAGCGCCCGAAAATATAGGTGACCCCGTTTCGCTCCACTTCAAGCCGCTGATTACCGCCCTGCAGATTAACCTGAAAATCGGCGACAATCTGACATTGGGCGGAGTCAATTCGTATCTCTCGAATATCATCATCGAAGCTCCTATGGCAGGAACTGAAACAAAACAGGCATTATGCGGACACTTTAAGTACGATTTGAAACAAAAGGAGTTCGAGCTTACCGACAATCCGTATGAAACGAACAACCACCAGATTTCAGTGAATCTTAAATTCAAGGAGAATGAACTGGTGGAAACGGCTCTTCCGATAGAATCAGGACAGACAATAGAGTTCACGGTATTCCTGCTTCCGGGACAAACTGCAGATAACGACAATACCATCAACAACCTGACTGTAAAAGTAATGGGCTTCGGCGTAGGCGGTGTATGGACCAGCGAAATCCCCAATGCTGACATAAAGGTCGGTACAGTCAACCGTCTGACTCTTGAAGGATATTCTACAAATGCAGGTGCCAACAACTGGATGGCGGTATTGGATGACAACATCAAGCTTTCCCAGCTCTCCATTCCGGGCAGTGTGAGCGCGTTCACGAGAGACATCACCTATGAAGGGGAGAACCAGTACACCTATACCAAAGGCGACGAGATGGATGTCACCCAGTGGATCCGCATGAAACCCGGAGGTGCCGGACAGTCCCAGTTCGACTTGGGAGTGCGCGCTTTCGAAATAGAGACCACCGTAGAACGGGACGGATGGGATTATCCGTACAAATATAAACTTCCACTCGTAGCAGGGACGACACAGGATAAAGAAAAAGACTTGCCGTGGGCCATCGGAGTCATCCGCAATGAACTTCTGAAGAGTCCCAACGAATTTGCGGTCGTGATACCCTACTATAACAATGCGGGAGGGGGCGAGGAAGTATCAAATTGGATTAAAACACTCACAGACTTCATAACCACATACAACACGACCTATCAGGATGTCAAGATTACTCCTTTCAAAGGCGACATGACGGTAGGCGAGGCACGCGGAAAGATTCTGATGCTGGCACGCTATCCGGAAACCCTCACAACATTGAAAGGAGAAGATCTCGGCAGCTACTCACTGAGCAGCATTTCACAGTATGTCACGTTCATCACCGAATGGGATTTGGACAAGGACCGCTGGTATAAAAGAGGGTATGACATTCAAAAAGGAGATATAATGCCAACCCCTCTTAATGGAAGATACATGTGGTGTGAAGTAAGCAAGGACAAAAATGAATACCAATGGACAGGAAGAACAGAAGTTGGACAGAGTATTAGTGTGCGTCCCAAGAATGGACATTACGAGTCTGACAATTGGACATATCATACCTATGTGGAGAATGAGGAAAAAAATTACCATGTCCTTGAATGGGAACGTATCTGTGGACAAGAAGGAAGATATGATCATAGTAATGCTACTAGTTATACAAACCATTATACTTGGACATACTGGTATAACTCCATTGATGAAAGAATAGAATATATCCAACAATTCATGGGAGAAGCGAGTGGAATACTAAAAAATCCGAACAGCAGTGAAGTGTATATCAATTCACTCAGAGGATATTATATCGTAGAGAACGGATACTCTGCCCTACCATGGAATACCGGTGGTAGTATGACAAGTAGTGCTGGACTTCACGGAGACATCCCTCCCTGTGCACAAGAGTTGAACTCTGCAACCTACAAATATATCAGCAGCATTGACAATGCAGGTTTATCCTATGAAAAGAGAGGACCGGTAGGCATCATACTGATGAACTATGCAGGAGTGTCCAACCAGATGCATGATGATTTTGACCTGCACGGCGACAAACTTCTGAACGCCATCATCGACAACAACTTCCGCTTCCTGCTGCAAACAGCGGCAAGCGATGCGGAATGATTTTTCACACTATCATAAATCTAAAGCAAAGCAAGTTAAAGGAACGGATGTGCCGTGAGGTACATCCGTTCCGTGTTTCTACAGAGCCTCACAGCCCAAGAATCGAAATTAAAACGACAAGATTGTAAGGTATCTGGAGAAGTTTTATTATTTTTGCGCACATTGTGTCAGAAAATGTGCAACCAACAAAATGGAGAAACAAAACAGCTTTATACAACTGGTAGAGCAAAGCATCCGGAACAACTGGAATCTGGACGCTTTGACCGATTACAAAGGCGCCACCCTGCAATATCGAGACGTGGCCAGAAAAATCGAGAAAATGCATATCCTGCTCGAACATGCGGGGATAAAGAAAGGCGACAAAATTGCCTTGTGCGGAAGGAACAGCGCCAACTGGACAGCATCTTTCCTGGGAATCGTAACCTACGGGGCAGTGGCCGTGCCTATCCTGCATGAGTTCAAGGCAGACAATGTACACCATATCGTGAACCACTCCGAAGCACGCATGCTTTTCGTGGGCGACCAGGTATGGGAAAATTTCAACGAACGGGCAATGCCCAACCTGGAAGGAATCATCGAGCTGAAAAACTTCGACCTGGTGGTTTCGCGCTCCAAACAGCTCACTTACGCACGCGAACATCTGAATGAAGAGTTCGGGAAGAAATATCCCTGCCGCTTCCGAGCCGAACAGGTGTCTTACCGCCGGGAAGACCCGGAAGAGCTGGCCGTCATCAACTATACATCGGGCACCACCGGCTATTCAAAAGGAGTGATGCTGCCCTACCGGAGCATCCTCTCCAACATCGTACATATCGACTCGAAAGTCGGGCTGAAACCCGGTGACAGAATCGTGTCGATGCTTCCGCTGGGACACATCTTCGGACTTGTATTCGACTTTCTTTACGGCGTGACCGTCGGAGCGCATCTCTGGTTCCTGACCCGCATGCCAAGCCCGAAAATCATAGCCGAATCATTCGCCGTAATCCGTCCGCGCGTCATCGCCTGTGTGCCCCTGATCGTAGAGAAGATTTTCAAGAAGAACATCCTTCCCCAAGTAGACAACAAGCTGGGGAAACTGCTGCTGCATATCCCCATTGTCAGCGACAAGATCAAGGAACAGATCCGCAAGCAGGCCATGGAAGTGTTCGGCGGAAACTTCATCGAGATTGTCATCGGCGGAGCACCCTTCAACGCGGAAGTGGAAGCGTTTCTCCGCAAAATCAATTTCCCGTACACCATAGCCTACGGCATGACAGAATGTGCGCCGCTCATCTGCCACAGCCGATGGGATGAAATCCTGTACACGTCCTGCGGAAAGACGGTATCGAACATGGAGACGAAAGTGGACTCCCCCGACCCGGCACATACGCCGGGCGAACTGCTCTGCCGGGGCATGAACGTGATGCTGGGCTATTACAAGAACCAGGAAGCCACCGACCAGACCATCGACAAGGACGGCTGGCTCCACACGGGCGACATGGCCGTGAAAGATGCGGACGGCAACATCTATATCAAAGGACGCTGCAAGAACATGCTTCTCACCGCTTCGGGCCAGAACATCTATCCGGAAGAGATTGAAGCACGGCTGAACAACATGCCGTTCGTCAACGAGTCGCTGGTCATCCTGAAAGACAACAAGCTGGTGGCTCTCGTATATCCGGACAATGAAGAAGCGTTCCAGCAGAACCTGAACAAGCGGCAACTGGAAGAAGCCATCGAGGCAAACCGCGTGGAACTGAACAAAATGCTCCCCGCCTACTCACAGATTGCACATGTGAAACTCTACCCCGAAGAGTTCGAGAAGACGGCCAAGAAAAGCATCAAACGTTTCTTGTACCAATGACAGCCAGCATGAATCCATCCCACCCCCGGCTTCTCGTATACAAAGCCTCGGCCGGTTCGGGGAAAACCTTTACGCTGGCCGTGCAGTATATCCGCCAGCTCATAGAAGACCCTTCGGCCTACCGCCGGATTCTGGCAGTCACGTTCACCAACAAAGCTACGGCCGAAATGAAAGAACGTATCCTGGAACAACTCTACGGAATCGCGACAGGAGACGGGAATTCGGACGGATACCTGAAAGAAATCAGGAAAGCTGTGCCCCGGATGACGGATGAAGAAATAAAGGAAGCTGCCCGCAAGGCACTCACAAACATTATCCATGACTACAGCCGTTTCCGGATAGAAACCATTGACTCCTTCTTCCAGTCGGTCATGAAGAATCTGGCCCGCGAACTGGAACTGGGAGCCAACCTGTCTGTCGAACTGAACAACGGAGAGGTGCTGGGTGATGCAGTGGACGCCATGATTGAAAAGCTTGACCGCCGTTCGCCGGTACTGGTTTGGCTGCTGGAATACATCGAAGAGCGGATTGCAGACGACAAACGCTGGAATGTATCGAACGAAATCAAGAGTTTCGGCTGGAACATTTTCGACGAAAGTTATATCGAGAAAGGAGACGGACTGCGGAAAAAGCTGGCCGACCCGCATTTTATCCCGAAATACCGGGAGGAACTTCAGAAGCTCCGGACTGCAGTGCTGGCACAAATGAGCGGAATCAGCACACGCTTCAACCACATTCTGGAACAGCACAACCTCACTCCCGAGGCATTGAAAGGAGGACGGAACGGAATCGGCAGCTATTTCAGGAAACTGGCCAACGGAAATCTGGGGAACGACATCCGCAACGTAACCGTTGAAAAATGTCTGGATGACGAAAAGAACTGGGCAGCACGCACATCTCCCAACCGCGACCTGATTTATTCGCTGGCCGCTTCACAGCTTATCCCGCTGCTTGAGGAGGCAGAAAGCATCCGTCCGCAGAACAACATGGTGCTCAACTCATGCAACCTTTCCCTCCGCTATCTCAACAACCTGCGGCTGTTGAACCACATCGACCGGGAAGTAAGGCAACTCAACGCAGAACACAACCGCTTTCTGCTTTCTGACACAAATGCCCTGCTCCACGGTCTGATTCGCGAAGGGGACGCTTCGTTCGTGTACGAAAAAATAGGCACCACTCTCGACACGGTCATGATTGACGAATTTCAAGACACGTCACGCATGCAATGGGAAAACTTCCACCTGCTGCTCGACGAATGTCTCTCGCAAAAAGAAGGCAGTCTGATAGTAGGCGACATCAAGCAGAGCATTTACCGCTGGAGGAACGGGGACTGGAAAATTCTGGCCAACCTGAACGAAGAATCAGGATTCCGCACCAAAGAATGTACGCTCGACACAAACTGGAGAAGCGAAACGAACATCATCCGCTTCAACAACGAAATATTCCAGGCTGCCTGCTACGTGCTCAACTCGCGTCATGAAGAAGAAACAGGAAGCATCTGCACCCAACTGGTCAATGCCTACAGCGATGTCAGGCAGAAGACATCGAAAAAAGGAGAAAAGGGATATGTGAAGCTCACATTCCTGAACGACAGCAAAGACTCTCCTTACAGGGACACCACCCTGTCGTGCCTCGCCGGAGAAATCCATCGGCTTGTCACCCACGGGGTGCACGCCAATGACATAGCCATTCTTGTAAGAAAAAACCGGATGATTCCAGTCATCGCAGACTATTTTGAAGCGAACACCCCTTACCGCATCGTATCCGACGAAGCGTTCAGGCTCGATGCCTCGCTAGCCGTCAACATGATAACAGACGGCATCCGTTATCTGTCTGCACCGGAAGATACCGTATCGCTGGCCCGGCTGGCCGTTTCCTACCAACAGGAAATTCTGCACAGGCAGATTCCGACGGATACGGTTCTGCAGGAAGGATTACGCAAGTTTCTCCCTCCTGAATTTGTATTGCTGGAAGAAGAACTGCGTTTCATGCCTCTGTATGAACTGCTGGAAAAACTGTTCGTGCTGTTCGACCTCAGCCAGATAAAACGGCAGGACGCTTATCTGTGTGCCTTTTATGATGCCGTCACCGAATACATCCAGGACAATTCGTCCGACCTGACCGCCTTCATCCGTTTCTGGGATGAAACCCTTCACGAAAAAACCATCCCGTCGGGCGAAGTGGACGGAATCCGGATTCTGTCTGTCCACAAGTCAAAAGGACTGGAATACCATACTGTATTGGTGCCGTTTTGCGACTGGAAAATGGAAAATGAAACCAACAGCCATCTGATATGGTGCTCCGTATCCGGAAGCGGAAAAGATACAGACATTCCCCCGTTCAACGAACTGGAACTGACCCCCATCAACTATTCAAAAAAAATGGCCGAGTCGGTATATTGCCACAGCTATCTGGAAGAAAAGCTGCAACTGTGGGTAGACAATCTGAACCTGCTTTATGTGGCTTTCACCCGAGCCTGCAAGAATCTGATTGTCATTGGAAAGAAAAATCAGTCCAACACTGTGTCTGCGTTGCTTCATGAAGCAATACCCCAAATGGAATCGTTAGAAATGGAAACCTCGGAGACGGACAAAGAAGAAAACGGTCCTGATATTTATGAGTTCGGAGAACTGTGTACGGAGCAGGATACTCCCAAAAAGAAAAGCGGCAACCGGCTGACTACGATTCCTGAAAGTATCCCTATCCGGACAGAAAGTCTGGAAACTGAAATCGAATTCAAGCAATCGAACAAATCGGCCGAATTCATCCGCGGCGATGAAGAAGACAAGACTTCCGACTATATCCGCCAAGGACAGCTGCTTCATCACGTGTTCGCAACCATCGGGAAAAAAGATGATCTCACTGATGCAGTCAAAAGCCTTCGCTTCCAGGGAGTCTTTGAAACGGACGAACAAGAGCGACAAATAGTCGGACTGGCAGAATGGGCTTTGAAAAATCCGGAAGTCCAGGGCTGGTTTGACGGCAGCTGGGAACTGCACAACGAATGCAGTATCATTTTCACTGACAAAGACGGAACCGTACAAACCCGACGTCCCGACCGGGTGATGATGAAAAGTGGACAGGTAGTGGTAGTCGACTTCAAGTTCGGGAAGAAAAGCAAGGCCCACAAGCATCAAGTTAACGAATATATGAAACTGCTCCAGAATATGGGCTACACGCACATAGAAGGTTATATCTGGTATGTATTTGCCAATGAACTGGAACAAGTTGAACCAGACTGAGAACATCACAAAACATTTACATCTGAAACTGAACAATGGAAACATTTCTCAAACAAGTAGCGCACGATTTATACCGGAAGACGGGAGGAGACTTTACCCGTACAGCCATCGTTTTCCCCAACAAACGGGCCGGACTGTTTTTCAACGAATATCTGGCCTATGAATCAGAACGTCCTCTCTGGTCGCCGGCTTATCTCAGCATCAGTGAGCTGTTCCGCCAATCCTCCAGTCTGATTGTAGGTGATTCCATCAAACTGATATGCGACTTGTATAAAGTCTTCAAAAAGGTTACCGGAAGCCAAGAAACACTCGACGAATTTTATTTCTGGGGAGAAATGTTAATCAGCGACTTTGACGATGCCGACAAAAACAGAGTGGACACAGATGCCTTGTTCAGTAACCTGAAAGACCTGAACGCATTGATGGACAACTATAATTTTCTGGAAGAAGGGCAAAAAGAGGCCCTCAGTCAGTTTTTCCATAACTTCTCCATCGAACAGGAAACCGAACTGAAACGCCGTTTCATTTCATCATGGAATGCATTAGGCGACGTGTACACCCGCTATAAATCGCAGCTCTATGCACAAGGCATTGCCTACGAAGGTATGCTCTATCGGGACGTGATTGACACACTCGATGTCAACCGCCTGCCATACGACCGCTATGTCTTTGTTGGATTCAACGTATTGAATAGAGTGGAACATGCTCTGTTCACCAAACTCCACGAAGCCCGTAAAGCAATGTTCTATTGGGATTATGACGAGTTTTACCTGAACAGACAGCCTCATGAAGCCGGCGAATTCATCCGGAGGAACCTGAAAGATTTTCCCTCGGAACTGGCCGCCGGCTGTTTCCGGAATCTCAATCGGCCGAAAGAGATAGACTACATCGAGTCGCCCACAGAAAACGGGCAAGTGCGTTATCTCCCGCAATGGATCAGGAACAATCTGACCGAACCGGAAAAAGAGACAGCCGTAGTGCTCTGCAACGAAACATTGCTGCAACCCGTACTCCATTCACTGCCGGAAAACATCCGGCATATCAATATTACAATGGGATTTCCATTGTCGCAGACGCCTGCATACAGTTTTGTCAAGGCGTTTGTTGAACTGCACACAGACGGATACAATGCTGAAAGCGGACGATTCCAGTATGCGGAGGTCATCAGTATGCTCAAACACCCTTATCTCCGCAAGCTTTCGGCCCATGCAGATGAACTCGAAAAGACATTGGCCAACACCAACCGTTTCTACCCCCTTCCGTCAGAACTTTCAGCCGACGAAACCCTGGAAGCGGTATTTGCCCCCTGCACAACGAATCTGTCGCTATGCAGACGCTTGTCGGAACTGCTGAAACGGATTGCCGTCCTCTACCGGAAACAGACATCCACCCATAACGAAGCGTTTGAACAACTTTACCGGGAAGCCCTGTTTACCGCTTATACACTGAACAACCGTTTCCTTGAACTGACTACATCAAAAGACCTCGATGTAACCCCAAATACATTCAAACGTCTGCTTATACGCGTCATGTGCGCTTCGAATATCCCATTCCACGGTGAACCGGCTATCGGTATGCAAGTAATGGGCGTACTCGAAACACGAAATCTCGATTTCCGTCATCTCATTCTCCTTTCCGTCAACGAAGGGCAACTTCCTAAATCGGGCGGAGAATCTTCATTCATACCTTATAACCTGCGAAAAGCATTCGGCATGACTACCATCGACCACAAGATTGCGGTATATGCCTATTATTTTTACCGGCTTCTGCAACGTGCAGAAAAAATAACGCTGGTCTACAACACTTCGACAGACGGAGTCAACCGCGGAGAGATGTCCCGTTTTATGCTACAGTTCCTGATAGAATGGAAACATGAAATAAAGAAAGGACAACTTGAAGCGGAACAGTCCCCGTCATTGCCAGTCCCTGTCAGGATACACAAAACACCAGAGATCATGGAACGTATGCGACAGATATTCGATATACGTCTGCGAAAAGATGCCCTGCTGTCACCGTCTGCATTGAACGCCTATCTGGATTGTCCGCTGAAGTTCTATTACAAGTATGTAGCGTCTCTCTCTATCCCCGACGAAGCGACTGCAGAAATAGACGCGTCACATTTCGGACGTATTTTCCACTATACAGCCGAACATATCTATAAAGATCTGTCATCCGGCCGAAAATGTATCGGCAAAGACATCCTGGGAAAATTACTGGAAAAAGGAAATGAATCTTTCCTGCAAAATTATGTAGACAACGGATTCAAGGAAATCTTCTTCAAGGTGCACCCCGACGAACGTCCGGAATACAACGGACTGCAATTACTTAATTCGGAAGTAATCTACCGCTACATCCGCCAACTCCTGCACATTGACCTGCAATATGCACCGTTTACTTTCGTGGCCTCCGAACAGTTTGTAGAGGAAGAAATACGGATTGAAACGGCACAAGGCCCCATATTGTCACGGATCGGGGGCATCATTGACCGAATAGACCGCAAAGACCAGACATTGCGTATCGTTGACTACAAGACAGGAGGAGATGCGAATATTCCAGAAAGCATCGAATCCTTGTTTGTTCCCGACAAGAAACGGTCAAATTACGTGTTCCAGACCTTTCTGTATGCATCGATTGTCTGCAGAAAATTACGGATGAAAAACAACAGCTGCCATGTAGCGCCGGCCCTGCTGTATATCCATCGGGCGGCCTCAGAAAACTATTCTCCGGTTATACAGATAGGAAAAGCCAAAGAAGAAATCAACGATTTCTCGATGCTGGAAGATACATTCCGGAAATGTCTGCAAGACTTATTGGAAGCCATCTTCAATCCTGACATCGCTTTCACACAGACAGACATTGCCGAACACTGTGAATATTGTGATTTCAAGAAGTTATGTGGAAAGTAGAAAGACAAATAATGTTAACGGAAAAACATTTGCCGCATATACAGGAAACATTTTCCGCCATTGATGCGTTTAATAATGTGTTTTTCATAGTAACAGATTAATACGAAGTCGACTGGAACTTGTGAAAGCCTCAGCGACAAGAGCAAAAGAGTTTGCCTTAAAGAAAGAGAGGCTGCAATTCCCCAGCAGTCCTCTCTTTTTTATTTGTTATATAGCGGCAATCCATTATTTACAATCTATGTATAGCTTTACGGCAAGACTTGAGTTTCCTTTCCGATACAGGATGCTTCCTGGTTCCTCCCTGCTGGATAACAGCCGAAATCTTAAAACCACTCCACTTGAGAATTTCCTTCAAAGCTTTTATTGCTCCCTGCGACTGGTTAAACAGAATGTTGAACGGGAAAGGAGTAGTGGAAGTGCTTACCAGAATCGACTTCTTTCCCTTATGCAATGGCCTTGGAATGCCGGAAGTTCCCTCTCCCATCATTCCATATACAATACGGTCGAACAAAATCTTCAACTGCCCTGGAATATTTCCCCAATAACAGGGAGCCCCCACTATCACCACGTCACATTCCGTCATCAACCGGAGCGTACGTTGCGCATCGTCTTCGGGCAGAACACATTTCAAGCTTTTCCGGCACACCATACACCCTTTACAAGGAATCACCGACAAATCTGCCGCCGACAGAAAAGCAACTTCAAAGCCACAGGATACAGCCTCTTCCTCCATGACATGCAACATACGGGAAATATTTCCTGACTTACGCGGACTTCCGTTGATAATCAACACTTTCATTCTATCCACACCTTTTTAGTTCTGATAGTCGAAATACCACCAGTACGTATTGCCATAATGCCGTCTCATCCAATTTTTCCGTTCTTCAGCCCCTGGATATTCCTTTTTCTTTTCGCAATACCCGCGGAAACTCGTCATATATACCGAATCACAATCTGCAAAAACAGAATCAGTATGAATTGTCTGATACAAGACCATTGCTTCCCGATAGAAATGAGGAAGTGTATCCTCAGGTGCATAAAAATCATTCACGGCTTCTGCAAACTCATCAAGATTCTTGTCAAGCAGCAGTGATGACAAATAATAATCAAGTGAAACAAATTTACCTGTCCCGTTATAACAAATATGACGCAGAAAATCCGTCCAGTTCTCACCCTGGCAAGGTTTTGCTCCCAACAGGCAGAAGACGGAATCATTGGTATAACGAAGTGTCTGCAGCGAATCGTCCGTAAAAAACAGGCCGTCGGAGCCGTAATACTGAGGATAATCGAACAACTTCTCTCCCATCATACCGGTATGTGCCATTGCCATACCACGCAAAGCTGTCAACGTACGGCTGGCATCGAGCGACTTTTCCCCGACCCTCAGCACGCTGTCATAATCATCATGAAGCATATAATGCTCGGCCTGCAGCTCATGATGAAAGATGCGGTCGGTATTGCCGCATAAAACCGTCATCAACGATAAGGCAAGCATAATGAACAAATTGCCGTTCACTATACCCATTGCATTGTCTTCCTTGTTCAGATATACACGGAAAGTCTTTCTCAGCCAATAAGCCACTCCCACAAACAGCATGACAAGCAAAGGAAGAAGCCATGGCCAACATGAGTATGAGCCTGAAGTATAAACATCACGGCCAATGTCAGTAAGCGCACACAACACCAGGAAGGAAGGCAGATAGGACAAGGCCCGCACATATCCTTTCAACCCCAACAGACTGTTTATCCCCCATCTCAGCAACAGCAACATTAAAGTTATCACAACTGCGCTTGTCACCGGAGCAAACTGGGTCTTTCCATGAGCCAACGAATAATGCAAAGCCTCCAGCACCTCCCGTTGGAAGACATAAAGATAGACAAAGCTGAAAATAGAAAAAAGAAGACCGCATACTACGATCATCATGCGTGCGGTCTTCTTATATAATGAACCAATATAATAACTCATACAAAAATCAAGCTTTCACCCGCTTCAGCACCACAGCCGAACGGGCCGGGACATACAGCTTCAACCATTCTTTCTTGTCTTTCGCATAAAGTGGGTCTGCACAAGTAAAGTGACGGATTGAATCATCAGAAGAACCGAATCCGCCGAATGCCTTATTGTCAGTGTTCAACACCACATCATACGCACCGCGCGGAACGAGGAATCCATAGTCTGTAAACGAGCGGGTCGGGTTAAAGTTAAACACAAACACCAAATCCTTGCGACGATAAGCCAATATCTGATCACCGTCATTATGCCAAACTTCTATCACATCCGACTTTTGAATATTCTTCACATCAGTGAGCAAATGAACCATTGCCTTGTCAAAGTCACCCAGATAATGATAGCACAAACTCTTGTCATCTACCAGATGCCACTGACGACGGGCATATTTGTAAGACCATCCATTGCCTTCACGCGGAAAATCAATCCATTCGGGATGACCGAATTCGTTACCCATAAAGTTCAGATAACCTCCGTTGATGGTCGAAGCGGTAAGCAGACGAATCATCTTATGGAGAGCGATACCGCGGTTAACCGTTCCGTTCTCGTCACCAATCTTGAAGTGCCAGTACATGTCCGCATCTATCAGACGGAAAATGATTGTCTTGTCACCCACAAGTGCCTGGTCGTGACTTTCGCAATATGAAATTGTCTTTTCATCCTTGCGGCGGTTTGTCACTTCCCAGAACAGACTCGACGGCTTCCAGTCTTCATCCGGACGCTCCTTGATAATCTTAATCCAATAGTCAGGGATATTCATTGCCATACGATAATCAAATCCGTAACCGCCGTCTTCAAACGGGGCGGCCAGTCCCGGCATAC
This sequence comes from uncultured Bacteroides sp., assembly GCA_949289295.1. Taxonomy (GTDB): domain Bacteria; phylum Bacteroidota; class Bacteroidia; order Bacteroidales; family Bacteroidaceae; genus Phocaeicola. The sequence continues at coordinate 56,095 of CASENM010000025.1, forward strand.
CGGAAACTTCCTCGGCAATGGTAATGGCCTTCGGATTCACTTCATGAATCAGCTTGTTGGCCAATGTCAAATAGCAGATAGCATTGTCATCCTGATGACCGTTGAAATAATCGCCATAATTGCAGAAGGCCTCGCCCAGTCCGTGGCTGTAATAAAGCATGGAAGTCACGCCGTCGAAACGGAATCCGTCGAAACGGAATTCCTCCATCCAGTACTTGCAGTTGGACAGAAGGAAGTGAAGCACTTCATTCTTGCCATAATCGAAGCAGAGAGAATCCCATGCCGGATGTTCACGGCGGTCACCCTGATAAAAATATTGGCAAGGGTCACCCGCAAAATTTCCCAGACCTTCCATCTCATTTTTCACCGCATGAGAGTGAACGATATCCATAATCACGGCAATACCCATCTGATGGGCCGTATCAATCAGCTGTTTCAATTCATCAGGAGTACCGAAACGTGATGAAGGGGCAAAGAAGCTGGACACATGGTAACCAAAGCTTCCATAATAAGGATGCTCCTGGATAGCCATTATCTGAATACAGTTGTAACCGTCTTCAGCCACACGCGGAAGAATCTTTTCGCGGAACTCATTATAGGTCCCTACCCGTTCCGCATCTTCAGCCATACCCACATGGCATTCGTAAATCATCAGCGGACCCACGTTAGGGGTAAATGTTCTTTTCTTGAACTTATAGGGTTTGGCCGGGTTCCATACCTGCGCACTGAAAATTTTTGTTTCGTCATCCTGCACTACCCGTCTGGCCCATGCCGGAATACGTTCGCCGCATCCGCCTTCCCAATACACCTTCAGCTTATACAAGTCACCGTGTTTCATCGCCTGCTCAGGAAGCTTGATTTCCCAGTTGCCACTGTTACGCAAACGCTTCATTTTATAAGCGGCGGTTTCTTTCCATCCGTTGAAGTCTCCAACCAGATAGATAGCGGTTGCATTAGGGGCCCATTCACGGAACACCCATCCTTTGTCTGTGCGGTGCAAACCGAAATACAGATGTCCATCGGCAAAATCAGCCAGTTTCTTTTTGCCTACCAATTCTTTTTCTTTTGCAATTGCATGTTGATGACGTCCGTTGATTGCATCCGCATAGGGTTCCAACCACGGATCATTTTTGATGATATTCAAAACTTCATCCATAGTTTCAGTACGTTTTTTATATGATTATTTTACACGAACTTTCATTATTATTTTCTTTACGCCTTCAGCAGTTATTCCCGGAGCGTGTGCATCCTCCGGAAAGAAGATGGCGAACATACCCGGATTGATTACCAGATAATCAGCCGCCTCCCCTTCATAGAAAGAGATGTCGTTTTCAGCGTCGTAGGCAGCTTCCGGCAATTCGGCACGAGGGGTATATCCAATAATCTCTGTTCCCGACAGCGGAATCTGGATATCTATAAAATCATTATGCGTCTCCAGCCTGGCCTCCTCTTTCGTTTTCGGACAAAGCCGGGAGAAATTAGCCATAAGTTTCCCTTCCTCCAATACGACTCTGCCTGTTTCCCGGGCATTCAAATCCGTTGATTTCAGAAAATCCACAGCCTGTGCGAACAGAGGATTCAATGACACATATCTTTCCAAGTTTTCTAACCTGTCAACAACCATAACATGATGTTTTTAAATTGATAATTCGCTTGTCATACCGCAGAATGCGGTACTGTATGACACAAACTTACAAAATTTATTCTGATTAACCGAACAATATGGACGATTTTTATTCCACATTCAGTATTTTCAGAAGAAAATCATGGATTTTCCCATTGGAAGCCACTATCTGGTGCCCAGACTCATAACTGTCTCCCCCCTCAAAATCAGTCACACGCCCGCCTGCATTCTTGACTATCAGAATGCCGGCCGCTACATCCCAGGCCCCCAGATAGGCTTCTGCCCGTGCGTCAAACCGCCCGGAAGCCACATAACACATTTCCGCAGCGGCTGCTCCGACCACACGGATTCCCGCCACATTTCCATAAACGTCTTCCAACAGCCTGCGCACGACCGGCTTGTAAGCCTCCGCATCATAAGGAAGCCCTATAGCAATGAAAGCATCATCTGCCGAAGCGATATCCGAAACATGTATCACCTTTCCGTTACAATAAGACGGAGCTCCCTTATACGTCCAGTAACATTCGTCCCGGCATACTTCATACACCACACCCAACAAAATCTCGTCTCTGTCGCGCAAAGCGATGCTCACGCAATACGGCGCATGGTCGTGAATGAAATTTGTGGTTCCGTCCAACGGATCCACCACCCAGCAGTAAGGTTCATCCATGAATCCGGCACTCCCCTCTTCTGCAATAAAACCTGCCTCAGGAAGCAATTCCTTCAGGCAGGTCACTATTCTCCGCTCGGATTCCTTATCTACATACGACACATAATCATGCGCGTGTTTCTTCTCTATACGGCTACGGCAGAATCTGCCGCGCTCTTCACGGATAAACCGGCCGGTCTCCACAGCCAGCCGGCGCACCTGTTCTGTCAGTCCCGATAAATCCAGAGTCATTTCTTTTCCTCCAACAAACGTCCGTTTTTAAATGTACCTTTGCGCAACACTTTCCCATGGGCATCACTCTCCACAAACGGGCCGTCCTTCTTGCCTTGCTTGAAGAATCCTTCATAACGTACACCGTCCTTATCTATCAGAATACCCTTCCCCTCTTCTTTTCCTTTGGCAAAGCCACCTGAATAGACCGAGCCGTCAGCCATACGCAATGTACCCTCTCCATCCGCCATATTGTTCTTCCATTGTCCTTCATACACATCACCGTTGGCCCATTTGTAGGTGCCGGTTCCTGAGCGCTGGTTTCTCACCCACTGACCTTCATACACAGCTCCGTTAGCCCATGTAAACGTTCCTTTCCCATCTTGCCAGCCATTGGAGAAACAGCCCACATATTTGTCGCCGTTGGGATAAGTATAGATGCCCTCTCCCGTACGTTCGCCGTTCACGTAATCTCCTTCATATTTTTCGCCGTTCTGGAAATAGTAGATGCCCTTTCCTTCCTGCACATCGTTTTTCCAGTCACCCACATACTTGTCGCCGTTGGTATAATAGAAAGTTCCGTTCCCGTCACGCATCCCGTCTTTCCATTCTCCTTCATACTTTGAGCCGTCTTCCCAGACCATTGTGCCTTCTCCATTCTTCATGTCATTTTTCCAGTCACCCCTGTACGAAGCACCTCCGTTCCAGGTATAGGTGCCACTACCGTCACGCTTGTCATGATGCCAGGTCCCCACATAGAGGTCACCGTTATAATAAATCATCTTACCTTCTCCCTCCTGAAAATCAGTGTACCAGAATCCGTCATAACGGTTGTTGTTCATGAAATAATATGTACCTTTCCCGTGCTGCTGATCCTGAAACCACTCGCCCACATATTTTTCACCGTCACTGAATATATAGGTGCCTTGTCCCTGACGTTTCCCCTTCACATACTCACCTTCATATATATCCCCGTTTTTGAAGACCGTCCGGCCTTTTCCGTTGGGGCGTCTTCCTTTCAGCTCTCCGGTATATTCAGAACCGTCCTTGAACTTATAATAGCCCAACGAAATCTGGGCTGACACTCTATCAGCCCCCAGTGCCAACAAGGCACACAATAAAATGCAATATCTCTTCATTCCTTTTTTATTCTCGTTTTTGATTGCCGCTCAAAAATAGTTCTTTTGCGGCGGTACCGAATGGCCGGTTCAGACTTTTTTACCTGCCACTACCTCAATTAAGTTTTCTTTGCAGAAATATTTCTGCGCCAGCAATTGAATCTCCTCCGGCGAAGTTTCACGGATAGCAGCAAGCGAACGGCAATAGTAATCCGTATCCAAACCGGAAGTTTCTATATACGCCCAGGCATCGGACAAGGAAAACGGATTTTCATACGAACGGCACATATCGCCCAACATGTAGTTGCGCACCATCTCCAGTTCAGCGTCCGACACACGCTCCTCTCTCAGCCTGTCCATCTCATGATAAACTTCGCTTATCACCTGCTCCACGTATTCGTTGGCCGTCTCCGTGCTGACAACCAACAGACCTGTTCCCGGATAAGCCACAATCCCAGCTCCGATGCCGTAGGTGTATCCTTTTTCTTCACGGATATTCGACATCAGCCGGCTACCGAAATACCCGCCGAACAAAGTGACCAGCACCCTAAACTTCAAATAATCAGGATGTTTTCTGTCGAGTGTGAACCCTCCTATCCTCAGCGAGCTTTGCATGGCATCTTCCTTTTCCACGAACACCCGCTTGCGGGAATCGGTCGCAACCACCGCTTCCCTTGTCACGGCCGATGACAGAGCATTTCCCCATTCCGCATCGCCAAAATGCTGCTCCACACAACGAATCGCATCACGTGTCACATTACCCGACAAGTAAGCCGAACAATTGCCTGAGTTGTAATTGCGCCGATAATATTCTTTCAACACCCCTACATCAATACGGTCATAGTCATCCAATTCAGCATAACGGCCCAAAGGATGGGTTATCCCGAACAGCGAACGGTTCAGCTGTTTTCTGGAAAGTACGTCCACCCGTTGGTTATTCACCATGAACTGATGCTTGTGGATGTCACGGATGACGGCAAATTCCTTTTCCGGAAAAACGGCCTCTTTCACCATCGAGGCCACCACTTCGATTGTCTTTCCAAAATATTTCGACAAGGAATAGAGTGTCACGAAACTACAGTCTACGGATACCGACAAGTCGAGCCAGGCCCCATAATAGTCCAGCATTTCCGCAATTTCCGCCGAAGTCTGCACGCGCGACCCCTCCCTCAACATCCGGTTGGTGAACACCGCCTGAAGCGGCTGGTCCTGCTGCAACTGTCCGCTTCTGACCACCAAATCAAAGCGCACCACTTCTTCACTGCCGGCCTGTATGGTGAACAACGGCATACCGTTCCTCATGCGGTGTCTTTCGGGCCGTATCATCGAAAAATCGTCCAGCTGACGGATTTCGGGAGCTACTGTTCTGTCTGGCGTTGTCATTTCAGTTCCGGATGTTGTTGTAAAAATTCCTCGGCACGTGCCAGATCCTGCGGCGTGTCGATACCGATTGTCTCCACCTGACTGATGCCCACTTTAATCATATACCCGTTTTCCAGCCAGCGCAGCTGTTCGAGCGATTCGGCCAGTTCAAGCGGCGATTGTGGCAGGGAAGTTATTTCCTTCAAGACTGAAGCCCGATATGCATACAGGCCGATATGTTTGTAATACACATGATTGGACAGCCATTCGCTCCGGTCGTTATTGCGCTGGAAAGGGATGATGGAACGGCTGAAGTACAACGCCTGCATCTCTTTGTTGACCACCACTTTCGGGGAGTTCACATTCTCCAGTGCGTCATATCCGTCTTCAGGGACAAAAGGCTTTACCAATGTGGCTATTTGTGTAGCCTCATCCCCGAAACAAGCCTTTACGGCTTCCAGTTGCGAACGCTGGATGAAAGGTTCGTCGCCCTGGATGTTGACCACCACCTCGTAGCCCTGCCCTACTTTGCAATAAGCTTCATAGCAACGGTCCGTTCCGCTCTTGTGGTCGGGCGAAGTCATCACCACCTTTCCTCCAAAAGCTTTCACAGCCGCTTCAATCCGCTCATCGTCAGTGGCCACAACTGCTTCATCCAACACACCTGTCACTTGTTCATAAACCCTCTGAATTACCGGTTTCCCTCCCAACAAGGCCAATGGCTTGGCAGGGAAACGGGTGGATGCATATCTTGCCGGAATGATTCCTATAAATTTCATAACTCTGTTTTTAAAGATTAAGACTACAAATTTATGTATTTTTGACGGGAATTGCCAACAAAAACAACCGGAAAGTTTTCGGATGTATTATGGAAACATATACAGACAAGGAATGCATTTCAAGGAAAGGAAGATGAATGCCAAGCCTGCTTCTGTCAAGAAAACGCCGACAAAAACCGGCATAGAAAATCAGGATCGGCCAAGCCTAAAAGACCAAACGTTTCGGCGTTTCATCTAAAACGCCGAAACGTTTGGTGTGAAACGCCGAAGCGTTTGATATCTGACCGGCAATCACGAATTTCTCAAGCCAACGCTCATGCGCCGTCTGCTACGCCGCAGATACCAGAGACAAATCACCAATGAAACCATCGTGGCCGCCGGCGGGGCAAAGCCCATCCAGAGCAGAGAACCCGAATCAATCTGGCTGCACAGCCACGACAACGGGATGCGGAACAGGAAAGTGGCAATCAGACTGTGTATCATCGGAAACCACGAATTGCCCTGACCGCTGAAGTATGAATTGATGCAAAACACGAAACTCACCATGACACAGTCGATACTGTAGCCATGCAGATATTCTGAAGCCATCAGCACAACCGCCTCATCATTCGTAAAGATACCTGTCAGCGTATCCGGAAGGAACTGGGAATATACACATACGGAAACACCGAACACCAGTGCCATGCCGATGCCTGACTGCAGGCAAAGACTCATCCGGCGGGTCAGTCCGGCTCCATAATTCTGCGCGGTCATGGCAGCCACGGCCGACGAAATGGCCATGGGAGGAAGCATGGCAAACACGATAATCTTCTCCACAACCCCCAGAGCCGCTGAGGCCACCACTCCCATCTGGTTCACAATCACCGTAATGATCAGGAACGAAACGTTAATCAGTGCATCCTGCAAGGCGATAGGGGCACCCAACTTTATGACTCTGCGTGAAAAATAACCGTTCAAACGGATGTCGCGCCGGGAAAATTCAAAGTTAAATCCTCGCCGGTAAAGATACCACAAAGCCACTGCAAAGCTGATGCCCTGTGAAGCTACAGTTGCAATGGCCGCTCCCATCGCCCGGAGATGGAAACCGCCTACCAGCAAGAAATCGAGCACAATATTGATGACGCAAGCCAACGCCACAAAATAGAGCGGCGTGCGCGAATCGCCCAACCCGCGCAAAATGCCGCACACCACATTATAACCGACAATGAACGGGATGCCAAGCGAACAGACCAGCAGATAATGTTCCGTATCGCGCATTGCTTCTTCGGGCGTATGCATAATGGCCGTTACCGGACCGTGGAAGATTGTCATCAGAAGCGTAAGGAAAGCACCCGTTGCCGCAAACAACCAGACAGACGAGCCGATGATATTGGCAAGTTCCCTGTAGTTCCGTGCTCCCGTGGCAATGCCTATAAGCACGGTTATTCCGGTAGTCAGCCCTAAAATAATGCCCGTCACGGTCTGCATGACCTGACTGCCGATGGCCACTCCCGCCACACTGGCCGCATCGTCAAACTGTCCTACCACGAACAAATCGGCACCGCCATACAGTGCCTGAAGCACATTGGCCAGCAGATAAGGAACCGCAAACTGAAGCAACACTTTCGGCACATTTCCCTGAGTCAAATCAAGTTCTTTTCCCATAAAAACCCATTGTTTGTCATCTGATATAAAAATACCGGACAAGCTGATTGGTTTTACCCAGTCATCTTATCCGGCATTCTCTGTTTTTCCTGCCTCCGATGAGGATTACAAAACGCTCTTGTCCGTAATGTCGCTGCAAAGGTGGGCCAAAATTTCGGCTTATTCAAATATTCACGGCAAAATCTTGAAAGAATTTTCTACCTTTGCCGCCATTATGAACAGCCTGTCTGAATTTGAAATGAATTTCCGCTGCTACTACCGTCCGTTGACGATGTACGCACTGCGCTATACGGAAAATATCGACGATGCGGAAGACATCGTCCAGGAAGCTTTCGTGGATACCTGGCACAAACTCTCGGGCGGAAATATCATCCGGAACCTGAAAGCGTATCTGTATCAGACTGTCAGAAACGGATGTCTGGACTATCGCAAAATGCCCGGAAAGGAAGAAATGCAGGAGGACTGTGCTGAACCGGAAATGAACGGGGAAGAACGGATAATCCGGTCTGAACGCGACGCGCAGCTCTGGACAGCCATCGACGGGCTGCCGAAAGAAAGGAAGCGTATCTTTCTGCTGGCAAAGCGAGACGGACTGACCTATCAGGAAATTGCAGACGAACTAGGACTGTCCGTCAAGACTGTAGAACATCAAATCAGTGCCGCGCTGAAAACCTTGCGCCGCATTGCCGTCAAAATCTATCTTTTCCTGACTTTGACAGCCTAAGAATTCAATGGTTGTAACAGCCTTAAAATCAGCAATTCCATAAATTTTCCATGGTGACGCGGGTGACGCAAGCCTAAAAAGTGTACCTTTATGGCATGTTTGTACGCAAGAAGAAG
>CASENM010000026.1 GCA_949289295.1 uncultured Bacteroides sp.
CAGAACTCTGGATGAAACCAAACGTGCGGATGCGCTCGTCGGGACGGGTGGTCCCGCCCCTTGCCGCGCGGCGTTCCCCGACCGATGAGTCTTTATCCTGTTTGCTAACGAAACGTTGCGTTTCTATTTGGATTCTTCAGTTGATCTGGGCACGGAAGACGCGATATGCGATAGTGTAGTGTGCGCGTCTCCATTAATCGAGAAAACTTATTCCGGATTTCATCGGTATGGTAGTGACGAAAACCTTGTTGATGAGAATGGGGTAGTTGATTACGGTGAATCTCCATTCGGAGGAAGCAGTAACAGAGGCTTTTAAGCCATGATTAGAGTGTGGTTGGTCACACTGGGGAATTTCAATTACAATTTATTAAATCTGAAAAAGTCTATGAAGAAAAAGTGGGCAGGCATGCTGATGGGCATGTGTGCGGTCGTGTTGTCTTTTTCGTTGGCCGGATGTGGAAAAGATGACGTGGTGACCGAGAATACTATCGTGGAGGGGGATTCCGTGATTATTACTACCGTCCCCGTGTCTTTCAATCTCCAGGCCGAAGGCGCGTCGCGTGCGCTTGGTGGGGTGAATTTCGATGAGTTTGATGTGTATGCGTATATTTTCCAGGCGGAAGATAAATTTCATGATGGGGGACTATTTGGCGAAGACAAATGGAATAATGAGTGGTCGGCTTATGAGTTTGTTGATATTGACAGAGAACAAAATCCAAAACCTATCACTAAGAATCATACAGAGATTAATTTGCCGGTAACTGAAAAAAATAAAAATACAGGGTTTCTTCAATGGTCAGATGTGAGATATAAATATAAGATTGTGTTTCTGGCTGCCCCTAAAGGAAGTTCGGTATTTCCGAAGCCGGAGAAAAACTGGGAAACTGGGGATTTGAATTCTGAAGGGGCTTATCATGAGTTTCCATATGAGGAAGACAAGGATAGCCGTATCGCAAAGACGAATGTATTCAATTGGTATGCCGGAAATGAAGCGGATGGTATAGACAATGCCATTTACAGGGATATGGAAGAAGTCAATCCTACAGATGATAAGGATGTTGATAAGGTTACATTTACAACAAATGATATTGATGTGGCGCTTTACCACAAAGACGGAGTGCTCCGGGTGACGGTTGCCCAAGACCTTTTGCCGGAAAATGTCCGTTCAAAGGCGGTGAAAGCGGAACTTACCATTAGCAATGTGCCGGCACAAATGCATTTAGAGGGTTCTTCCAGTCCGGAAGATGATGAGGTGAAATGCGAAGGCACACAGAGTCTGACAAAGCCGTTCGAGGGAATTGACTTTTCTTCTGGCGATGTGGAGTTGGAAATCCATAGTCTGCCGCAATATCCGAACCCTGAAGCAACCACAACCGGTGGAATTTCCTGTAAGGTCCGTTTGCTGGATGACGCGGGCAACGAGCTGGCCAGCAACAGTTTTGATTCGGATGTGAACGTATATATCTATCCGAATACCATCTCGAATGTCAGACTGACAAAGACAGGCTTTGAGTTCGGCATTGATTTGGAAGACGACGTTTGGGACGGTCCGAATGCGGCAAACGATTTGAATTAACTTGAAAAAAGAATCAGACAATGAAAAAGACATATTTCAATCTTGGTCTTGCGGCTTTCCTGACCGCAGGAGTCATGATGTTCTCAGGCTGCTCGCAGGATGAGTTGCTGACGGAAGAGAACGTGAAGGAAGAAACCGGGGAACTGAATGCCGACGGTACGTTCACCGCCACTTTCATTCCCTCAATGTATGAACCGATGACGCGTGCGCAAGTCGAGGGCTCAAGCACGGCGGTACAGTCGCTGAAATACCTTATTTATAAGGATAACGGAGCCGGACAGTATTTCTATTACACGGAAGGCGATGTGTTTGGAGCGGATGCCACGGTGGGTTCGTCCGAAAGCCATCAATGGCCGTATGCCGGAAAGATTCAGGTTGACCTTCCTGGCGGGAACTACAAGGTCGCTTTTGTGGGAAATGCCAATTCCAAGCTTTTTGGAGAGGGCTGCAATGAACTGCTGTCTTATACAGCCGATGAAAGCGGGAAGTGGGAAGATGTACGGCTGAACATGCCGGACATTCCTTTCAGTGACAACAACATGTTCTACATGGATGCGGTGGAGGTAAGCGCAAAAAATCCTGTGGCGCAGGTTTGGCTGGAGCGTAAGGTGTGCAAGGCCCAGCTTTGGAGAGAGACCGTGGCTTCGGATAATGGAATGATTCTGACCCTGCTTTTGGAGAATGTGCTGGACCATCTTGGCGCTGATGATCCGGTAACCGGTTTGATAGGCGGCCAGGTTGGAGATGCCCTCAAACACGTTTTTGATAACTTGTTGGTGTTATCGGGACCTGGTGAAGGGTTGGTTCCCGCTCTTGAAGAGATTTTGTTGGAACCTCTTTTGACAGGATTGACAGAGGCATTGAGACCTGTTGTGGTAGAAAGACTTGCTCCTTTGTTGGACGAAACGTTGAAGATGAATAATAAGAACGCTCTATTGCAGGAGCTTACCAATCCGTGGGCAATAGCGGAACATGGTGCGGTGGTTACCTTTACGCATGTCCCCAATGCATTGGATCTTGATGGGAAGGTGGCAGATTTCTATCCGGAAGGGACAAAATATAAGTATGATCTGATGCAAGATGGCAATTTCCGTTATATAGACATTACCGGACTGGCTGATGCCGAGACAGAATGGACTATCGGTCGCGTTGACATCCTGAAAAAGGGTCTTGTCGGAGGACTGGTGGTAGACCAGGTTGTAGATAGTGAATGGATTCTTGATGGTTCACTTATAGATACCAACACGGAAGGACTTGCCTATACTTTTGGGCCTAACTATAAGTATAAGTCGGTTTACGGGCTTGCCACATTGAATGTGGATGAAAGTGTCTATTCGGGTGATGGTACCGAAAATCTGACTGTGGAAGTAAACATTGGAAAGATAACAAATATAAAAGATATCTTGAAAGCTATTATAAATGGTGAGACATCGAGTGAAGAAAAACCCAGTGATGGTCTGTTAGGTGTTGTGGGTGACCTTATTGGAGGATTATTAGGTACAGTCGGAACTATTTTAAATGGCTTGCTGGGCCTTGTCGGAGGACTTGATACTTTGGTTAATGCCTTAGTCGATGCTCTGACCAAGGTCCCTATCACGATAACCCTTCCTATCAATGTGAACGCTCTTGGTATAGATACCTTGGAGGTTACCGGAACCTGGGGTGAGGTGACGACAATAGACTAGGTCCACGTATTTGATTGCAATCTTTATTTTCATTTATATACAAAAAAGTCTGTCATTCCATCAGCTGTGAAGCCCATGGAAATGACAGGCTTTTACTTTTTTGCGCTTGCGTTCGCGGCGCATTCCGTACCTGCCGTCACAATGACTTTATAAATCCCTGTCGCGTAATCAGTCCCCTTTTGTATGCCCGGCCCGGCGGAGCGTGGGAAATAAAGAATAAATTCCTTAATTTTTTGGGTTATCTCAATAATTCTCTTAATTTTGCATCATGTTATGGACTTTGCGGTAGGATATTTTAGTTCTAACAATTAAATAATTTAAATTCAATCATTTATGTGGTTAAGTAATTCATCTATTGGAAGGAAAGTGGTGATGAGCGTAACAGGTATCGCCCTTGTCCTGTTTCTTACATTTCACATGTTGATGAACCTTGTCGCGCTGTTCTCGGCGGAAGGTTATAACATGGTGTGTGAATTTCTGGGAACTAACTGGTATGCCTTGCTGGGCACACTTGCGTTAGCCGCTCTGTTTGTGATTCACATCATCTATGCCTTCTGGCTGACGATGATGAACCGTGCGGCCCGTGGCAGCGAGCGCTATGCTGTCAGTGCGAAGCCTAAGACTGTGGAATGGGCCTCTCAGAACATGCTTGCTCTGGGTGTTGTGGTAATCCTGGGTCTGGCACTGCATTTGTTTAATTTCTGGTACAACATGATGTTTGCCGAGCTGATCGGTAATCCTATGATGGGAGGCTTGAGCGCTACGGATGGTTACGGCTACATTGTGGAGACATTCTCGAACCCTGTATTCTTTGTTCTGTACATCGTTTGGCTGGTTGCTCTCTGGTTCCATCTGACTCACGGTTTCTGGAGTGCCATGCAGACTCTGGGATGGAACAATACAATCTGGATTGAACGCTGGAAATGCGTTTCCAACATCTATTCTACCATTATCGTACTGGGCTTCATGCTGGTAGCGGTAGCGTTTTTCGTAATGAATTTATAATACGTTGAAAAAACAGGTTCATAACGCCTTATCAACTAAAAAAGAACACAATTATGACTAAGATACTTGATTCTAAAATTCCTGAAGGTCCGATAGCTGAAAAATGGACCAACTATAAAGCTCATCAGAAACTGGTGAACCCGGCCAACAAACGTCGTCTGGATATCATCGTGGTAGGAACCGGTCTGGCAGGTGCTTCTGCAGCCGCTTCATTGGGTGAGATGGGATTCCGCGTATTCAATTTCTGTATTCAGGACTCTCCGCGCCGCGCGCACTCTATCGCCGCACAGGGAGGTATCAATGCTGCGAAGAACTATCAGAATGACGGTGACTCTGTATACCGTCTGTTCTACGATACGGTGAAGGGCGGTGACTACCGTGCCCGTGAAGCCAACGTTTACCGTCTGGCCGAGGTGTCGAACAACATCATCGACCAGTGTGTGGCTCAGGGTGTTCCGTTCGCACGCGAATACGGAGGTCTGCTGGCTAACCGTTCTTTCGGTGGCGCGCAGGTTTCCCGTACATTCTACGCCAAAGGCCAGACAGGACAGCAGCTGTTGCTGGGCGCATATTCGGCTTTGAGCCGTCAGGTAGGTGCCGGCACCGTGAAGCTGTACACCCGTTATGAAATGGAAGATGTGGTTATCATCGACGGTCGTGCACGCGGTATCATTGCCAAGAACCTGGTAACAGGTAAATTGGAACGTTTCGCTGCTCATGCCGTAGTGATTGCTACCGGTGGTTACGGTAACACTTACTTCCTGTCAACCAACGCAATGGCATGTAACTGCTCCGCTGCGATGGCTTGCTACCGTAAGGGCGCGTTCTTCGCTAATCCGGCATACGTCCAGATTCACCCGACCTGTATCCCGGTACACGGTGACAAGCAGTCTAAGCTGACTTTGATGTCTGAATCTCTGCGTAACGACGGACGTATCTGGGTTCCGAAGAAACTGGAAGACGCCAAGGCATTGCAGGCCGGAACGAAGAAAGGCTCTGACATTCCTGAAGAAGACCGCGACTATTATCTGGAGCGCCGTTATCCGGCATTCGGTAACCTGGTTCCGCGTGACGTGGCCAGCCGTGCCGCCAAGGAACGTTGCGACCATGGTTTCGGTGTAAACAATACCGGTCTTGCCGTATTCCTTGACTTCTCGGAAAGTATCGAACGTCTGGGTCTTGACGTAGTGCGTCAGCGTTACGGCAACCTCTTCGACATGTATGAGGAGATTACCGACGTCAATCCGGGCGAGCTGGCAAATGAGATCAACGGTGTGAAATATTACAACCCGATGATGATCTATCCGGCTATTCACTATACAATGGGTGGTATCTGGGTTGACTACGAACTGCAGACTACCGTGAAGGGTCTGTTCGCCATCGGTGAATGTAACTTCTCTGACCACGGTGCCAACCGTCTGGGTGCTTCCGCACTGATGCAGGGATTGGCTGACGGATACTTCGTATTGCCGTACACCATCCAGAACTATCTGGCCGACCAGATTACCGTTCCTCGCTTCTCTACAGACCTTCCTGAGTTCGCGGAAGCTGAAAAAGCCGTTCAGGCCAAGATTGACCATCTGATGGGCATCCAGGGCAAGCGTTCAGTAGACTCTATCCATAAGGAACTCGGACACATCATGTGGGAATATGTAGGTATGGGACGTACGGAAGCCGGCCTGAAGACCGCTCTTACCAAGCTGAAGGAAATCCGTAAGGAATTCGAGACCAACCTGTTTATCCCGGGCAAGAAGGAAGGCATGAACGTGGAACTCGACAAGGCTATCCGTCTGAATGACTTCATCACCATGGGTGAACTGATCGCTTACGACGCGTTGAACCGTAACGAATCCTGCGGCGGACACTTCCGTGAAGAGTATCAGACAGAAGAAGGCGAGGCAAAACGTGACGACGCAAACTACTTCTATGTTTCTTGCTGGGAATACCAGGGCTCGGACGACAAGGCTCCGGTTCTCTACAAAGAGCCGCTGGTTTACGAAGCGATTAAAGTTCAGACTCGTAACTATAAGAGCTGATCAGTGAAGTTAAACAATTAAAGAATCTAAGTAAAATGGATAAAAATATATCATTTACGCTGAAAATTTGGCGTCAGAACGGACCTAAGGAACAAGGTCATTTCGATACATTCCAGATGAAAGATATCCCGGGTGATACTTCATTCCTGGAAATGCTGGATATTTTGAACGAGCAGCTGGTTGAGGAAGGTAAAGAACCTGTGGTGTTTGACCATGACTGTCGTGAGGGTATCTGCGGTATGTGTTCTTTGTATATCAACGGTCATCCGCACGGACCGGCTACAGGTGCCACTACCTGCCAGCTTTATATGCGCCGCTTCAACGACGGTGATGTCATCACTGTTGAGCCGTGGCGTTCGGCCGGCTTCCCGGTTATCAAGGACTTGATGGTAGACCGTTCGGCATACGACAAGATCATGCAGGCGGGTGGCTTCATCAGCGTCCGTACAGGTGCTCCTCAGGATGCCAACGCGATTCTGATTCCGAAGCAGGTGGCAGACGAGGCTATGGATGCCGCTTCCTGCATTGGTTGCGGTGCCTGTGTAGCTGCTTGTAAGAATGGTTCGGCCATGCTGTTTGTTTCTGCAAAGGTGAGCCAGTTGAATCTGTTGCCGCAGGGTAAGCCTGAAGCGCTCCGCCGTGCGAAAGCGATGATTTCAAAGATGGACGAGCTGGGCTTCGGTAACTGTACGAATACCCGTGCTTGTGAGGCTGAATGCCCGAAGAACGTTTCAATCAGTAATATCGCCCGTTTGAACCGTGACTTTATCAAGGCAAAACTGAAAGACTGATTGTTCTGATTTTTTTGTCTGATTAATAATCTGCCGCCTCAAAGGAGATTCCGGTTGACCGGATTTCTTCTTTGAGGCGGTTCTTTTACGGGTGAAATGTAAAATAATATTAAAACAAGAATAAAAACAGTGGATAGGCTTGTTTGTTCGGGTTTTGTTTCATACTTTTGTCATGTGATTTTTTTCATAGTATTAGATTTAAGGTTAACAAGGTTGGGAGAAAGCGTTCTCCCATTTTTTTTGTCTATTCCATTCCCTTTTATTTCGGGTTCTGTATTTGTATGGCACAAAACTACATAAGGTGATACATCCCCCCGGCCAAGGCACGTATGACCCCTTTCATTTCCAGTTCGAAAAGGATACCCGTCAGTCGGTTGATGGCGATGTTGCTTTCCACGACCAATGTGTTGATTTGTAGTCCTTCCGGCTGTTTCTCCAGCAGGTTGACGATGATTGTCTCATCAGAAGAAAGTTCAGGGAAAAGCTGCCGTTGGACAGCCTCCGGCTTTTTGTTCTCTACATCCCAGCACATGGCCTTTACGAATTCTTCCGCATTTTGCAGGAGGACAGCTTTGTTCTGTCGGATCAGGTTGTTGCATCCGGCAGAGAACGTATCGTTGATGCGTCCAGGAAAGGCAAAGCAGTCACGGTGGTAGCTTTCTGCTATGTCCGCCGTAATGAGCGAGCCTCCTTTCTCTGCCGATTCTACGACGATGGTGGCATCGCTGATGCCCGCTACAATGCGGTTTCGTCGGATAAAATTCTGTCGGTCCGGATTTGTTCCGCTGGGAAACTCGGTAAGCAGTCCTCCTTCTTCCAGCATCTCGATGGCTGTATTCCGATGGACAGACGGGTAGATACGGTCGAGACCGTGGGCCAGAACAGCAATGGTGGGCAAATGGTTATCTAATGCAGCACGGTGGGCATGTATGTCGATACCGTACGCCAGTCCGCTGACAATGACAATGTCAGGAATAAGTGTTTTCAATTCCTGTATGAACCGGGCACAAATTTCTTTTCCGTAATCAGTAGCGTGACGGGTGCCGACCATACTGACGATATGCAGGCGGTTCAGGTCCGCATGTCCTTTATAGAAAAGAGCCAGAGGCGCGTCAGGGCACTCACGCAACCGCGAAGGATATGCTTCGTCAGTATATATCAGACACTGGATACCGTTTTTTTCGGCAAAAAGTAATTCTGCCTCACATAAGCGCAGAATGTCCGGACGGTTCAGTGCCTGGGCAAGCCGGTCGGTAAATCCGGGAACCTTTTTGACAAGAGACTGGGCCTGCAACACTACATCTGTGGCATTTCCTATCGCCTGGAGCAGATTGCGTGCCCCAATCAGTCCGATTCCGGGTGTGCGGGTCAATACCAGTGTGTATAATCGTTCGTTGTCTTTCATTCGTTTAGATAAGGAGTCAGGATTTGGTTCAACAATTCGCTTTCTCCTAGCTTTCCATGGATGAGACAAACTGTCTCGACGCTGGCTTTGATGACCTGTTTCATGTCTGGCAGACGGAAAATATCCTGATAGAATACATATTTGATGCCTTCCTTCCTGACATACAGTCTGGAGAGGAATTCGTCGCGGCTGGTCAGCGGAGTCTTGAAAGCCATGTTGAGACGAGCTACTACGGGGTCGATGCCTTGCTGGTGAAGCTCGGCAAAGCTGATGCCGGCAGCGCATAAAAACTCATGGCGTGTGTGTTCGATGTAATGTTGGTAGTTGGCATTATTTACAATGCCTTGAAGGTCGCATTCATAATCGCGTACTTTCATTTTCAGTTCGAAGATATATTTCTCCATTTCCGGTTTATGATTTATTGTAATTGTAACAGTTGCAAATTTACGAACTTATAGAGTGACAAGCTTATAATGCAGAGGACTTTTTCTTGAGATATTCATATCCGATACGGCAATACAGGCATTTTCTGATGTCGCAATAATTCTTTTTCAGTTGGATGAGTGCCTGGCTGTCGCCTGCATGTGAAGCTTCCAGCCCGCACTCTCTCCATGTGCGTACAATGTAGTTGTTTTCCGGTTTCAGCTCTTCAAGCAATTTGTTGGCGCGTTGGAGGAGCAGTTTATGGCCATTGGATTTTCCGTATGCATAAAGGAAAGGTATGATGGTATTGATGACAAGCAAGTCAATGCTGGAATTGCTGATTGTTTTGACCTGTGCGGGTGATTCCTCTCCAAACACATAATGCGTCAGCCAATATTCGGATGTCCCTCCACGTAGGATATCACGCAAGCCTTTCAGCGTTTCTGTTTCCAGCAGTACGGACAACAGTCCCTCAGACCGGTAGTAAAATGAGGCCAGTTGGGCAATACGGATGTAAGGGAAATTTCCCGGCCGCATTCTGAGCAGTTTCCACCTGCAGTTTTCAGATGGTTTCAGGCTGAATTTATGGCTGAGGTAAGCATATTCCTTGATGAGCCTGCCGGTATAGTCGTCCGAGGGAATTTCTTGAAGCAGGCCGGCTTGTCCAAAGAAGAAAGCTTCTATCTGGAAAAGGCTGTCACGGTGTTTGTTGACAGCATATAGCGGAATTGTGGATGCCCATAGCTCGAAAGCTTCACTGTTGGTTCCGAACCCGAAATTGCGTGCCAGTGTGATGAAAAAGACTTGCTCCCAATTCTTTTCATATCGTTCCAACAGTTGGTAGATACGTGCTGTTTTCTGTTCGAATCGTTCGGTTTGCAGACGTGTCAGCCAACTGTGCAGCAGAAGTTTGGGTAGGGCAGGAATCAGTCGGTAGCAGGCCGGATAATGGCTTGTCTCAATCAGTTGCCGGTAGTTCTCCAACAGATAAGGAGGGCAATGAAGTTCCATTTGCGGAATGTATTCTCCGTTCGGGCGGCGCACTTCGGTATCTATTTTGGAGGCAACATGCAAGATGACAGAATTATAATTTGTATCCAGATGGTGTCCGTGGCGTTTCCAGTCGGACGATTGGAGGTGAATCTCCACATTGCCTACCCAGACGATTCCTGAAAGTTTGATTTTGGCATTGAAAAAGTCGGGACCTGCATTAGAATTGTAAGTTCCTGGGTCGATGATTTCCAGATTTTCTCCCTGAACTGTTTCCAACGGTTTGAGTGGAAATAGTTTATGTTTCCATACATAGTGTAGAAGTTGTTCCATGTTAACGAGGTGTAAATGTTGGGTAAAAGTACAGATTATTTATGAAAAACGCTATCTTTGCGGATAAAATTATTTGTGGAATATGAAGATAGCATTGATTGGATACGGAAAGATGGGAAAGGAAATTGAAAAAATTGCACGTTCCCGGGGACATGAAATAGTATGTATAATAGACGTGGACAATCGTCAGGATTTTGAATCGGAAGCATTCCGTTCTGCAGATGTAGCCATTGAGTTTACAGCTCCTTCAGTCGCTTACGGAAATTGTGCGGAAGCTTTCCGTCAGGGGGTGAAAGTGGTTTCCGGAAGTACCGGCTGGATGGCGGAGCATCGGGAAGAAATGCAACGTCTTTGCATGGAAGAAGGAAAGACGTTGTTTTGGTCATCTAACTTCAGTCTGGGTGTAGCTGTTTTTTCGGCAGTCAACAAATATTTGGCTAAGATTATGAATAATTTTCCGAATTATGATGTTTCGATGGTAGAAACTCATCATGTCCATAAACTGGATGCTCCCAGCGGTACAGCCATAACGCTTGCTGAAGGCATTCTGGAGAATCTTGACCGTAAAGACAAATGGGTGATGGGTACGCTGACTGCACCGGACGGGACGGTCAGCGGAACGACAGAATGTGCTCCCAATGAGTTGCCGGTGAGTGCGGTGCGTAAGGGAGAAGTGCCTGGAATCCATACAATCCGCTATGAATCGGAAGCAGACTCGATTATTATCACACACGATGCGAAAAACCGTAAAGGATTTGCTTTGGGTGCGGTGTTGGCCGCTGAATATACGGCAAAGCATCAAGGTTTCTTGGGTATGAACGATTTATTTCAATTCTGAGCAATATGGCAGATGATATGAAAGAGGGCTTGTCCGCAGGCAGAAAGAAAAGTTTGGCTGAAGCGGTGAAGCTTGCTCCACGCAGACAATGGATAAAATTAGGAACGGTACTTTTGTTGTATTTTCTTTTCCTGATTTGGTTGGAGAGTTGGCTGGGAATAGTGGTGATTCCTTTCATTTTCGATGCATATATCACGAAGTGGATTCCATGGACTTGGTGGAAGAAGTCCAAGAATAAGACTGTGCTGGCCGTAATGAGTTGGGTGGATGCAATAGTCTTTGCATTGGTGGCCGTCTATTTCGTCAATCTGTATTTCTTCCAGAACTACGTGATTCCCTCCTCTTCTCTGGAGAAGTCTTTGTTGGTGGGCGATTATCTGTTTGTCAGCAAGATGAGTTATGGAGCACGGATTCCACAGACCCCTCTCCACATGCCGCTGACCCAGCATACGTTGCCGGTGTTCAATTGCAAATCATATCTGGAATGGCCAAAATGGGATTATAAACGTGTGTCGGGGGGAGGTCAGGTGAAATTGAATGATATAGTCGTGTTTAATTTCCCGGCGGGAGACACCGTGGCTACAGGCAATCCGGCTGAAGACATTTACCGGATGAGCTATCAGATAGGGAGGCAGTTGTCGAAACCGGTTGATATGTCGCGTCTGACAGCCGGGCAACAACGGGAAGTGTTCGATTTTTATTATGCGACGGGGCGGAAATACATTGATGAGAATCCCCAGATGTTTGGGAAGGTAATTACCAGACCGGTGGACCGTCGTGAGAATTATGTGAAGCGTTGTGTGGGACTTCCTGGACAGACATTGCAGATTAAAGACCGTATCATTTATCTGGACGGTCAGCCCAACAAAGAACCTGACAATGTACAGTACCGTTATCTGGTTCATACCAAAGGGGTGTTGCCTGAATCTTTTTGCCATGAATTGGGGATAAGCAATGAGGACTTGTCTGCTTATTATGCAGAAGAATCTGTTTATAATATGCCGCTCACTGAAGTAGCGAAGTCGGCTCTGTTGGCTCGGAAGGATCTGGTCATTTCTATAGAGAATGTGCCTGATGACGATGCGGGTGGATTATATCCGAACAATAAGCTGACGGGATGGACAATTGACAATTATGGACCGGTCTGGATTCCGAAGAAAGGGATGACTGTTGATTTGACATTGGACAATCTTCCTGTTTATGAGCGTCCTATCAAGAATTATGAGGGAAATACGCTGGATGTAAAAGACGGAAGAATCTATATTAACGGTAAAGAAACTTCAAAATATACGTTCAAGATGGATTATTATTGGATGATGGGTGATAACCGCCATAATTCGGCAGACTCGCGTTTCTGGGGATTTGTTCCTGAAGACCATATTGTGGGAAAGCCGGTGTTTATCTGGTTGTCGCTCGATCCCGACCGGAATTGGATGGACGGAAAAATCCGTTGGGACCGTCTGTTCAAGTTCGTGGATTCCATCAAATGACTTTATGAGGATAAGTAAGTCCGGCAGATGGTGGATAAAGGCTGCAGGCTGCGTTGTAGGGGCAGTTGTGCTGGTCCGTATGCTCCTTGTTACGACTTGTGTCATTCCGTCTTCAGGTATGGAAAACAGCCTTTACGAAGGCGAACGCATTCTAGTCAGTAAATGGAGCTACGGGTTGCGTATGCCTTTCCCTTCTGTATTCGGTTATTGCCGTATAGCTCCTTCACCGGTGGAGAAAGGGGATATAGTATTGTTCAATAATCCTCATCCTCGCAGTCTGCAGACAAGGATTGAGAGACGCGAATTGTTTATCAGCCGATGTATCGGGACACCCGGTGATACGTTGATGCTTGATGAAGATTTGTCGGAAGTGAGGGGAGGGGGGCTTAGTCCTGACAGCAAATCGTTGTATGTCTATCCTTTGGGAATGGAAGACAAAATGCTTGATTTGCTTGCTTCATTGGGTTTGTCAGATAATGTTCTGGCAGGTTATACATCCGACGGGAATTATATCCGCAGTTTCAGTCATTATGAATATTATTTGATATCCCAGCGGTTGGGAAATCTTTTTCCGCTGGTTCCGATGGCAGGGAAGAGCCGGAAAAATGTGCATCCGTTTGTAGTGCCTGAAAAGGGAAAACCGGTGAAGGTTTATCCCTGGAACGTTACATTGTTGTGTAATACGATTAAAGCCCATGAGAACCGACAGGTGAAAATATCGGGTGATTCACTTTGTATCGACGGGAAGCCGGTGGATACTTTCACGTTTACTAAAAATTATTACTGGATGGCTTCTAATGATCCGGTAAACATTTGCGATTCGCGTTTGTTCGGATTTGTACCGGAGGACCATATTATTGGAAAAGCCTGGAGAGTGTGGTATTCTACTCGGGGAGGGCGTTTTTTCCAGCGGATAGAATGACGAAATGAGTGTTTGCGATGACTGAAAGAGTGTTTTTGGGGTCTACTTATTTGGGACCGGTAGAATATTATACCAAGCTATATGCTTATGGAGAAGTATGGCTTGAACGATATGACCATTATATAAAACAGACTTATCGTAACCGTTGTGTGATTGAGTCTGCAGGCGGGCCTCTTGTTCTGACGGTACCCACAGAGAAAGAAGACGGTTTGAAGTGTCTGATGAAGGATGTACGGATTTCTGATCATGGAAATTGGAGGCACATGCATTGGAACGCGTTTGTGGCTTCTTATCGTCACAGCCCGTTCTTTGACTATTATGCGGATGAGTTTCAGCGTTTCTTTACCCGTAAGTTTGATTTTCTGTTTGATTTTAATCTTGAGCTATGCCAATGGGTGTGTGAGCAGATTGACATCCATCCGGAAATCAGGCTGACCGATGATTATGTAAAGATGCCGGACGATGCGGACGATTACCGTGACCTTATTCATCCGAAACGGGATTACAGGGACTGTGACCGGAATTTTATCCCTGAGCCATATTATCAGGTATTTACCGGGAAGAATGGTTTCCTGCCTAATTTAAGTGTGGCGGATTTGTTGTTTAATATGGGGCCGGAAAGTATATTGGTGCTCCGAGACAGTATTGCCAAAAATCGGCTTGACCATTTGCAGTAACGGAATAATGTCGTACTTTTGCATTTGAATCAATGATTTGACTGAATATGAATAATCTACCGACGGTAACAAAAAATTTGTTGATTATCAATGTGCTCTGTTTCTTTGGAATGCTTGTGGCAAGAAGATACGGGGTGGACATTGAAAATATGTTCGGACTGCATTTTTTTCTTGCATCCGATTTTAATATAGGACAGCTCGTTTCCTATATGTTTATGCACGCCAATTTCATGCATATATTCTTTAATATGTTTGCGGTATGGATGTTCGGGCGTGTGTTGGAGCAGGTATGGGGTCCCAAACGCTTCTTGACCTATTATATGGTTTGCGGCATCGGTGCCGGTCTGATTCAAGAGTTGGTGCAATTCACAGAATACTTTTTTATATGGTCGAATTATGATTCGGTTAATACGGGATTGAGTGTCATTCCTATGAGTGAATTTCTGAACAGCTTGACGACGGTAGGTGCATCGGGCGCAGTTTATGGTGTGTTGTTGGCGTTCGGCATGCTGTTTCCGAACAGTCCTATGTTTGTGTTTCCTATCCCGGTACCGATAAAAGCGAAATATTTTGTGATTGGCTATGCGGTGATAGAATTGTTCTTAGGTTTAGGAGGAAGTGATGGCGTAGCTCATTTTGCTCATCTTGGAGGAATGCTGTTTGGATTGATACTCATTTTATATTGGAAAAAGAAAAATGGCGGTGGACAAATTTATTACTGATTTGAAGAGGAAATTTGCGCAGGGAGATATTGTGATACGTCTGTTGTATATCAACATTGCAGTATTTCTGATAGTGGCGATATTCAATGTGATAGCGACATTGTTCAATCTTTCATCGGTAGCATGGGTAAATTGGTTTGAATTGCCTGCATGGCCGGAGACTTTTGTTCGCCAGCCATGGTCGCTGTTTACTTACATGTTTATGCATGCCGATGTGTTCCATATCCTGTTTAACATGCTCTGGCTTTATTGGTTCGGGCGGCTGTTTCTGAATTTCTTTTCGTCAAAGCATTTACGCGGGCTTTATTTGTTGGGGGGCATTTGCGGCGGCTTGCTTTATCTCCTGTCTTATAATGTATTTCCTTATTTTGAGGATAAAGTTTATTATTCTTATTTGTTGGGTGCTTCTGCTTCTGTGCTGGCTATTGTGGTAGCGGCAGGTGTCCGCGAGCCGGACTATCCTGTTCAGTTCATGTTTATAGGAACGGTCCGTCTGAAGTATGTAGCTGTATTTATGATAATTCTTGACCTTTTATTTATGACCTCGTCCAATGCGGGCGGACACATCGCCCATTTGGGAGGAGCTTTGTCGGGCTGGTGGTTTGCCGTTGGTCTTCCTAAAGGACATGATGCGACAAAATGGATTAACAATGTGCTGGATTTGTTTACGGGTGTCCGGGTACGGCCGCAAAGAAGGAAGCCGAAGATGGAAGTGCATTTTGGTGACAAACAAAAGGATTATGATTTCAATGCCCGGAAAAAAGAGCGCGAAGCAGAAGTTGACAGGATTCTTGACAAGCTTCGCAAATCGGGTTATGGCAGTTTGACTGAAGAAGAAAAGAAAAGGCTGTTTGATGCTAGTAAAAAGTAGGATATAAGATGAATGTGTTTGGACATACGCTGCGTTTTTTTGTATTGTTAGCCAATGTATTTGTTGGGGTTTGTTTTCTCTTTTGTGCTTATAGCCAGTTTTTGTCTCCGGTTGAATATCCTGTGTTTTCTTGTGCAGGTTTGTTTTTTCCTGTTTTTTTGTGTCTTGACTGTCTTTTTCTGTTATTCTGGACGGTAGTTCGCTTGAAATATGCGTGGCTTCCCGTTGTGTTTCTGCTGGCAGGTTGGGGGAGCGTGCAGGCATATATTCCTTTCCGTGGTAAGAATGAGCCGATAGGGAACGGCAAAGTCCTTAAGTTTCTTACTTATAATGTAATGGGTATGCCTTCCGATAAAGCGGATACGGTCAATTTGATTGTAGATTACATTCGGAAGTCGGATGCAGATGTCGTGTGTCTCCAAGAATATCCTGCTTCAAACAAGGCTATTGAAAATCAGTTGTCGTTTTATCCTTATATAGAGATAGTTTCATCTCCGGGATGGAGTCGGATGGCTTGCCTTTCGAAGTTTCCTATACTGTCCGCTGAAGAGATTCAGTATGAGAGTGAAAGTAACGGAAGTTTTATGTTGCGGCTGAAAATGGATGAGGATACGATGGTAGTTGTATGTAACCATTTGGAATCGAACAAGCTGGACAGCCACGACAAGGAGATGTATGAAGACATGCTGAAATTTCCGGATGAGCATAAAATGAAAAGCGGAGGGAAACATTTGTTGGGTAAGTTGGCCGAAGCAGCTGCCATAAGGGCTCCTCAAGCAGATTCGGTGGCGTTGGCATTGAAACGTAACTACAGCCCTTATCTGCTTGTATGCGGTGATTTCAATGATTCTCCTTTGTCGTATGCACATAGGGTTATCGGACAGGGACTGCAAGACGCATATATAGAGGCAGGTTGGGGACCCGGCTTTTCATATAACCGGAATTTCTTGTATTTCCGGATAGACCATATATTTGTAGGTGACGGTTTTCGGGTGTTGGATGCCGATGTCGATAATTCCATTGCAGTGTCTGACCATTATCCGTTGTGGTGTACGGTTGAGAAATTATAACCCTAAAATATAGATGATGAAACAATTTGTAATTGCAGCAGCTATGACTTGTATGGCATGTGCATGCGGACAGAAGGCCGATGATGCCGTGAATCCGTTTTTGACTGAGTTCCAAACTCCTTATGGCGCTCCCGATTTTAAGCACATTAAGGTGGAGCATTATGAACCGGCTTTTTGGGCTGGAATTGAAGAGCAGAATCAGGAAATCAAGACGATTGTGGAGAATCCTGACGAACCTACTTTTGAGAATACGATTGTGGCACTCGACAACAGCGGTGAGATTCTGGACCGGGTGAGTGGTGTGTTCTTTGCGCTGACAGAAGCGGATACCAATGAGCAGCTGATGGCTCTGGAAACAAAATTTGCGGCTATGCTTTCTGAACATAATGACAATATCTTCCTTAATCAGGATTTATACAAGAAAGTGGCGGCCATTCATGAAAAGGAGGCGGACGGGGAGATTGAACTGACTACGGAGCAACATTATCTTCTTGATAAATACTATAAAGGTTTCATACGTTCAGGGGCCGGTCTGGATGAAGCCAAGCAGACACGCTTGCGCGAAATCAACAAGGAGCTTTCTACACTGACTATCGAATTCGGCAATCATGTGCTGGCGGACAATAATGCGTATCTGCTGGTAGTTGACAATGAGAAAGACTTGTCAGGCCTTCCGGAAGCAGTCGTGCAGGGAGCCGCTCAGGAAGCGAAAGCACATGGTCAGGACGGGAAATGGGTCTTCACCTTGCAGGAATCGAGCCGTTTGCCATTGCTGCAATATGCAGACAACCGCAATCTGAGAAAGGATATTTATCAGGCTTATATAAATAAAGGTAATCATGATGACGCTAACGACAACAAAACCTTGTTGAAACAGATTCTGACTCTCCGTCTTGAAAAGGCAAAGCTGATGGGGTATGACAACTATGCAGAATATCAGTTGGCTGAAAATATGGCAAAAACTCCGGAAAATGCTCTTGACTTGCTTTATGGCTTGTGGAAGTATGCCATCAAGAAAGCAAGGTCAGAAGCTGCCGAATTGCAGGCTATCATGGATCGGGAAGGAAAAGGCGAAAAGCTGGAAGCGTGGGACTGGTGGTATTATGCGGAAAAGCTCCGTCAGGAGAAATATAATTTGAATGAAGAGGAAATAAAGCCTTATTTTAGCCAGGAGGATGTGCACGACGGGCTTTGTTATGTGGTAAACAAACTATATGGCATCACATTGACGCCTGCAGACAGTATCCCAGTCTATAATCCGGATGTGAAGACGTATGTGGTAAACGATGCCGACGGGTCGCTGCTGGGAATCTTTTATAGTGATTATATGCCTCGTGCCGGCAAGAGGAGTGGCGCGTGGATGAGTAATTTCCGTGAAGCTTCGGCTGATGTCCGTCCGTTGATTTATAATGTGGCAAGTTTCACAAAACCTGCAGGCGATATGCCTTCTTTGCTGACGTTGGACGAGACACGTACCATGTTCCATGAGTTCGGACATGCGTTGCACGGACTGTTGACACGTTGCCAGTATAAAGGAACTTCAGGAACATCAGTTGCCCAAGACTTTGTGGAACTTCCCTCGCAGATTATGGAGCATTGGGCCATGGCTCCTGAAGTGATGAAGGTGTATGCAAAAAACTACAAGACTCGCGAAGTCATTTCTGATGATTTGATCAGGAAGATAGATAACCAGTCGCATTTCAATCAAGGTTTCATGACAACCGAACTGCTGTCAGCTGCCATTCTGGATATGGAATTGCATTGCCTGACTTCTACAGACAACCTGAATGTGGTAGATTTTGAGAAACAGTTGATGGACAGTATCGGACTGATTCCTCAGATAGCCCCCCGCTATCGGGTGACTTATTTCAATCATATCATGGGTGGATACGATGCCGGTTATTATAGCTATATTTGGGCGGAACGTCTGGACACTGATGCTTTTGAGGCGTTCAAGGAACAGGGACTGTTCGACCAGGCTACTGCCACCGCATTCCGTAGGAATATTCTTGAGAAAGGAGGGTCTGACGATCCGATGAAATTGTATGTTGCATTCCGGGGGGCAGAACCGGGTCTGAAACCTCTGCTTGAAGCACGTGGACTGGAGTGATTTCCTTGAAAACGGATGAGGGACACTGAATGTATGCGGAAAAACGAAACAACTGCATACTTTCAGTGTCTTTTTTGTTGCAAGGAGGAGTTTGAAGGCGGTATAATTCGTGCTTTTTGTCTGCTAGGACTTAAATATTTACAATCGTTTCCGCTTATCTGATGAAAAAAAACTATATTTGCAACCTTGAAAACATGTATCAAATTAAAAATTAATATAATAAACTAAAGTAACATGCAAAACAAAGGATTTGTGAAGTTTTTTGCGGTATTGCTGACCCTTGCCTGCATCTTCTACCTTTCGTTCTCGTTTGTCACTCGTTATCAGATGAACAAGGCCGAACAGGACCCCAAAGGTGCGGCACATTATCTGGATTCTATGCAGAACCAGAAAGTGTGGTTGGGTATTTACACGCTGAAGCAATGCCGTGAGATGGAAATCGGGTTGGGACTTGACCTGAAGGGTGGTATGAACGTAATTCTGGAAGTGTCTGTGCCTGATGTGGTGAAAGCGTTGGCAGACAACAAGCCGGATGAGGCATTCAACAAAGCTGTAGCTGAAGCCTCGAAACTGCAGGTGACCAGTCAGGATGATTTCATTACCCTTTTCGTGAGAGAGTATAAAAGGTTGGTTCCTGACGGTACATTGGCTGAACTTTTTGCCACTCAGCAGCTTAAAGACAAGGTAAATACCCGTAGTTCGGATGCGGAAGTAGAACGTGTGCTGCGTGATGAGGTAAAGGCTGCCATTGAAAACTCATACAATGTATTGCGTACCCGTATTGACCGTTTCGGTGTCGTACAGCCTAATATTCAGACGCTTGAGGGAACTATGGGTCGTATCATGGTGGAGCTTCCGGGTATAAAAGAGCCGGAACGTGTAAGAAACCTGTTGCAGGGATCGGCTAATCTGGAGTTTTGGGAAACATATGAAGCGAAAGATATTGTGCCGGTACTTATATCTGCCGATGAGCGTGCGCGTGTGTTGCTGAGCGCGACGGCCGATTCTGTGAAAGCGAACAAGGAAGTTGCTGCGGGAGAGCAGGAAGCGGCCGTTTCTTCGAAAGATAGTCTGGCTGCCGTGTTGAGAGGCGAGGAGCCTGTTGCATCGGCTGCCAATATCGAACAGCTTAAAAAAGAACATCCTTTATTGGCTGTATTCCAACTCAATCAAAGCGGTGTCGGTGCGATTGTAGGATATGCAGATTATAAAGATACGGTTCAGGTGAATAAGGTGCTGAATATGCCGGGCATCAAGGAAATCATGCCGCGCGACTTGAAACTGATGTGGGGCGTAAAGGCTTCTGATATGGACAAGAGCGGTCGTATCTTTGAATTGTATGCAATCCGTTCTACAGAACGCAACGGACGTGCTCCGCTCGAAGGGGATGTGATTACAGATGCAAGAGATTCATACGACCAATTTAACAAGCCGTGTGTCACGATGTCGATGAATACGGACGGTTCACGTCGTTGGGCTGCTCTGACCAAGAAAAATATCGGCAAGGAGATTGCCATTGTTCTGGACGGATATGTGTACAGTGCTCCGCGTGTGAACTCGGAAATCACTGGCGGAAATTCGGAAATTACAGGAAACTTTACACCTGAAGTGACCAAAGACTTGGCTAACGTATTGAAGTCAGGAAAGATGCCGGCTCCCGCACGCATTGTGCAGGAAGATATTGTAGGTCCTTCACTGGGACAGCAGTCCATCAACCAGGGATTGGTTTCATTCATTGTCGCTTTGGTTGCGCTGATGGCTTATCTTTGTATCATGTACGGATTCATTCCGGGTATGGTAGCTAACGGTGCGTTGGTTTTCAACTTCTTCTTTACGTTGGGAATCCTTACTTCTTTCCAGGCCGCACTTACTTTGTCGGGTATCGCCGGTATGGTGCTTTCTTTGGCTATGGCAGTCGATGCGAACGTGTTGATTTATGAACGTACCAAAGAAGAGCTGAGGGCAGGCAAAGCGATGAAAGAGGCTGTATCAGGCGGTTATTCGGGAGCATTCTCCGCTATTTTTGACTCGAACCTGACATCCATCATCACAGGTGTGATTCTGTTCTACTTCGGAACCGGACCTATCCGTGGATTTGCAACCACATTGATTATAGGTATTGTCTGCTCGTTCTTTACCGCTGTGTTTATGACCCGTCTGGTTTATGAGCATTATTTGAAGAAAGACAAGTGGCTGCATCTGACTTTCTCTACAGGCGTTTCCAAAAATCTGTTCCAGAATGTGCATTATAACTTTATGGGAATCATCAAACGTTCGTTTACTGTTTGGGGTATTCTTCTGCTGGTTTGTATTGTTTCATTCTTTGTCCGCGGATTGTCGCAGAGTATTGACTTCACGGGTGGACGTAACTTCGTGGTTCAGTTTGACCAAGTGGTTCAGCCGGAAACAGTCCGTGACTTGCTTGATGCGAAAGTGGGAGATGCGAACGTGCAGGCCATTGCCCTGGGTACGGACGGAAAGAGAATCCGGGTGATGACCAACTACCGTATCAATGAAGATGACCCGAAAGTGGATGCAGAAATTGAAAGTTTGCTCTATACGGCATTGAAAGAAGGTAATCTGGTGCCTGACGGCATTACGCTTGAACATTTCATTGACCGTGACGCCCAGGACGGATGCTCGATTATCAGTTCGCAGAAGGTAGGTCCGAGTATGGCTGACGACATGAAGACATCTGCTATATGGGCTGTTGTTTTTGCGTTGATTGCAATCGGTCTGTATATTTTGATTCGATTCAACAACATTGCCTACAGTATTGGTGCTACAGTTGCACTGACGATTGATGCGGTGCTGGTCATCGGCGCTTATTCGTTGTTCTACGGTATCATGCCGTTCTCTCTGGATGTTGACCAGACGTTCATCGGTGCGGTGCTGACAATCATCGGTTATTCTATCAACGACAAGGTGGTTATTTTCGACCGTGTGCGTGAGTTCAGCCATCTGTATCCTACCCGCGAACGTGCGAAGATGTTCAATGATGCGTTGAATACCACGTTGGCACGTACGTTGAACACAGGTCAGAGTACATTGATTGTGTTGATCTGTATCATCATTCTGGGCGGTGACAGCATCCGTAGCTTCTCGTTTGCAATGATTCTGGGCGTGGTAGTCGGTACGTTCTCCTCATTGTTTGTGGCAGCTCCGGTAGCTTATCTGTTGCTGGGCCACAAAATGCCGAAACAGGTAGGCGAGACAGCAACCGGAGAAAAAGCTTGATGACAATGATTATACTTGTTTGGAAGGTATAGTCTCGTAATATGAAAGTATGGCAAGAGGGCAGGCTTCGGTCTGCCCTCTTTGTTTTTCCGGATGGCGTTCCTTGTCTGTCTTCTGGAAACAATCTGTGGAAATCTGCATTTCACCTCATAAAGTTTTTGTAGCTTTGCAACAATAAATCCATAAATATATAAACAGACATGTCTATCAGGAAATATTTGTTCATGCTTCCTTGCATCCTGCTGTTTGCTGCGTGCGGAGGAGGAAAAGAAGAAGCTGACAAGCCCGTGATTACCGTGACTATCGAACCGCTCCGTTATTTTACGGAGGCCGTGGCGGGTGACAATTTTCAGGTGGTCAGCATGGTGCCGGAAGGAAGCAATCCCGAGACGTATGACCCGACACCGCAGCAACTCGTGAATCTGTCGCAAAGTAAAGCCTATTTCCGCATCGGACATATAGGGTTTGAACAGGCATGGATGGAGAAGCTCAAAAGCAATGCTCCCAATTTGCCGTTTTATGATATGTCGGAGGGGGTAGAGCTTATTGACAGTCCACATCCGCATATACATGCTCAGGCTGCAGATCCGCACATCTGGAATTCGATACCGAATGCACGTATCATAGCAGAAAACATTTACAGGGCATTGTGCAGGCTCGATAATGGCGGTCGGACGTATTATCAGCATCGGCTGGACAGTCTGAAAAATGTCATTGACCGTACAGAGGAACATGTCGTCCGGGAAATGGCGGAGGCAGACCGGGCTTTCGTCATCTATCATCCTGCCTTGAGCTATTTTGCAAGAGATTATGGATTGGAGCAAATCTGCATAGAGGCTGAAGGGAAAGAACCTTCGCCGGCTTATCTGCAGCAATTGATTCGTGGGTGCAGGGAAAAACAAGTGAGAATTGTGTTTGTCCAGCAGGAGTTTGACCGTCGCAATGCGGAACTGATAGCCGGTGAACTGTCCTTGGAGCTGGTGACAGTCAATCCGCTCAGCTATCGTTGGGATGAAGAGATGATGCATATTGCTGATGCGTTGAGCCGAAAACCGAACAAACGTTGAAAATGGATATGAGGCCGTTAATTAAACTTTCCCGTCTTTCTGGAGGCTATGAAGGGAAAATTGTGCTCCACGATGTCAATCTTGAGATTTATCCGAATGATTTTGTAGGCATTATCGGACCAAACGGAGGCGGAAAGACCACGCTGGTGAAGTTGATTCTGGGACTGCTGAAGCCGATGTCCGGAGAAATTGAATTCAACCTGAACGGAAAAAAGGCTGACTGGTTGAGCATCGGTTACTTGCCGCAGTATAGTGCGGTCGACAAAAAATTTCCAATATCCGTTTACGACGTAATTTTGTCAGGACTTGGCAGGCAGAAATCATTGTGGCGCCCGTTTACAGAGAGCCAGCATGAGCAGGTGAGGCATATAATTGCCCGTATGGGGTTGGAAGGACTGGAACGGCGTGCGATAGGTAGCTTGAGTGGAGGACAGGTGCAGCGGACTTTGTTGGGACGTGCATTGGTGTCGAATCCGCAAATACTGATTCTTGACGAGCCGGATACTTATATAGACAAACATTTTGAGTCGCAGCTTTATTCTTTATTGGACGAAATCAACCGCGAATGTGCCATTGTATTGGTCAGTCACGATATCGGCACCTTATTGCAACATGCAGAAAAGCTGGCTTTCATAAGCGGTACATTGCATTGCTGCCGGAGTACAGATGTTTCTGCTGGATGGCTGGAAGAACATTTAACGGGTGTTTGGTAAGATTCATGTTGCGTGGTATGCTTTCATTGGTAAATGTTTGCTATCTTTGCCGCATTGAAAATAAATGAGAAACAAAATTATTCAATGAAACAGTACGACAAGATTAACAACGTGTTAGGCTGGTTTGTCTTTGCGATAGCTGCGTTTACCTATTGCATGACCATCGAACCTACCGCAAGTTTCTGGGATTGCCCTGAATTCATCACTACAGGTTATAAATTGGAAGTCGGTCATCCGCCCGGCGCACCGTTTTTCATGCTCACGGCCAATCTGTTCAGCCAGTTCGCAAGCGACCCTTCGCAGGTGGCCAAGATGGTGAACATCATGAGCGCGCTGATGAGTGCGGCCTGTATTCTGTTTCTTTTCTGGAGCATCACTTGTCTGGCTAAGAAACTGATTTGTCCGGAAGAAAAAGACATGACCGCGGGCCGGCTGATAGCGATAATGGCATCGGGCGTGGTTGGCGCGTTGGCTTATACGTGGAGTGATACTTTCTGGTTCAGTGCTGTGGAAGGGGAGGTATATGCTTATTCCAGCCTGTTTACTGCTTTGGTTTTCTGGCTGATTTTAAAATGGGAGAACCGTGCCGATGAGCCTCACAGCGATCGCTGGCTCATTCTTATTGCTTATCTGACCGGTTTGTCGGTAGGAGTACACCTTCTGAACCTGTTGTGTATTCCTGCCATTGTGCTGGTTTATTACTACAAGAAAAACCCTCATGCCAACTTGAAAGGCAGTCTGTTGGCATTGTGTGGTTCCATGGTGCTGATTGCCGTGGTGCTTTATGGCATTGTGCCGGGCATCGTGAAGGTGGGCGGCTGGTTCGAATTGTTGTTTGTCAATGATTTCGGCTGTCCGTTCAATACGGGTGTCATAGTCTATATGGTTGTCCTTGCGGCAAGCATCGTCTGGGGAGTGTACGAGAGTTATACTGTCAAAAGCCGCCGGCGCATGAATATTTCGTTCCTTTCCACAGTCGGTCTGCTGGGAATTCCTTTCTACGGGCATGGTTGGGGAAGCGTGTTCATCGGTATCGTTGTGTTGGCGATACTGGCACTTTATTTGTTTGCCAATATCAGCGAGAAATATCAGGTAAGCGCGCGAACGTTGAATACAACGCTGCTGGCCATGATGATGATTGTGGTGGGTTATTCTTCGTATGCCGTAATTGTAATCCGTTCTTCCGCCAATACGCCGATGGACCAGAACTCTCCGGAAGACATCTTTACGCTGGGAGAATATCTGGGGCGTGAGCAATATGGCACCCGGCCGTTGTTCTATGGCCAGACCTATGCTTCGAAGCCGGCCCTTAAGGTGGTGGACGACGGATGTATGTATGACGTGGAAGAAGGCGCACCGGTATATCAGCGTAAGGAGAAAGAATCTCCGGAAGAAAAAGACAGCTACGAAATTGTGCGTCACAAGACAGAATACAGATATGCGCAGAATATGATATTCCCGCGTATGTACAGCAGCGACCATGCTGCAGCCTATGAAAGCTGGCTTGGAGGAGTGGAAGGACATCAGGTGCCTTATGACCAGTGCGGAGAGACTATTATGGTGAAAATACCGACTCAATGGGACAATATCAAGTTCTTCTTCATCTATCAGCTCAACTACATGTATTGGCGTTATTTCATGTGGAATTTTGCAGGCCGTCAGAATGACATACAGGGTGAGGGAGAAATAGAGCACGGCAACTGGATTACGGGCATTCCGTTTGTGGACAAGATGCTTGTGGGCGACCAGTCTTTGCTTCCGAGCGATTTGAAAGACAACAAAGGACATAATGTATTTTATTGTCTGCCGCTTATCTTGGGAATCATCGGCCTGTTCTGGCAGGCCTATAAGGGCGAACGGGGTATTCAGCAGTTCTGGATTGTGTTCTTCCTGTTCTTCATGACCGGTCTTGCCATTGTCCTTTATTTGAACCAGACACCTCAGCAGCCGCGTGAGCGGGATTATGCGTATGCCGGTTCGTTCTATGCCTATGCCATCTGGATTGGTTTGGGAGTGGCAGCTATCGCCGAATGGCTTCATAAAAAGAAACTGAAAGAAACGACAGCCGCTATAATAGCCGGTGTGGCAGGTGTGCTGGTGCCGGTTCAGATGGTCAGCCAGACATGGGATGACCATGACCGCAGCAACCGCTATACGTGCCGTGATTTCGGACAGAACTACTTGAATTCGATTCAGGAAGAAGGAAATCCGATTATCTTTACCAACGGTGACAATGACACTTTCCCCCTGTGGTATAATCAAGAGACGGAAGGTTTCCGCACTGATGCGCGTGTCTGCAACTTGAGCTATCTGCAAACCGACTGGTATATTGACCAGATGCGCCGTCCTGCCTATGATTCGCCTTCTGTTCCTATCAACTGGGAACGTATCGATTATGTGGCGGGTCATAATGAGGCGGTTTATATCCGTCCGGACGCGATGAAAACTGTCGAAGAGTTTTACAGACAGAATCCGGAAGAAGCAAAAAAATCGTTCGGAGATAATCCGTATGAATTGAAAAATATTCTGGAACATTGGGTACGTTCTCCGAAGGCTGATTTGCAGATGATACCTACCGACAGTATTGTGGTCAAACTCGACAAAGAGGCCATCAAACGTTCGGGCATGATGACTCCCGATTCGATACCCGACTATATGCATATCTCCCTTAAAGGGAAGCATCTGCTCTATAAAAGTGAGCTGATGATGTTGGAGATGCTGGCCAACACCAATTGGGAGCGTCCGCTTTATATGGCCATTACGGTCGGCTCAGAAAACCAGCTCAATCTGACAGGCAACTTTGTGCAGGAGGGATTGGCTTACCGTATTACTCCGTTCACACATGACCAGCTGGGCGCACGCATCGATTCGGAGAAAATGTATGACAATCTGATGCACAAGTTCAAGTTTGGTGGTATTGACAACCCGGATATCTATCTGGATGAAACGACTTTGCGTATGTGTGACACACATCGGCGTATTTTCGTCTTGTTGGCCAGCCAGCTTATCCGGGAAGGCAAGAACGACAAAGCGCTTGAAGTGCTTGACTATTGTGAGAAGGTGATTCCGGATACGACAGTCCGCCATGACTATATTTATAGCAGCTCGAAAGAAATGGCTGATGACTATCTGGCTCTGGGTGAAAACGAGAAAGCGGAGACGATTCTGGAAGCATTGGCAAAAGATGCAGCAGAGTACATCGCCTGGTATCTGAGTTTGGATGACACTCGTTTTGCCAGCTCTTATGAAAACTGCATGCGTTATCTGTATATTCTTGATGATGTATGCAAGAGTATGAATCAGATCAAGGAACCGCAGTCAGGTGAGATTTCTCCTCGTGGTGTACATTATCGCCAGACTTTTGAGCAGCTGTACAAGCAGTTGGAGAACCGAGTGGGAAGTGTCAATAGTAATTGATTGATAAAAATATAAGTCGTTGACGTTGGTTCGTGCAGGCCGGGAAATGGTTTTGCATGAATTGACGTTATGACTCGAATGAAAATACCGTTATGTGGATAGAACAACCCCCGCAACTGATTCGCTGGATGTATCCGCGCGCCCTCTGGCGTATGGACAAGAATGAAAGGTCGGTTTATCTGACATTTGACGACGGGCCGATACCGGAAATAACTCCGTGGGTATTGGACTTGCTTGATAGATATGGCATCAAAGCTACATTCTTTATGGTGGGTGACAATGTGCGCAAGCATCCGGAAGAGTTTCGGATGGTGGTAGAGAGAGGCCATCGCATAGGAAATCATACATTCAACCATATTCGCGGATTTGAATATTTGAGCCGGAACTATTTGTCTAATACGGATAAGGCGAATGAATATCTGCATACGGACTTGTTCCGCCCGCCTCACGGGCATATGTGTTGGGCCCAGTACCATTTGTTGAAGAAGAAGTATCGGATTGTGATGTGGGATTTGGTTACCCGCGATTACAGCAAACGTCTTGACGGCCCTCAGGTATTCGAAAAAGTACGGAAATATGCGCGTAACGGTTCAATCATTACATTTCATGATTCGCTGAAGTCGGAAAAGAATATGAAATATGCATTGCCGCGTGCCATTGAATGGCTGTTGAAACAAGGATATACATTCAAAGTTTTTGATTGATAGCTTTATTCTCAGCGTATCCGGCGGTTCAGTTGGTTGTTGGCCTTTTCCGGCCGTGATTTGCCGATACGTTTTCCGCTGCTTTTCTTTTTTCTGCTCAGTTTTGCTTTGTAAGCAAAAGGATTCTTCTTGTTTGCTGGCATGGTTTTCTTTAAATTTTGTACAAAAATACGATTTTATTTCTGTTCTGCCATGAAAGTCATCAAAATTCGTTACATTTGCCGAGAACAATAAGTTACGAATATGAGTCCGATTAAAGACACAAATATACTGACAAAGGCTGTCAGTGAGCTTTCTGACAGTAAATCATACCAGGGATTGTTTCATCAGCATAAGGAAGGTGAACCGCTTCCGTCCGGAAAAAAGCTAAGGCAGATTGTGGAACTGGCCCGCGCCATTCTTTTCCCAGGGTATTTCGGCAATTCTACGATTCACAGCCAGACAATCACCTATCATATCGGTGTCAATATAGAAGAACTGTTTTCTCTGTTGACCGAACAGATTCAGGCTGGATTGTGTTTCGGGGAGGAAAACAATGAGTCGTCCGGCAGTGTTCCTTGCAGGGAAACCTCTGCTGAACTGGCCGCACATTTTATCAGCCGCTTGCCGGAGATGCGCCGCATTCTCGCTACAGATGTCGAGGCTGCTTATTATGGAGATCCTGCCGCAACCTGTTTTGGAGAAATCATTTGTTGCTATCCGGTAATCCGGGCTGTTACAAATTATCGCATCGCGCACGAACTTTATTCGCTGGGCATCCCACTGATTCCTCGTATCATTACCGAAATGGCTCATTCTGAGACCGGGATTGACATTCATCCGGGAGCCCAGATTGGTGATCACTTCACTATTGACCATGGAACGGGGGTCGTTATCGGTGCAACCTGTATCATCGGGAATAACGTGAAACTTTATCAGGGCGTGACTTTAGGGGCAAAAAGTTTTCCATTGGACGAGCAGGGCAATCCGATTAAAGGTATTCCTCGTCATCCCATTCTGGAAGATAATGTAATTGTCTATTCCAATGCCACTATTCTTGGCCGCATAACGATTGGTAAAGGGGCCACTATCGGTGGAAATATTTGGGTTACTGAAGATGTACCTGCCGGTGCGCGCATCGTACAAAGGAAATGACGGCCTTTTACAGCAGCATTTTCTTGAAGAGATAGCGGACCGGATACCATACAGAAAGAAACCCTACTATCACTACGGTTGCAAAAACCAGTGCGACATCCCAGAAATGTACACTTACCGGATAGGCATCTACAATGAAGTTGCCTGAGTTGCCAAGTGATATCAGGCCGAATTCTTGCTGTAACCAACAAAGTGTCACTCCCAAAACGATGCCTGCGACAGCTCCTATGAATGATATCAAGCGTCCTTCGAAGAGGAATATTCTGAGAATCTGTTTTTCGCTTGCACCGAGGTTTCTCAATGTCACCACATCATTGCGCTTGTCGATAATCAACATGGAAAGAGATCCGATGACGTTGAAGCAGGCTATCATCAGTATGAAGGTGAGAAACAAGTAAGATATCAGTTTTTCTATTTCCATGATGCGGAAGGTGTCGGCCTGTTGTTCATAGCGGTCGAGCACTTTGAATTCGTCTCCTAATTGTTCTTCAAGCCTTTTTTTCATATCTCCTATATGGATGCCAGGCTTCAGTTTAAGGTTGACTGCACTTACTTCGGTAGTGTACTGAAACAGACGGCGGGCGAACTGCAGTGAGGTAATGATATACGAACCGTCATATTTTTCCTGATTGACAGCAAATACCAGTCCGGACGAAAACAGATTGCCCGAATTGAAAGCCGTGGCAGGGTTTGCCATATTCACTTTTGCGCCGCGTTTTGGGGCATATATCTCCAGCGGGTCCAGAAAGCGGATACCTGTCCCCAGTGCTCCCAGCAGCTGTATGCCGGGAATCGCATAATCTGCCACTTCATCATGCAATATGAGATCTCCCCGGCCGAACAGTATCGTATCAATGGGAGTCAGTTCACTGAAATTATCTTCCACTCCTTTGATGACTGCCATGGCTTGTCTGTCCTGATATTGTACCAAAGCATTGTCTTCAAGTGATTCTGACACCAAAGCCACTTCCGGCATTTCATATAAGGCCAATATACGTCTGTCTTGTCCGTCGAACACTTTTCCTGTCGTAGGTACAATCTTCAGCTGGGGGTCGAATGCCGTGAAGAATGTGGAGACCAAATCTTGAAAGCCGTTGAATACGGACAGTGTACAGACAAGAGCCAGAGTCGCCAATGCCACGCCGCACACAGAGATGGCGGAGATTACATTGATAGCATTGTGCGACTTCTTTGAGAAGAGATATCTGCGTGCGATGTAGAATGGGAAGTTCATGGCTATTTCTTCAGCAACTCATCAATGTGTGCCGCATAGTCCAGTGAGTCGTCTACAAAAAACTTCAGTTCCGGAATGATACGGAGCTGGAAACGGACGCGTTTCCCCAGTTCATAGCGGATTGATTTCATGTTTGCATTGACGTTTTTCACAATCTCTTCCGCACGTTCGGAAGGGAATACACTCAGGTAAGCGCGTGCATAGCTCAAGTCGGGGCTGATGCGGACTACGCTGACCGATACCAGCACTCCGTGCATTGCTTTTGTCTGCAATAAAAAGATTTCGCTCAGTTCTTTTTGGATGAGCCGGGCAATCTTGTTCTGTCTTGTTGTTTCCATAATATAATTCTTATTTTTTTCTGATAATTGTCAATCCGTCACGTAGCGGGAGGATTACCTTTTCTATCCTCGGGTCGGCTGCCACCAGATCGTTGAACCTTTTGATACCCGCTGTCTGTGCGTCAGTATGGGAGGAATCTGTTTCCAATACGTGTCCGTCCCACAGTGTGTTGTCGGCGATTATGTATCCCCCTGCATTCATTTTCTTGAGGATCATTTCATAGTAGTCTACATAGAAACGTTTGTTTCCGTCTACAAATGCAAGGTCGAATACGATATTCATCTGCGGCACCATTTCCAGTGCGTCTCCTATATAGAAACGGATTTTGTCTGCCCATGGCGAGTTTTCGAGCCATGGACGAGTGAAATCCTCTTGCTCGTCATTGATTTCGAAAGTATGAAGCATCGCTCCGTCTTCCAGCCCTTCTGCCAGACAGAGAGCTGAATAACCGCTGTACGTACCGATTTCGAGCACTTGCTTGGGGCGGATCATCCGCACAAACATTTTCAGCATCCGTCCCTGCAGATGGCCTGAAGCCATCCGGGGACGCAACAGCTTGACATGTGTGGCGCGGTACAAATCGGCCAGGTACTTCCCTTCCGCATCTATATGCCGGAGAATGTAGTCATCCAACTCGTCCGTCTCTTTCATCACAAGTAGCGGTTATGATTGGGCAGCACATAATTGTCAGTGTCGGACAATACATCGCCCACCTGATTGATTTCAAGGAAAGAAGTATGTGTGCCTTTCTTTCCGCCGCTCAGATAAGCTACCATCTCGTTTTCTGACAAGACTCCATCGGCCAGCAACTTGCGCAGAGCAGTAAAGTAATATTCCTGTCCGTTGGCTTTTTCAGGCATATAAATGGCTTCCACACCGTATGACAAAGCCAGATGGCGCATAGTCTTTTCTTTATAGCAGATGGCCAGTACGGGATATTTTCCTCTGAAGGCGGCCAGATTGCGGGCAGTCAGTCCGCTGAAACTGTCCGTGATGATGGCACGGATGGGCATCAGACTGGTGGCGCGTACGGCCTGTTTTGCCAGAAAGCTTGCCACATCGGTGTTCTCCGGTGTCAGAGGGATGGGAATGTCATTTTCCTGCATCTTGTCTTTCTCGGCCTGTGCGGCAATTTTTGTCATGGTCTTCACCGCTTCCACCGGATACTTCCCGTAAGCTGTCTCGCCGCTGAGCATCAGTGCGTCTGTGCGGTAATAGATGGCATTGGCGATGTCGGTTACTTCTGCACGGGTGGGACGGGGGTTGTTGATCATGGTATGGAGCATCTGTGTGGCTACGATGACCGGTTTGCGGGCCAGAATGCATTTCTTGATGAGTATACGCTGGATGCCCGGGATACGCTCCTGGGGAACTTCTATGCCCAGGTCGCCGCGGGCTACCATTACACCGTCGGCCACTTCCAGAATTTCATCGATATTGTCCACTCCTTCCTGGTTTTCAATCTTTGCGATAATTTTGATGTCGCTGCCGTGTGCATCCAGAATCGCCCGGATATCAAGTACGTCCTGGCGGTTGCGCACGAATGAGTGTGCGATGAAATCGATGTCTTTCTCGATGGCATAGAGAATATTGTTGCGGTCCTTTTCTGTCAGTGAAGGCAGGTTGATGCGTACGCCGGGTACATTTACGCTTTTTCGGTTTCCCAGAGTGGCGTCATTGAGGACTTCGCACAGCAGTATGCCGTCTTTTTTGTCTGTCACTTCCAGTTCCAGTTCTCCGTCGTCGATGAGCACACGCGCACCTGTATGCAAGTCGTACGCAAACTGTGGATAAGTGACCGCAATGCAATCGCGGGTGGTTTCTTGTTCAGGATTGCCCACAATCTGCACTCTATCGCCGGTCTTGAAGTCTATAGGACCTTCTGCGCAGACTGTTGTGCGGACTTCCGGGCCTTTCGTGTCCATCAGAATGGCGATACGGTTCGATACGGTCCGCACGTTGTTTATCAGTTTGTCGAAACCTTCTCTGCTGGCATGGGCGGTATTCATACGTACCACGTTCATGCCTGCTTCAAACAGGTCTCTGATAAAGTCTACGTCACAACGCAGGTCCGAAATGGACGCAACGATTTTTGTTTGCTTGAGCATCATATTCTTTTAGTTTTTGAGTTTTTCTTTATAATAACTGCATTTGATTCGGCTTCAGTCAGAAAAACGCTTCGGCGTTTTGACTGAAACGTCCCGTCGTTTTGGCCGAAACGCCGAAGCGTTTTCAGTCAACCAGCGCTTCTACTGCCAGGCGGTATGAGTTGAGCCCGAATCCGCAGATGACTCCCCGGCACGCACATGCAATCATTGACTTGTGGCGGAATTCTTCGCGCTTGTGTACGTTTGAAATATGTACTTCGATTACCGGTGCCGGTATAGCCCGTATGGCATCCTGCAGTGCAATGGATGTATGTGTGTACGCTCCCGCGTTGAGCACTATCCCGTCGTATTCGAATCCCGTTTCATGGATTTTGTCGATAAGTTCTCCTTCTATATTCGACTGGAAATATCCGAATTCTATTTGGGGATATTTTTTTTTCAGTTTTTCGAAC
This sequence comes from uncultured Bacteroides sp., assembly GCA_949289295.1. GTDB lineage: Bacteria > Bacteroidota > Bacteroidia > Bacteroidales > Bacteroidaceae > Phocaeicola. Next base: position 33,350 of record CASENM010000026.1, read on the forward strand.
CAGCTTTCAAAAGACTCTTCTCCGTAGACGGAAGGTTCACGCTTGCCCAGCAGATTAATGTTCGGGCCATTGATAATTTGTATTCTCATCTGATCTAAACCTATTGAAATATTTGATACATTTGTAGATAAATACGCTGCAAAGATAGGAAAAAGAAATGAAAACGTGGGAGAAAAACAAAACAATAATGAGGTACAGACAGTATCTCAAACTGGAAAAGTCTCTTTCGGAGAATACGGTGGAAGCCTATCTTGCCGATTTGGACAAGCTTCTGACTTACCTCTCGGACGAAGGGATAGATTTTATGGATGTGACATTGGACGATCTGGAGTCGTTCTCTGCCGGCTTGAGAGACATTGGCATTCATCCGCGCTCGCAGGCGCGCATATTGTCCGGAATCCGTTCGTTCTATCATTTTCTGGTGATGGAGGATTATATCAGACAGGATCCGACCGAGTTGCTCGAGTTGCCGCAAATAGGCAGGTATTTGCCGGATGTGATGACTGTGGAAGAGATAGACAGGCTTATCGGTGCAATTGACCGTACGTCAAGGGAGGGGCAGCGGAACAGGGCCATACTGGAGACCTTGTACAGTTGCGGACTGCGTGTCAGTGAGCTGTGCAACCTGAAACTGTCAGACCTCTATCTGAAAGAAGGGTTCGTCAAAGTGGAGGGGAAAGGGAGCAAGCAACGTCTGGTGCCTGTTTCCTCACGGGCTGTGAATGAGCTTGAAAATTATTTTCCTGACCGTAATTCCGGTTTCGTCAAGCCCGGTTATGAAGATTATGTATTCATCAGCCGCTTCGGAAAAAACATCTCTCGGATTATGGTATTCCATATCATCAAAGAATTGGCGGAAAAGGCCGGGCTGAACAAAAACATCAGTCCGCATACATTCAGGCATTCTTTTGCAACCCATTTGCTTGAGGGCGGGGCTAATCTCCGGGCCATACAGTGTATGCTCGGTCATGAGAGCATAGGCACCACCGAGATTTATACGCATATCGACCGTAACCGGCTTCGTGAAGAAATTATCGGCCATCACCCGCGTAACCGGCACAGATTATGACAGAATGTGCGCGTTTAATCTTTTTTTAAGGAGAAAATTAAAAAAAAGAGGGAAAAATCTAACATGTATGTGAGTTTTTCTTATCTTTGCCCCAAATAATCAATCGGAACGACTAGATTATTCATTATAATACAAATTAAATATTTAACATCATGATTAAAAAGTTGTATTTGCCCCTCGTGGCATTGTTAGTCCTTGCTTTCTCTTCATGTGGCAAGATGGGCGAATTGTCTCCAGACTATTTCACAACTAACCCTGAAGTGCTGGAAGCAGTCGCAGGTAAAGTGCCTGTAACAATCACAGGTAAATTCCCGGAAAAATACTTCAAGAAAAAAGCTGTGGTTGAAGTTACTCCGGTTTTGAGATGGGACGGCGGCGAAGCTAAAGGACAGCCGGCTACTTTCCAGGGTGAAAAGGTGGAAGGTAACGACCAGACCATTTCTTACAAAGTGGGTGGAACTTATACAATGAAGGCTGTGTTCGACTATGTTCCGGAAATGGCCAAGTCTGAGCTGTATCTTGATTTCAAGGTTAACTACAAGAACAAAGAGTACACGATTCCTTCTGTAAAGATTGCTGACGGTGTGATTGCTACTTCAGAACTTCCGACAGTGAATTCTGCAAATGCCGCTTATTCGGCTGACGCTTACGAACGGATTATCAAGCAGGCTCAGGAAGCTCAAATCATGTTCTTGATTCAGCAGGCAAACATCCGTGCCAGCGAATTGAAGTCTGATGGCTTGAAAGAATTCAACAAGAAAGTGGTGAATGTGGCTAATGACACCAAGAACTTCAAACTGAACAACATTGAAATTTCAGCATATGCTTCACCCGATGGTGGTTTTGAACTGAACGATAAATTGGCTGCCAACCGTCAGAGCAACACTGAAAAATACATCAACAAAGAGTTGAAGAAAGGTGAAATCGAAACAGCAGTGGACACTAAGTACACAGCTCAGGACTGGGATGGTTTCAAGGAACTCGTTTCCAAATCAAACATTCAGGACAAAGATTTGATCTTGCGTGTTTTGTCAATGTATTCTGATCCGGAACAGCGTGAAGCTGAAATCAAGAACATTTCTTCAGTTTACAAAACTTTGGCTGATGAAATCCTGCCGCAGTTGCGTCGCGCTCGCTTGACTGCCAACTATGATGTGATTGGTCGCAGCGATGAAGAAATCAATGCAACATTCGATACTCACGCTGATTCTTTGAGTGTAGAAGAACTGTTGTATGCTGCTACTTTGACTAGTGACAACGCTCGCAAGGAAGCTATCTATAAGAAGACTGTAGAATTGTATCCGAATGATTATCGTGCATACAACAACTTGGGTCTGTTGGCTTATGCAGCAGGTGATCGTGCGGCAGCTGAAAAATATTTCAAACAAGCAGCAAGCAAGAATGCCAATGCTCCTGAAATCAACACCAACCTTGGCTTGTGTGAATTGGCTAAAGGTAATGTAGCTGAAGCTGAAAATTATTTGAGCAAGTCGTCGGGCGCCAATACTGCTGATGAGGCTTTGGGTAATCTGTATATCAAACAGGGTCAGTATGACCGTGCTGTACAGGCATTCGGTGATGCCAAAACTAACTCTGCTGCTTTGGCACAGATTCTGGCCAAGGATTATAACAAGGCTAAAGCAACTTTGTCGGCCGTTAAGAATCCGGATGCTTATACAAGCTATCTGATGGCTATTGTAGGTGCAAGAACCAACAATGCAGACCTGGTTAAGAGTAGCATGAATAAAGTAAAACAGCTGGATGCTACTTTGGCTGCTAAGGCTGCTGATGACCGTGAATTTGCAAAATATGTAAGTGAAATCCAGTAAATAATCGGAAGAAGACAGTTATAAAATAAGAAAGCCGGGAGATATTGTCTCCCGGCTTTCTTTATGCTTGTCAACCAGGCGGAATGTCGGCCTTTTTTCTGGAAAAGACTATAAGATAATTTGCGAAAAATAGCTGGAATACGATTTTATTGTGTATTTTCGCAGCATACAAAAAGAAAATTATGAAGAAATTGTCTCCATTCTTTGGGTTTGTATGTCTGTTGTTCTGTCTGATCTCATGTAAAGAAAACGATAAGTTTGAGCTGAAAGGAGAGTTGGAAGGATTGACTTCAGATATGTTGTTGGTTGTATATGATGATCCGGAATCGAAAATAGATACGATATATCCGCAGGGTGGGAAATTTGAATATGAATTTGTCCCTGATACGCTCAATATGTTTCGTCTGGTCGATGGATCAGGGAGCTTTATACCAATATTTGCAGATAAGGGGTGGAAAGTCTCTTTAAAGGGCCGTTTTGCCGAGCCTGTTGTAGAGGGTGATGGGTTTAATGGCGAGTATCAAGAATTTCTTTCTCAGATTAAAGGTGAGAACGACTATGCAAGGCAAGAACAATTGGCTGAAGCTTTCATCAAATCACATTTGCAGTCGTTTGTGTCAGCATATCTGATTGACAAATATTTTGTGCAAAAGATGAGCCCTGACGAGAAGAAGATAAAAGAATTGATTGATCCGCTTGACGGAAAAATAAAAGACAGCTGGGTAATCGGTTTGATTATAAAGTCGATGTCTGAAAAGAAAGAGCGGAATTATATCAATTATTTTTCTGTGATGAAAAGAGATGGGCGTTATCTTTCATGGAACACGCATAAAAGACAGTACACATTAATAAATTTTTGGGCCACATGGGATAAGGAAAGTGTCTTGCAGCGTGATTCGTTATATCGTTTGTGTGAAGAGTTTGGGGAAGACGATTTGAGAGTATTGAATTTTTCGCTCGATTATGACAAGAAGGCGTGGGCCGAAGCTTGTAAAGATGATACGGGACAGTGGATAGAGCTGTGTGATGCTAAAGGCTGGAACAATTCGGTTCTGGAGCAGATAAATGTCAGCCGGCTTCCTGCAAATGTGTTGGTCAGTTCCGGAAGAAGAATAGAGGCTGTCGGTTTGTTTGGGAATGAACTGAAGATAAAACTTGAAGAATTGACAGAAAAAAAAGATAAATAATCATTTAAAACCTATTAACCTTAAATGCTAGTAAAACTTTTCGGTGCCGCCGTTCAGGGTATCGACGCCACCATTGTAACGATTGAAGTGAACAGTTCGAGAGGCATTAAATTTTTCTTGGTCGGATTGCCTGATTCGGCTGTCAAAGAGAGCCACGAGCGGATTATATCGGCTCTCCAAGTAAATGGATATAAATTTCCTACCTGTCAGATTGTAATCAATATGGCCCCTGCTGATATCAAGAAAGAGGGGTCTGCTTATGATCTTCCTTTAGCTATTGGTATTCTTGCAACGGCTGGAATTGTTTCCGATGACAGGCTGGACAAGTATTTAATCATCGGAGAATTGAGCCTTGACGGAAGCCTTCAGCCCATTCGTGGTGCGCTTCCAATAGCCATTGCTGCCCGTAAGCATGGATTTGAAGGTTTTATTCTGCCTAAACAGAATGCCAGGGAAGCTGCTGTAGTGAATGATCTGAACGTCTATGGAGTTGACAATATGGTAGAGGTGATTGAGTTTTTCAACGGTACTCGTGAGCTGGTTCCTACTGTTGTCAATACGCGGGAAGAGTTTTATCAGCATCAGTCTTTGTTCCCGTTTGACTTTTCTGATGTAAAAGGTCAGGAGAACGTGAAACGTGCGCTTGAGGTGGCTGCAGCCGGAGGGCATAATATAATTCTTATCGGCGCACCAGGAAGCGGGAAATCGATGATGGCAAAGCGTCTGCCGGGCATTCTTCCTCCTCTTTCTCTGGGGGAGAGCCTTGAAACCACTAAAATTCATTCAGTAGCAGGAAAACTGGGTCGGGATGTTTCCCTGATAGCAACGCGTCCGTTCAGAAGCCCGCATCATACTATCTCGCAAGTGGCGATGGTAGGGGGAGGTGCCAGTCCGCAACCGGGAGAAATCAGTCTGGCTCATAATGGGGTACTTTTCTTGGACGAATTGCCTGAATTTAACCGTAGCGTGCTCGAGGTGCTTCGTCAGCCGTTGGAAGACCGTCATATCACTATTTCCAGGGCGAAATATACATTGGATTATCCGGCAAATTTTCAGCTCGTGGCATCTATGAATCCTTGTCCATGCGGATATTACAATCACCCTACACGCAATTGTGTGTGTACTCCCGGCCAAGTGCAGCGTTATCTGAACAAGATTTCCGGACCGCTTCTTGACCGCATTGATATTCAGGTCGAGATTGTGCCTGTACCGTTTGAAAAAATGGCGGATAAATCTCCGGCTGAAAGCAGTGAGGTTATCCGGCAGCGCGTCGTTCAGGCTCGGAAAATACAGGCTGAACGTTTTGTCCATGCTCCCGGTATCTATAGTAATGCGCAGATGACATCGCGTCTGCTTCACGAGTTTGCCCAGCCCGATGCACAAGGATTAAGTTTGTTGAAGAATGCCATGTCGCGTTTGAATTTGTCTGCCCGGGCTTACGACCGCATACTGAAAGTAGCACGTACTGTGGCCGATCTGGAGCAGTCTGCTGCTATCTGTCCGCATCATCTGGCCGAGGCTATCAGTTACCGTAGTCTTGACCGTGAGAACTGGGCCGGTTAGTGAATATACAGAGCGGATATTAAAAAAACGCTTCGGCGTTTTAGACAAAACGTCTTGTCGTTTCGGACAAAACACCGAAGCGTTTTTAGAAAGGCGGATTCTTACACTTCTTTCTCCGCTCCTTTTCTGCCGACAATCCATACTATATCACCGATTTGGAATGATGTGTCCGGATTCGGGTTCATCATGATGTTTTTCCTGACTTTGACAATGCGTCACCCTGCCCGATTTTTATCGTGGTCTAATGCATCCAGTAATGGTTTGATAGCCTCCTGCTGTGGCGTAGTGAATAAAGTTTCAGTATGGACAGATCCGTTTGGTAGCCTTATCCTGA
>CASENM010000027.1 GCA_949289295.1 uncultured Bacteroides sp.
CTTCTTCTTGCGTACAAACATGCCATAAAGGTACACTTTTTAGGCTTGCGTCACCCGCGTCACCATGGAAAATTTATGGAATTGCTGATTTTAAGGCTGTTACAACCATTGAATTCTTAGGCTGTCAAAGTCAGGAAAAGAATCAAGTAGTGCCTGATGAGGTTTTAAGTAAGGAGTTTATTAGTCAGTTCAAGACAGAAGCCGATGTAAGCAAGTTTTTGAAGCAGTTGCATGCGCAAGTCTTAGAGAAGATGCTTGAAGGTGAAATGGATGCCCATTTGGGTTATGAAAAGAATTCCGTGGCCGGTAATAACAGTGGCAATTCACGCAATGGCAGCTATCCGAAGAAAATCCAGACCGGACATGGAGAGGCTGTCATTTCCATACCGCGTGACCGCAACGGTCAGTTTGAACCGATAGCAGTGCCCAAGCATGAAAGCCGTGGACTTTCCATAGAAAAACTGGTTATCTCCCTATACGCCAAAGGAATGAGCGTTTCCGATATAGAGGAAGAGATGCGTGAGATTTATGAAATAGAACTCTCCACGTCTGCCATTTCCATCATTACAAACAAGGTGAACCAGGCTGCCCAGGAATGGCAGAACCGTCCTCTGGACCCGGTTTATCTGATAGTCTGGATGGACGGTATCGTCTTCAAGGTACGGGATAACGGGAAGATCATAAACAAGACCGTCTATCTTTGTGTCGGTCTGAAGCAGAACGGCCTGAAAGAGGTTCTTGGCATGTGGGTCGGAAAATCGGAAAGTTCTTCTTTCTGGATGGGTGTCCTGACTGATTTAAAGGCGCGTGGAGTACAGGATATACTGATTACCTGTACCGACAATCTGAATGGATTTACGGATACCATTCGTACCGTATTCCCTCAGTCATCCACCCAGATCTGTGTGGTACATCAGATCAGAAACTCCTGTAAATATGTCGTTTATAAGGACAAGAAAGAGTTTACGGCAGACATGAAGAATATCTATAACGCACCCAATAAGGAGGTTGCCGCCGCAGAGCTTGACAATCTGGAAAAGAAATGGGGAGGAAAGTATCCTTACGCCATACTTTCATGGAGAAACAACTGGGATGATCTGACGGTTTTCTTCCAGTTCCCGCTGGAAATCAGAAAAATAATCTATACAACCAATCTCATTGAAAATCTGAACGGAAAAATCAGAAAGTACACAAAATCAAAGCTCTCATTCCCTTCGGACGATGCCGTAAAAAAGACCGTTTATCTTTCACTTATGGAGATTGAGAAGAAATGGACACAGCCTATTCATAACTGGGGGTTGATTATGAATCAATTTATGCTTATTTTTGAAAACAGAATCCAGATATAAGGACAAACTTACAGCTGAATCCTGTTTCCATTTACACAAAATTTTGGACAGTGTCCTAAGATATTCCTATTCTTATATCGGATTTTATGAATAAAACGGCGTTGCCGAAAAATACAAAGAGTTTTTTGGCTGCACCGTTTGTTTTTATTGAAAAACGCTTCAATTTTGTCGAACGGAATAATAGCTTTGCGTACATTCCACATGTTTTTATGACCTGGCGTCCCTGTGTTTTTGGTTTCCGGGCTGCAGTATGTATCTTCAGCGCATGTCTTTCAATTCTTTGTTCGTGGAGATGATTCCTTTGACGGCTGTCCGGACATGATGATAGATAAAGTGGTCCAGAATAAAGGCCACACAGAACATTACGATTACCCACCACACGGCCTCCGGGTTGTTATGAAAACAGATGTCGACTATAAAGACGGCGCACAGCAGCCATCCTGCCAGTTCTGTTCTATAAAATAGCCGCTTGTAGCGGACAACATATTCGTTCTGCTTTTCAAGGTTGTTCTCTTTCTGTATTTTTTTTAGTTGTTTTACTCTGCCGGCCAGCATGATGCTTCCACCAATTGTGATGATCCCTCCGATGATGACCATGTCGGGATATAGCTTGTAGATGGAACGGATGAGACAGAGATAAAAGAATACGATAGTGGCCACCGATGTAAGGTAGAATGCCATCTTGTCGATCGTCATCAGCCTGTCCATATAGGAGCGTTTCCGTGTCTTTAAGATGGTTGAGATTTCTTCTTTGTGGATAAGTTCGTTCCGGGTGATGCGCTCGTCCAGTTCTTTCCACATTTTTTGTAATTCTGTTAGTTCCATAATTCTTGTCATTTAAAGGTTAGACATTGTTTTGAGTTTGTTTTTAATCCGGTGTAGCTTGGTGGCCACCTGATTGCGGCTGGTTCCAATAATTTCCGCAATTTCATCGTACGTCTTTTCCTCCAGCCAAAGCATGATATACATCCGTTCTGTTTTGTCCAGCCGTTTGATGAGGGAGTACATTTCGTGCAGGAGAGCGGTACTGGGAGTATTCTCAAAAGGTTCGGTCTGCATCATTTGTAGCGGTACGGAGACATGCCGTTTCTTCCTCCTGAGATCGGTGATGCACGTGTTCAAAGAGACTCGATAAGCCCACGTGCTGAAATTACTCCGGTTCTGGAATGTGTCGAAGTTTTTCCATAGGTTATATACAGCCTCTTGATATAAATCGGCAAGGTCGTCCTTGTCTTTGGCATACAAGAGGCAGACTTTGTAGATAATCCGCTGATGCTGGAAGAGCAGTTCGGTAAATTCTTTTTCTTTTTCCATTCTGTGTGAAGTTTTTGTCTTGTTAGTCGTGGAAGCCATAATATAGTTACACAATCGGGGAAAAAATATTTCAGGGATTTTTAAATGTCAATACGGTCAAGTTTATACTTAAATTTATGATAAATAAACAGGGTGTTGGCATGTTCATCTGGGGCAAAAAGATAAGCTTCCTCTATACAGAAAACAAGATGTCACGGCTTGTCGACAGAACATTTGCGATGAGTTTTGTGTTCAGAGCAAGAACGGATTGAAGAAGGTGATGACCGTTCTTTTTATTCTGTGGGTTAAAAAATGACAAAAAATAAATGGAGTATGGTTCCTTGTAAAATTTTTTCATTTCTTTGTGCAAAGACATATCGTTAAGTGCTAATAGTAATTTAAAAAATCCATTATCGGAATTAAATATGTACTGTCTTGGTTCTGCCGACGGGTATTAATATCATATTAGAATGAAAAGAATTGTTTTAATATTATGGTTGTTGGTATTGTGGGGTACAGGCGTCAAAGCTGAGTTCAAACGTATTGTTTGGGTTGATAAGAAAGTAAGTGAATTAAAAGACACGATTGATTTGTCATCTCCGTTAGGCGCATTTGCAGCATCTGCCTACATGCAGGCCAAGGGCAATGATTCTGTCTGTTTTGATAAAATCTTTACTTTCCGCTTCTGCCCTTTGGGCAAAAGTTATAAGGATCGTGAGGTGAAACCTGAAGTGAGAGAGGAGATTCTGAACCGGGAGGTCAAGCAGGTCGTTTATTACAATGATTCTGTGGCCGGGGTGATTTCTACGTTAAGAGTTTGGAAAGATGAATACAGGTATTTGCTTACGGGTTCGGTTCTTGAGAATGGCAGATGGGTAAACGCCGGAGAGCAGCCTGTAAAGTCGGTTGAAGAAGGCCGATTGTGGTTAAAAGAAAGGCTGGCTCCTGTTTTGGACAAGTATGTGAGATATGTTTCGCGAATATCGCATGTCTCAACAGATACAATGGCTTTTATCCGATATGTCCGGTCGCATGGTCAGAAACCGGAGGATTTTCTTTTAGACGCATTGAAGCGGCATCGGATTGTTCTTTATGGAGAGCATCATTTTTATAAACCTTCATGGGATTTGATGAAGCGGTTGGTACAGAGGCCTGAGTTTCCGGAGATAGTGGGAACTGTATTTTTAGAGATGAAAAGAGGGAATCAGAAACGTATAAATCAATTCCTGAACGGGGAAAAATTAAACAGGCAGTTGTTGTTGGATATTTTGGGAGGCGACTATCAGTATGGCTGGAATGATAAAGGAATGTATGAATTCTTAATAACTCTTTGGGAAGTAAATCAAAAGTTGTCCCCGGCAAAGAAAATACGGGTAATTTTTCCTGATTTTGGATTGTCGTGGCTGGATATTCAGACGGAAGATGATTTTAGGCGTTGGAACAACCATTCATTTCAGGATCGGGATGCTTGCATGGCTGATGTGACCGAGAAAATAATTCGTGAAAATCATGACTCGCGTGGAAATCTGTTTATTGTGGGTGGAAATCACGCTTGCAAACATGCCAATGGTGTTCCAAGCCTGGGCAATCTTCTAAGAAAGAAGTTCTCGGACAAAGAAGTGTATTCTGTATTGCTTCATACAGTGTGGGGTGATAATTCAGGTAATGTCTTTGGGAAAATAAGGAAGGGCTTGTTTGATTATGTCTTTCAGACAAATGGAAATAAGCCGGTTGCTTTTGCTTTGGCTGATTCTCCTTTTGGACAAGAGCCTTTTGATTTCGATTTGGAGTATCAAGGAGTTCCTCTTGATGGAACTTTTGAGGAAAATTTTGATGCTTATGTTTTTCTGCAACCGCTGGAAGAAGATAAGGTAGGGTATTATTTAGTGGAAGAAATGTACACCGATTCGTTTGTTGATGAAATAAAACGCAGGTGTAAATTATCGGGTGATAAATATCCTTATCGAGGAGTACGGCTGGAAGACTTCTCAAAAGAATGGAGAATCAATCAGCTTAATGGTATAAAGGATAAAAAAAAGTACCCTATGTTTGAAAAGCATTCCACTTTGTAGGGATTTTACCATGTTTGGCTAAAGACCATTCCAAACATCGTTTTTTCAACTATTTCATTGCCAATTCCCTCTCCATCATTGCCGCATATTGCTTCTTTGAAAAGAAGCCCGCCATTGACGTTTGTTTTGTTAAAGACGGGCAACTTGTTATGTTTTGAGTTATATCGAACTCGACGTTAGTTTATTTCCGATTTTTATTTCAAGTATTTTCTGAAAAATGCTTCAATTTTGTCGAACGGAATAATATCCATCCTGTCGTATAAGTCGGTATGGCTCGCATCAGGAATGATCATCAGTTCTTTGTTGTCTCCTTTCAATTTTCCGAAAGCCTCCTGTGAGGCCGGAAGCGAGTAGGCTTTTTCCCCATGTACGACAAGCACGGCGGAACGGATTTCGTCTGCGTGGTCGAGCAGGGAGAACGCTCCCATCGTGGATGAAACGGTGGCTTTGATGCGGGTATCCTGCACGGCGGTATTGGGGCTGTTCGCCGCTTTCTCCTCTGAATGACGGGTCGAGAGCAAGAGTGATGAAACCGCGTTCGGCAAGGGGCTGGGCATAAAGTCCCGATGCCTGTTCCTTTACCGCTCCATAAGGACCGCAGACAGCGATTGCTGACAGTTTCCCTGCATGGTTTATCCGGTATTCGGTTCACACATCTTTTGCCATACGGAAAACCGCCCATGCGTTAGGCCATCCGGCATAAAAGGCGACGTGAATGAGTATTTCCGATATTTCAGTCTGTGTCACGCGTTTTTACGGGCAAACTGCGGATGACTGGCAAGCGATGAATAGGATTTATGTATTTTGTTGCTTTCCTTCGATAGTCCCCAGTTTGGCGATGTCCTCATCCGTCCGGTTGCCGTGTATGGTGATATGGCTCAACGCTTCATTCATTGCGGCATATTCGGCATTGGTAAGGGTCACTTCAGCTGCTCCAAGATTTTCAAGTATTCGTGCATCACTACGCATACCCGGTATAGGAACGATATGTTCCGAGTGCATCACCCAAGCCAACGAAATCTGTGCGGCAGTACAATGTTTCGCTTCGGCATAGCGGTTAATAAGTTCAAGCAACACCCTATTGGCTTGCATATTCTCTTCCGTGTAGCGTGTGATTACACGCCGCACATCGTCTCCCTCGAAAGTCGCATGATGGTACTTTCCACTCAAGAAACCGCCAGCCATCGGTGAATAGGCAACGAAACCGATGCCATTATCCATGCAATAAGGAATCACGTCCGCTTCCCATTTCCGTTCCATGATGGAGTATTCGCTTTGTACGGCTGTGACCGGTGTGATGGCATGTGCCGCTTTCAGTTGTCTAAGCGTTGGTTCCGACTGTCCCCAACCACGTATCTTGCCTTCCTTTATCAATTCACCCATCCAGTAAGCGACTTCGGCAGGGTCGCTTTCTTTGGGAACACGATGTTCTGTATATAAATCGATGTAGTCGGTTTGCAGTCGTCGTAAAGATCCTTCAACTGCCTGACGAATACCGTTCCGGGAAAGCTTGCCTTCAGGCCTTTCTTGTCCGGGCAATGTCACGGGAGTGAATTTGGTGGAAATTACCACTTGCTGGCGAAACGGCTTTAACGCCTTTCCCACCAGTTCCTCATTCCTATAACAGCTATATATTTCAGCAGTGTCGAAAAACGTACAACCTTCCTCATAGGCTTTTCGTATCAACCGGATGGATTCTTTTTCGCTTGGACATGCTCCATAGCCGTGTGTGAAGCCCATGCAGCCAAGACCGACTGCGGACACTTCCAAATTTCCAAGTTTCCTTGTCTTCATTTATTTCGAGGGTTAAAATTCTTGTCATATGTAAGAAGATACTCGGCCAGTTCCGGGTCATTGAAGTCCGCCGCAAGTGCCTTTCCAGTATCCATTTTGCGGATAAGTTCCTTGTCAGTCTCGCTCAAGCAGAAGTCATCGATGGCTAGATTGCTGGCCATGCGTTCCGTACGCGTTGATTGGGGAAGTACAATAATGCCCTCGTCGGTCAGGAATTTCAGACACACTTGCGCATTATCCTTACCGTATTTTTCTCCTATGGATTTCAATGTCTCATTCGTGAAAAGGCCATTCATGCCACGTGCCAACGGACTCCATGCCATGATGTGCGTTCCGTATTTTTCTGCCAGATGACGCATTTTTACCTGTTGTGAGAACACGTGTGTTTCCAGTTGTACCACAGTTGGTTTAATATCCATGTTTTCAGCCAAGTCCACGAATCTGGCATCATAGAAATTGCTCAATCCTATGGCACGTACTTTTCCTGCTTCGTATGCTTTCTCCATAGCCCGGTAGGTTCCGTAATAATCCCCGAAAGGTTGATGGATAAGCAACAAGTCAATGTAATCCGTCCGCAGTTTGCGGAGCGATTCATCTATACTGATAGCAGCCTTTTCATCTCCAGCATTGGAAATCCATACTTTCGTGGTGATGAATATTTCCGAGCGCGGGATGCCTGAGTTGGAAATGGCCGCGCTCACGCCTTCTTCGTTGTAATAGGCTTGCGCCGTATCAATCAAACGGTAACCGGCTTTTAGGGCTTCCGAAACATAGTATTCGCATTTTTCAGGGGCGATTTGCCAAACGCCGTACCCCATTATTGGCATTTCAATGCCGTTGTTTAAAGTGATAGTCTTGTTCATAGCTATTTTTATTAATCATGAATTCGGTGTGTCCCTATATATTTCACCGTTGCCAAGTCCATATCGTCATAAATCGGGCTTTTTCCGGTTTCAAGCGTGGCGATGGCATCCATCTCTTTTCCCGTAAGCGTAAAGTCAAGGATGTTGAAGTTCTCAATCATCCGTTCTTTGTGTACCGTCTTGGGAATGACCACCACATTGCGTTGGTTCAGCCAGCGGAGGACAACTTGCCCCACCGTACGGCCATGTTTTTCCGCAATGGCTTTCAGCACGGGATTGTTCCAAATGTCATTCTGTCCTTCGGCAAAAGGTGCCCATGCCTCATGTTGAATACCCTCTTTCTGCAAGAATGTATTGGCTGCTTGCTGTTGGAAAAACGGGTGTGTCTCAAGCTGGTTCACGGCAGGCTTCACCTCATTGTGCAGGAAAAGGTCTTGCAGGCGTTCATTGGAGAAACTTGTCACACCGATGACGCGGATAAGTCCTTCTTTGTAAAGCCGTTCGCAGGCTCTCCATGCCGCGTAATAGTTGCCGTAGGGCTTGTGCAGCAGATAGAGGTCGATATAATCAAGTCCGAGCAGTTTCAATGACTTGTCAAAGGCACGGAGTGCGTCGTCATATTCATAATCCTGCACCCACAATTTGGTAGTGATGAAAAAATCCTCGCGCTTGATGCCGCTCTGCCGGATGGCATTGCCTACTTGCTCTTCATTGAAATAAGAAGCTGCCGTGTCGAACATCCGATAACCCACTTCGATGGCATTGCTTACGGTACGTTCCGTTTCATCCTCAGGAATCTGAAACACGCCGAAACCGATGGCCGGCATCATCACGCCATTGTTCAATCTTACATCTTTCATATTCTTATAAGTTTTGGTTTCTGATGCAAAATTACGGCATACCTGTTGTCCTGTCATTATATAATTGGGGGCAATATTTTCACTATTCGTGGTTTTTGAGTATTTTTGCAGGCAAACAGATTCATATTGTCGGATAATGGGTGATACGAAATTTGACGGGATTGTTTTTGTCGATACCTGGCAGGAACTTAACATCTTGCGGTATGTGGGAAGGGTGATCCATATCCTTTGCCGAAAGGGCAATATGGGGTTTACTTTCCAGGACACCCATTATAACATTTCTTCCGGGGATTATGTGATTCTGCCCAATGCGGCGTTTGCTTCAGACTTCTCAGCGTCAGATGACTTTCAAGGTATCCTGATGAACCTCTCGGAAGCATTCGTCACTTCGATAGCCATCCGCAGCAATTATGGCATCATAGGACATCTGTCGCTCTTGCGGAATCCGGTCATGAGACTTTCCGAACGGGACTTCCGGATATGCGAGGCGGCCTTGCGATATCTGCGTATGCGTATGGAGGAAGAAAAGCATTTTTTTCGCGAAGAATTATTGGGCAGTCTGCTGACCGCGCACATTCTTGACCTGTACGACATTCACGCACGCAGTCACAAGGACCTGCAAGTGTCGGAGCGCGTCACCTCCCTGTTGCGGAATTTCATAGAATTGCTGTACAACGGTGAGTATGTCCGGAACAGAGACCTTGAATCTTACGCTTCGCGTCTCTGCATCACGCCTCACTATTTGTCGGAAATATGTAAGAAGATAAGCGGAAAGCCTGCCTCTTACTGGATTGAACGCTTCACCATGCAGGAAATCACCCGTCTGCTCCGGCGGAAGGAGCTTTCGTTGACGGAAATCGCGGAACGGATGAATTTCTCTTCCGTGTCTTATTTCAGCCGGTATGTGCAAAAGCGAATCAATCTGTCGCCATCGGAATATAGGAAGAACTGCTGGCGGAATTGTAAAATCTACAGGTAATGACAACGTGCTGGCAGAACGGACCTTCTTCCTTCTCACAAGGCTCAAAGACAAACATCCTGTGTCTCCGTGGTTTTGCATTGATTCCGGTTCAGAGCGTCATACGCCGAAGGATTGGGGGATTATGGAGGGGGGAGGATACAGGAAAAACATTTCTGTTGCAAAAAAACAGGGGAAAAACATTTGTTTGTAGAAAAATGTTGTTATATTTGCCGTCGAGAAAACAATAATCCATGACTGAACGCTGTCTTTATATCATCTTGACGGGAACGGGGCTTATGTCCCTCACCACATCTGCTACCGGGATGACCCCTCGGGGGTAAGGATAGTATATATGTGCGCTTCTACGTGAAACGCGTCTGCGGATGCAGACATTTTTCGTTATCAGATAATCAATATCATTAGTTTTTTAATTCTGTCGCGGAACGGTGGGTTTCCGGCGGCACAAATATATAAAGTAGGCACATGAAAGTTTTGAAATTCGGCGGTACATCCGTAGGTTCTGTCAACAGCATGTTGAGTGTAAAAAAAATAGTGGAAGCAATTGATGACAAGGTGATAGTAGTGGTGTCCGCTTTGGGGGGGATTACCGACAAACTGATCGGTACTTCCAAAATGGCGGCGGAGGGAAATGATGAATATGAGAAAGGCATGAAGGAAATCATCAACCGCCATATCGAGATGGTATATACGGTGATTCCTGCCGGACGGGGGCGTGAACTGCTGCTTGATCTGGTGAATGAACTGCTGAACGAACTGAAAGACATCTTCCAGGGAATCTATCTTATCCGTGACCTTTCGCCGAAGACTTCCGCCACTATCGTAAGTTATGGCGAACGCCTGTCGTCTATCATTGTAGCCACTTTGATTGAGGGGGCCGTGTGGTATGATTCGCGCAATTTCATCAAGACGGAGAAAAAGCACAACAAGCATATTCTGGATTCGGAACTGACTTCCCGGCTGGTCCGCGAGACGTTTAAGGAGTTGCCGGACGTGGCTTTGGTGCCGGGATTCATTTCTACGGACAAATATACGGGCGAGGTGACTAATCTGGGACGGGGAGGCTCGGACTATACGGCTTCCATCATTGCCGCGGCTCTTGATGCCGACATACTGGAGATATGGACGGATGTGGACGGGTTCATGACTGCCGATCCGAGAGTGATCAGTACGGCTTATCCGATTGCGGAATTGAGTTATGTGGAGGCGATGGAACTTTGTAACTTCGGCGCGAAGGTGGTCTATCCGCCTACCATCTATCCGGTATGCCACAAGAACATTCCGGTTCTCATCAAGAATACGTTTAATCCGGAAGCGGCAGGAACTATTATCAAGCAGGAAGCTGACCATTCGTCGAAAGCCATCAAAGGCATCTCTTCCATCAACGACACTTGTCTGATTACGATGACAGGATTGGGTATGGTAGGGGTGATCGGTGTGAATTACCGTATCTTCAAGGCTTTGGCCAAAAACGGCATCAGTGTGTTTCTGGTATCGCAGGCTTCGTCGGAAAATTCCACTTCCATCGGTGTGCGCAATGAAGACGCGGCATTGGCTTGCGAAGTGCTGAACGAAGAGTTTGCGAAGGAAATAGAAATGGGCGAAATCTTCCCGATGAAAGCGGAAGGCGGTCTGGCAACTATAGCTATCGTGGGTGAGAACATGAAGCATACGCCGGGCATTGCCGGAAAGCTGTTCGGCACATTAGGCCGGAACGGAATCAATGTGATTGCCTGTGCACAGGGAGCATCCGAAACCAATATTTCGTTTGTGGTGGACGGCGGTTCGTTGCGCAAGTCGCTCAATGTGATTCATGACTCGTTTTTTCTGTCCGAGTATCAGGTGCTGAACCTGTTTATCTGCGGTATCGGTACGGTAGGAGGAAGTCTTGTGGAGCAGATTCATGGACAACAGGAAAAATTGAAACAGGAGCGCGGACTGAATCTGAAGGTAGTCGGCATAGCCAACGGACATAAGGCATTGTTCTGCCGGTCGGGTATCGACCTGGACAATTTCCGTCAGGAGCTGGAAGAGAAAGGTATGCCTTCTTCCCCCCAGGTGCTTCATGACGAGATTATCGGCATGAACATCTTCAATTCGGTATTTGTGGACTGTACGGCGAGTGAGGACATTGCCGGTTTGTATAAGGATTTCCTCAGTCATAACATTTCGGTGGTGGCGGCCAATAAGGTGGCTGCTTCATCGGAGTATGACATCTATGCCGAACTGAAACATATAGCCCGTCAGAGAGGGGTGAAGTTTTTGTTTGAAACGAATGTGGGTGCCGGACTTCCGGTCATCAATACCATCAACGACCTGATAAACAGCGGTGACAAGATTCTGAAAATCGAGGCTGTGGTGAGCGGGACTCTGAACTATATTTTCAATACACTCAGTGCAGACATGCCGCTGAGCGCGACAATCCGCAAGGCCATGGAGGAAGGTTATTCCGAGCCGGACCCGCGCATTGACCTGAGCGGGAAAGACGTGATACGCAAACTGGTGATTCTGGCCCGTGAGGCCGGGTATCGTCTGGATCAGGAAGATGTGGAGAAGCATCTCTTTATACCTGACACCTATTTTGAAGGTTCGCTGGATGATTTCTGGAGAAATATCACCCGACTGGATACGGACTTCGAGGCGCGCCGCAAGAAACTGGAGGCTGAAGGAAAACGCTGGCGTTTCGTCGCACGTCTGGAGGACGGGAAAGGCACGGTTTCGCTGGTGGAGGTGGACAGCCGTCATCCTTTCTATAATCTGGAAGGAAGCAACAACATCATTCTGCTTACAACTGAACGATATAATGAATATCCGATGCTGATTCAAGGCTATGGCGCGGGCGCAAGCGTGACTGCCGCCGGTGTGTTTGCCGACATCATGAGCATCGCCAACATTTAAGGTTATGAAACATCTGATTATTTTGGGCGACGGTATGGCGGACTGGGCCGTACCTGAGCTGGGGAACAAGACCTTGCTGCAATATGCGGAGACACCCAATATGGACCGGCTGGCCCGGATGGGGCGGACAGGCATACTGAAGACGGTGGCCGACGGTTTTCATCCGGGAAGCGAGGTGGCCAACATGTCGGTGATGGGATATGACCTCCCGAAGGTGTACGAGGGTAGAGGGGTGCTTGAAGCCGCCAGCATCGGTGTTGAACTGAAGCCTGGCGATATGGCCATGCGTTGCAACATCGTATGTGTGGAGGGGGAAATGCTCAAGAATCATTCGGCAGGACATATCACGACGGAAGAAGCGGACCAATTGATTAAATGCCTGGATGAAAAATTGGGCTCTGACCGTATTCATTTTTATACGGGCGTGCAATACCGTCATTTGCTGGTGGTGAAAGGGGGCGACAAGCGTCTGGCCTGTGTGCCGCCGCACGATATTCCATTGCAGCCTTTCCGTCCGAATATGGTGAAGGCCCTTTGCCATGAGGCGCAGGAAACGGCTGATCTGTTGAATGCGCTGGTCTTGAAGTCGCAGGAATTGCTTGCCGGCCATCCGGTCAACCTGAAACGTATTGCGGAGGGGAAGGACCCGGCCAACAGCATTTGGCCGTGGAGTCCCGGTTATCGTCCGGAGATGGAGCCGCTTGCCGAGAAATATCCTTCGGTCGGGAAAGGTGCGGTGATTACGGCGGTCGATCTGATCCGTGGAATCGGACGTTATGCAGGGTTGCGCTGCATAGATGTGGAAGGAGCGACAGGACTATATACCACGAACTATGAAGGGAAGGCCCAGGCTGCCGTCGAGGCGTTGAAAACGGATGATTTCGTGTATCTGCACGTAGAAGCCAGTGATGAGGCCGGCCATGAGGGAGATGTGCCCTTGAAACTGAAAACGATCGAATATCTCGACCGCCGTATAGTGGGACCGGTCTATGAGGCGGTGAAGGATTGGGACGAACCGGTGGCCATTGCCGTGCTTCCCGATCACCCCACTCCCTGCGAGTTGCGTACGCATACCAGCGAACCGGTACCGTTTCTTGTCTATTATCCCGGAATCGAGCCTGACTCGGTGCAGACGTATGATGAAGTGTCGTGCCAGGAAGGTGGTTATGGCAGACTGGAAAAGGATGAGTTTATGAATCTGTTTATGAATATCTAACAATGACAATCAATTATGAAATATTATAGTACAAACCGGCAGGCTGCCGACGCCTCTCTGGAAGAGGCGGTAGTGAAAGGGCTTGCCTCAGACAAGGGACTGTTCATGCCCTATGAAATCAAACCGCTTCCGGCATCGTTTTATGACGAAATTGACCGGTTGTCATTCCAGGAAATCGCCTGTCGGGTGGCCGGTGCTTTTTTCGGGGATGACATTCCGGCTGATACATTGGATCAAATCGTATGTGACACGCTGAGCTTCGACGTACCTGCGGTGAAGGTGAAGGAAAACATTTACTCGCTGGAGTTGTTTCATGGTCCTACCTTGGCATTCAAGGATGTGGGCGCACGTTTCATGGCCCGTCTTCTGGGCTATTTCATCCGTAAGGAGGGAAAGAAGCAGGTGAATGTGCTGGTGGCCACGTCGGGCGATACGGGAAGTGCGGTGGCAAACGGTTTTCTGGGTGTCGACGGAATCCAGGTGTATGTGCTTTATCCGAAAGGGAAGGTGAGCGAAATCCAGGAGAAGCAGTTTACGACACTGGGACAGAATATCACCGCAATCGAAGTGGACGGCACGTTCGATGATTGTCAGGCACTGGTGAAGAACGCGTTCATGGACAAGGAACTGAACGCGCACATGCAGCTTACCTCTGCCAATTCCATCAATGTGGCCCGTTTCCTGCCTCAGGCGTTCTATTACTTCTATGCCTACGCGCAGCTGAAGAAGCTGGGGAAGGCAGACAATCTGGTGGTCTGCGTGCCGAGCGGAAATTTCGGGAATATCACTGCCGGACTCTTCGGCAAGCGGATGGGGCTTCCGGTCAGCCGTTTCATTGCGGCCAACAACCGGAATGACATTTTCTATCAGTATCTGAAAACCGGTCAGTATAATCCTCGTCCGTCTGTCTCGACTATCGCCAATGCGATGGACGTGGGCGATCCGAGCAATTTTGCTCGTATCCTCGACTTGTATCATGGAAGTCATGAAGCCATCTGTGCGGAAATCAGTGGTGCGATTTATACCGACGGACAAATACGTGAAACCGTGAGAGAGGTATATGATGAGACTGGCTATCTGCTCGACCCTCATGGGGCATGCGGTTATCGTGCATTGTCGGAAGGGCTGAAGCCCGGAGAAACCGGAGTATTCTTGGAAACAGCTCATCCGGCCAAGTTCCTTCAGACGGTGGAAGATATCATCGGTGCGGAAGTGAAAATACCCGAAAAGCTTCAGGCTTTCATGAAAGGCACCAAACAGAGTGTGCAGATGGGAAAAGATTTTGTCTCTTTCAAGACTTATTTGATGGAGCAGTAAGATACTTCTTGTCATAAAAGGCACAGGGAGGCATATGGGTAAGAATTTTATCCTTGTGCGGCTCTGTGCCTTTTGTGGTAATGGAAAAACGATTCATGAGTATGGAATTATTGTCGGCAGAGGAAAAAGAACGTTACAGCCGCCAGATTATGCTGGAAGAAATTGGCGAAGAAGGGCAGTTGAAGCTGAAAGCGGCAAAGGTGCTGATTGTCGGAGTGGGCGGATTGGGTTCCCCCGTGGCACTTTATCTGGCAGGTGCCGGAGTGGGTACGCTTGGACTGGTGGACGACGATGTGGTGAGCAGGAGCAATCTTCAGCGGCAGGTGCTCTATTCGGAAGCCGAAACGGGAGAGATGAAGGTGTTTTGTGCCCGGAAGCGGCTGCTTTCACTGAACCAGACGATTCAGGTGGATGCCTATCCTGTCAGATTGACGGCGGACAATGCAGACAAGATTATCGGAAACTATGATATTGTGGTGGACGGATGTGACAATTTCACCACACGCTATCTGATGGATGATACGTGTGTCAGGCTCGGGAAAGTGTATGTGTACGGTGCTATCCGGGAGTTTGACGGACAAGTATCCGTGTTCAATGGGCGGGAAGGTTTCTCTTATCGGGATCTGTTTCCCGAAGAAAAGGAAATGCGTGACGTGACTCATCTTTCAAAGGCGGTATTGGGCATTACTCCGGGTCTGGTAGGTGCTGTGGAGGCCAACGAGACCTTGAAACTTATTCTGGGCTATGGAGATGTGTTGAGCGGCAAACTTTGGCATATTGACTTGAAAACGTTGGAAACACATACGATTTTTCTGTAAATGTTAGGATAATTTGGGCGAGCGTGCTAACTTTGCAAATCATTTTGAAATCGGATGAAACTGATAGTAATTACCACTCCCAATTATTTTGTGGAGGAAGATAAGATAATCACCACGCTGTTTGATGAAGGCCTGGACATTCTGCATTTGCGAAAACCGGACACAGCACCGGTCTATGCGGAGCGTCTGCTTACACTCATCCCTGAAAGATACCATAAGCGTATCGTAGTTCATGACCATTTTTATCTGAAAGATGAATATAAGCTGAAGGGTATTCATCTGAACCATCGCAATCCGTTGCCTCCGGACAACTATACCGGCCATGTGAGTGCTTCATGCCATACTCTCGATGAAGTGGAGGCCGACAAAAAAATGTGCGATTATGTGTTCCTGAGTCCCATTTTCGACAGTATCTCAAAAGAAGGACGGGAGTCGGCTTTCGCTCCTGAAACGATTCGTGAAGCTGCGAGTAAGGGAGTCATCGACAAGAAAGTCATCGCTTTGGGAGGGGTGGACGAAGAGAACATACTGCGCGTGAAAGATTTCGGGTTCGGAGGAGCGGCAGTGCTGGGCGGATTGTGGAGTAAGTTCAACCCCGCTTCTGACTACAACTATCAGCCTCTTGTCGCTCATTTCAGAAGGCTCAAAGAGCTGGCCGACTGAGAAGGATATGGCGGACAACAACAAATTTATGCCCAATCGTTTGTCTGCTTGCGAGAAATGGCGTACCTTTGCATCATTATTTGGCAATATATCTAAATACAATGAGCGCAACAACACCTTTTAAAGTATTCTCGGGTACAAATTCGAGATACCTTGCTGAAAAGATTTGCAAAAGCCTGGGATGCGAATTGGGTAATATGAACATCACTCACTTTGCTGACGGTGAATTTGCTGTATCTTATGAAGAATCCATTCGTGGACAGTATGTATTTCTGGTACAGTCCACTTTCCCGAACTCAGACAACTTGATGGAACTCTTGCTGATGATTGACGCGGCAAAACGCGCTTCGGCCAAGAGTATCATTGCTGTCATCCCTTATTTCGGATGGGCACGTCAGGACCGCAAGGACAAACCCCGTGTGTCTATCGGTGCAAAGCTGGTGGCCAACCTGTTGAGTGTGGCAGGCATCGACCGTCTGATTACGATGGATTTGCATGCAGACCAGATTCAGGGTTTCTTTGATATTCCTGTAGACCATCTGTATGCTTCCACTATTTTCGCTCCTTACATTCAGTCGCTGAATCTGGAAAATCTGGTTATCGCTACTCCTGATGTAGGCGGTTCAAAACGTGCCAGTACATATGCCAAGTTCCTTGACGTACCTTTGGTTTTGTGTCATAAGACACGCGAAAAGGCCAACGTGGTGGCGTCCATGCAGATTATCGGTGATGTGAAAGACAAGAATGTGGTATTGATTGATGACATGGTGGATACAGCCGGCACAATTACCAAGGCTGCCGATATCATGAAAGAAGCGGGTGCGCGTTCTGTCCGTGCAATTGCTTCACACTGCGTCATGTCGGGACCTGCTTCTGAACGTGTGCAGAATTCACATCTGGAAGAGATGGTATTTACAGACAGCATTCCTTATTCCCAGCGTTGTGCTAAAGTGAAACAATTGTCAATTGCCGACATGTTTGCGGAAACTATCCGTCGTGTGATGACTAATGAGTCAATCAGTTCACAATATCTGATTTAAAGGCTGGATTAAAAAACGAACTAAAAGGAAAGGATTTGCAGCCCGGAATTGCTCCGGAATGCAAATCTTTTTTTATTGGCGTTTGTTTGACAGTCAATTGTGTGTCTCAGGATAAAATGTTGCTTTATCACAGTTTCAGTTTCAGGGTGACAAATTGTTTGATGAAATCTACCGTCCCGTCAATGCCCAACACGGAAGAGTCAATGCAGAGGTGATAGGTGGCGGCGGCTCCCCATGTCTTGTAGCTGTAATAATTATAGTAGGAAGAGCGTTTCTTGTCAGCTTTTTCCATCAGCTCTTCCGCCTCGTCGGCCGAAATCTGGTGTATGCGCATCAGTCGTTCGATACGTGCTTCGGGCGATGCCGATACAAATATGTTGGCGCAGCGCGGATGTTCGCGTAGGATGTAGTCGGCGCAACGTCCTACAAACAGACATGATTTTTCGGCTGCAAGTTTGCGGATGACATCGCTTTGGATTTTGAACAGGGAGTCGTTGCTCAAGTATGAGTTGTACGGATAGGCTCCTTCTGTGATGAATGGAAAACGGGTGCCGAAGAGTCCGCCTAAAATGGTTTGTGAGGCTTTCTCGTCGGCTTTTTCAAAGAATTCTTTGCAAAGTCCGCTTTCTTTGGAAGCCAGATTGATCAGTTCCTTGTCGTAGAATGAGATGCCTAGTTCCTTGGCCAATTTTTCGCCTATTTCTTTTCCGCCGCTTCCGAGCTGGCGTCCCAGATTGATTACATAGTGCTCGTTCATAGTGGTCCAATATTTAGTGAGAAAGCAAAAATAAAAAAAAATCTCCATGAAAGGTTTTTGTCGGAGATTTTTTTTGAGTGAAGATGTGTCAAAATGATATGAAATGCAGAGGCACAGAGATACGTAGTTTTTATTTTACTGATTCACAGGTCTGTTCTCTCTGTGTCTTTGTGCCTCCGTATTTTATTTCTTATGACACACTTTCACTCAATTCTCAGTCAATCCGGATGTTTGATTAAATCTGCGGTGCCGGATGCTGTTTGAATAGCTTGAACTGTCGGTAGAGCATGATGGCTGCGATGACACTGGCGGCCGCGTCAGATATCGGCATACTGAACCAGACTCCGTCGGCCCCCCAGAAAAGCGGGAGGATGATGAGGCAGGGAATCAGAATAGTTACCTGGCGGCTCAGCGACAGGATAATGGCTTTCTTGGCCATTCCGATGCTCTGGAAAAAGTTGGAGGTCACCATCTGGAAACCGATAATCGGGAAGAACATGACAACGATACGCATGCCTCTTGCTCCCATCTCCACCAATGTGGGGTCGGTAGTGAATGCCTTCACGGCCAGTTCCGGAAGGAGCTCTCCTACAAGGAACCCGGTTGTAGTTACGATGGTGGCGGCTATGATTGTCAGTTTCAGAACGTGGTTTACCCGGTGATATTGCTGGGCACCGTAGTTGTAGCCTGCAATCGGTTGCATGCCCTGGTTCAATCCCATTACGATCATGATAAACAGGAATGTGATTCGGTTGACGATGCCGAATGCGCCGATGGCCAGGTCGCCGTCGTATTCTTTCAGCCCCTTGTTGATGAGAATCACGATGAAACAGGCGGCCAGATTCATCAGGAACGGTGCCATTCCGATTCCGATAATGTTGGATACCAGATTCTTTCGCAGTCTGTAGATTCCTTTGTGCAGATGGAGCAGCTCGTTCTTGTTACAGAACAGTTTGAAGAGCCATGCGAGCGCAATGATTTGTGCCAATACAGTGGCTACAGCCGCTCCCTCAATGCCCATGTCGAATGTGAAAATGAAAAGGGGGTCGAGAATCGTATTGATGATTACGGTCATGATGGTGGCAAACATGGCTTTTTGCGGATGTCCTGCCGAACGGAGCACGGAATTAAGCCCCAGATAAGAATGGGTGATTACATTTCCGAGCAAGATGATGACCATATAGTCGCGCGCATAGGGGATAGTCGCTTCGCTGGCCCCGAAGAAGTAGAGAATCGGGTCGAGGAATAGCAGCGTGACAATGGTGAAAGCGATGCCTATCACAAGGTTCAGCGTCACTACATTGCCCAGCACTTGTTGGGCGGTCTTGTAGTCTTTCTGTCCTAGTTTCACTGAAACCATAGTGGCTGCACCCACGCCTACAAGCGAGCCGAAAGCAGCGGCCAAGTTCATGAGCGGAAAGGTGATGGCAAGTCCCGAAATGGCCATAGCACCCACACCATGGCCGATAAAGATGCTGTCCACCATGTTGTAGAGCGATGAAGCTGTCATGGCGATGATGGCCGGAATGGCATATTGCATCAAGAGTTTTCCGATGGGTTTAGTTCCCAGTTCTGTGGCTGTTCCTTTTTGTGACATAATTTCTTGAATTAAACGAATCTTTAAAAATCGTGCAAAATTACGCTTTTTTCGCTAAAAGGAAAAGTTTATATATCTTTGTACAGTTAAAAAAACAGTCAGATGAATTGGAGAAAGATAGGAATGTGTGTGTGGATGTTGTCTGTTTCTGTGATGGCATCTGCGGAGACCACACTGTACAGGTATCGTGTCCGGTTGAAGGACAAGGCGCAGACTACCTACAGCCTTGACCGTCCGGAAGAGTTCCTTTCCGTCCGTTCCGTCGAACGGAGAATGCGTCAGGGTTTGAAAATAGATTCGACTGATTTGCCGGTCTGCGAGGCATATATCCGTCGGCTGGTGGATTTGGGCGGAACATTCGTTTCTGCCAGCAAGTGGAACAACACAGTGCTGATGCAGACCGACAGCGAACAGACTGCCAGGCGTTTTCTTACCAATCCGTTTGTGGAGTCTGTGCGCAAGGTTTGGGTGTCGTCAGATACGGCGATGCCCCGGACTGCCATGAGAAAGAAAGGCCTCAGCAGCAAATGGAATGAGACGGACGATGTGTATGGCGTAGCTGCCGGGCAGATACGGATGCATCATGGAGACAGTCTTCATGCGGCAGGATTCCGGGGAGAGGGGATAGTGATAGCCGTGATTGATGCCGGATATTATAATGTGGATGCGATGGAGATATTCAAGGGAGTGAATGTCTTGGGGACACGTGACTTCGTGAATCCCTGTTCGGACATCTACGCGGAGCATGACCATGGGATGAAGGTGCTTTCGTGCATGGCTGTCAACAAGCCCCATGTAATGGTGGGGACTGCTCCTGAAGCTTCCTATTGGCTGCTGCGTACGGAAGACAACGGCTCGGAACAGCCCGCTGAAGAAGACAACTGGGCGGCGGCCATAGAATTTGCCGACAGTGTGGGGGCCGACATCGTCAACACCTCTCTCGGATATTTTTCGTTCAACAATGCCATGGACAATTATACCTACCGTGACTTGGACGGCCATACCTCGCTGATGGCCGCTTCGGCTTCACATGCGGCCGACAAAGGGATGCTGGTGGTGTGCAGTGCCGGAAACTCGGGTGCAGCCACCTGGAAAAAGATTACTCCTCCTGCCGATGCGGAAAATGTTCTGACCGTGGGTGCTGTCGATGCAATGGGGGTGAATGCGGTATTCTCATCGGTGGGAAATACAGCGGACAACCGCATCAAACCGGATGTGATGGCCGTAGGCGTACATGCGGCTGTGGTGGGCCCGGACGGAGGTACGGAATATGCCAACGGTACTTCGTTTGCGTCACCTGTCTTTTGCGGATTGACGGCTTGCTTGTGGCAGGCTTGCCCGTGGCTGACGGTGCATCAGCTGATCCGAGTGGTTCATGAAGCGAGCGACCGCTATGCCTGTCCCGACAATATATATGGTTATGGGGTGACGAATATCTGGAAAGCTTATCATTCGGCACTCAGACAAAAGGAAAGCCATGGAAAATAATCCTCTTTCGTTGGCTGAACTGAATGCGCTGGTGCGCCGGAGTATCCAGGCCTGTTTCCCTGACGCATATTGGGTGCAGGCGGAACTGAGCGACGTGCGTGCCAACAGTTCCGGCCATTGCTATCTGGAGTTTGTGCAGAAGGACGCGGCCGGAAATGCGCTGGTGGCAAAGGCACGGGGCATAATCTGGGCCGGAACTTTCGCCCGGCTGAAGCCTTATTTCGAGACGGAGACAGGACAGGCTTTCGTGTCGGGCATCAAAGTGCTGGTAAAGGTGACCGTAGGTTTCCATGAGCTGTACGGCTATTCACTTACGGTAGTTGACATAGACCCTACCTATACGTTGGGGGATATGGCACGACGCAGGAAAGAGATTCTTGACCGTCTGCAGCGTGAGGGGATATTGACTCTCAACAAGGAACTGGAACTTCCGGAACTGGCGCAGCGGATTGCGGTCATCTCTTCGCCTACTGCAGCCGGTTACGGTGATTTCTGCAACCAGTTGCTTCACAACGCTTCCGGCTTTGTGTTCTACACCCGTCTGTTCTCTGCTGTGATGCAGGGGGATAAGGTGGAGGCGTCGGTCATTGCAGCCCTCGACCGTATTTATCACGAGATGGACCGTTGGGATGTGGTGGTGATTATCCGCGGAGGGGGTGCCGTTTCTGATTTTTCGGGTTTTGACACTTACGATCTGGCGGCCAATTGTGCCCAGTTTCCTTTGCCGGTCATCACCGGAATCGGACATGAACGCGATGATACGGTTATCGACAAGGTAGCGCATACCCGTGTGAAAACTCCTACGGCCGCGGCGGAGTTTTTGACGGACCACCTCCGTCGGACGGCCGAGCGGCTGGAAGGCTTCGTGCAATATATCTATCAGGAAGTTCCCTTGCGCCTGTCGCGTGAAAAAGAGCGGCTTGAGGGCTGGCTGGCACACATGCCTGTCAAAGTGCAGATGTGCCTGCAGCGAGAAAACTTTGTGCAGGAGCGGCTCGCGAAACGGATGGAGACAGCTTTACAGGTGCGTATGCAGACTGAAAGGCATCGTCTGGAGCTATGGTCGCAACGGATTGAGGCTGCATCGCCGGATGTGTTGTTGAAACGGGGCTACAGCATCACCCTGAAAGACGGGAGGGCGGTGACTGACGTGTCTTCGCTCAAGCCGGGCGATGTGGTGGAAACCCGTCTGGCGAAAGGTCGCTTCCGGAGTAAGGTTGTCGGCTAGCCGGCAGGATCGGGCGAAACGTTTCGGCGTTTTGCATAAAACGCTTCGGCGTTTCCGTTCAAACGCTTCGGCGTTCTTGAAGTGTCTGATAATTTCATGAGAATCCTTGTTCCGATAATTAGAACTGATTATA
This sequence comes from uncultured Bacteroides sp., assembly GCA_949289295.1. Lineage (GTDB taxonomy): Bacteria > Bacteroidota > Bacteroidia > Bacteroidales > Bacteroidaceae > Phocaeicola. Next base: position 22,366 of record CASENM010000027.1, read on the forward strand.
AAAATATATGGCAACAAAAAAAGTGACTTATACTTATTCGGAGGCGATGAAGCGTCTGGAAAGTATCGTATCGAAAATAGAAGGAAACGAACTGGATATAGATGAGTTGGGCGACAATTTGAAAGAAGCCCAGAAACTGATCAAGTTCTGTAAAGACAAGCTCTACAAGACCGATCAGGAGATTCAGAAAATGCTCGGAAATGCGGAAGAATGATTTTCCCCACCGCAAAGGGCACGCCTGCCGGGCGTTTTTCTGCGATGGGGAAAACCGTGGAGACAATTATTCTACGATAGTCATTTCTTCAATCAGGTGCGAAGCCCCCGCATACTTGTCGATGATGAACAGCGTATAGCGGATGTCCACACATGCGGCACGCTGCAATTGCGGATTGTAGGCGATGTCGCCGGTCAGTCCTTCATAATTGCGGTCGAATCCGGTGCCGATAAGCTCGCCTTTCGAGTTGAATACCGGAGAGCCCGAGTTCCCTCCCGTATTGTCGGTGGCGGTGGCAAAGCAAATCGGCATCCGTCCGTCAGGCATGGCATACGGGCCGAAATCTTTTGTCTCGTATAATTTCTTCAATTTTTCGGGCACTATAAATTCCGGATTGTCGGGGTCTTCTTTTTCCATCACCCCCTTCAGAGTGGTGTAATACAGATATTTTTTGCCGTCGGCTGGTTCGTAGGAGCCGATCTTGCCGTAAGTGAGGCGCAGCGTGGAGTTGGCGTCAGGATAAACAGGCTGGTTGTTTTTCCGTTTCAGTTCCAGCATACCGGCCACCCATGTCTTGTGTGCACGGTTGTAGGCATCGGTTTCTTCCTTCATGGCTTCGCTGGTTGCCTTGTAGCCGTCGTTTACCGACTGGGCATATTTGACCATCAAGTCATTTTCCAGTGTTCCGGCATCCGGCTTTTCCAGAAATGCTTCCAACGCCTCTTTGCTGCGGAAGATGGATGTGTCGAAGCAAGCGTCTACGAACGCGGCCACATTACCGTCGAAACGGTTGGCGACGGTTTGGAAAATACTGATTCTCCGGTCGGCCGGTACCAGTTCCGCATAAAGTGCGAGCAACTGTTTCGACACCTTGCGGTCCACTTCGGCATTATAGTCCTTGTTGAAGAACTTTTCGGCATTTTCCCGGAGAGCTTCCGCTGCTTTGGCCGTTTCTTTCTTGTCGTTGTCGTGCAAAGCTTTCAGCAGTGCCTTGGTGTCAGGAATCTGGTAGAACTCCGTCCCCAGCATCATCGCTTCATAAATGGCCTGCTGGTGGTAGACGTGCGGGAATCGTTTGGCTACAATTTTCTTGATTGTTTCATACGCTTCTTCCCATGCCGGGTTGCCGCTTTCTTGTCCGTAGGCCAACAGGGCTTCCTGTTGCCGCTTTTTCTTGTCGAGCACTTTCAGGCTGACCAGTCCCTCGTTCATGCCGATGGCATTCTTCCAGTAGTTGGCTGATGAGGCGTATTTGGCGGCATACTGGATACGGATATGGTCATCCTTCATCATTTCTTCGTTCAGTGCACGCAGACGTACGCCACGGATGGTGTCACGCATGAAGTTGGTGGTCTTCATCCGTTCTTCCACTTCGTCGCTGATCATGTACCGCCAGTTTTTTCCCGGGAATCCCATCACGAAAGTGAAATCACCTTCCTTCACTCCTTTCATGTTGATGGTCAGATGCTTCTTTACTTTCAGCGGCTTGTTTTCCGCACTGTATACGGCCGGTTTCCCTTCTTCTGACGCATAGATTCTGAAAATGGAAAAATCACCGCAATGGCGCGGCCACATCCAGTTGTCTGTATCCGCCCCGAACTTACCGATGGATGAAGGAGGTGCGCCTACCATACGGATGTCTTTGTAGACCGTCTTTACAAACAGGTAATATTTGTTTGCTCCATAGAAAGGTTTCAGCTCCAGAACATGAAAGTCATCGGTCTTGATTTTTTCTTTCTTGGCGAAGCGCGCAGCCACTTTGTCGAGATAAGAGGGCGACAGATAGTTGGTGCCGTCCGGATCGGGATCTTTCTTCAGTTGTTTTTCTACATAATCCGTCACGTCCAGAATCCGGTCGATAAACGTCACGGTCAGTCCTTCGCAGGGAAGTTCCTGTCCGCGGGTCATTGCCCAGAATCCGTCGGTCAGGTAGTCATGTTCTACCGAGCTGTGCTGCTGGATATACCGGTAGCCGCAGTGATGGTTGGTGAGTACCAGCCCTTCTGCGGAAATGACTTCACCGGTGCATCCGCCTCCAAAATGTACGACTGCATCTTTCAGGCTGATATTGTCCGGGCAATACACCTGGTCGATACTGATGTCAAGTCCCAAATCCTGCATGACAGCCGCGTTCTGCTGCTTCAAGTCAGTCAGCATCCACATTCCTTCGTCAGCCTGTCCGGCCAGCGTGAATGCCGAGAATAAAAATAACAGACAAGTTTTTTTCATGGTATAATTGTTTGATGTGAAAAAAAACAGAGATACAAAGGCGCAGAATTTAAAGAATAAGAAACTCTGTGTCTCTGTATCTCTGTGATTCAAGAAGTCAAAATTCAATATTGCCTTTATTCGACGATTGTCATTTCATCAATCAGGTTTTTGCATCCTCCCAGCTTTTCCACAATGAACAGCACATAGCGGATGTCCACTGCGATGCAGCGTTGCAGGTTGTTGTCGAAGTTGATGTCGCCTGAGAGTGATTCCCAGTTACCGTCGAATGCCGTTCCGATCAGCTCGCCGTTGCCGTTCATTACCGGTGAACCGGAGTTTCCGCCGGTAATGTCGTTCGTGGTCAGGAAGCAGGCGGGCATTTCGCCGTTCGGCAGGGCATAACGTCCGAAATTCTTGGCAGTGTACAGCTCTTTCAGTTTTTCCGGAACCACGAATTCCGGATTGTTCGGGTCTTCTTTTTCCATCACCCCTTTCAGTGTGGTGTAATATTTGTAATGGATTCCGTCTTTCGGGTCATACGACTTTACGTTTCCGTATGTCAGACGGATGGTGAAGTTCGCATCCGGTGCTTTCGGAGTCGGAGCATACATTTCGCACAATCCGCGCACGTAGGTCTTGTGCAGCAGGTTGATGTCACCGTTGGCCTCTTCTATCCGGTCTGCCATTTCTTGATATTTGATTCCTACTGTTTCAGCATACTGTACAGACAAGTCCTGCTCAATCGCTTCTTTGGTCGGATTGGCTATGAATGCGTTGAAATTCTTTTCATTGGCAAAGATGGAGTTGTCGTAGAGCGCATTGATATATGCGTTGAAATCTCCATTGAACTTATCCTTGATTGTATCATAGAATGCGGGCAATGCATCGGCAGGAACTTTTGACATATACAACGGAATCAGTACGTGGGCTACTTTACGGTCCACTTCATGGTCATAGTCTTTGTTGTGGATGTCGGCGTAAGCTTTTTTCAGTTCTCCGACAGCCTTTTCGATGTCTTTTTTTCTGTTCTTCTTCAGTGCGTCAAGAAGCATTCTGACGCTGCTGTTTACAGTTGTATAGCCGGCAAATTCGATGCCGCTTCGGAAAGTTTCCGTGAAATACGTCATCTGCGTACGGAGCGGAGTAATCTTGTCCACATAAGCGTTGATTTTGCTTACTACGGCTTTGTAGTCTTCGTTCTGTTTCTTTTCGGCAAACTCCAGGAACTTGAGCTCCTGCTCTGCTTTCGTTTCCAGAACTTTGTTGTCCACGATGGCTTTGTTCATGCCGATGGAGTTTTTCCAGTAGTTGCTGGAACCGGCGAATTTGCTGGCATACTGGATGCGCACCTTATCGCTGGCCGCCATTTCTCTGCGCAACACTTCCTGTCTTGCTTCTCTGACGGTAATGCGCGGAATATTGGTGCCTACCATGCGCAGGCGCACTTCGCTTTCGGTCAGGTAGCGGCTGGTGCTTCCCGGAAATCCCATAATCATGGCATAGTCACCTTCCTGCAGGCCTTTCAGCGAGATGGCCAGATGCTTCTTGGCTTTTAGAGGCATATTGGTCTCCTTATATTCCTCGGTCGGGTTGCCGTCCTTGTCCGCATAGATGCGGAATATGGAGAAGTCGCACGTGTGGCGTGGCCACATCCAGTTGTCGGTCTCTCCGCCGAATTTTCCGATGGATGAGGGAGGAGCCGCTACCATACGTACGTCGCCGTATGTCTTGATGAAGAACAGATAATATTTATTTCCGGCATAGAAAGGGAGAGCCAGGGTGGAGATGCCTGCCTTACCTTTCAGGTCACTCTTTTTCAGTTGCTTGTCAGCAAGCTCTTTCAGGTATTTTGAACCGAACGATTCGGCTTCGGTAACTTTTCCTTTCTCGATATCCTTGTTCACCAGGTCGGTCACGTCCACGATACGTTCCACGAACTTGAACTTCAGTCCCGGAGTAGGCAGTTCCTCGCTCTGGCTTTTCGCCCAGAATCCGTCGGTCAGGTAATCGTGTTCTACGGAACTGTGCTGCTGGATGGCCCCGTAACCACAATGGTGGTTGGTCAGAATCAGTCCGTTGGGCGAGATAATCTCTCCCGTACATCCTCCTCCGAAGATGCCCACTGCATCTTTCAGTGTGACTTTGTCCGGGTTATAAATGTCTGCAATATCCATTTTCAGGCCTTGTGCTTTCATCCTGTCGGCCAGATTCTGCTCCTGCATGAGTTGGAGCAACCACATCCCCTCATCGGCTTTCATCGGGGAGAAGACGGCACATATCACTGCAAGTGCCAGTAGTTTCAGCTTTTTCATTTCAATTTGTTTGATTGTAGTTAGTAATGTTTCCAATAATTGCAATTTGGCAAATGATTGCACAAAAATAGTAAAAAAACGGACATGAAAACTTTTCTGTCAGCTAAAAGGGTAATAATCCACTATCTATGTATAAATTTTGATAATTTATTTCTGTCCGTCCGTGAAACATTTTACCTTTGCTCCAGAATTTAAAAGGTTTACGCATGTATAAGCTTTATTTTTTTCTGTTCTGCGCATTGGTTTGTGCTTCTTGCAGTAAGAAATACAAGATAGAGGGAACGTCGTCCGTTTCGGTTCTCGACGGGAAGATGTTGTTTGTCAAAATTCCGTCGGGCGAGCGACTGATAAATATTGATTCGGCAGAGGTGGTTCATGGTCTGTTCAAGATGGAAGGAAAAGTGGATTCCGTCACGTTGGCTTCGCTGTATATGGATGAAGATTGCATCATGCCTTTGGTTATCGAGCCGGGAAAGATTGACATCCAGATAGACAATGCGGGAATCACAGTCAAAGGCACTCCCCTGAATGATTGTTTCAACGAATTTGTGGTGAAGAAGAACTCGTTGGATGACCGTGCCTACGAGGTGGAGCATGAGGAAAGCCGGATGATAATGGACGGGAAAGATTTGCAGACCGTGCATGAGGAAATCAGCAAGAAACGGAAACAGCTTGCCGAAGAGATGAATGAACTGGCCAAGTCATTTATCCAGGAAAACTATGATAATGTGTTGGGGCCTGGAGTATTCATCATGTTGGGAAACGGCATGCCTTATCCGTTGCTTACTCCTCTGATGGAAGAAATCATGGATGACGCTCCCGATGTGTTCAAGAATAATTTTATGGTAAAGGCGTACGTAGACGCGGCTCAGCAGAACATGGAGCAGATGAAGAAGATGAGAAACTGAAATTCTCCAACGGTTCGTCTTCTTCATCTGCATGAATTGGTAAGACAGACGGGATGTGTCAGTCTCTGTATTTTTCCGGAAGTCCCGCTTCGATGTCTTTGCGGGATTCTTCCATCAGCATCTGCAGGTTTTCATCCCCTTTTCCGGTGGGCTGGATAGGTTTGTGGATAGTCAGCTTCATCCGGTGCCAGTGGAGCAGCTTGCCGGTGCGTGGAAAAACATCGAACGACCCGTCGATGGTCATCGGTACGACAGGAAGCTGGAGCTGGTCGGCCAGGAAGAAGGCCCCTTTCTTGAACTCGTTCATCTTGCCGGTAAAGGTACGTCTTCCTTCCGGAAATACGACCAGTGATGTTCCGCCTTGCAAGACCTTTTCCGCATACTTGATAGTCCGGTAAATCTGGCGCATGCTGGAACGGTCGACGAATATGAACCCTGCCGACTCGCAGGCTTTTCCCACAAACGGAATCTTGCGCAGACTCTGTTTCATCATCCATTTGAAATTGCGGCCCAGAAAACCGTATATCAGAAAGATGTCGAACGCTCCCTGATGGTTGGCCACGAATACGTACGAGGTCTTATGGTCGATATTCTCGTGTCCTTCCACTTTCACCGGAAGAAGGAATATCCAGCAGGTAAGTTGCGACCATATTTTGCCGGGATAATATCCCCAGAAATGACCGTTTCCGAGCCAGCATCCTAATGTGGTGGTCAAGGCGGTCAGCAGAGTCAGTACCAGAAAGACAGGCAGTCCGATACAAATTTGGTAGACGATGTATAAGAATCTCATAGGCGTTTGGTTTTATTTTTCTTGTTTTAAGGTGATTACAGTGATTTCAGGCCATGCGCCGAGGCGGAACGGGAAGAGCACGTATCCCAGTCCTATATTGACATACAGTCCGCGGCCTCCTTCCAGATACAGTCCTCTGTGTTCGGGATAGATGAACTGTGAGGCGGAGAATCCGAATACGCTGATTTGCATGTCGTGGGTATGTCCTGCCAGCATCAGTTGGATGTCGGTGTCGGGCAATACGGTCCGTCTCCAATGAGTCGGGTCGTGGCTGAGCAGCACCTTGAACATCCCTTCCGTGCCTTTCATCGCTTTGGGCATGTCGGCCTTGTCCGGGAAAGGAGGATTTCCGCTGTTCTCCACTCCGACCAGTGCGATAGAGTCGTTTCCCCGATGCAGAATCCGGTTTTCGTTCATCAGGACATCCCATCCCATCCGTTTCTCTTCTTCAATCAGTTTCCGGAAGTTGGCTTCCCTGTCCGCGTCGGAGTCCCAATGCACGTATGTGCCGTAGTCGTGGTTGCCGGTGATGGAATAAACTCCGTCTTTGGCTTTTAATTGTGAAAGGGCAGGCATGAACTCCGGAAGCTCGGATGCTCGGCTGTTCACCAGGTCGCCGGTAAAGACAATCAGGTCAGCTTGTTGGCGGTTACTGATGTCTACCGCTTCCTGTATGGCGTCCGCATTTCCTTTCCAGCTTCCCGAATGGATGTCGGATAGCTGGAGTATGCGGTATCCGTCGAAACCGTCCGGCAGATCTGGGGAGATGAAGGTCACTTCTTTCACCTGGAAATGTCCTTTCCCTTCAATGGCTCCGAAAAGCACGTAGCCGAATACGGCCAGTGACGGAATCAAGGAAATCCAGCCGTGGGGCATACGGAAACGGAACAGTCTGCCGATACCTCTCAGCAGCAGGCTGATGAGGGCGAACACCGTTTTCGGCACGGCCACACAGAGCATGACGATGAGATAAAGCCCGAGACTGTCATGCAGTGCGTCGCGGCCTATCATGAACGTCAGCAGACCTGCCAGCAGGGCGATGGACGGAAACCAGAAAATTCGCTTTGCCGTCTTGCTTCTTGTCCGTGATAGATAAGTCCGATAGATATACCAGTCGGGTAACAGTAGCAGAAGCAGGAAGAAAATCAAAACTCTTAACAGTATCATGTTCGTACAATTTATTCGTCATTGCAAATTGGAGGCCAAATATTTGCCCATTGTCTCCACATCCATTCCCCGGCGGGCGGCATAGTCCTCCAGCTGGTGGCGGTCGATCTTTCCCACCGAGAAATATCTTGCGGCAGGATGGGCGAACATCAGTCCGCATACCGATGCATGGGGACGCATCATGCCGTTTTCTGTCAGGCGGATACCGATGCGCTTCATGTCAATCAGCTCGTCCAGCAGGAAATTGACGGAGAGGTCGGGCAGAGACGGATAGCCTACAGCCGGACGTATGCCTTGGAATTCTTCATTGAGCAACTGTTTCATGGTCAGCCGCTCGTCCTTGGCATATCCCCACACTTCCTTGCGGACGGTCTCGTGCAGTTTTTCTGCCGCGGCCTCTGCCAGACGTTCTTCCAATGTCTTTACCAGCAGACGCTTGTAGTCATCGTGCTGACAGGCTTCTTCCATTCCGGAATCAACGGTCGTGGCGAATCCTCCTACCGTATCCTTAATGCCTGATGAGGCAGGGCGCACGAAATCGCTCAGACACAGGCAAGGGTCGTCCGCGTGGACACGTGTCTGCTGGCGGAGCAACGGAAACGGAGTTCCGTCCAGTATCAGGTTGTCTCCTTCGGAATTGGCATCCATCAGCCGGTAGACGGCATATACCTGACATTTACCGTCGAGGTTGCGGAGCATCCTCATGGCTTCTTTGTGCAGTTGCATGGCTTCAGCCGCTTTCCCACAATCTTTTGTCGGAAAAGAGGCCAGCCATCCGGCGCGGCAGGCATCGCATCCATGAATGTCGGCAATCGTAGCGAAACGGGGCTGGAATCCCCATGCATGGAAAAAATAAATCCAGTTGATGTAGTCCGTCAAGTCATGGATTTGATAAGTGACCGTGGTGATGTGAGTCTGCATGCGCTGGGTATGGTTAGCGTTCAAAAATAAGTGCCTGGCCCCGGTGGGTCTTGTCCACTTTTCCGTCAGCATATACCAGAGTGCCGTTCACGAATGTCTTTTCCACTTTGCCGTGGAATGTGCGTCCTTCCATCGGACTCCATCCGCACTTGCTTTCGATGCAGTCTGGAGTGACTGTCCATTCGCGGTTCGGATTCAGAAGTACCAGGTCGGCCTGATAGCCCGGGCGGATATATCCGCGGTTCTTTATCCGGAACAGTTCCGCGGGAGCATGACACATCTTCTGTACGAGCTGTTCCATGCTCAATACACCTTCATATACCAGTTCGTAGATGCTTGCCAGCGAGAACTGGAGAGTGGGCATCCCGGAAACGGCTTTCAATGCTCCTCCCTGTTTCTCACTCAGCAGATGAGGGGCATGGTCCGTCCCGATTATGTCGATGAGGTCTGTGCACAGGGCAGCTCTCAAAGCATCCCGGTCATGACGTGTCTTGATGCTCGGATTGCATTTTATCCGTGTGCCCAATGTCTTGTAGTCCTCGTCACAGAAGAAGAGATGCGACACACAGGCTTCTGCCGTGATGCGTTTCTCATGCAGCGGCTTGTTCTCAAGCAGTTCAAGCTCACGGGCAGTGCTGACATGAAGGATGTGCAGGCGTGCGCCCGTTTCTTTGGCCAGACGGACGGCCAGGGACGAGGATTCCCAACAAGCCTCTTCGCTCCGTATCATCGGATGGAAGCACACGTCAGGGTCCTCTCCGTATTTTTCTTTGAAAAGTTCCGTATTCCGGCGGATGATGTGCTGGTCCTCGCAATGAGTGGCAATCAGCATGCCTGCCTCTGAGAAGATTTTCCGGAGCGTGTCCATGCGGTCCACCAGCATGTTTCCCGTACTGGCCCCCATAAAGAGCTTCACGCCGCATACATGTGTCTTGTCAAGTCGGGCAAGCAGGTCAGCGTTGTTGTTGGTCGCTCCAAAATAAAACGAATAGTTGACGATGCATTTCGTGGCCGCATCGGCAAATTTCCGGTCGAGCGCCTCGAGAGTGGTGGTTTGCGGGTTGCAGTTGGGCATGTCCATGAAAGAGGTCACACCTCCGGCCGCGGCCGCGGCCGTTTCCGTTGCCATATCCGCCTTGTGTGTCAGTCCGGGGTCGCGGAAATGCACATGATCGTCAATCACTCCCGGAAGCAGGAACCATCCGTGGGCGTCAATTTCTTCATCGCAGACAGAAGACGGGCGTGCGTCTCCTTCCAGCACTTCACTGATTTGTTCTCCCTCTATGACTACGGAGCCGGTAAAACTCCGGCCTTCGTTGACGATTGTGGCATGATGTATCCAGGTTCGTTTCATAACTTATCGTTTGTTGTGTGGGTATTTCTTGAACCAACTGTCCCATTTCAGTTGGATGACTCCGAATACGGCTTCGCCGAAAATGCTGCTGTTCATCTTGGAGGTTCCCAGTTCGCGGTTGATGAAGATAACCGGTACCTCCTTGATGCGGAATCCGCATTTGTAGGCGGTAAACTTCATTTCAATCTGGAACGCATATCCTTTGAAGCGGATACGGTCGAGATTGATGGTCTCAAGCACTTTCCGGCGGTAGCAGACAAATCCGGCCGTAGTGTCGTGGATAGGAATCCGGGTGATGAGGTGCACATATTTCGAGGCGAAATACGACATCAGTACCCGTCCCATCGGCCAGTTGACCACGTTTACGCCGCTTACATAACGTGAGCCGATAGACACGTCAGCTCCCTCGTCGTGGCATGCCTGATAAAGGCGCGGAAGGTCGTTGGGATTATGGCTGAAATCGGCGTCCATCTCGAATACGAAATCATACTGATGTTCGATGGCCCATTTGAATCCGGTGATGTAGGCGGTGCCTAATCCCAGCTTTCCCTTGCGCTCAATCATGAAAAGACGTTCGGGAAACTCTTTCTGCAAACGCCGCACGATGTCGGCCGTCCCGTCGGGAGAGTTGTCTTCGATGACCAGAATATGAAAGCATTTTTCCAGCCCGAATACCGCCCTGGTGATATTTTCTATGTTTTCCTTCTCGTTATAAGTCGGAATGATTACTATGCTGTCGCTTGTCTGCATTTCTCTCTAAAAATATATGCGCAAAGGTACATAATAAAAACGAGAAATGATGGCAGAAGAATTGGTTTTTGTCTGTTTTTCCGGTAAGTGTGGTTACAGCAGGTCCGGAATCAGATAAATGTTTTCTTCCGTCACTCCCTGTTCCAGCAAAGCTTCTTTGTCAGCCAGGTAGATCTTCATGAATTCACTGTGGATAACGGTACGTTTTTCCACTTCCCGATAGCATTCCAGAGCTTTCGGAATCAGATTCATGGCTGTATATACATGTCCGGTGTTCAGCCAGTCGGTTGTCTGTACTTCTTCCGACTGGAGGAGTTTTTCGTAGAAGCGGAGGGCGTCTTCATATTTTCCTGTCATGAAGTAACACCATCCGATGGCTCTCCGGGCATTGTCGGGTGTTTTGTCCAGATATTCTACTTTGAAAAAATACTGCAAGGCTTTGGAATAGTCACGTTCTGCAGCAAGACATTGCCCGATTTGGAGGAGCAGGCTCAGATTGTCCGGCTGGATAGCTTCCACGCGATAGAAATAATCGAGTGCCTTTTCATAATCATGCATCCGCTTGTAGCACTGGGCCAGATGTTTCAATGTCCATACATGGTCGGGTTTCAGAATGTCTGCCTGCCGGTAGGCGTTGACCGCATCCTCATAACGTTTCATCTTCTGGAATGAGAAACCCAGTTTCTGCCATACGTCTGCATCTTCTGTATGGGCTTGGATTATTTCCTCATACAGTTCGATTGCTTCCTGCAAATAATTTTTTGTGAACAGATAGTCGGCTATCTGTTTGCGGTGTTCGTGTAGCCGGAGCATCGGACGGAGAAAAGGCGATTTCCAGAATGTCAGTTCATCGGTGAAAGGGTCGTGTTGCTCGTTCCGGTATGTCCAGAGCTTGAAGAACCGGTAGAGGTCGTGAACATACTGACGGCTCACCACGTTTGTTCCTTCCCGGCCGTTGACTTTGGAAATCAGCTTGTTTATTTTTTCCTGCGACATTTCGTTTTGTTCATCGAGGGGGATGTCCAATATGCTACGTTGTGACGGCGGAAGCGAGTTCAGCGTGAGGCAAAACGAATATTTGTCGGAGTTGCAGAACATCGGGGAGTCCAGCAGCGTACCGACAATCGATTGGTTGTTGATGTCTTTGGGGTTGAACAGGCCGGCAATGTCGGGAGTCTGGAAGTCGAACAGATAGAACCAGTGTGCCGCCTGCCGGAAGAAGGGATAACTTTTCAACATGGAGAAAGTGCTCATGTATGTGTCGACTCCTTCCATCTGGAGCTCATTTAACTGGCGGATTCTGTCGCTGATTATTTCCATGCTTTTTTCCCATTCCGGATTCTTTTCGTCCCATTCTTCGATGTCGATGATTTTCAGGTTCGGGTTCTTCAGATGAGGATTCTGCATCATTTGAGGGATGATTTCTTCACGCATTTTCTTGTCGACTTTTTCCGTTTCGCGTGACAGGAGGAACAGAATCTGAATGTTATAGATTTGTTCTGTGATTTCCGTGTTGTCCTCCCACAGGGCCAGTGAAGCGGTCAGCTCGGGGTAAAGGGAGAGTCGCGTCTCCTGATAATACGCCGCAAGTAGCACACCGATCAGTGCGCGTTGGGTGATGACCGTCTCTGTGCGTTGGTGGTACGTCTGCATCAGAAACTGAAACTTGCGCAGGTCAAAAAGTTTCATCAGGCTTAATGTGACCGCACTTGTCATTACGGCCAGTGCATTGACCGAGATGAGCGGAGAGCTGAGAAGTTCCATCGCTTCATTATATTCCTCTTCTGTCCATTGGGTGGAAGTCCAGATTTTGTCGAACAGTTCGTCGATGACCTTCTGGTTCCGTATGTTGAGCACTTTCAGCTCCATACTTTTCTTCTCGTCTCCGGCAATCATCAGCGAGGTGACACTTATGTTTTCTGCAATGCCTTCCAGAGTCTGTCGGAGTTCCAGAAACGTATGGGGAGGGACTTTTTTGAAGCCGCGGAATTTATCTGCAAAATATCCCGATGCTTTCTGCTGGTCTTTCAAGAATCCTGCCCGGTCGGCCAGTTCATATCCTCTTCGGCGCAGTTGGGCATACATTTTCCCTCTATCCGGGTCGTCCACGCCTTGTGCGGCATATTGCAGCATGTACCCGTAAGTGGTTTGCAGGTTTTCCACTTCCGATGTCAGTTTCCAGTTGTCTGTTTCCGAAGCCAGCGAGCTCAGTTGCGCGAAAGCTTCTTTAAGTCTTCTCTGGTCGAGAAGTTGAATGATGTCTTTATACATAATGAACACGATAGTTTGTTGCAGACAAAGTCCGCAAGTATTATGAGGAGGTAAGGGATGCATCAGCCTGGAGGCAGGGTTAGAAGGTAAAGCTCGATATTTTTTGCGGGTGACAAGGCTATCAGGCTTTACCTTCCGAGCGAAGCGATACCTCCTTTTTATACTATAATTATTTGCGAAGCTTCGCGAACTCTCCATTTATAGCCTGATTATGTGCAAATGTAGCAATTATTTTGTAATTCTGCAAAAAGGATATACCTCTTTGAAATCAAGAGAGTTATAAGAATGGCCTATTTTCGGGTAGTCATCAGAATCAGTAGCTACAGATTGCCTGTCAATGGATTATAAGCGTTGAGCGGTTCCGTCACCGCATAGCCTTCTGTAAGTCCTGCCGCAAACTCAAAGGCTATGGTTAAAACAGAGTCATATATATGAGAGATTTCAATATGTTCATAATGTTTTCTCCATCACATAGTTTGCCAGATAAAGCCGATTTGCTTTCTGTTCCTTTACCACTAGGTAACCATGCTTCTCGAAGAAAGGCTGTGCTGTGATGCTTACCTCGACGCTTATTTTGTGTACGTTATATCCATGAGCCATTTTCTCCACTTCCGAAAGCAACAAGGTTGCTACACCCTTTCCTTGCCAGTCCTTGTGGACAAACATGGAGTGCAGATAGCCTTCGGCGTTCATGGAGGAAAAGCCGATGATACTGTCTTGTCCGTCAAGTGCGCCGATATAATCGTTCTTTGCAAGCAGTTCTTTCCAATGCTCAATACTGTTTCCACACGAAGCCCAGTCTTCCGCTTCCTCTTTCGTGTAGTCTTTGGAATTGATTGTGAGGACAGTGGCGTGGAACAATGCTTGCATTTCCGGAATGTCTTGCTCTGTCAGTGAACGTATGCTATAGGCAGGCTGTAAGTTTTTCACCATAAATATATTATATCTTACGTTTAAAATAAATCATATCTTTCAATTTACTAAAAAGTCGGCTACGGCATGCGAATACCGTAAAGCTGCAATCGATTGCAAAAGTATCAATTCCTGTGATAGTCTCCTGTCTTCTGATGATTTTCTTTGTTCGGAAATGAAATTTAAGCACATTCCACATTTGCAGTCCTTTGTCTAGCTTTGTGGATATAATTCTTGATTCATTTCTCCATTCGTGTGCTTTCTGTCTGAGCCATTGCACAAGCGGAATATCGTTTACGCATATCTGGTAGTGTCCTTTCCTGTTTTTGCTTAAAACTCAATTTCTATGCGTTAATCTGCTGAAATACGGCAGATATTCCATAGATTTTGCGTAATTTTGCATTATCTACTATCAGAACAATGGGTATAAAGGAACTTCAGGAAAGATATGCCAGACATCCGAACGTGTCGGGGTTGGCTTCTATATTGGAAAAAAAAGAGGTGAGAACAGTTTTTCTTGACGGGATGCACGGTTCGTGCGCGTCATTGTTTGCGTCTGCCTTCGTCAGGCGGAAAGTGGGGGTATATCTGTTCATTCTGGACGATTTGGAAGAAGCTGGATATTTCTACCACGATATGGTGCAGGTGAACGGGGAAGAACATACTTTGTTTTTCCCTTCATCGTATCGGAGAGCCGTCAAATACGGGCAGAAGGATGCGGCCAATGAGATTCTCCGTACTGAGGTGCTGGGCGTGTTGGAGCGCAAAGAACCGGTGTCGGTGGTCACTTACCCCGATGCACTGGCCGAAAAAGTAGTGTCACAGAAAGTGCTCGGCGACCGTACGCTGACTTTGAAGACGGGCCAGCGGACAACTACGGAGAAGATAATGGAAAAACTTTCGGACTATGGCTTCGAGCGTGTGGACTATGTGTATGAGCCGGGACAGTTCGCACTTCGTGGAAGTATTCTCGACGTGTATTCGTTCGCTTCGGAATACCCCTACCGCATTGACTTTTTCGGCGATGAGGTGGACAGTATCCGTACGTTCGAGGTGGAAACCCAGCTTTCGAAAGAGAAAAAGACATCGGTGAACATCGTGCCGGAATTGTCATCGGTTGCTGAGGGGGATGTATGTTTTCTTGATTTTATCCCTGAAGAGAGTGTGTTGTGGGTGAAAGATCTGGCGTGGGTGAAGGAGCGGATTCAGACTGTACACGACGAGACGCTTTCTCCGCAGGCATTGGTGGCTTACGAAGGGGAACAGACTGAGCTGGCGGGACTGGAGAAGAAACTGGTGGACGGGGCTGAATTTACCGTGCGTGCACTTGGTTTCCGTCGGATTGATTTCGGGCACAAGGCTTTGGGTACTCCGCAGGCATCGCTCAGGTTCGAGACTTCGGTCCAGCCTATTTTCCACAAGAATTTTGATTTGGTTTCCAGCGCACTGACCGATTATCAGCTGAGAGGATATTCAATCTATATCTGTTCCGACAGCATGAAGCAGACTGACCGTCTGAAGGACATTTTCAAGGAAAGGGGAGATGATATCCGCTTTGAACCCGTAGACCGCACGTTGCACGAAGGGTTCATCGACCATACTTTACACAGCTGCATTCTTACAGACCATCAGATATTCGACCGTTTCCATAAATATAGCCTGCGGAGCGACAAGGCACGCAGCGGAAAGGTGGCTCTTTCGCTCAAGGAGCTGAACATGTTTGAGCCGGGGGATTATGTGGTGCATATTGACCATGGTATCGGAAAATTTGCGGGACTGGTCCGCATTCCGAACGGAAACACTACGCAGGAGGTCATCAAACTGGTATATCAGAACGATGACGTGGTGTTCGTGTCAATCCATTCGTTGCACAAGATATCCAAATATAAAGGGAAAGAGGGCGAACAGCCCCGTATCAGCAAATTGGGTACGGGTGCATGGGAGAAAATGAAGGAGCGCACCAAGACAAAAATCAAGGACATCGCCCGTGACCTTATCCGGCTCTATTCCCAGCGCAAACAGGAGAAAGGTTTCCGTTTCAGTCCCGACAGCTTCATGCAGCATGAGCTGGAAGCAAGCTTTCTTTATGAGGATACGCCCGACCAGATGAAAGCCACTCAGGAGGTGAAGGCGGATATGGAAAGCGACCGCCCGATGGACCGTCTGGTGTGTGGCGACGTGGGGTTCGGAAAGACAGAGGTGGCAATCCGTGCTGCATTCAAGGCGGTGGCCGACAACAAGCAGGTGGCGGTGTTGGTACCCACTACAGTGTTGGCCTTTCAGCATTACCAGACTTTCAGGAAGCGTCTGGAGGATATGCCTTGCACGGTGGAATATCTGAGCCGTGCCAGAACGGCCAAAGACACTACCCGTATTTTGAAAGGACTGGCCGAGGGAAGTGTGAACATCCTGATCGGTACGCATAAGATTATCGGCAAGAGTGTGAAGTTCAAGGATCTGGGGTTGTTGATTATCGACGAGGAACAGAAGTTCGGAGTGAGTGTGAAAGAGAAGCTCCGTCAGTTGAAGGTGAATGTGGATACGCTCACTATGACCGCTACGCCGATTCCGCGTACGCTCCAGTTCTCGCTGATGGGAGCGCGTGACTTGTCGGTCATCCAGACTCCTCCTCCCAACCGTTATCCGATTCAGACGGAAGTACATACATTCAATGAAGAAATCATTGCAGAGGCCGTCAATTTCGAGATGAGCCGCAACGGGCAGGTGTTTTTCGTGAACAACCGTATCCAGAACCTTCCGGAACTGAAGGCCATGATTGAGCGGAACATTCCCGATTGCCGGGTGTGTATCGGCCACGGCCAGATGCAGCCTGAAGAACTGGAGAAAATCATATTCGGTTTTGTGAACTATGATTACGATGTGCTGCTCTCCACGACCATCATCGAAAGCGGTATAGACATCCCGAACGCCAATACGATCATCATCAATCAGGCGCAGAATTTCGGATTGAGTGACCTGCACCAGATGCGTGGGCGCGTAGGGCGGAGCAACAAGAAAGCATTCTGTTATCTGCTGGCTCCTCCCTTGTCGAGCCTCACTCCGGAAGCGAAACGGCGTCTGCAGGCCATCGAGAATTTCAGCGATCTGGGAAGCGGTATCCATATCGCCATGCAGGACTTGGATATCCGTGGCGCAGGAAACATGCTGGGGGCGGAGCAGAGCGGATTCATTGCCGATTTGGGTTATGAAACTTACCAGAAGATTCTGGCTGAGGCCGTGAAGGAATTGAAAAACGAGGAGTTTGCTGATTTGTATGCGGATGAAATCAAGGCCGGTGAAGAAAAAATCAGTGGGGAGGAGTTTGTGGACGAATGTTCCGTGGAAAGCGATCTGGAACTGCTGTTCCCCAACGAATATATTCCGAGCAGCAGTGAGCGCATGTTGCTTTACCGGGAGCTGGACAAGCTGGAACTGAACAGGGATGTGGATGCATTCAAGTCGCGGCTAGTCGACCGTTTCGGCAAGATTCCTCCTGAAGGTGAAGAGCTTATCCGTATCGTCCCGTTACGCCGGTTGGCAAAGCGGCTGGGGGCGGAAAAGGTGTTCCTGAAAGCCGGCCGCATGACGCTTTATTTTGTCAGCAACCTGGAAAGCCCGTATTATCAGAGCAAGTCGTTCGGAAAGATTATTGAATACATGTCGAAATATCCCCGTATCTGTAATCTCCGCGAGCAGAATGGCAAGAGGAGTATGGTGGTGCAGCATGTGGCTACGGTGGAGGAAGCGGTGGCCATTCTGCAGGAGATGGTTGGCATGAATGGGGAGTCATCGGCAGGATTGTGAGAACGGGCACCTTTTTATTATTGGAAGAAGATGTAGATAGGTATGATTTTATGCTGTCCGGCGGTTTTTATCGTTTGATGACGTTTGTTGAAATATTTTTGGTGAATAATTGTAATGTAAAAGAAACAATCGTGTAATCGTCATGAAAATCTCCTCCTTTACTTTTGCGCCATAATTAAAAAGCAGGAGATGAAGACTAGATTTATTGTGGCGATATTGTTGTTGGTGTCATTCAGCGCACAAGCCAGAATCATTAGGGGAAAGATTACGGATGCTCAGACCGGAGAAGAGATTATCGGTGCTTCTGTGGTGGTGAAAGAAGAACCCGGCAAAGGAGCGGTGACAGGTCTGGACGGGAGCTTCAACCTGTCGGTAGAGGGAAACACATATACGCTGGTTTGCTCTTATATAGGGTATAAGAACTATGAAGTAGAAGTCGGCGCGAAGGATGATGAGATTGTGATTCCTTTAAAGGCCGACGAGGTGATGTTGGGCGAGGTGACCGTAGTAGCCACAAATCCCGGACGCACGGAGGCCGGTGCGCGTGCCATTGAGCGTAAGGCGATGAATGTGGTGAACGTAATGAGTGCCAAGGCCATCGAGCTTTCGCCGGACATTACCGTGGCGAATGTCATCCAGCGAATGTCGGGTGTGACCATTGAGCGCAACAGTAGCGGGGAGGGCCAGTATGCCATTCTCCGCGGTATGGACAAACGTTACAATTATACACTAGTCAACGGCGTGAAGATTCCAAGTCCGGATAACAAGAACCGTTTCGTTCCATTGGACATATTCCCTTCTGAGATGCTCGACCGTCTGGAGGTGACCAAGTCGTTGACGGCCAATATGGAAGGCGACGGTATCGGCGGTGCGGTGAATCTGGTGATGAAGGACGCGCCTACGGAACGCCAGTTTACGGCAAGCGTTTCCACCGGTTACAATGCCATGTATTTCGGCCGTGATTTCCAGTCGTTCAATACAGGGGCGATTGTGAAGGAATCTCCTTATGAGGCGATGGGAAAGCCGGAAGACTATAAGGTGACTCAGGATAACTTTACAAACAAGAATCTTCACATGAAATGGAAAAGGCCGTTGCCCGACCTGACGGCCAGCCTTTCTTACGGTGACCGTTTCTTTGACAACAGGCTGGGCGTGATGTTGGCCGGGAGCTATCTGAACACTTACAGAGGTAAGGAAAGCCAGTTATATTATCAGCCGGGAACTTCCCACAATGGCATTGAATATCGTGACTATTCAGCCCGGCAGACCCGTATCGGAGCTCATGCGAAGCTGGATTATCACATCAACGGAAACCACAAGCTGACGTGGTATAACGGTTATATGGATATGCGCGAGGCGGAAGTACGCGACGGGCAGGACGACAAGGAACGTGCCGTACGTATGAAGTGGAACCGCCAGTACATCATCAATTCCACATTGAGGGGTGAGCATCAGTTTTTTGAAGACGGTGCCTTGAAATTGAACTGGTCGGCCGTCATATCCAAGGCGTATAGCGAGACTCCCGACAATGCGGAGATATTCATGCAGGGATCGCATGTCCGGACTTCGGGCGCGGCTACCCGGCGTTGGGAACATAATTCGGACAAAGATAAAGCCGGATATGTGGATTTGAGCTACAGATGGAGGTTGGCCGATGAGTCGGCATTCGATTTTTCGGTGGGAGGCATGTACCGCGACAAGAAACGAGACAGTTTTTTCAATGAATATACCTTTGATTCCGGAACGGGGAGGGATCCCCAGTATCTGGGTGAAGATTGGAACAATTTTGATGAGATTGTGTTTGTGCCGGCCATGCGCGGATATGGTAATATCGGAGACCCGTTGAACTATGACGCGTCTGAAAAAGTAGGGGCTGGTTATGGAATGGTGAAATATACATTCCCGGAATGGGAACTGATTGCCGGGGTGCGTGTGGAGCATACCGACCAGGGATATGTCCTGAAATTTCCGCGCGAGGTGGACCCGGAAGGAAATCAGAAATATACGGATGTACTTCCCAGTTTCCATGTGAAATATAACGTGCATGAAAACGCGAACTTGCGTTTCTCGTATGCGCGTGCCATCAATCGCCCGAGCTTCTTTGAGATTGTGCCTTATACGATTCTCAATGAAGATTACAAGGAAAAGGGTAATCCCGATTTGAAGCACACCGTGGCCGACAATGTGGACTTGCGTTATGAATATTTTCCACGCTCGTCCGAGCAGTTCATGGTGGGTCTGTTCTATAAGAAGATTCAGGATCCGATTGAATATAGTTTGATTACGTCCGGCCAGGACACCTATTATCAGCCGATGAATTTGGGTGACGCTACAAACATGGGAGTGGAGGTGGACATCATGAAATATTTCAACTGGTTCGGCATCAAGGCCAACTATACCTACACGCACTCCAGAATCACAACAGACAAGCGTTATATGGACGGCTCCGAGGTCAGGACGAGAAAGCAGTCACGGCCTTTGTTCGGACAGGCGGCGCACGTGGCCAATCTTTCTTTTCTGTTGAAGGATACCAAGCGCGGATGGGAGGGGCAGATTGCCGGAAGCTATACGGGAAAGCGTCTGAGCGATATTTCAAACTGGTATGAGAATGACATTTGGGAAGACGGTTATTTTCAGTTGGACGCTTCTGTGGAAAAGAGCTTCAGGAAAGGGGTAAGCCTTTTTGCCAAAGCATCCAACTTGCTTGACGTGCCTTTGCTGAGATATGTTCAGAAAGGTCCCAGCACGGCAGACATCAATTACGAGCGTCATAAGGGGAACGTAATCGAGCGTAAGGAATGGCACGGACAAACCATCATGTTGGGTGTGAGATATAAACTTTAACGGACAGAAAACATATAACTAACTTTTTTTATTTGACTAATTATGAACTGCAAGAAGTATTTGTTCATGTGTGCAGCTTTGATGACATTGTCATTCTTCGCTGCTTGTAGTGATGATCCTGAGACTCCCGACATTCCGGAAACTCCGGGAACAGAAGAACCGGATGAACCAAGCCTTGCTGACCAGTGGAACAACACTAACACTGTGATTTGGCCGGCTGATACGGTGGTTAATCTGACGGAACATTATGTGGTGCCTGAAGGAAAGACACTGATCATCAAGGAAGGCGCGCAGATTATCGCCAGTACGGAAGGAGTGGGTGTGAACCATGTGGCTATCGAGTTTACGGTAGACGGGAACCTGTATTGCGAAGGTACAGAGGAGAAACCTGTATTGTTCTCTATTCCTGAGGCGGAACGTACGGCGGACAATATCTTTGCAGGTCTGTGGGGAGGTATCGTCGCTTCTGAGAGCTGTGGGGAAATGCTGATAGACCATACCGCCATCGAATATACCGGAGGTCAGGTGATTGAAGGTTCTCCTGCCGCTGCAAACGGTGTCTATACGGCCGGTGATGATGCGTATCCACAGATTACGACCAACAATATTAACGGCAAGTATGTCATTACCAACTCCATCTTGCGTAATGGTTGGTCCGACGGCATTTATCTGATGGGAGGTGAAGCAATTATCGCCAACAATTTGTTTGCGGCCAACGGCTATGACGGTGCAGAAGCCGTGAACGTGAAGGCCGGTTGCAAGGTCGATGTGGCCGGAAACGTGATGTTCAGCCCGAATACCAACGGACTGAAGCTTTCAAGCTCCGGCCAGAACGAAAACCGCGGTCAGGCGTTGGTTCAGGCTTACAACAATACGATTGTCAACGCCGGTTGGAGACGTGACGGCGAAAAGGGCGGTTGCATCTATGTGGAAAAGAACGCCTTGGCTAACGTATTCAACAACCTGCTCGTAAACTGCAAGTTCCGTGCCATGACTCCGAGTTTTGACATTCCGGACAATCCGGAAGAAGGATATGATGACAGCTCTGTCATCGACTACAATTTCTATGCTTCGGGAAGCCAGAAGAGCGACATCGTGTATGACGGTGAGGACGAGAGTGGTGTAGCATATGCCTGGCAGGGTTACAACTATGCGCATGAGGACTACAATGCCGGTGTGGTTGACGCGCATAGCGTGATTGCCGCAGAGACTGATTTGAAAGATCCGAAGTTCGTGAATTTTCCCATCAATGAAGTGGGACTGACAGATTATGTATATAATGATGCGTGGGACTTCCATCTGACCGCAGGTTCTCCTGCTCTGGCCGGTGCCTGCAATGGCAGCGAGGCTTTCGCAATTCCGTATTTTTCGACTGAAGGTCTGACTCTTGAAGGGCTCGGTGAGACTTACACTTCACCGGCGGTTCAGGCCCGTTTCGGAGCTTACGGTGAATAATTTCCAAGGCTCGTTTTTGAGACTGCTGATATACATTCATTTCTTTTTAAGGCTCGGACATAATTCCGGCAGGGAGAGTGTCCGGGCCTTTTGTCCTTACATTTGATAAATTGTGTATTTCAGACTTATTTCAGTTTTGCTTGCTATTTTTGTCGCGGAATAATTGGACAACAAAATAAAACGATTCATTATGATTTCATTGAAAAGAACATTCAGTGCATTGGGCGTGGCTTTGATGACATTGGGCGCCTTCGCACAGACACCGGCCGAATGGAAAACGCTGGAAAAGCCGTTGAACTTTTATCTGGCCAACGATTTGGGCCGCAACGGGTATTACGACCAGAAACCTATCGCGGAACTGATGGGAAGGATGGCCGAGACCATCGACATCGAGTTTGTGGTGGCCGCCGGCGACGTACATCATTTTGAGGGAGTGCGCAGTGTGGACGACCCCTTGTGGATGACCAATTATGAGCTGATTTACAGCCATCCCGACCTGATGCTTCCCTGGTATCCTGTCTTGGGCAATCATGAATACCGGGGTAACACTCAGGCGGTGGTTGATTACAGTCAGGTGAGCGCGCGCTGGCAGATGCCCGACCGTTATTACACGAAGGTGATGGAAGAAGACGGGGCTACCCTCCGCCTGGTGATGATTGACACGGCTCCTTTGCTCGACAAGTATCGTGAGGATACGGAAAAGTATCCCGATGCCTGCAAGCAGGATATCGACGGGCAGCTGGCCTGGATGGATTCGGTACTGACCGTGGCGAAAGAGGACTGGGTGCTCGTGGTGGGACATCATCCCATTTACGCGGACACCGACAAGAGCGAGTCGGAACGTACCGACATGCAGAAGCGTGTGGATACGCTTCTCCGCAAGCATGGCAACGTAGACATGTACCTTTGCGGCCATATCCATAATTTCCAGCATATCCGCAAGCCGGGCAGCAAGATTGACTATGTGGTCAATTCTTCAGGCTCGTTGAGCCGCAAGGTGAAGCCGGTGGACGGTACCCGGTTCTGTAGTGACAAGAGCGGATTCTCGCTCATTACGGTCAGCAAGGACGAGCTTGACCTGTATATGATTGACAAGGACGGAAAAGTAATCCATACTGTGAAGCGGACGCGGTAACCGCACGTGACGCTTTCTGTAAGAAAACGCTTCGGCATTTCAGATGAAACGCTTCGACGTTTTGTCTGAAACGCCGAAGCGTTTTTTGCAAACTCTACATTGCGTTTCTTCCGGATAGCATTTCCGGCAACTGTATGACTTATGCTTTTTGGCGAAAAAAGCGGGCGGGAGGCAAAAAAAGGGGCTGATATTGGACAGATGTTCCTTTTTTTGCTATTTTTGCACAGATTTAGAGATGTTGTGCTGACTTTTCATCACGTGTCTCTGCCGGCCGAGAGAGGTTGGCCGGATTGTCAGAACGGAAGTAATAACCAAAACATAAAGCATGATACACAAAGTATTGATCGCTAACCGTGGAGAGATTGCTGTGCGCGTAATGCGTTCGTGCCGTGAGATGGGCATCCGTACCGTCGCAGTGTTCTCGGAGGCCGACAGGACGGCCCGCCACGTACTTTATGCGGATGAAGCCTGCCTGATCGGTCCGGCTGCATCGCGTGAAAGTTACTTGAATATCGATAAGATTATCATGGCCGCAAAACGTCATGGAGTAGATGCCATCCATCCGGGATATGGATTCTTGTCGGAGAACTCGGAGTTCGCACGCCGTTGCCGGAAGGAAGGTTTCATTTTCATCGGACCGGATCCGGAGACGATGGATGCGATGGGTGACAAGATTTCCGCGCGCAAGCACATGATTGCGGCCGGAGTGCCGGTGGTGCCGGGCACGGAGGAACCGCTGAAAAACGTGGAGGAGGCAAAGGAAATCTGCAACCAGATCGGCTATCCGGTGATGCTGAAGGCTTCCATGGGTGGTGGAGGAAAGGGTATGCGCCTGATCCACAGCGAAGACGAAGTGGAAGAGGCTTACAATACCGCACGCTCGGAGTCCATGTCGTCGTTCGGTGACGATACGGTCTATCTGGAAAAATTTGTGGAGGAACCGCATCACATCGAGTTCCAGATTCTGGGCGACCACTATGGCAACGCCATCCATCTGTTCGAGCGCGAATGTTCCATCCAGCGCCGTAACCAGAAAATCGTGGAAGAGACCCCTTCTCCCTTTATGACTCCCGAACTGCGCCAGAAGATGGGGGCCGCGGCTGTGGCTGCGGCGAAGGCTGTCAACTATAAGGGTGCCGGCACCATCGAGTTCCTGGTCGACAAACACCGCAATTTCTATTTCCTCGAGATGAATACCCGTCTGCAGGTGGAACATCCCATCACGGAAGAGGTGCTGGGCGTAGATCTGGTGAAGGAACAGCTCCGCATCGCCAACAACGAGCCTCTCCATCTGAAGCAGGAAGAACTGAAGCAGCGCGGACACGCCATCGAATGCCGTATCTGCGCGGAGGATTCCGAGAACAACTTCATGCCTTCGCCGGGTGTCATCCGCCAGCTGATTGAGCCGAACGGTATCGGTGTGCGCATCGACAGCTATGTGTACGAGAGCTACGAGATTCCTATCTATTACGACCCGATGATCGGCAAGCTGATTGTGTGGGCCACTACCCGCCAGTTCGCCATCGAGCGTATGCGCCGCGTGCTTTACGAATACAAGATTACGGGTCTGAAGACCAACATCGGTTATCTGCGCCACATCATGAACGTGCCCGATTTCGTGGAAGGACATTACAACACGCTGTTCATTCCGAAGCATCAGGACATGTTGCGCAAGTGGGCGGGACGCAAGGAAGAGGATACCGAGAACATTGCGATGATTGCCGCCTACATCGACTATCTGATGAATCTGGAAGAAAACAAGACCGCTTCTTCAGATAATCGTCCGATCAGCCGCTGGCGTGAGTTCGGTCTGAAGAAAGGTGTATTGAGAATCTAAAAACAGGAAATTATGGAAATACATATTGGTGACAGAGTGGCCGATGTGACGTTGGTCAGCAAGGAAGGCAACAAGGTGCAGCTCACCGTCGATGGGGTCCCGTATGACGTGGACATCGTGATGGCGGAAAACGGAAGCTGCTCGATTCTCCACAACGGAAAGTCATACAATGCCGAACTTATCCGCAAGGAAGGCGGCAAGAGCTATACGGTGAACGCACATTATCAGTCATACAACATCGACATCATCGACTCGCAAGCCAAGTATCTGCGTATGCGTAAGGGCGGCGATGAAAAACAGCAGGACAAGATTATCTCGCCGATGCCGGGCAAGGTCGTGAAGATACCGGTGAAGGTGGGCGACCATCTGGAAGCCGGCGACATCGTGGCCGTCATCGAGGCAATGAAGATGCAGAGCAACTACAAGGTGAACAGTCCTTGCGTGGTGAAGGAGATTTTTGTGAACGAAGGTGATTCAGTAAACAGCAACCAGGTCATCATGACGCTGGATGTGATAAATAAAGACGAAGAATGATTATGACAGCAGAAGAGCAATACAAGAAATTTGAGGAGCTGGACAAGCTGGCTTCGCAGGGAGGCGGTGTGGATCGCGTGGAAAAACAGCACGCCAACGGCCACATGACGGCACGCGAGCGCATTGACATGCTGCTTGACAAGGGCACGTTCAATGAAATCGACAAGTTCGTGATTCATCATTGCACGGATTTCGGAATGGACAAGAAGCATATTCCGGGCGACGGCATCGTTTGCGGATATGGAAAGGTTGACGGACGTCTGGTGTATGTCTATGCATACGACTTCACAGTATATGGAGGTACGCTGAGTGAGACCGGCGCGAAGAAAATCGTGAAGGTACAGGAACTGGCACTGAAAAACGGCGCTCCTGTTATCGCGCTGAACGACTCGGGCGGCGCGCGCATTCAGGAAGGTGTGGGAAGTATCTCGGGATACGCTTCCATCTTCTATCAGAACACCATCGCCTCAGGGGTTATCCCACAGATATCAGCCATTCTCGGGCCGTGTGCGGGCGGCGCATGCTACTCGCCGGCATTGACCGACTTCATCTTCATGGTAAAGGAGAAGAGCCACATGTTCATTACCGGACCGGATGTGGTGAAGGCAGTGACTCATGAGGAAGTGGACAAGGAAGAACTGGGGGGTGCCTATACGCACAGCAGCAAGAGCGGTGTCACCCATTTCCTGTGCGACACGGAGGAAGAAACCCTGATGAGCATCCGTGAGCTGTTGAGTTTCTTGCCTTCAAACAATATGGAGGACGCTCCGACCGTTCCCTGTACGGATGATATCCGCCGGGCCGACGAAGCGCTCATGTCGGTGATTCCCGATGACCCTAACATGCCGTATGACATCAAGAACATCATCGAGCCGGTGGTCGACAACCAGTATTTCTTTGAGGTGATGTCACATTTCGCCAAGAACATCGTGGTGGGCTTCGCCCGTCTGGGAGGCCGTTCGGTAGGTATCGTGGCCAACCAGCCCGCTTATCTGGCCGGAGTGCTCGACATCGACGCATCTGACAAGGCATCACGCTTCATCCGTTTCTGCGACTGCTTCAACATTCCTATCATCACGTTCGAGGATGTGCCGGGATTCCTTCCGGGATGCACCCAGGAACACAACGGAATCATCCGTCACGGAGCGAAAATCGTGTATGCGTATGCCGAAGCTACTGTTCCCAAGATTACGGTCATCACCCGCAAGGCTTATGGAGGTGCCTATATCGTGATGAACAGCAAGCCGATTGGTGCTGACGTGAACTTCTCTTATCCTACCGCCGAAATCGCGGTGATGGGAGCTGACGGGGCGGTGAACATTCTGTACCGCAAGGCTACTCCCGAAGAGAAGGCACAGGCTATCGAAGACTATAAGGAAAAGTTCTCCAATCCGTATCGTGCGGCTGAGCAGGGCTATATCGATGAAATTATCCTTCCGAAAGATACCCGCTTCAAGTTGATTCAGGCACTGGAGATGACTCAGAACAAGAGCCAAAGCAATCCGCCGAAGAAGCACGGCAACATGCCGCTGTAATCCCAGGCTTCGGGTCTCTGGAATAGAGGGAGGCTGTCTCAAATAAGTTTTTTTATTTGAGACAGCCTTTTTTCGTTCCCAGATGGAGAAGGCGCCTATTCTTTCTGGTATTTTTTCGGCGAATATCCGGTAGCGGCCTTGAAATATTTCCCGAAAAAAGAGGCGTTGGCAAAATTCAGCAAGTCGCTTACCTGCTGGACGGTGTATCTTCCGTTCTTCAGCAGCGTTTTGGCATCCAGAATCACATATTCCTTGATCCATTCTCCGGCATGTCGCCCGCTGGCCTGGAAGACGGCTTGCGACAGATATTTGGGTGTCAGACACATCAAGTCCGCATAGAATGTGACGCTCCTTTCCTTGGTATAGTTTTTTTGTACCAGTGTCAGAAACTTGTCGAAAAGGTATTTCTGCCTGTTCTTCCTGTAATTGCTTTCCTTTATTTCCAGCGTGTCCGAAAGTTCCTGATAGCATTCGGCCAGTATCACCTGCATGAACCCTTTCAGTACTTCGCGCGTGAACTCCGTGTGGGGTTTCTGCACCTTTTTCCGCATCATGCGGTAAAGAGTCAGCAGTTCCTCCATTTTCCCGTCCGGCAGGTGGGCGACGGCCTGGCTGGAGAGCTTGTTGCGGAATCCTGCCGGATATGCGGAGTCGTGTCCGTTCAGATAATTGTCTTCTTTATAGGTGATGAATGCCATCTGGAAGTCCTTGCTGATTTCCACACATTCGCCGATGGAGTTGGGAAGGATGATGGCCACCATGTTTTCTCTGATCACGTATTCCTGCAGGTTATATCGGATGCGCATGTATCCTTTCGTGCAGATCTGTATCATGGTGAACATCATTTTGAACGGGTAGGTATTGTGGATGAATCTGGTTATTTCCTTCTCTTCAATGGGTGGAGAGTTGAAATTGTCCGTCAGCATCAGTTCGTTCTCAAAGGTCAGAGTCTGTTCCGAGATGGGGAGCATCATCATCTCCAGTTTGTTGAATGTTTGTGGAATGTGTTTTTTCATGGTCTGTTTGTCTTTATGTATAAGGCAAATATACTTCTTTTAGAACAATTTAGTCCGTTAATAAAGCTTGTTTGAGAAAAAATCCATCCTTTAGGATGTTTTTCCCGTATTTTGGCTCGTGAAAATCATGATTTAAAGTTGGATATTTGTAAGGATGAAGAAACAATGGTCAGATTGTCAGAGCAGAATTTATATACATTCATTCATGAAAAGCTATATCGTATTGAGTATGATGCTTGCCGCCGGTCTGTTTGCCGGATGTAGCGGCGACAAGACGGGAAAAAGGACCGTGCATCATGTGATGTGCGTGCGCCCGTTGCCTTCAGGTACGGAGACGGTGAGATTGTTTTCCGGAACAGTGAAGGAAATGCGCGAGATCAGTCTGGGGTTCAAGACTCCCGGACAGATAAGACAGGTCTATGTGAAAGAGGGCGACCGTGTGCGTGAAGACCAGCTGGTAGCCGTTCTCGACGATACCGACTATCGGCTGGGCGTGGAGGCATTGCAGGTGCAGGCCGACCAGCTGGAACAGGAGGTGGAGCGGATGAAGCTGCTTTACGAGGCCAAGAGCATCTCGGCCAATGACTACGAGAAGGCCGTGGCGGGACTGAGACAGCTCAAGGTACAGTTGCAGGTGAATCGCAACAAACTGGACTATACACGGCTTCATGCGCCGGTATCGGGATATATCCAGAGTGTGAACTTTGAACCGGCGGAGATGGTGGATGCAGGCACTCCTGTCGTGATTTTACTGGACATGGAGCGTCTGGAAGTAGAGTTGGACATCCCGGTGGAATTATACCGGCAAAGAGACAGGATTGACGGAATTTTCTGCTATCCCGGCCAAGGGAAAGATACGGTGGCGATGAAGCTTCTCAGTATCACTCCGAAAGCTGACGGAACGCAGCTCTACCGGATGTGTCTGGCTTTCGGAAGTCCGGTGACGGACAAGTTTACGCCTGGCATGAATGCAGAAATCGGCATCCGGATGGTATCGGACGAAGAAGCGGGAGTGTTTACCTTACCTGTCCATGCGGTGGTCAGAGAGAAGGATGAGGTGTATGTATGGACAGTGGCCGGTGATTCCACGGTGCATAAGGTGCGGGTCACTCTTCAGGGGATGGACGGAAAGGGCCAGGCTGTCATTTCTTCCGGACTGAAGGGAGACGAGCAGGTGGTCAGAGCCGGAGTGAACGCGCTTCAGGAGAATGAGAAGGTGGGCGTGATGGACGGACCGGAAAAAACGAATGTGGGAGGACTGCTCTGATGAAGATAACGGAGTTTTTCATGAGACGGCCGACACTGTTCTGGTCGTTGGCGGTGTTCGT
Source organism: uncultured Bacteroides sp. (assembly GCA_949289295.1). Classification (GTDB taxonomy): domain Bacteria; phylum Bacteroidota; class Bacteroidia; order Bacteroidales; family Bacteroidaceae; genus Phocaeicola. Next base: position 51,664 of record CASENM010000027.1, read on the forward strand.
CATTCTGGCGGGAGTCCTGTCTTTCATCCAGATGCCTAAACTGGAAGACCCGGCCGTCGCGGTGAAGCAGGCAATGGTGGTCGTGCCTTATCCCGGAGCCGGGGCGCATCAGGTGGAGCTGGAAGTGGCCCAACTGATGGAGGACGAGTTGCGGAATCTTCCGGACGTGAAGAAAATAAAGAGTGAATGCAAGAATGGGATGGCCATGCTGACGGTCGAGTTCCAGATGACAGTGCTGCTTGAGGATCTGGAACAGCATTTCGACTTGCTGAGACGTAAGGTGGACGACCTGAAGCCGCGTCTTCCCCAAGGATGCTATGACCCGGTGGTGGTGGACGACATGATGGACGTGTACGGCATCTTCTACGCTTTCACGGGCGACGGGTATTCGTATCCCGAGCTCTACCAGTATGCCCGGATGTTGCGGCGTGAACTGATGAATGTAAAGGGGGTGAAGCGCGTCAACATTGTGGGCAACAGGGATGAGGTCATCAACATTGTGCTCTCAAAGGACAAAATAGCCCGTAACGGTGTGCTCCCGACTCAGATCATGATGGCATTGCAGAATGCGGGGAAAACAGTTAATTCCGGTGACTATCAGACAGGGGGCGACCGCCTGCATATACGTGTGGGAGAAGCCGTAAAGGATGAAGAGGATATCCGCCGGTTGCTGATAGGTACGTTCGACGGGAAGCAGGTGCGTCTGGGCGATGTGGCACAGGTGGAGCGTGCCTTCTCGGAACCGCAGCGCAACGGATTCTTCATCAACGGGAAACCTGCCCTTGCCGTTTGCATCGCGATGGAAGCGGATGCCATCGTGCCCGATGTGGGTAAGGCGGTGGACGCGAAGCTGGACGAGGTGATGAGGTCGATGCCGGCAGGAATGGCGACGGAAAAGATTTTCTTCCAGCCCGACAAGGTGGATGAAGCTATCAGCTCGTTCATGGTCAATCTGGTGGAGTCTGTGGCGATTGTGATTCTTGTGCTGGTCTTCACGATGGGAATCCGGAGCGGTGTCATCATCGGGTTCGGACTGATCCTGACCATTGCCGTATCCTTCCCTATCCTGTTGGTCTGCGGAACGACCTTGCAGCGCATCTCCTTGGGGGCGTTCATTGTGGCGATGGGTATGCTGGTGGACAATGCGATTGTCATCATGGACGGCATTCTGATAGACAAGCAGAGGGGGTATGGACCGAAGACGTATCTTTACCGTATCGGACGGAATACGGCCTTGCCTCTGTTGGGGGCGACCATCATTGCGGCGTCAACTTTCATATCGGTTTATCTGTCTCCGGACTCTGCCGGAGAATATGCCCGCGATCTTTTCCTTGTGCTTTGTGTCAGCCTGCTGGCGAGTTGGGTATTGGCGTTGATACAGGTTCCGGTCTGTGCCAAGTCGTGGCTTCCCTTGCGCGACAGGAAGCAGGCGGGCAAGAAGGAAGAAGTGCTGAATTCGCCCGTGCATCGTTTTGTCCGCCGCACGATTGACATACTGGTCGGGCACCGGAAACTTACCCTGGGAATTGCCGGGATTGTACTGCTTGTATGTATTTGGGGCATGACGAAAGTCAAGAACCTGTTCTTTCCGGACTTTGACTACCGTCAGCTGGTGGTGGAATATTATCTGCCGTCCCAGTCCAGCCCCGACCGTGTGCGCCATGACTTGCTTGAAATCAGCGCCTGGCTTCAGGAGAAACCGGAAGTGGAACGCGTGGCAGCCAGTATGGGAAGCGCGCCGGCATACTATTGCCTGGCACGTCCGATGACTTCGGGAGGCGACTGTTATGGCGAGCTGATGATAGACTGCAAGGATTACGCCACGGTGATGAAGATACTTCCCGGACTTCGTGACGAGTTGCGGCAACGCTATCCCGACGCATATATCCGTATGCGTAAATACAATTTCTCCATCGCCACATCACATACGGTGGAAGTGGAATTCTCGGGTCCCGACCCTGCCGTGCTCAGGGACTTGAGCCGTCAGGCGGAAGACATCATGCGCCGGTGTCCGTATGTCGACCCTTATTCGGTGCAGAACAACTGGAAGCCTTCCGCGAAGTCGCTGGCGGTGGATTATGTGCGTGCCGACGCGCTCCGGTCGGGAATTGAGCGGGGAGATGTGGCCAATGCCCTTCTGGCCGCAACAGACGGAATGCCGGTTGGTGTGCTTGCCGACCGGGAGCGGATGGTGACCGTCAATCTGATGGTGCGCAATGCGGACGGAAGCCGGATTATGGACTTGAATGACATTCCCGTGTGGAGCATGATGAACATGCGGTTTACGGACAAGGATATGGAAGGGATCCTGACGGGAAGCAAGAATGCCGCCGACATCCAGGACGGACTCTTCCGGAGTGTGCCTTTGAGCAGTGTGTCGGAACCGGTCCGGATGGACTGGGAGGAAGATGTGGTGTACAGGGTGAACGGACGGCGTGCCATCGAAGCCGAATGTGACCCTAACACGGACTTGTATGCCGGAACCCCCGCGAAGGTCAGGGCATCCATAGAGAAGGAAATCAATGCGATCCAGCTTCCCGAAGGTTATCAGATGAGATGGGTGGGAGAAGACGAGCTTCGTGACGATGCCATCTCCAACCTTCTGAAGTTTGTGCCGCTCACCATTTTCCTGATTTTGGGTATCCTGCTTCTGTTGTTCAACAACTGGAAGAAAGTGATCCTGATACTGATCTGCTTTCCTTTCGTGTTCTGCGGAATCACACCGTCCCTGCTTCTGTTCCGCCAGCCGTTCACGTTCATGGCTATTATCGGTATGATGGGACTGATCGGCATGATGGTGAAAAACGCGATTGTACTGGTCGATGAGATCAACCGTCTGCAGATTGAGGAACACCGCGACCCGTATGATTCGGTGATCGAGGCTACGGTCTCGCGTGTGCGTCCGGTGCTGATGGCCTCGCTGACCACCATTGTCGGCATGATCCCGCTTGTGTCCGACCCGATGTATGGCTCCATGGCCGTCACCATCATGGGCGGACTTACCATAGGTACGATCATCACGCTGATATTGTTGCCGCTGTTCTATACGGCTTTGTTCCGTATCAGGAAAAAATAGTTGGACATTAAATCTTAGATGGATATGAAGAAACTGATGATATTGTTTGCCGCCGCTTTCTGTGTGGCGGCAAAGGCCCAGGAGCCTCTTGAACTTTCTTTGCAGAAGTGCCGGGAAATGGCGCTGGCACATGACGAAGACCTGCAGCGCGCGGACAATGCGTCCATTCAGGCGAAACTGGACAAGGAAATCGCTTTCAGTGCCTATCTGCCCAAACTCGATGCGACGGCAACAGGCACCTATATGAGCAATCTGGACATGATGGGCATGGAACTGCAGATGAGGGGCATGTATATGGCCGGAATCAGTCTGGTACAGCCTTTGTATGCCGGAGGGAAAATCATGGCGGGAAACAGACTGGCAAGGATCGGAAAGGAAGTCGCCGAAGAAAACCGCAGGAAAACCCGTATGCAGGTGATAGCGGATGCCGACAAGGCCTATTGGACGTATATTTCCGTGGGCAGGAAGGTGCGGATGCTCGACAGCTACAAGGCACAGATGGACACGGTGTTCCGGCAGGTGGAAGTGGCCCTTTCCGCCGGAATGGGAGTGGAGAACGACCTGCTCCGCATCAAGACCAAGCGGAGCGAGATTCATTATCAGTACCAGAAGGCGAAGAACGGGCTGAACCTTTGCCGGCTTGCCTTGTGCAATGTGCTGGGACAGCCGCTCGATACGGAGTTTGTACCTCTTGATACGGCCATCGCAGTCTCAGCCCCGCGGAAAATGGACGAGAGCATCGCCGCGCGTCCCGAACTGGCTTTGCTGGAGAAACAGGTTGAGGCGGGCGAACAGCAGGTGAAAGTGACGCGTGGGGATATTCTTCCACAGATAGGTTTGTCGGCCGGGTATCTGTATTATGGGAATATCAAGCTTAAGGGAATGAACTACGATGCAAACGGTACAGCGATTCCGTTCACACAGAAATTTGATGATGGATTGGGACTGGTGATGGCTTCCGTCAGCATTCCTTTGTTTCATTGGGGTGAAGGACTGAAGAAAGTCCGGAAGGCGAAGCTTGACCTTGAGAATGCCCGTCTGGACCTCCAGAAGAACCGCCGCCTGTTGAGTATCGAGGCGCGCCAGGCCGTACAGAATGTGACAGACGGATACCGCATGGTGGAAACCGCGGAGCTGGCTTCCCGTCAGGCGGACGAGAACCTGCGCGTGATGCAGAACTGTTACAAGAACGCTATGTGTACGCTGACCGACCTGCTTGACGCACAGTCGCAATGGCAGCAGGCACAGAGCAATCTGATTGAGGCTCAGGCGCAGTATAAAATCTATGAAACAGAATATTTGAAAGCGACCGGAAGGCTGGATGCAAACGAACGGGGCCGGTAGTCAGAAAAAGCCGGAAAGACACTTCTCGGGTGAGTGACAATTGTCCCTCGCATTCCCGACAGATGCCTTTCCGGCGAAAAATTATTTGAACAAAGTGTTGTAAACTTTCAGATTTGTGACTTTACTCTTGAAGCGGCCTACTTTTTCAAGTGGGAACACCAATGTGCGCACATAAAACATGGAATCTTTTCCTCCGTTGAAGAAACGTTTCTGCACATCCAGCTTTTCTTTCAGTTTTCCGTTCACATATAATGAAGTGGAGAAATTGTCTCCCGTAATCTTTACGTTTAACTTTTCTCCCGGGTAAGGACGGAAGTTGAAGGTGTTCAGATAGCCGTCGCGTGCAAATCCCAGCAGTCCGCTGACCGGATCGGACAGATAGAATACCGCGTCGCGCGAACGGAAAAGTTCGGTTCCCGGATTCTCCGGCTGTGCCTGGATGTCGAACGATACCGTATAGTTGTATCCTATTTCCGGATATTCCAATGTCATGCCCGGGCGAACTTCTGCAACTTCATAAACCATACCCGGTTTCTTTCCGATACGTGCCAGCTGGTTCACGCCGGGAGCTTCGCTCAACTGTTCGCGGGCTGAGTCGAAAGCGTCAAAGTTCAGCGACGGAGCGACATTCCATGTCTTTGTAGCTATTGTCTGCAAAGCCGGGAATGTGCGGTGATGGATGTCTTTTACAGATATTCCATTTCCCACATGGTCATTCCATACGGCAAACATACCGCCGAGAAGTGTCGGGTCATATTCTTCAAAAACCACATTGCCGATATGCGCGGGTGTCCATGAGTCGTAAAGATATTTGATGTTAAGGTAGTCCTGATAGTATCCGGCCATCGGTACGATATAGACCATCCCGTCTGGAATACATACCTGCTTATAGCCCAGTCTGGCCATCTCTTTCGGGTCTGCAAATCCGTTATACCATGTATACATGTCTACGTTTTCCACCTTTACGGGAGTTTCTCCGTCAGCATGGGTCAGCGCACCCCATACGCAGGCCTTCTTTCCGTAGCTTTCCACCAGTCTTATATAATGGTCGGTAAAGGCGCGGAACTGCTCCACCACGGTCTTGTCCTTGTTTGAGTATTCATCAGTACCGATGTGTACACGCGGTCCGACAAATACCGGATTTTCTCCTTCCAGATATTCTTTGAACAGCGCATCCATAAACTTGTAAGTTTCCGGATTTGACAGGTTGAGATGGTCCATGCCATACTCCTTGCTTCCCAGAGCCGGGTTATAATGGCTGAATGCCAAAGTATGTGCCGGCGCGTCAATTTCGGGGATTACTTCTACAAATTCTTCGGCGGCTTCATTCTGGAAATCGATGAATTCTTCCTTTGTATAGTATCCGTCGCGGGCAGTCAGTCCGGGGAAAGTTTCACACTCCAGACGGAAAGCGGCATACGTCTTGTTCCAGTCATGATTGAAGTATTGCTTGAAACCGTTGTCGTTCAAATGTATATGGAAAACGTTCATTTTATAGTAGGCCAGCATCTTTGACAGGTCACGCAGATAGTCCATCGGAATGAACTTGCGTCCGCAATCTATCATGAAGCCTCTCATCCCATAATCCGGGCAGTCGCGTATGAATCCTTTCGGAAGTTCACGGCTTTCCGTCTGTTCGCTGATTTGCAGCAGTGTACGTGTAGCCCAGAATGCTCCTACGGGTTCCGTGGCGGTTACCTTGACATATTTGTCTACATCAATCGTATAACCCTCTTTGCCCAATTTCTTGTCTTTCTTGAGCGTAAGATACATATCTCCTTTCTGAGGTTTTCCTGGTACGACTTCCGGACGGATTCCGAACATTTCCTGGTAGTCGTCCGCAAATTGTGAGGCCACCTGCTTCAGGTCAGCGCTTCCATACACGATTCGCATCTGTCCGTCGGGCAAGAACACGCCTTCGCCACCTTTCCATTCTTTCAGCTCAGGTATGACAAACGGTTTTTCGTTTTCAGCCTGCACTTCCATGTAGCTGCACAAGCACAGCAAACATAAGATACTCCAAAATTTTTTCATGGATATTAGTCTCATTGTGTAAATAAATTAAGAGGTTTTACTTAGAGACAAAGATATAAAAATAAGTTAGAATAGAGTGAAATGTTTAAATAATTATCAAATAATCTGGTGGCGTTTATGGCTTTTTTTATTTAAAGGGGTAAAAAGAGTCTTGTTTTTGCTGTATGGTTCATTGTTTTGCGTACAGAGGTGTAGGAAGTGCCGCTTCTGGAGTATGTTCCGGAAAACAAAAACAACCGTCCCCTTGCACAATCATGTAGATTTTGCAAGGGGACGGTTGCGGAAGCTGGGGGATTCGAACCCCCGGTACGGTAACCCGTACGGCAGTTTAGCAAACTGCTGGTTTCAGCCACTCACCCAAACTTCCGGGCGTAGCGCATACGGGAATCGAACCCGTGTTTCAGCCGTGAGAGGGCCGCGTCCTAGGCCACTAGACGAAAGCGCCGTGGTGCTGCTTCATTTAAATCTCCGCGGAAGCTGGGGGATTCGAACCCCCGGTACGGTAACCCGTACGGCAGTTTAGCAAACTGCTGGTTTCAGCCACTCACCCAAACTTCCTTCCGGTTATAGGCGATAAATGAAGCATTTCTCTTAATGCGGTGCAAATATAGAGCGAGTTTTTCATTTAACCAAATTTTTTCTCCATTTTTTTTGCACAAAGATTTTTTTGCATGAAAATATTCTCATTTGGACGGTTTTCCGGTTGTTTGGAAAGGGGAAATTATATGCCGGTCCTTACTCCTTGCCGTATGCTTTCTGTGGCCGGTGCTGTCAAAAACGCTTCGGCGTTTTACCTGAAACGTCCCGGCGTTTGACAGAAAACGCCGAAGCGTTTTGGTAAAGGGACGGAATTTTTAGGAATGCAGTGCTTCCCGGGCCATGGGAATTGCTGCAAATGTTTCAAAAGCGTTATAAATTGTAATTATTCCAAATTAATAAACTGATTAAATTCCGGAGTTGCGCAATTGGCCGAAAAACTGTACCTTTGCACCGTTTTCGAGATAATAGCATAAAAACTACATTTTTAAACCATCTATCTTATGGCAATGAATTTCAAAGCGGGTCGCTGGAACCATGAAATCAACGTGACCGATTTCGTAAAGTTGAACATCACTCCCTACGAAGGAGACGCGTCGTTTCTGGCCGGACCTACCGAACGTACAAAAGCAGTGTGGAACAAATGTTTGGAGGCATTGGCTGAAGAACGTGCCAACAATGGAGTACGTTCACTCGACCCCTCGACCGTATCTACCATCACCTCTTTCGCTCCCGGGTATATTGACAAGGACAATGAAGTCATTGTAGGCTTGCAGACCGACGAAGTGCTTCGCCGCGCCATCAAGCCTTTCGGAGGCATCAAAGTGGTGGAGAAGGCCTGCCGTGAAAACGGCATGGAGGTGGACCCGAAAGTGAAAGACATCTTCACGCATTACCGGAAAACTCACAATGACGGGGTGTTTGACGCATATACGGAGGAAATCCGTTCGTTCCGTTCCTTGGGATTCCTTACCGGCTTGCCCGACAATTATGCGCGCGGACGCATCATCGGCGACTACCGCCGTCTGGCTCTCTACGGACTCGACCGTCTGATTGAAGCGAAGCAGGATGATTTGCGGCATCTGACCGGGCCGATGACTGATGCCCGTATCCGTCTGCGTGAGGAAGTGGCCGAGCAGATCAAGGCTTTGAAAGAAATGAAGATTATGGGCCAGCAGTACGGACTCGACCTGAGCCGTCCGGCTGAATGTGCGCAGGAGGCTGTACAGTGGGTTTATATGGCTTATCTGGCTGCCGTAAAGGAACAGGACGGGGCGGCCATGTCGCTGGGAAATGTGTCGTCGTTCCTCGACATTTATATAGAATATGATCTGGCCCAAGGGAAACTCGACGAGAGTCTTGCACAGGAGCTGATTGACCAGTTTGTCATCAAGCTCCGTATGGTTCGCCATCTGCGTATGCAGGCTTATACGGACATTTTTGCCGGCGACCCGACATGGGTGACCGAATCAATCGGCGGACGCTTCAATGACGGACGCACGAAAGTGACCAAGACTTCCTTCCGTTTCTTGCAGACATTGTACAACCTGGGCCCGTCGCCTGAACCGAATCTGACCGTGCTGTGGAGTCCGCAGCTTCCCGAAGGTTTCAAGGAGTTCTGTGCGCAGGTGTCTATCGACACATCCTCTATCCAATATGAGAATGACGACCTGATGCGCGAGGTACGCGGCTCGGACGATTATGGTATCGCCTGCTGCGTGTCGTATCAGGATATCGGCCGCCATATCCAGTTCTTCGGGGCGCGCTGCAATCTGGCCAAGGCCCTGCTGCTGGCTATCAACGGCGGACGTTGTGAGAATACCGGCACGCTGATGGTGAAGGATATTCCGGTTTTGACCAGTGATGTGCTGAACTTTGAGGAGGTGCTGGCCAACTATAAGAAAGTGCTGAAGGAAATGGCACGTGTATATAACGACGCGATGAACATTATCCACTACATGCACGACAAATATTATTACGAGAAGGCGCAGATGGCATTTGTCGATACCGACCCGGCCATCAACTTGGCATACGGTGTGGCGGGAATGTCCATCGCAATCGACTCGTTGTCGGCCATCAAATACGCGAAAGTGACCGCACGGCGCAACGACATCGGTCTGACTGAGGGCTTCGACATCGAAGGCGAGTTCCCGTGCTTCGGCAACGATGACGACCGCGTGGACCATCTGGCCGTCGACCTGATTTATTATTTCGATGAAGAGCTGAAGAAGCTTCCGGTGTACAAGAACGCCAAGCCGACGCTCTCCATCCTGACCATCACTTCGAACGTGATGTACGGAAAGAAGACAGGGGCCACTCCCGACGGACGTGCGAAAGGCGTAGCGTTCGCGCCGGGTGCCAATCCGATGCACGGACGAGACAAGAATGGTGCGATTGCTTCACTGAGCTCTGTGGCCAAACTGCGCTACCGCGACTCTCAAGACGGTATCAGCAACACGTTCTCCATCGTTCCGAAATCATTGGGAGTAGACAGAGAACATCGCATTGAGAATCTGGTGACCATGATGGACGGCTACTTCGTGAAGGGCGCGCATCATCTGAACGTGAATGTGCTGAACCGCGAGATGCTGGAAGATGCCATGGAGCATCCTGAGAAATATCCGCAGCTGACCATCCGCGTCTCCGGCTATGCGGTGAACTTCATCAAACTGAGCCGCGAGCATCAGTTGGAAGTGATTTCACGCAGTTTCCACGAGCGTATGTAGTCAGGTGATAAAATCGTCATACAGAATATGGAAGGTAAAGGCGCAAAGTATGGAGGTGGATGTCCGACGACTTTGTGCCTTTCCGTTTTGTGTCTCTTAATGTGATAGAATTATGATCAGAGTCCATTCTTATGAGTCGTTGGGTACATACGACGGTCCCGGAATCCGCCTTGTGGTGTTCCTTCAAGGATGCAATTTCCGTTGTCTCTATTGTGCCAATCCCGATACAATCGACGCGAAAGGTGAAAGCAAGGAAACCGCTCCGGAGGAAATACTCCGTATGGCTGTCAGCCAGAAACCGTTTTTCGGGAAGAAGGGCGGAGTGACTTTCAGCGGCGGAGAACCGACCTTCCAGGCAAAGGCACTGGTTCCTCTCTGCCGGATGCTGAAAGAAGCCGGCATACATATCTGCATCGACTCGAACGGCGGAATCTGGAACAGGGATGTGGAAGAGCTGTTTACGCTGGCCGATCTGGTATTGCTGGATGTAAAGGAGTTTGATGACGAACGCCACAAGGCACTGACGTCACGCAGCAATGTCCAGACCCTGAAAACAGCCGCCTGGCTGGAGGCTAACCGTAAGCCGTTCTGGCTCCGTTATGTGCTGGTGGACGGTTACAGCAACTTTACGGATGACATCAAGGCGCTCGGCGAACATTTCAAGGACTATCAGATGATTGAACGGGTGGAAATCTTGCCCTACCATACATTGGGGGTCCACAAGTACGAAGCCATGCAAATGGAATACAAGCTGAAAGATGTAGGCCTTAATACACCCGGGCAGCTGGAAGCTGCTAAAGAACTGTTCGGACGGTACTTCAAGACCGTTTTCGTCAATTGACGGATTTTTTTTGTTCCCGTATGCAGTATTCTGCATAATCCTGCATTTATTAGTCGGAAAATGAAACGAACAAAGGTGAATGTAATTATGAAAAAAACTAAATTAGCTAAGATGTCGTGTAAACAGTCTGGCAGGCAGCAGGAAACACGGATAACTGCTTATACAGTGATTCTCAGTGTCATTGTGCTGAATATCTTATGGTGGACAGGAGTACAGTTCATTTCTACGGATGCCACTAACCAAATAACGGTCAATACATCTGCTTCGCACAGCCACTACAATATCGGAGCGAGCAAATAAGATATTGTGATAAATAAATGAGGCTGTCTCAAATTGGAAGTCAAATCTAATTTGAGACAGTCTTGTCTGTTTTGTTCGGAAAATATCAGAAGAGGCTCCACGAAACGGTGAGTCCCGCCATGACGATGGCCACCATGCTCATCAGCTTGACAAGGATGTTGAGACTCGGACCGGAAGTGTCCTTGAACGGGTCGCCTACGGTGTCGCCCACCACGGTGGCACGGTGCACTTCGCTTCCCTTACCTCCGAAATTGCCTTCCTCTACGTATTTCTTCGCATTGTCCCAAGCACCTCCCGCGTTTGCCATGAAGATGGCCAGCACGAATCCTGCCGACAAGCCACCGATAAGCAGTCCGATGACTCCCGGCACTCCGAAAACCAGTCCGGTGGCTACGGGGGCGATGATGGCGAGCAATGAGGGGAATACCATCTCATGCTGTGCCCCTTTCGTCGAAATCTGCACGCAGCGGGCATAGTCGGGTTCGGCCTTTCCTTCCAGAATACCCTTTATCTCACGGAACTGGCGGCGCACTTCCTCCACCATGCGTGAGGCGGCACGCCCCACCGCGTTCATGGTCAGTCCGCAGAACAGGAAAGCCATCATGCTCCCTACAAACATGCCTGAAATCACTTTCGGATTCATCAGTGTCACGTCATAGTAGATCATGAAGTCGGTGAAGCTGGCTTTGTGTATGTCCACCTCGATGCCGTTCGGAAGTTCCAGCATGGCCGTTCCGATACGGTCGAGTCCGATGCGGATTTCCTCAATGTAAGAAGCCAGCAGCGAGAGCCCTGTAAGTGCGGCTGAGCCGATGGCGAATCCTTTTCCGGTGGCGGCGGTCGTGTTGCCCAGCGAGTCAAGCGCATCGGTGCGTCTGCGCACCTCCTCGCCCATACCGCTCATCTCCGCATTTCCTCCCGCATTGTCGGCAATCGGTCCGTAAGCGTCGGTGGCGAGGGTGATGCCCAATGTGGAAAGCATGCCCACGGCCGCGATTCCGATACCGTAAAGTCCCATGCTGATGTTCGTAAAGTCAAAACCGGCCGCGAACCAATAAGAGAGGATGATGCCCACCACTACGGCAATGACCGGAATGGTGGTCGAAATCATTCCCAGTCCGATTCCGGAAATGATGACCGTGGCCGGACCTGTCTTTCCGCTTTCCGAAAGCTTCTGTGTCGGCTTGTACGACTGGGATGTATAGTATTCGGTGGAGCGTCCGATGACGACACCCACTGCCAGTCCCACCACTACTGAAATGGAGATGTTCACCCAATTGTCGATTTCCAGCATCCACATGATCAGGAACGTGGCGAACACAATCAGAACCGAGCTGAGGTTCGTGCCGAACGAGAGGGACTTGAGCAGGTCTTTCATGTCCGCGTTTTCCTTCGTCTGTACGGCAAAGATGCCGAGAATGGACAGGATGATGCCCACGGCCGCAATCAGCATCGGCGCGATGACCGCCTTGAACTGCATGGCGGTGTCACCCGTGCCGATGAACGCGGCGGCTCCCAATGCGGCGGTGGCCAGGATGGAACCGCAATAAGACTCATAAAGGTCGGCCCCCATTCCGGCCACATCCCCCACGTTGTCCCCCACATTGTCGGCAATTGTGGCGGGATTGCGAGGGTCATCTTCCGGAATGCCTGCCTCTACTTTTCCCACGAGGTCGGCCCCCACATCAGCCGCTTTCGTATAGATACCTCCGCCCACACGGGCGAACAGGGCCTGAGTGGACGCTCCCATTCCGAACGTCAGCATGGTGGTAGTGATGACACAAAGTTTCGAGGTAGGGTTCAGCACATCCTCCGGGATGCACCATTCCAGAAGCAGGTACCAGAAAGAGATGTCCAGCAGTCCGAGGCCGACCACCACCAGCCCCATCACCGCCCCGCTCCGGAAAGCGATACGCAATCCCCTGTTGAGCGATTTTCGTGCGGCGTTGGCGGTCCGTGCCGAAGCGTATGTGGCGGTTTTCATTCCCAGATAGCCGGAAAGCCCGGAGAAGAATCCTCCCGTCAGGAAAGCCACCGGCACCCAATGGTTCTGCAGGTTGAATCCGTAGGCCATGATGGCGAAAAAAATGACAAGACCGATGAATACCAGTGTCACCACCTTATATTGTTGTTTCAGATACGACATGGCCCCCGTGCGCACGTGCAGTGCGATACGTTCCATGTCCGGTGTGCCTTCGCTTTCAGTTTTCATCTGCCTGTAGAAGTACAAGGCAAGCACCAGTGCCAGCAGCGATGACACCGGCACTATCCAGAAGAGAGATGTTTCCATAAGTGCTTTGATTTTAATGATTGACTTTTCCAAAGATAAGAAAACCCTCGGGAAAATTGTTTCATGTTGATTTAAAGAATGTTTAAAGATATAGCCTGTTTTTCTGAAAATATGTGCGGAAAGGCGGCGTGCACACCTCGTTAATGATTCTTAACATAGTGGCATTTGTTTTATTACGAAATATTCGTAGTTTTGCGAAAGACTCGTAATAATCTTATATACAAATGGAAAAACTAACATTACAGGAAGAACAGACGATGTTGTATATATGGAAGCTGGGAGCTTGTTTTGTGAAGGATGTGGTGGAGCAATATCCTGAGCCGCGCCCCCCTTATACTACGGTGGCTTCCGTGATACAGAATCTGAAGCGGAAAGGCTATGTGGAGGCGAAACGCTTTGGCAACACCTATCAGTACACTCCGATGGTGCCGCAGAGCGAGTACAAGAAAAATTCGGTGGGCAGTCTTGTGAGAAACTATTTTGCGGATTCCTACAAGGAGATGGTTTCTTATTTTGCCAGGGAGAACAAGATATCCGCTTCCGATCTGAAGGATATCATTGATTTGATAGAAAAAGGAAAACAAGAATAAATTTTAGCTTTATGATGACACCCGGACAGGTTTATTTTCTGGAGGCGAACCTCGGAATCGTGCTTTTCTACGCGTTCTATCGGCTTTTGTGTGTCCGCGACACTTTCTTTGTGGGACGGCGTGTCGCGCTGCTGTCGTTTGTGGCGGCTTCGTTCGTGTTGCCTTTTGTCGGGATGGAATGGTCCAGTTTCAGCATGACCGAATCGCCTGTGACGGAATATGTCACCACGTTCCTTATGCCCGAGGTGACAGTCGGAACCCGCGGTCCGTCTGCTCCTCATCCTTTGTCCGCCGGCTTCCTGCTTGCGATGCTCTACTATGCAGGTGTGGCGGTGATGGCGGTGCGCATGGGGGCAAGATGGGTCAGTGTGCTCCGTCTGCTCCGTGTCTCCCCTTCCGGAGTCATGCGAGGAAGAAGGGTGAGACTTCTGCCTGATCCGTCGGGACCGTTTTCGTTTTTCGGGTGGATATTCGTCCATCGCGGATCTGTGAAGCCGGACGAGGAGGCGGAAGTGCTGGCACACGAGACGGCGCATGTGCGCCAGTGGCATTCGGTCGATGTGGTTCTGATGGAGCTGCTTACCGTGGTGTGCTGGTGGAATCCTTTCGCATGGCTCATGAAGCGTGAGACGCGCGAGAATCTGGAATACCTGGCCGACCGGAGTGTCATCCGGTCGGGTTTCAATCCTCGCGGTTACCAGTATCATCTTGTGGCACTGGCCTGCCAGAATGGAAAGGCCGGGCTGATCAATTCGTTTAATCTTTCCAATCTTAAAAAACGTATCATTATGATGAACAAAAGAAGAACAAATCGGACAGGGTATCTTAAATATGCGCTGTTCGCGTTTCCGGCATTCGCTCTACTCATGCTGGGAAACATGTCGTGTACGTCGGAAAAGAAGCAGGCCGACGAAAGTGTGAAGGAACAGCCGGTGTCGGTTCCGGATTCCGTGGACCAGCCTGTGGCGGTACCTCTGGTGGAAGATACCATCTATAATGTAGTGGAGGAAATGCCTCAATTCCCCGGAGGTGTGTCCAAACTGATGGAGTTCATAACGAAGAATTTGCAGTATCCGGAATCCGCGCAGGAGCAAGGTATTCAGGGCCGTGTCATTGCACAGTATGTGGTAGAGAAAGACGGCTCGGTGAGCAACATCAGGGTGATCCGTGGAGTTTCTGAGGAGTTGGATGCAGAAGCGGTGCGCGTGTTGAAATTGATGCCGAAATGGACTCCCGGCAAGCAGAACGGGAAGCCGGTGCGTTGCAGATATACGATTCCTGTACAGTTCCGGATAAGATAAATGATTCGGAACACAGAGACACGGAGACACAGAGCCTTTATTTCATTGATTTATAAAGATGTTCTCTCCGTGCCTTTGTGTCTCCGTGTTTTATCTCCTAATTATGACACACTTTCCTTTATATTCCGTCAGGGATTATTTTCCGTAGAGCTTCGGGATCAGGTCGCTCCGGCCGATCCTTCTTAATTCATTGATGATGGCGCGCCGTTCTTCGGGTTTGTACCAGAAGAAGAACATGCGCTGCGCCAGTTTCTCTTTCTGTGTCTTGGCGGAGAACACCGGTTCCAATGTGTAGGGATGGATGCCTGTATACCAGGCTTCGGTGGCCACCGTCATCGGAGTGGGTGTAAAATCCTGCACCTGTTCCAGATGGAAATCCAGTCTCTTGGTGATGACCGCCAGTTCCGCCATGTCCTCTTCCGTACAGCCCGGATGACTGCTGATGAAGTAAGGGATGAGCTGCTGGCGCAGGTTCAGTTCCCGGTTCAGCTTGTCGAAAATCCGCTTGAATTCGTAGAATAGCTCAAACGAAGGTTTCCGCATCAGATAAAGCACTTTGTCGCTCGTGTGTTCCGGCGCCACTTTCAGCCGTCCGCTCACGTGGCGCACTATCAGCTCGCGTGTGTATTCGGCCGTACTGCGGTCGGTGGCCGCATCCTTACTCTTGTGCAGCAGCAAGTCGTAGCGCACGCCGCTTCCGATGAAGCTTTTCTTGATGCCCGGCAATGCGTCTACGGCGTGGTAGATGTCGAGCAGCGGACGGTGGTCCGTGTTCAGGTTCGGACAGATTTTCGGATGGACACACGACGGACGTCTGCATTTGCGGCAAAGTGTTCCGTCCTTTCCTCCCATGCGGTACATGTTGGCCGACGGCCCTCCCAAATCACTCAGATAACCTTTGAAGTCGGGCATCCCGGTGATGGTCTTTACCTCTTTCAGGATGCTTTCCTTGCTCCGGCTGACGATGAATTTTCCCTGATGGGCAGAAATGGTGCAGAACGCGCAACCTCCGAAACATCCGCGGTGTATGTTGACCGAGAATTTGATCATGTCGTAGGCCGGAATCCGTTTGCCCTTGTATTTCGGATGAGGCAGACGTGTATAAGGCAGGTCGAACGAGCGGTCCAGCTCTTCCTGTGTCATCGGCGGATAAGGAGGGTTCACCACCACCATCCGGTTTCCTGTATGCTGCAGGATACGTGCAGCGGCATAGCGGTTGGATTCTTCTTCGATATGGCGGAAGTTTTGGGCTTGCTTCCTCTTGTCCTTCAGACATTCTTCGTGTGAGAACAGTGTCAGGTCGCCTTCTCCATTGGGGTTAGGGGGCAATGCCTCCGTTTCTTCCTTTCCTACGAGATAGGCCGTCTGGAGGACATCATGCGGCAAATGGCCGGCGTGTGCCTCACCGTCTTTTCCCACTGTCCCGATGAGGTGGCCGCATAAGTCCGCAATCGGTTTCTCGCCCATTCCGTAAATCAGCAGGTCCGCCTCTGATTCTGTCAGAATGGACGGACGTACCCGGTTCTCCCAATAATCGTAGTGTGTCAGACGGCGGAGAGACGCCTCGATGCCTCCCAACACAATCGGCGTGTCGGGATACAGTTTTCTCAGGATATTCGCATAGACAATGCTCGGATATTCCGGACGCATGTCGTGCCGTCCGTCGGGTGTATAGGCATCTTCGCTGCGCAGACGCTTGTTGGCCGTGTATTTGTTGACCATGCTGTCCATGCATCCTGCCGAGATGCCGAAGAACAGACGGGGACGTCCCAGCTTCTTGAAGTCACGCAAATCGTCGCGCCAGTTCGGCTGGGGCACAATGGCCACCCGCAGTCCCATCGCCTCCAGAGTGCGTCCGATGACCGCCGCTCCGAATGACGGATGGTCCACATACGCGTCTCCGCTGAAGAGAATGACATCCAGCCGGTCCCATCCCCTCAGCTCCACTTCTTTCTTGGTCGTAGGCAACCAGTCGGTAAGCTGATGTTCTTCCAATGCGTGTTATCCGTTAGATTCTTCCCCTTCTGCCGTTTCTTTCTCTTCTTTCTCCTTTTCCCATTTAATGTAGAGTAGGATGAGCTGATGAAGCCCGAAAGCCTTCATGTTGTTGTGATAGATCACGTCGATGCAGAGGTCGAGCAGGTCCTTGCTGTTCTCTTCCATCGAGGCGATGAGCGAGCGGACATTCAGCTTCAGCTTGTCGAGCACCGACTCGTCGATAATTCCATTGCTGTCGATAAGCTGTTGGAACAAGGAGTATTTCTCAATGGTTTCCAGATGTTTTTCCGAAATTTCCATGCTTCGTGTTCCCGAAGGATTGGTCTGTATGGTATACATGTTGCGCTTGTTTATTGGTTTATTATGGGCAAAGTTAGTCTTTTTTCTGAAAAAGCCTGTCTCTTTTTGTTTTTTTGATATGCGATTCACTCCATGCACATATTCCATGGATTGGTTCAGGCAAGTCGGTTGTTCCGCAAAGACAAGCCTTGCAATCTGTGGTGAAAACGGAAAATGCCGGCCGGATTGTCGGCTTTATTGTACCGGAATGCGTATCTTTGTCCGTATTCAAATACCAACAAATGGTGATTGTAAACGTTGTACGGATTGTCTTATTTTGCATTGGAATATTATGAAACCTTTATTTATGTGTAATAACGGAGTTCGGACTTATAAGCCCACCGACAAGATGAGCGACTTGATTTGCGACAACTACGCGCTGTTGCAGGTGTTGAGCCGTTTCGGTGTGGCACTGGGGTTTGGTGACAAGACCGTGAAGGAAGTCTGTGAGATGAATCATGTGGATTGCGACACGTTTCTGATTGTCGTCAATTTTCTGGGTGAGGAAGGAAACCGTATCCAGGATCATCCCAAGGGACTTTCGGTTCCGGCACTGATGGACTACCTGAAGCGTGCCCACCATTATTTTCTGGACTTTCAGCTGCCTACCATCCGCCGCAAGCTCATAGAAGCGATTGACTGCTCGAGGGAAGACGAGGTGGCTTTTCTGATCATCAAGTTTTTCGACGCGTATGTGCACGAGGTGCGCAAGCACATGGAGTATGAGAACGAGAAAGTGTTTGTGTATGCCGACAAGCTGCTGAGAGGAGAGCGGCCGGCCGGATATAATATCAGCGTGTTTGCCCGCAATCATGACCAGATCAATGCGAAACTGACAGAACTGAAGAATATCATCATCAAATATTATCCGGGAGATGCCGACAACCGGCTGCTGAACGCTACGCTGTTCGACATTTTCAGCTGTGAGGAGGATCTGGACTCGCATAACCGGGTGGAGGATTATTTGTTCGTGCCTGCCATTATGGAACTGGAAAAGGAGGCGAAATGAAATCGGAAGATATCATACATATAGCGGTGGCCGAGACATCGGCCATTGTGCGCGGAGGACTGGCCGCCATTTTAAGGAGGTTGGGAGATTTGAACGTGCAGCCGGTAGAAATTTCCTCGGAAGAGGGACTCCGGCATTGTATGGAGGCGCACCGGCCGGATATATTGATCGTGAATCCGCAATTCGGGGGATGGTTCAACCTTGGCAGCTTCAAGGAGAAATATCCGCATGCGGACATGAAGTATGTCTCGCTGATATATACGGTGGTGGACTCCAGCCAGCTGAAGGAATATGACGAGTCGGTGGACCTGTTTGACGATGTGGATTCGCTGACCCGTAAGATTTCGGTGCTGATGAATGTGACCGATGATGAAGAGGGGGATGCCAATTCGCTGAGCCAGCGCGAAAAGGAGATTGTGGGCTGTGTGGTCCGCGGAATGACCAACAAGGAAATAGCCGAGAAGCTGTTCATCTCCGTGCATACGGTCATTACCCACCGGCGGAACATCACACGCAAACTGCAGATTCATTCGGCGGCCGGACTCACGATCTACGCCATCGTAAACAAGCTGGTGGAACTGAGTGAAGTGAAGATGAATCTGTAACGGTGCTGTTATTTGGAACGTTTCTAAAATACCAACAAGTAGGTATTGCCCGGATGCCTGAAACGGCTTACCTTTGCAGTGTTAGTCATATGATATTACGTAAACCACAAAAGTAGAAAAAGTTAGTTATTAGTTGAGCCTGCCCTGCGAAGCGATTCGTGGGGCAGGAGCGCGTCGGGAGAGACGCACGTGGGTTTTGCGCAGAAAACAAGTTCTGCCGCCGGAAATTCTTTATTGATAAAAATATTTTCATTTTCGGGAAATAGGTGTAATTTTGTTCGAGAAACCAATAACTTGATTGACAATGAAAGTAGGATTGTTTATCCCGTGTTACATCAATGCCGTGTATCCGCAGGTAGGAGTGGCTTCCTACAAGCTTCTGAAGAGTCTGGGGGTGGATGTGGACTATCCGCTGGACCAGACCTGTTGCGGACAGCCTATGGCGAATGCGGGGTTTGAGACTGAGGCCACCGGTCTGGCAAAGCGTTTTGACCGTCTTTTCGAGCAATATGACTATGTGGTGGGGCCTTCGGCCAGTTGTGTAGTGTTTGTGCGCGACCATTACGGAAATCTGCTGGCAAAAGAAAGCCACCGTTGCGCCACGGAAGAGAAGATCTATGATATCTGTGAGTTCATCCACGATGTGGTGAAGCCGTCCTCGCTTCGCGCTTCGTTCCCTCACAAGGTCAGTATCCAGAACAGTTGTCATGGCGTGCGCCTGATGCATCTGTCGTCGCCCAGCGAACTGAATGTCCCTTATTACAACAAATTGCGTGACCTGCTTTCGCTGGTCGATGGAATTGAGGTGGTGGAACCGGAACGGCCGGACGAATGCTGCGGGTTCGGCGGCATGTTTGCCGTGGAAGAACACGCCGTGTCGGGACAGATGGGACGCGACAAGGTGCAGCGCCACATTGATACGGGAGCGGAATACATCGTGGGGGCCGACAGCTCCTGTCTGATGCATCAGAACGGCATCATCAGCCGTGATAATCTCCCGATAAAGACAATCCATATCGTTGAAATATTAGCTTCAGGCCTATGAGTACGAAACATTCCAATAATGCCGGGAAATTCCTTCAGGACAAGGAAATGGTGAAATGGCACGACCAGACCTTGTGGATGGTGCGCGCCAAGCGTGACAATATGAGCCGCCAGCTTCCCGAATGGGAGCGTCTGCGGGACATGGCGAGTGCCATCAAGATGTACAGCAACAGCCATCTGGACCTGTTGCTTCAGGAGTTTGAAAAAAACGCGCTGGCTAACGGCGCGCAGGTATATTGGGCGAAAGATGCGGACGAGTATTGCTCGATTGTCTACAATATCCTGCACGCCCACGGTGTGAAGCATTTCATCAAGAGCAAATCCATGCTGGCGGAAGAGTGCGGACTGAACGAGTTTCTGGAAGAGAAAGGCGTGGAGGTGGTGGAAAGCGACTTGGGCGAGCGTATTCTCCAGCTGATGCACAAGAGGCCGAGCCATATCGTGATGCCGGCCATCCATATCAAGAAAGAAGAGATCGGTGAACTGTTCGTGAAGGAAATGGGCACGGAACCGGGCAACAACGACCAGACGTATCTGACGCATGCCGCACGCAAGAACCTGCGCCGGAAATTCATCGAGGCCGAGGCGGCGATGACGGGAGCCAACTTTGCGGTAGCTTCTACGGGCGAGTGTGTGGTCTGCACCAACGAAGGGAACGCCGATATGGGAACGTCCCAGCCTAAGCTTCAGATTACGGCTTTCGGTATGGAAAAGATTGTGCCCGACCGTGAGTCGCTGGGAGTGTTCACCCGTCTGCTGGCCCGTTCGGGTACGGGGCAGCCTGTCACCACCTATACTTCGCACTACCGCAAGCCCCGTCATGGAGGCGAGCTGCACATCATCATCGTGGACAACGGGCGGAGCAAGATTCTGGCCGACAAGGAGCACGTGAAGACCTTGAACTGTCTGCGGTGCGGTGCCTGCATGAACACGTGTCCGGTATATCGCCGGAGCGGAGGCTATTCATACACGTATTTCATTCCGGGACCGATCGGCATCAATCTGGGTATGCTGAAGGCTCCGCTGCATTATTTCGACAATGTGTCGGCCTGTTCTTTGTGTTATTCCTGTCAGAATGTATGTCCGGCCAAGGTGGACCTTGCCGACCAGATTTACCGCTGGCGCCAGAAACTGGATGGCCTGAGCGTGGCCAGCTCGTCGAAAAAGCTCATGTCGGGCGGCATGAAAACATTGATGGAACACCCCCACTTGTTCAATCTTGCGTTGCGTAACGCGCCTGTCGTGAACGGAATGCCGAAATGGCTTGTCTACAGCAGCCTGAACGACTGGGGCAAGGATCACGACATGCCTCAGTTTGCCAAGGAAAGCTTCAACGAAATGTGGAAAAAGAACAAAGTAAAATGAACAGTTTATGAGCAGCAGAGAAGATATATTGCAGAGCATCCGCCGGAACACGCAGATCCGTTACGAGAAACCGGACCTGGCGGAACTTGAGAAGGAAGCCATCACTTATCCCGACAAAATCGGGCAGTTTTGTGAGATTATGGTGCAGATGGGCGGACGTGCCATTGTGGCGGAAGCCGGAGATGACGTGAATGCGCTTATCCGCAAGCAATATCCCGGGGCCAGGCGGATTGCTTCAAGCCTGAACACCATCACATGTCTGGGCAAGGAGCAGAAGCTGACTTGCGCCACCTTCCATCCCGACGATGTGGAGAAGTCGGGCGATCTGGACGGAACGGACCTGGCCATCGTGTCCGGAAAAGTCGGGGTCTGCGAGAACGGTGCCGTATGGGTGGAGCAGGACGTAGAGCAGCGTGCGGTCTATTTCATTTCCGAAGCGCTGGTGTTGGTGCTCGACCGCAAGAATCTGGTGAACAACATGCACGAAGCCTACAAGCGCATAGATACCGGCAGCTACGGTTACGGAGTTTTCATTTCCGGTCCTTCCAAGACGGCCGACATCGAGCAGGCGCTGGTGATGGGTGCGCACGGAGCACGTGATGTCACGGTGTTGCTGGTGTGAGCCGGCTTGCTGTCTTTTTTTGAACGCGGCGGCACGGAAGCGCGGATCGGTATGTTCTGCGATTTTGTGCCGTCGCGTTCTGTCTTTTATGCTGGTGCGTTTCCGGATTGCACCGAAAATCATTTGCGAACATTTCTGTTTGTGTCATTCCGTTGATAATGAGCGGAATGTGTGTTTCAGGCCTTTCCTGGTGTCCGGCAAAAAGTTCGCAAATGCGGCAAAGGAAAGGTTTCCTGAAATCATTTGCGAAGAAATGCCTGTCCGGCGGGCAGGTCTCCCGTTGTATTTCTCTTGTATCCAGCATGTTACAGAACCGGTCCTCGCTCCTTTTTCGCAAATGTCTTGAATTATTTAGACAGGATTGGGTTTTGCGAAAGTTCAATATGCTGATTGATAGGTCGTTGCTTTGAAAAAGTGCCCGAATTATTTGGAATGTCGCCTGAAAATGGTTACATTTGCGAAGATAATTCCCCGAAAGACTAATTCTTTAGTTCATAGGGAGTTCGTCACAGGGGCGTTTTGCATGAAAAATGCAAATCGTTCATTGGTAGACTGTTACATTTCATTCCAGTAGAACAAGGATTAAGACAACCAAATCTTCATTTTTACTTTAGCTTCATCAAGTTACATTTCATTCCAGTAGAACAAGGATTAAGACTTCTACGGTACGGGCCTTCAAGCGTTCTGCATGTGTTACATTTCATTCCAGTAGAACAAGGATTAAGACATTAGTAGCCTCAGAAACAATCACCTGCTCCATTACCGTTACATTTCATTCCAGTAGAACAAGGATTAAGACGCTGTCGATTTCCGACAAACTTTTTTGTTCTGCAGTTACATTTCATTCCAGTAGAACAAGGATTAAGACACCAATACCGGATTTTTCATATCCTTTGGCAGGTGTTACATTTCATTCCAGTAGAACAAGGATTAAGACGCTGAGTACTAAAATCAGCATCAAAGAAAAAGAGTTACATTTCATTCCAGTAGAACAAGGATTAAGACTAACGGGGTATATTCATTTTTCCCCGTCTTCTTCCAGTTACATTTCATTCCAGTAGAACAAGGATTAAGACGATTGGTCGAATGTAACACGATAGCGGATGTTATCGTTACATTTCATTCCAGTAGAACAAGGATTAAGACACCATTATGGGCATGATTTATCCGATAGGAATCCAGGTTACATTTCATTCCAGTAGAACAAGGATTAAGACATGTGAAATAGAATTAATTACTTGTTTGTAAAGTTACATTTCATTCCAGTAGAACAAGGATTAAGACAACTACCTCAAAGGATGTGCCGCGCCTTGTTGGCGTTACATTTCATTCCAGTAGAACAAGGATTAAGACGACAGATTCCGAGGCTTCTTACGAGCAGTTTCAGTTACATTTCATTCCAGTAGAACAAGGATTAAGACAGCATAGCGTTTTTCTGATACACGACCGTATCTTCTTGTTACATTTCATTCCAGTAGAACAAGGATTAAGACAAGCTGCAAGAACTGAACCCATTGGCATAGATAGTTACATTTCATTCCAGTAGAACAAGGATTAAGACAAGTAAAGCCACAACGCCCACGCTGTTTGTAGTTAGTGTTACATTTCATTCCAGTAGAACAAGGATTAAGACACACCACACATTCCAGCTTCACTCATTGCTGAAAAGTTACATTTCATTCCAGTAGAACAAGGATTAAGACAAATATGATAGAAAAATTCTTCTGCAGGTCTCTTGTGTTACATTTCATTCCAGTAGAACAAGGATTAAGACAGTCTTAGTTACCACCAAAGTATCGGTCTTTGGTTACATTTCATTCCAGTAGAACAAGGGTTAAGTGAACAAACCATTAGGGTCAAAAGACTTCAATGGCAGTTGGCAGATTGCCAGGATGAAAAACGCTTCGGCATTTAGGACAAAACGCCGAAGCGTTTTAATCAAAACGTCGAAACGTTTTTCCAAAAGGACTGTTCCTTTCGGACGTTTACGTTTTCATTTCATCAGCACAAGAATCAACTTTAAATTCTAAGAAATATGAATGCGCAGTCCCTTTATGCCATGCTATGTCGTGAAGACACACTGTATGAGGCATGGAAAACGGTGAAAGGAAAGAATGCGTCCGGAGGTATCGACGGAGTGACACTTTCTTATTTTGAGGACAATCTGGCAAGCTTCTTGTCGGAGTTGTCGGGTGAATTGTGTGCCGGGACGTGGTCGCCCGAGCCTTATCTGAGCATTGAGATTCCCAAGAAAAAGAATGAAAAACGCAGACTGGGACTGTTGTCCGTGAAGGACAAGATTGTGCAGTGCGCCATCAAGCAGTTGGTGGAACCGGTGTTTGAGAATCTTTTTGTGGACAACAGTTATGGGTATCGCCCCAACAAAGGGCACACCAAGGCCGTAAGGCGTGCGCAGAGCGAGTGCATGAAAAAGAAGAACCGTTGGGCGTTACGTCTTGACATCGACAATTATTTCGACTCCATCAACCATCATCTGTTGGGTGCAAGGCTCCATGCGCTGATTCCCGACGAGGAGATTGTGAGGCTGATCATGCTTTGTGTGCAGATGGGAGTGGTCAACAAACGGTTGAAATGGAGCGATTCGCAGGAAGGAGTGCCGCAGGGGGCTATATTGTCCCCTCTTCTGTCGAATTTCTATCTCCATCCCTTTGATCAGTTTGTGCTGACTCTATGCCGTTCCTACGTGCGGTATGCCGATGATTTTTGCCTGATGTGCGAGACACATGAGCAAGCCACATTTTTGCTGAACCAACTTTCTGTCTATCTGCAGACCCATTTGGGACTGAAGTTGAATCCTCCCGTAGTGGTAGAGCTCCGGAAAGGATTCGAGTTTTTGGGCATCACAGTTTCAAAGGAAGGGCTGCATATATCCCGGAAAAAAGAAGCAGAGCTGAAAGAGCGGATAGAAATGTTGGCGGTTACACCTAAAGGAATGTCTCCGGAAAGTCTCCGTTCGTGGAACGGAATCAAGAACTATTATGCCGCCCTGTTGCCTCAACCGGTTCTCCGCACGTTCGATGACTGGCTTTACGACAGGATGAAACGTCTGGTCAGCGAGTCATACAAACAGATTGCGAACAGAGCCGTACTGAAACGGATGATGTCGGAAATCAATTATCTTTCCAACGAATATCAGCTGCACAAGAAGCGGGTGCTTCAGGATTATGTGGACGTATATGACTTGCATAAAGGAATGGAAAAAGAGCGGAAAGCTCAGGAGCAGAACAAGAAAATCATAGAGCGCCGGAAAGCGGAATACCGGAAACGGGAAGGTGAAGGGAATGAACTTCTGGTCAATACGCACGGTTGTTTTATCGGCCTGTCGGGTGGTGGAGTCACGGTGAAACAGCAGGGGAAGGTTGTCAGCCGCCGTCCTGTCGGCACACTCTCTCATATCACAATATGCGGTAAGGGAGTCGGAATCTCTTCCAACTTGATAGATTATTGTATGGCCAACCGTATAGCCATTGATTTTTTCAACTCATCGGACGTGCATACAGGTTCAGTATTGTCGAACAAATACATGGAAAGTACTTTGTGGAACAAACAGGCACAGTGCGGTATGGAAAAGCGTCTGCAGCTGGCCTCTTCGATTATAGAGGCTAAATTGAGAAATCAGTTCAGTCTGTTGAAGTACTTCCATAAATATCACAAGCGGTGTTATGCGGGACTTAAAAGCAAATATGACGATATTTCCCAGTTCAATCTCCAGTTCAAGGATTTTCTTCGTACGGCGGAAATGGAAGAAAAAGATTTTATGACCTTGCTGGTGGGATATGAGGCACAAGGAGCTGTGAAATACTGGGCATACATCCGCGAGTTGCTGACTGACGACGAGGTAGGATTTGAAAAACGGGTGCGCAAGGGGGCCGTTGATCTGGTGAACTGTATGCTCAATTATGGATATGCCATTTTGTATGCCCGGGTCTGGCAGGCATTGTTGGCGGCCAAGCTCAATCCGTTTGACAGTATCATCCATGTGCGTCAGCCGGGCAAGCCCACGTTTGTATATGATGTGGTGGAGATGTTCCGTTCGCAGGTGGTGGACAGAGTTGTAATAACTTTGGTGCAGAAAGGAAGAACTTTGAGGATGGAGAAAGGGCTGTTGGATGACAACACCCGCAAGCAATTGGCCAAAAGTATTCTTGAACGTTTGAACCGCTACGAAAAATATCGGGGCGAAGAAATGACAATGAACCAGATAATACGCAAACAGGCCCGTGAGATAGCGGATATGATTGAGACCGGCAAGCATTATAAACCTTATATAGCGAGATGGTGATGAGGGCAAAGAAGAATTTTGTGGTAGTGGCTTATGATATATCCGACGACCGTCGCAGAAGCCGTGTGGTCAAGTTGTTGGAAAAAGTGGGCGTGCGTGTGAATTACAGTGTGTTTGAATGTATGTTGACGGATTCGCAATACGAGAAACTCCGTCGGGATATTGGGGGCGCGATAAACCGGAAAGAAGATTCTGTGGTCTATTATCCGATTTGTGTGGACTGCTATGCGAAAATCGTTTATCAGCCGGCTGTCAGGAGGATTTATGGGAGTGTGTCTGTAGTGTAAACGCTATAAAACGATTTGCGAACATTTTTGTTTGTGACATTCCGTTGATAATGAGAAAAATATGTATTTTCAGCCTTTCCTGGTGTCCGGCAAAAAGTTCGCAAATGCGACAAAGGAAAGGTTTCCTGAAATCATTTGCGAAGAAATGCCTGTCCGGCGGGCAGGTCTCCCGTTGTATTTCTCTTGTATCCAGCATGTTACAGAACCGGTTCTCGCTCCTTTTTCGCAAATGTCTTGAATTATTTAGACAGGATTAAGTTTTGCGAAAGCTCAATATGCTGATTGATAGGTCGTTGCTTTGAAAAAGTGCCCGGATTATTTGGAATGTCACCTGAAAATGGTTACATTTGCGAAGATAATTCCCCGAAAGACTAATTCTTTAGTTCATAGGGAGTTCGTCACAGGGGCGTTTTGCACGAAAAATGTAAATCGTTCATTGGTAGACTGTTACATTTCATTCCAGTAGAACAAGGATTAAGACTAATGTTCACTTCGGGAGATACAGAAATTCCAATAGTTACATTTCATTCCAGTAGAACAAGGATTAAGACACGATTTGCTACGATTATATGGTTCTAACTTAGCGTTACATTTCATTCCAGTAGAACAAGGATTAAGACAATGAACTTTTGTACTAAATCCTAGGTCTGTAAAAAGTTACATTTCATTCCAGTAGAACAAGGATTAAGACCAACAACATCAGTGATAGATGTGTTATAGCCAGCAGTTACATTTCATTCCAGTAGAACAAGGATTAAGACATCTCCCTCAGCAAACATGTTAGAACCATCATTTGTTACATTTCATTCCAGTAGAACAAGGATTAAGACCTTTTGTTAATCCGTGTAAATCCGTCTAACATGTTACATTTCATTCCAGTAGAACAAGGATTAAGACGCCATAAGGCTTGCTTGGAATTCCTTCAGTTCGTGTTACATTTCATTCCAGTAGAACAAGGATTAAGACGCCTCGCCCTTGGCTATGGTAACGTTTTCCTTATGTTACATTTCATTCCAGTAGAACAAGGATTAAGACAATATTGCAATACCACTCTCCAGGGCGTAGATTCAAGTTACATTTCATTCCAGTAGAACAAGGATTAAGACAAATATGCGTAAATATAGATACACAGAATAATAGTTACATTTCATTCCAGTAGAACAAGGATTAAGACCCGCTACAAAGGCAATATTCATATTTTTCATATGTTACATTTCATTCCAGTAGAACAAGGATTAAGACGTCCCAAACAGGTTTACCATCCTTGATGACTTCAGTTACATTTCATTCCAGTAGAACAAGGATTAAGACGAAAGCTGTGGCCAACAATAGTGCGCTTATAAACGTTACATTTCATTCCAGTAGAACAAGGATTAAGACAACCAGCGCGGTCAAAAATTTTTGTTTCCATATTTGTTACATTTCATTCCAGTAGAACAAGGATTAAGACATTCTGAAGAATCTTTATAAACAGATTGAAATTGTTACATTTCATTCCAGTAGAACAAGGATTAAGACTCGTGTGATGAGAGTTCATTCCGTTCAGTGTCATAGTTACATTTCATTCCAGTAGAACAAGGATTAAGACGCTTCATTGTTACCGCCGATGATGTTCATCTGTTGTTACATTTCATTCCAGTAGAACAAGGATTAAGACTTTCAAACACCCACATATAACTAAACCGAGTTACATGTTACATTTCATTCCAGTAGAACAAGGATTAAGACTTTCAAACACCCACATATAACTAAACCGAGTTACATGTTACATTTCATTCCAGTAGAACAAGGATTAAGACAAGGGAAGGCGGACATAATTGCTGTTCCATTTTATTGGTTTTTAGTGACCGGGGAAAGTTGGTAGCATAAAAACATTGGCTTTAATTTGTTTTTTTGAAGTTATTTCCCTAATATTGCTGACAAGTAATGTGATGGAAGACTGCTTGTGCTTTCAGAAAGAAAAGCAAGAGACGGTTTTCATTTGTTAATGCTTATAAATGAGTTTCTATGCCAGAAAAACACATTCATGAACCTTTTTCCGCAAGCTGGAAATGGGCTGTTCCAATACTTGTTGGCCTTCTTTTAATAGGGGGTGGGGTTGTCCTATGCTTTTTCCTGAATCGGCTGGAAAAGCTGAATGACAGTCATGCCGGTGTCATCATGGCATATTGCTTTGCACTTATGGTTGTGCTGACAGGGATTGTGCTGATTGTGTTGAGACTACTCAAACTGTTTGCCGACAATCTGGAAAAAGAAAGGCTTGTCATTGCTGAACTTTATGTGGACACACAAAGGCGGCAGATTGCAGAAAACGGGAAAAACATACAGGAAGAGATAACCCGGCTCAAAAAAGAACTGGAAGAAGAGCGCAGACGCATTCCGGAAGAAAAATGTAACGGCGCAATGAAAATAGTTGATGAGGAAAACGCTGGATTGAAGAAAAGAATCAGTGCCCTGGAGAAATCGTTAGATGAAGAAAAGAAGAAAAACGAATCGCTTGCAGACAAAGTGAAGTTTCTGGAAGAAATCAACAAACGTTTGTGTTATAAAATGTAACTGAATTATGCAGAACAATTATAAATCGGTCGGTCTGTTTATCGATGGAGGATATTTCGCCAAAGTGAATGAAGCGCTGGATGACAATTTCTCGCGCAATATCAATGTGTCCGCGTTGATGAGTTTTGTACGCGAGCAGATAAGCGGTATGGAACAAGTGGCATTGCGTGACGTACAGATTACGGAAAGTCATTATTTCCGCGGACGCTATCGGGTAAACGATGCGAACAGCAAACACCTGCTGTTTGCGGAGAGGAAGTTTGAAGATTCGCTCATAGAGAACGATGTGATATTCCATTACAAGCATTTGCGTGAGATTCAGAAAGACGGGGAAATCACCGTGGTAGAGAAAGGGGTGGACGTATGGTTTGCACTTGAAGCCTATGAGCTTTCGCTTATCCGCAAGTTCGACTATGTAGTGCTCATCACCGGAGATGCGGACCATGAGATGTTGGTGAAGAAGCTGAAGGCGTTGAAGATAAACGTGATTCTGCTGACTTGGGACGTGTCGGACAACCGGACCACTTCTACAGCCAGACTGTTGCGTGATGAGGCTTGCGTCCATATAGAAATCAGCAGACAGACAGAAACCGACACCACTTTGCTGGACAAATTGTGCCGGAAGGTATGAGGTGGAATCAACGGAAAGAATTATGATGGACGGACATACTTATCTATGCGTGCATTTCAGAAACCGGATTGCCCCTGCAGAAACCGGATTCCTGCGCGGAGCACTCATCAGCCGTTTTAACGACAATGTGTTGTTCCATAATCATGTAGGCGGGAACTACAGATACCGTTATCCTCTGGTGCAATATAAGTCGGTTGGCGGCTGTGCGGCCGTGGTGGGCATTGATGAGGGTGCGGACGCGTTGAGGCCGCTGTCCGGCAGTTTGGGTCTGGAGTGCCGTTTGGGAAGACGTCCGGTCAGCCTGGAGATACGTTCGGTGGAATCCGGATGGTTTTCCGTCGGCCTTTCAGATGAGAAGACCAGATATTCCATCAGGAACTGGCTTCCGCTGAATCAGGACAACTATCGGACTTTCCAGTCTGTGCGTCTGCTTTCAGACCGGGTGAAGATGCTGGAGAAGATTCTGGTGAGCAATATCCTTTCGTTCTCGAAAGGGATAGGCGTTTATTGGGAGTCAGACATCGTATGTAATCTGCTCGACATGCGCATGGGCGCTCCGTTCGCCTATAAAGGCGTGGAGCTGACTTCGGTGGATGCTGTCTTTGAAACGAATGTGTGCGGCCTTCCTTCCTATATCGGATTGGGAAAGGGTGCGAGTGTGGGTCATGGAGTGTTGGTTCGTTGCTGAAAAGAGATGGAAAGGAAAAAAATTTTTTTGCTTGGTGGACATGATTTGGAAATGGATACCATCAGGGCTGTCTTGGAAAAAAGGAAAATACCTTATGCCGATGCGGGCCTGAAGTGGTCAGACGCTCGTTTAAGTCATTATGCTGATGAATTAGAACGGTATGGCGATTCGTCTTTATGGACAATTTATGGAATAGAATTGGCGGAAGATGTGACGGCTCCGGGAAATTATGTCCGCATAGACCATCATAACATGAATCGGCCTGTGCCTTCTTCACTGGAGCAGGTGGCGGAAATTCTGAATGAACCCATGAGCCGTTATATGTGTCTGGTAGCGGCCAATGATGCCGCTTATATTCCAGGACTCCAGGCGGAAGGCGCTACTGCCGGCGAAATTGAATCAGTCCGGCGGGCCGACAGACAAGCTCAGGGAGTTTCATATGCCGACGAGCGGCTGGCTGAAAAG
Organism: uncultured Bacteroides sp.; assembly: GCA_949289295.1. GTDB lineage: Bacteria > Bacteroidota > Bacteroidia > Bacteroidales > Bacteroidaceae > Phocaeicola. Next base: position 82,615 of record CASENM010000027.1, read on the forward strand.
GTTATCGCAGAGAATCTTCAGAAAGAAGGTACGATGCTGATTATATATGCTGCAAAAATCCTTCATTTTTCGCCGATCTGTGACCGTCTGTATCCTTATGACAGGTTATTGATCTACACAGACAGCGAGGCCGTTTATTATGGAGCAGGAATCCCGCTGTTGGCTGAATATTACAGGCCGTTTGTCAGGGCGGGCCGGATGTATTATGGAGGAGGCGAGAACGGATATTTCGGAATTGCGGCGGGTGCTTTTACAAAGAATGAAATCAAGGAACTGGTTGGACAAATAAAAGACATCACATCATCATGACATATAGTTATCATATATTTTATTTCCCTTTCAAATGGGAGATAAAAGGGACAGGCCAGAAAGTCTTTTCAGAGCAGATCAGCCTGAAAAAGATTCATTGCCGGGAATATTCGGAATGGGAACACATACAATCTCCCGATTCCGGGGAGGAGCAGGACTTGTATAATGAAAAGAACTATTATTACAAGTTTGTTCATAATATATTGTACGATGAAGAAAAACATACATTGGATCTTATACGTCATTTTGAACGTAAGGAGCCCAAAGTGTCTGACAATCTCCGTTACCTCATAAAAATAAGAGACCGGATGACGCCCTATTCGCTTGCGATCGATGCGATAAATGTCAATCTCTATGCGACAGGTGTGGGGTTTCTGTCGTTCTATCTGAAAAATGACGATGAAAGCCAGAGCCGACCGGAGGACATCCTTTCCATCAATCAATATGGCCGCAGGATTTTGCCGCCGTTTTATGCCGATATCACGTACAGGAACGAAACGAGTGAGTATCTGGCTATAGAAGGACTGCATACCGGCAGGACATATAAAGAGGATTTTCAGGGATATACCCCCGAGGATGTATGGAAGCCGGCTTCCTTTGTCGTAGACTTGCTGGAGGAACTTTCGGATAACATTTCGGTAGAGCCGATTATTGATGACCGGCTATTTGTCATTTCGTGGTATAAGAACGACGGTTTGACGAAGATTTTTACGGAGGAGCCTTTGGCCTATTGTGATGCAGACAATGATTTTTCATCGTTCTGGTATAAGTTTGTATTTATAGACAACAAAAGTGGAGAAACCTGCCAGAATGATGAAATGAAAGAGCGGTTGCTGAGAAAACATACTTATACCCGGTGGCAAAAATGGTCTTCCTTATATGGCGTGAGCCGATATTCACTGGTATATCTGACTAATTCCGGTGCTCCCGAATATCTGGCTGTCTATTTCCGGACTATCTATGCGCGGATGGCAGAACTTGTGCTTGTGCAACGTGCGTCCATGCTTCGTTTTTCAGGTGAAGTGACCAAAGTCAGCAACTTGTCGAACCAGAATGTAGATGTGATTTCGGTCCGGATAAGCTCATTGTATAAAGAATACATACGTTTCATCAATCAGATTTACTTCAGGGAAGTGACAGCCCAGGATCAGGGCATTGAGTTGTACAGTATGCTGCAGTCCTGCCTGAAAATGGAAGAATATATTAAGGATCTGGACAATGAAATCGGTGAGTTGCATACGTATGTATCGCTGAAAGAAGAGCGTAGCCGCAGCCGGAAAGCGAGCGTGCTTAATGATATTGCGACTTTGTTTTTGCCGATGACCGTAATAACTGGCTTTTTCGGGATGAACAAGTTGTGCGAAGTCTTCAGCCTGAGCGAAGACAACGGTCTGGTAGTGAAACTGATTTTCCTGTTGGCGGGCACGTTGTTGGCATTGCTCGTGATCTTCAGAAGAAACAGAAAGCTGTAAATGTTGTATAAAGTAAATCTTAAAAACTCTAATTGTCATGAAAACATTAACATTGAAGTTAAGGCAGCATACGCCACTGATACATTTCCAGCATTATCAGGATAATGCCACATTGCGTGCTTCGGAAGTGAAACCGTTGCTGGACAGGTTCATATTGAACACCCTGGGTAACGGCAATTATGAAGCAGGCAGGCAGGTGGCAAATGAAAGAGACTGGCTGGTCAGCTCGGATTACGGAGCGTTGAATTATCGTTTGAGGATATCGACTGAAAAGGGGAAAAAAGTACCTGTTTATAATATCAACAAATTGAAAGATGATGCAAGAAAAGGGAAAAAGCTTTTGCCTTATCCTCTCTATTTTGGAAACATGAGCGCAGACTATAACAATCCGGAAGAATTCAGACGCTTTTCATTTCCCGATATAGTTTATCTTAAGTTCTATTTCAGTCCGTTGTCAGACGGGAACGGGAGAAGGACGTTGTATGAATACTTGGCAGACAGTGATTTGCTGTCCCGTTTCTTTATGCGTACTAATTTCGGGACAAGGGCATCCAAAGGATTCGGTTCATTTTATGTTTCAGACGATGATGACCTGTATGTTTCTCCGGACGAGATTCATTCCGGGTATTCGTTTGTCGTCAATCTGAAGAAATGGCCTTTCAGGAATTTGAGGGTCAATGGCACGGAAGAATATGAAAAACTGTTCAAGACGATAGAGATTTTTTATAAGTCATTGAGAAGTGGAATCAATGAACTGAAAGGAAAAGATGAGCATGTGTTCTGTTTTAAATCGTTGGCTTATAAATACTGTACAGAAAGGCTGGAGAGGAAATGGGATAAACGTGCCATATTGGAAGCTTTTTACGGTGAAGACAACAGATGGGATGTTCAGGCCTGTGACATAAAAGATATGTTTGGCTTTTCGACGGACGAACAATGGAAAAAACAGGGAGATAAATTGGAAAAACGGATCAATGGCCGGGGAAACAATCAAGTCCCCACGCGTATGCAGTCTCCTCTTTTGTTTAAGCCAATATATAAGAACAGGGATGAATGTGCAGTATATCTGATATTTAAGGAGAATGAAGTGAAACTGGACGAGTTTATTCAGTCTGGAAATGTGAAGGTGAAGAGCAGACTGCGTGGAAAATCTGTTCTTATAGATTTTCCAGAGAGTTTTAGTCTCACTGATTTTTTTAATTACATACTTGATTCTTTGGAATTGGACACTTATGTGGAACAGGAATTCCAGAATCATCTGTACTTCAAGATATTGGATAATATATTTGGACAACTGAAAAAACAAAATTAGTTTTATGGCACATTATATAGCAATAAATATAGGCCCTATTGCCTCCACTTTGTCGATGGCCAGGAAGCCGCGTGAGTTCTGGCAGGCAAGTTATTTGTTTTCTTATTTGATGAAATGTCTGATAGAAAGCATTTCAGGCCGGGAAAACCTGAAATTGATATCTCCTGTAGTGGCTGATGAAGAAATAGGTGTCGGACTGTATCCTGACAGAGCCTTCTTTAAGTCAGAAAAGCCTGTGGTGATTGGTTCTTTGATAGATGAGGGTCTGGACAACTTTGCCCATTCTGTAGGCGACTGTCATGATGATTCTCAAAGGATATGTTGGGAAAACCTTGTAAGAGATTATTTCAATGTGATGGCCGTATCTGTCGAGACAGATTCGGAAAAGGAGGCGGTCAGTCGGCTGAATGAGAAATTGAATTTTCTGGAACTGTCGGAAAAGGCTCCCGCTTCGGGTTCGTCTGAACAGATACTGAGCTTGCTTCAAAAGAAATTTGATTCCCCTTTGTTTAAGATTGCATTTGGCAACAAGCGTTTTGAAATCGAGACATTGGAGGGGATAGCGGAGTATGAGTTGAAAAAATGGCCTTCCACCAAACGCAAATCATACCACGACTATATCTGTATCGTACAAGCTGACGGAGACAATATGGGGAAAATAGTTTCGAATCTCCCTGATGGAGAATTGTCGGAGATTTCCCGTGCGTTGTCTGAGTTCGGGAAAAAGGCTTGCGATGCGATTGAGCAATTCGGCGGAATGCCGGTGTATGCGGGAGGTGATGATTTGTTGTTCATTGCCCCTGTATGGGGCGGTGACATGCAGCCTCAGTCGATTTTCAGTTTGCTGGCCCGGCTTGACAAGGCGTATGAGGCGGTATCCGGGAAGGTCAACCGTTTGGCATTGAAGGACGAGGATGGCAAAGCCATTTCTACTTCCATGTCTTATGGATTGTCTGTCACCTACTGCAAATATCCTCTTTATGAAGCATGGAAAATAGCCGGTGAACAATTGTTCGGAAGAGCCAAAAAGAACTGGAAAAACAAGAACTCAATAGCATGGAAGCTGCAGAAGCATTCAGGAACCGTCTATGAGGGTGATTTCAGCAAAACTGACACCAGATTGTGCGAGGCTTTTTATGCCATGATTCATCTGTTCGTTTCAGACAACATCGTGTCGGCAGTATCGCATAAGATACGTTCCAATGAGAACTTGGTGTCTTTGTTTGAAACTTTGCCGGCTGATCTGCTTAAAATCAGACTGAATGCTTTTTTTGAGAAGGTAGTTGACATTGAGGATAAGGATACGGTTTCGGTGGAATATTTGCGGCGGGTATATGAACTGATGCTTCAGCTGTATGAAACATTGCCTCAGAAGAATAATCGTGACCGGTCAAGGACGCTTACTTCTGAGCTGGTATCCTGTGTGTATGGTATGTTGCGTATGGCTAAATTCATAAATGGAGAGGAGGACAAATGATATGAGTAAATATAAGGTGACATTGACCCCGTTGGGCAAATATTTCTTTGGCGGTGATATGACATTCAGAGTAGAGGGAAAAAATGATTATAATGAACAGTTTGGAAGCTATATCATTCATTCCAGCCGTTTTCCTCAGCAGACATCTTTGTTAGGCATGTTGCGTTACTTGATATTGTCCAACAGTGATGCTTTTGATGCGGATGCCCGGAAAATTATATCAGCCGAGAAAGCCGGAGAACTTATCGGCAGCACAGGTTTTCAGGTTACAGATGACTATAGCGAAAACGATTTTCGTTCGATAAAGAGATTGTCTCCCTGTTTCTTGGAAGAAACGGATGAAGATGGCAGTAGATGCTTGTTGTGTGCTCCCAAAGATTTTGGACTGGAAGTGGGTTTTGATGATTCTTGCTGTTATTTGAACGGAAGGTATGTATCGGTGCCTCGCATTGCAGGGTATAATCCTAAAGAATGGAGAGAGCCTGTATATTTAAGTGAAAAGGAAAACAGGGCGGATTCGGAAATATTTGTCGAGGACAGCCGGATAGGTATCACCAAAAATTATTCAGGTGTGACCCGAAAAGATGATGATGCTTTTTACAAGCAGATTAGTTATCGGTTAGGGAAAGGGAAGCATGAGGGGAAAATCCATTTTGCTTTTTATGTAGAAACGGATGATTCAACGGAACTTTCACGCAAGCCGTATAATAAGTCTGTCGTTCACTTAGGCGGTGACGATTCGAAATTTCTGTTGGAGGCCGTAGCTTGTGAGGTGGATTTTGAAGCTTTGCCTGTGAAATTCGGTGCAAGTTATACTTCCTTCTGTTCTTTTACGAGTGAATGTAAGGTGGTGCTGCTTTCCGACAGTTATCTATTATCCTCTGAGGCAAATGACACTGTTTTCTCCATAACAGGAATACAGCCGTTCCGGTTTATACGGACGAATGTCGATGCAAAAGATTATTCAGTATTTTCCCGCGAAACCAAACGGAGCGAGAAATATTATCTTTATGAGAAAGGAAGTGTGTTTTATTGTAGCAAGGAGCAGGCTGAGCATTTGGTGAAAGCGCTTGACAAGCCTTGTTTCCGTCAAATAGGATATAATTATTGTCAGCTTTTTACTTTGTGATCTGTTTGTAAGAATAGGGATATTAATCATTAAATTTTTGATATATGGACTATAAAAGTGCATGGCTTATAATCGCAAAAGCCAATCTTCATGTGGGAAATGAAAATGTGGCCAATTATGGTTTGATAGATAAGGCTGTCCAACGTGACGCTATAACGAATTTACCTTGCATTAATTCCAGCTCGCTGAAAGGGGCCTTGAACGAATATGCTACTGTATGTCTGAGTAAAAGTCTGACTGCAGACCAGCGCGTTTCCATTTTTGGGGTGGATAAAGGAGATAAGAACAAGTCGACTCAAAAAGGGAATACAAGCTTTTTTGATGCCGAAATTTTAGCTTTGCCACGTCCGAGTGAAACCAATCTATATGAATTGGCTTCTTGTGACGCTGTCTTGGAACGCTTCTGTTCTCGCCTGAACACTTTTGGTCTGAATCTGACGGTTGAAGAATTGAAGGATATAATGGCACAGCATTGCGGCAGGAATGTTTCTGTCTATGTGGCTGAAGATTTCCATCGGTTTTGTGATGATCTGGAATTGCCTATAATTGCCCGGAACTGTCTGGAAAATGGTGAGAGTAAAAATCTGTGGTACGAACAGGTGCTTCCGCGTGAAACGGTATTCGGTACGTTGATGCTGGCAAAGAATGATGATTTGGCAAAAGTACTCGACGGGAAAATAGTGCAGATAGGCGCTAATGCTACTATTGGATATGGATTTTGTAAGTTAGTGAAAATCGCAAATAACGAGGAGGAGTGATATGAATATTGTCAGAAACAATTATTTGATGAAACTGGCTGATGAAGCCTTGAATGACGGTGGAGTTACTATATTCCGGCCTGATGGAGGAATCCCTGATTCATACAACGGACAAATAGCGGCTTTGGGGGTTTCAATCGCAATGAATGGACTTTGTCCTGCTTTGGCGTCATATTACACGGACAGTGACACTCGTGCGGTAAACCGCAGACCGGTTCTGGAGATTATTGCACGTATGATTAATGCGGACAGGGAAACGAATGAAGTTTTTCAGCAAATAGTTGACGCGGGAAGCTTGTTGAGAAAAGCTGTCAGTTTGTCGAATCATGTAGAGGCTGTCCGTATTCTGCAGCAGGAAGTGATAGATTGTTCTATAGCTTTGAAGCAAGTGGTGCGGACATATAATCTGGTATAGCCATGAAGAACTTGTATAAACTGTATTATAAAGATTATTTTCAAGGAATAGATTTTTCAGTGCTGCTTGAAAATAAGGAAGAAGCCAAGAAGAAGAACAGGCAAGTGATTGAACGTGTGAATCGGGAAATTCTGGACACTTCATTTGTCCAGCCGTCTGAGCGTGTGCGTGCCAATTGCTGCCCCCAATTGAAAGTGGAATATCCCGGACTGGTTACGGGAATCGGAATCAATCATGAAGCGAATATAGAAGGGGAATTTAAATTGGGAATTCATTTGGACTATCTGACCGGGATGCCTGTAATTTATGGTTCGTCTGTAAAAGGGATGCTTCGTGATGTCTTTTCGGATGTCGACTATATAAAAAGGATGTTAGGCAAGATATTGGAGAAAGGAGTTGCGGAAAGCATAGACGTAAATGATTTGGTGAAAGACATATTTGACGGCAAGGAGGTGGAAATCATAGATGGATTAACCGGAAAAGAGAAAAAATACCGCAATAAATCCATTTATAAAAGAGATATTTTTCATGATGCTGTCCTTATTTCCGGAGATTCCCAGGGAAAAGTATTGTGCTCGGATTACATAACTCCACATTTCCGAGATGTGCTGAAAGATCCCATCCCGATCGGTTTTGTAAAGATAGCTCCGGGTGCTGTCATTGAGTTTCGTTTCCGTCTGGTGGATTCAGACTATTTATCCAAGGAACAAAAGTGCAGCTTGTTTTATTGTATACTACAGACTTTTGCTGTCGGTGCCAAAACAAATGTAGGGTATGGAAATCTTACAGAAAGAGAAGAACCTGAAAAGTAATGATTATAACAAAAAAGGCTGTCTTGCAAACCGACAGCCTTTTTCGTTATAGATATTCATGATTTCTGTTGCGGAGAGACAGGGATTCGAACCCCGGGTACCTCGCGGTACAACGGTTTTCAAGACCGCCGCAATCGACCACTCTGCCACCTCTCCAAAGCTTTCTTCGGAAGTGTTTCCTTTCAAAAGCGATGCAAAGGTACGGATTATTTTTGAATATGCAAACTTTTGGCGACATTTCTTGAAGATATTGCCTGCATTTTTGTCCGGAAGGCTTGAACGGGCGTTTAATTTATGTTTTTCCGATTGTTCGGTATTCATCTTTTTATATTATCTTTGTGCCCGGACAAAACAATGTTTTTCCCCGATAGTTCAGTTATTATTAAGTCGTTGCTATATTATGGTTAAAAGAGTCGTTTTTAGTTGGCTGTGTCTGATTCTGGTGTGCTTGCCGATGTTTGCCCAGATTCAGGAGCCGGTGAAATTTAAGACAGAGTGGAAAACTCTTTCTCAGAATGAGGTGGAAATCATCTTTACGGGAACAATGGACCCCGGATGGCATGTGTATTCTACAGACCTTCCTGAAGGGGGGCCGATTTCGGCAACCTTCAATCTGGATAAGATAGAGGGGGCTGAACTGGCCGGAAAGCTGGAACCTCGAGGAAAGATAATCGACAAGATGGATCCTATCTTTGGTATGCAGGTGAAATTTTTTGAGGGAGGTACGGCTGTCTTCGCCCAGAAAATAAAGCTGACAGGAGGGAAATACGAAGTGGCCGGTTATCTGCAGTATGGTGCTTGCAACGACGAGAATTGTCTTCCCCCGACCAATGTGGAATTTTCATATACAGGAGAGGTGGCCGGAGCTGCGGCCGCAGTTCCCGCCAAGCAGTCGGATAAAGGTAAGGAGGAGGTACAAAAGGGCTTGTCTTCTGCGCAAACTGCATTGACTCCGCTGACACTTCCGGCATCGGATGCCGTGGACTATTGGACGCCGGTTGTGGACGAGTTGCGGGGATATGGTGAAGAAATCGGCCAAGAGTCCTATTCCTGGGTTTACATCTTTTTTGCCGGATTCATAGGAGGGCTTCTGGCCTTGTTCACACCTTGTGTATGGCCTATCATACCGATGACTGTAAGTTTCTTCTTGAAGAGGTCGAAAGACAAAAAGAAAGGTATACGAGATGCGTTTACGTACGGCGCGTCGATTGTAGTCATTTATGTGGCATTGGGGCTGGCCATTACGCTGATATTCGGTGCCAGCGCGCTGAATGACTTGTCTACAAGTGCCATATTCAATATCTTCTTCTTCCTGATGCTTGTGGTGTTCGCCGCTTCATTCTTCGGGGCGTTTGAAATCACCTTGCCCTCCAAGTGGAGCAATGCGGTAGACAGTAAGGCGGAGCAGACTACCGGTCTGTTGAGTATCTTCCTGATGGCGTTCACGCTTTCGCTGGTGTCTTTCTCCTGTACCGGTCCGATTATCGGATTCCTGCTGGTAGAGGTGTCTACGACGAACAGCGTCATCGCTCCGGCTCTCGGCATGTTGGGCTTTGCCATTGCGCTTGCCCTTCCGTTCACATTGTTTGCCCTTTTCCCCTCGTGGCTGAAGTCGATGCCGAAATCAGGCGGTTGGATGAATGTCATCAAAGTGGTTCTGGGTTTTCTGGAGCTTGCCTTCGCACTGAAGTTCCTGTCGGTGGCCGACTTGGCTTACGGATGGCGTATCCTTGACCGTGAAACGTTCCTGGCTCTGTGGATTGTCATCTTTGCTCTTCTCGGATTGTATCTTTTGGGGAAAATCAAGTTTCCGCACGATGACGATGAAACGAAAGTGAGTGTGCCGCGCTTCTTCATGGCATTGGTTTCGCTTGCGTTTGCCGTTTACATGATACCCGGCCTTTGGGGGGCGCCGCTGAAGGCTGTCAGTGCTTTCGCTCCTCCCATGCAGACACAGGATTTTAACCTTTATAAAAATGAGGTCCATGCCAAGTTTAATGATTATGATGCCGGTATGGAATATGCGCGGCAGCATGGCAAGCCGGTTATGATTGATTTCACAGGGTATGGATGCGTGAATTGCCGTAAAATGGAGCTGGCTGTGTGGACCGACCCGAAGGTCAGCAAGCTTCTTGATGATGAGTATGTGCTGATTACGCTGTATGTGGATGAGAAGACGAAATTGCCTGAACCTGTGAAAGTGACAGAAAACGGAACTGAACGCACGTTGCGTACTGTTGGTGACAAGTGGAGTTATTTGCAGCGGTCTAAGTTCGGGGCAAACGCACAGCCGTTTTATGTACTGCTGGACAACGAGGGCAAGCCGCTGAACAAATCTTATTCTTACGATGAAGATATCGACAAGTATGTAGAGTTCCTTGAAACGGGTTTGAAAAACTATAAAAAATAAGATGCGGCATGTTGTCAAAGAATGAAAGAGAGCAAATCATTGCATTGATAAATAGAGAGGTTGTGCCGGCCATTGGCTGTACGGAACCTGTGGCGGTGGCTTTGTGTACGGCTAAGGCGACCGAGACGCTGGGCAGACATCCTGAAAGGATTGACGTGTTCTTGAGTGCCAACATTCTGAAGAATGCGATGGGGGTAGGAATCCCCGGCACGGATATGATCGGACTGCCTATTGCCATAGCTTTGGGGGCTGTTGTCGGAAAGTCGGAATATGGATTGGAGGTGTTGAAAGATTCATGTCCGGAGGCCGTGGCGGAAAGCCGGAAAATGGTGGATGCGAATGTCATACATATCGAACTGAAGGATGATATTGAAGAGAAACTTTATATTGAAGTGGTTTGCCGGAGTGGCGATGACCGGGTGACGGCTGTCATTAGCGGCGGTCATACCAACTTTGTGTATGTGGATAAAAACGGTGAGGTATTGCTGGACAAACGTTCGTCGGGATCGGCAGAAACAGATGCGGATGAAGTGGAGCTGAATTTGCGGAAAGTCTTTGATTTCGCTACGACTTCCCCGTTGGAAGAAATCCGTTTCATTCTGGAAGCCAAGCGGCTGAACAAGCAGGCGGCCGAGCGTTCTTTCGATGGAAATTATGGGCACGAGCTGGGAAAGACATTGCGCAGCAGCCACAGCGAACGGAGTATTTTGGGAAATAATACCTTTACGCATATTCTGTCGTACACATCGGCCGCTTGTGATGCACGTATGGCCGGTGCCATGATTCCGGTGATGAGCAATTCCGGAAGCGGCAATCAGGGGATAGCTGCCACGCTTCCCGTAGTCGTTTATGCCGAAGACAACCATAAATCGGAAGAGCAATTAATCCGTGCATTGATTCTCAGCCATCTGACAGCTATTTATATCAAACAGAATCTGGGCAAATTGTCGGCCTTGTGCGGATGTGTCGTGGCAGCTACCGGAAGCAGTTGCGGAATCACTTATCTGATGGGAGGAGGATATGAGCAGGTGGCTGACGCAGTACAGAACATGATTGCCAACCTGACCGGTATGATTTGTGACGGTGCCAAGCCAAGCTGTGCGCTGAAACTGACCAGTGGAGTGTCTACGGCCGTATTTTCGGCTATTCTTGCCATGGAGGGTAAATGTGTGACTTCTGTGGAGGGGATTATAGAGAACGATGTGGACCTCAGTATCCGGAATCTGACGAAAATAGGTTCTAAAGGAATGAACGAGACCGATAAAATGGTTCTTGATATCATGACTCACAAACATTGTGACTGACAAATGAATCCTATGAGACCGGTAACAGGTGCAGACTATATTCGGAGATTGGTTGCTGAGGGCGAGCATGTTCATCAGGATTTTAAGTTTGCCATATCGGATATCAGAAAGATAGCGAAAAGCTTGTCCGCCTTCTCCAATACGGAAGGAGGAAGGCTTCTGGTCGGTGTGAAGGATAACGGGAAAATAGCGGGTGTGCGCTCTGAAGAAGAAATATATATGGTTGAAGCGGCGGCGTCTGTATATTGTTGTCCGCCGCTGGTGTTGGAAAATCATGTGTATCATTTGGAGGGGAAGGATGTACTGGAGGTAGTTGTTAACGAAAGCGCATCCAAGCCGGTCTGTGCGTTGGATGAGAATTCAAGACCTTGGGCGTATGTGCGTATCGCGGATGAGAATATCATAGCGAGCCCGATTCATCTTGCGCTTTGGAAAAACCAGGGGAAAAAGAATCCGGTAATGGTATATACAGAACGCGAACAGGCTCTGCTTGATTTGTTGGGTAAATACGGAGAACTGACGTTGAACCAGTGTGCGCGCCTGGCTCATATCCCTCGTAAAAAGGTCTGTTCGCTGCTGGCTGATTTCATCCGTTTTGAACTGGTAGAACAGCACTTCAGAAACCATACATTCTATTATAGGACAGTCTGAAAAAACGTTTTTTCTCGTTCATTCCGTTGATATTTTTTATCTTTGCACGGTGTAAAGTATATAATAAAAATAAAATTGATGATATGAATATTTTTTCTAGATTTTTCGGGAAGAAGCAGACAGATGCGGCCGAAACGGTCCGTGTGGGAGGTATGGAAGATTTCATGACGCTCATACGTGTGTATTACCAGGCCGTGATAGCTTCTCAGTTAGGTATTAGCAACATTAATTTCTTGCCTGACATGGCTGTCTTTAAACGTACGCTGAAAGTGCCTACGCAGAATAATAAGTTGGGTGTGGCTGAAAAGGCCCGTTGCAAGAAGATGCTTATGGAAATTTATGGAATAAGCGATTCTTTCTTTAAGGAAATAGACAATTCCGTGAAGAAGAATTGTAGAACGGTAAATGACCTTAAAACTTATCTTCTTATGTTTCAGGGATTCAGCCAGGATTTGATGATGGTTGTCGGGAATCTGATGCAATGGAAATTCCGCGTACCGGGGATGTTCAAGAAAATGTTGCGGACAATGACCGAAAAAACGGTTCATGACATTTTTTCTAGAACAGACTTCAAGGACGAGAGTGTAAGAAAAACTTGTGCAAATCTCCGTCAGTATCTGCATGTATTGCACTATTCTGAAGACTGGGTTACGGAATATGTGTATAATATTGTGCTGCTGGCCAAGAAGGAACCTAAACCGAAAGCATGACAGACGGTTTTTCTTTATTTCCGCCAGTAGAACTACACCCTTTGCAGCCGTTCTTGCCGGAGGGAGCAAAGCTTTTAATGCTGGGCAGTTTTCCTCCGCAAAAAAAACGTTGGAGCATGGATTTCTTTTATCCGAATCTTCAGAACGATATGTGGAGAATTTTCGGATTCATATTCTTTGGCGATAAAGATTATTTCTTGTTCTCTGACAAAAAGGCATTTGATAAGGAACGGATTATCTGTTTTCTTACGAAAAAGGGGATTGCACTTTATGATACCGCTTCATCGGTGCGTCGGCTTCAAGACAACGCTTCCGATAAGTTTCTGGAAGTGGTGGAACCGACGGATTTGACTTGTCTGCTACAGCGAATTCCTGATTGTCGGGCTGTAGTGACTACTGGTCAGAAAGCGACTGATGTGTTTTGCACACAGCTTCATGTGGCTGAACCGCCGGTGGGAGGGAAGAGTCCGTTTGATTGGGGAGAACGCTCTATGAATCTTTACCGGATGCCTTCTTCCAGCCGTGCTTATCCGTTGAAATTGGAAAAAAAGGCAGAAGCCTATCGTCTGATGTTCAGGGACCTTGATTTGCTGTAAGAAAATATTTGTGGAAAATGTTTGCAGGTATTGAAAAATATACTACTTTTGCAACCGCAAACACGGGAATAGCTCAGTTGGTAGAGCATCGGTCTCCAAAACCGAGTGTCGGGAGTTCGAGCCTCTCTTCCCGTGCCGCTCAAGAAGCCGTAACCGACAGGTCGCGGCTTCTTTGCGTTTATGGGGTGGGCAAGTCTTGTCGGTTCCGTTTTCAATCGTTCTTCAGGGGGTGATATTTCCTGCCGTCTGTTTATCGGATATCTATAAGTTTGTGCGTTTGCAGACTCAGCCGCCATTGTGGGTTCCGTAGGATGTATTCAATCACTTCTCCTGTATTTTTGCATGAACATGGTTGGAGAAAATGCTGGCCGGCTGGAATGTCAAGATAGGCGGAAACATCCTGTCCCGTATAAACTACCTTTACTTCATCGATGTGTTTTACACGCAAAGTAGTCCCTTCTTTTGGGGAGCAAGTTACCCAGTCTATACCTTCCGGAAGTTCACACGTGCCGTTCGTTTCAATGCAAATGTATTTATGAGCTTTATGCAACATCCGGAGCAATTCTTGGTCTATCCACAATCCGGGTTCTCCGCCTGTAAGAATAACCATCGTACATGGATATTTACATACTTCATCCACTATTTCCTTGTCAGACATTGCATTTCCCTGTTCATGCGCAGTGTCACAGAAGCTACACTTCAGATTGCATCCTGAAAAACGGACAAATACAGCGGGTGTTCCTGTGTGGAATCCTTCTCCTTGCAGGCTGTAGAAAATTTCATTAATCTTTTTCATAGATTACCGTATTGCCTTCTGATTCTTTCACTTCCACTTTTATGCAATGCGGAATCTGATTACATATCCATTGTGCAATATTTTCGGCCGTAGGATTGGACGGAATAACATCATTCAGATTTTTGTGGTCGAGCTGTTCTTTCACTTTGTTTTTGATGTGGGAGAAATCAACCACCATTCCATTTTCATCCAGCCGTTCCGAGCGGCAGTATACGGTAATGACCCAATTGTGACCATGCAAATTCTCACATTTGCTCGGGTAGGAAAGCTTCAGTTTGTGTGATGCTGAAATTTCCATTCGTTTGATTACGGTAAACATAAACAGTCAGATTCTTTGTTTGATAAACACTAAATTAGTATATCGCGTCTAATGTCACCTCAACGCCGCACAAAGATAGAAATAATTCCTTCAAATCGGAGAAAAATCGGCAGAAAAAGGAAATGACGGTCGGTAACTTCCTAAAATTAATAAATTAATCAGCGAATATTTTTGAGATTCCAAGCAATCCACTATATTTGTGTACAATTTTAGTATATCTGATGACAGAGGAAGACAAAAAGCTATTGAGTACCTTTGATGGAAAACTGCAACATCTGCTTTTCCTGTACAGAAAGCTTCAGGAAGAAAACATAAGTCTACGCAAGCTTCTGAGTGAAAAGGATGCGGAAATAAAGGAAACAAAAGATGCTTTGGAGGCTTCCGCCAAAAGATATGCTGATTTGAAGGCGGCCCGTATTATCAGTATCAATGACAATGAGCTTAGAGATACAAGGCAACGGCTGGCCAAACTTGTGCGTGAAGTCGATAAATGCATCGCTTTACTGAATGAATGAAAGAAAGAAGGACAGTGAAGGAGAACTTTATGGACGACAGATTTAAGATAAAGCTGAAAATTGACAATGAAGAATATCCGTTGACTATCTTGCGGAGTGACGAGGAAGATTATCGTAAGGCGGCCAAACGGATTGATTATAAGCTGAACAAATACCGGAATACTTTTCCAAGACTGGATGCCACGAAGCATTGGCTGATGGTAGCGCTGGAATTGGCTTACGAAAATGTGTTGCTTGAGAAGAAAAATGATACGCAACCTTATTTTGACAGGCTGAGTGAACTGGAAAAGGAAATCGACCGGCATATTGGAGAGTCGGAGGCTTCTGACGGGAAAGTTTAGCAATGAAGAGATTGAAGTGATTATGGCGCACAAGCTGGTTGAAGGAGAAATCCTGAGAACGGTTTGTGCGTTTTTATTTTTTATATGTTTAAATTAAAATTGTAATGTTGACTGTAATATTAGTAGTGGTAGCCTTTCTTGTGGGAGGGGCGTTGTCATACGGTTTTTTCAGGTATGGCTTGAAATCGAAGTATGACACGATAATTAAAGAGGCTGAAACGGAGGCCGAGGTGATTAAGAAGAACAAGCTTCTGGAAGTGAAGGAGAAATTCCTGAACAAGAAGGCTGACCTGGAAAAGGAGGTGGCCTTGAGAAACCAGAAAATCCAACAGGCTGAAAACAAATTGAAACAGCGTGAAATGGTGCTGAACCAGAAGAATGAGGAGCTGCAGCGCAAACGCAATGAGGCAGAGGCCATCAAAGAGAATCTGGAAGCACAGCTTGTGGTGGTAGAAAAAAAGAAGGAGGAGCTCGACCAGATGCAGGCCCAGGAACGTGATAAGCTGGAAGCCATTTCGGGACTTTCTGCGGAAGAAGCGAAGGAACGGCTGGTGGAATCACTCAAAGAGGAGGCCAAAACTCAGGCTCAGTCTTATATCAATGATATTATGGATGATGCCAAGCTGACCGCAAACCGTGAGGCCAAGCGTATCGTCATACAGTCTATTCAGCGTGTGGCTACTGAAACGGCCATTGAAAATTCAGTCACGGTTTTCCACATTGAATCGGATGAAATCAAAGGCCGGATTATCGGACGGGAAGGTCGCAACATCCGTGCGTTAGAAGCGGCTACTGGAGTGGAAATTGTAGTGGATGATACACCGGAAGCAATCGTTCTCTCGGCTTTCGATCCTGTGCGGAGGGAAATTGCTCGTCTGGCTTTGCACCAGCTTGTTACCGACGGGCGTATTCATCCGGCACGTATTGAAGAAGTGGTAGCCAAAGTGCGCAAGCAGGTGGAAGATGAGATTATCGAGACGGGTAAGCGTACTACGATTGATTTGGGTATTCACGGACTTCATCCGGAGCTGATCCGTATCATCGGTAAAATGAAATATCGTTCGTCATACGGTCAGAATTTGTTGCAACATGCCCGTGAAACAGCTAACCTGTGTGCTGTAATGGCTTCTGAACTTGGACTCAATCCGAAGAAGGCGAAACGTGCCGGGTTGCTTCATGACATCGGTAAAGTGCCCGATGAGGAGCCGGAACTTCCGCATGCTCTGTTGGGTATGAAATTGGCTGAAAAATATAAGGAAAAGCCTGATATTTGCAATGCTATCGGTGCTCACCACGACGAAATAGAGATGACGAGCCTTTTGGCACCTATTGTGCAGGTGTGTGACGCGATTTCAGGTGCCCGTCCGGGTGCACGCCGGGAAATTGTTGAGGCCTATATCAAGCGTCTGAACGATTTGGAACAGCTGGCCATGTCCTATCCGGGTGTCACCAAGACATACGCCATCCAGGCGGGTCGCGAATTGCGTGTCATTGTGGGTGCTGATAAGATTGATGACAAACAAACGGAAAATCTGTCAACGGAAATAGCGAAGAAGATTCAGGATGAAATGACTTATCCGGGTCAGGTTAAAATTACTGTTATCCGTGAGACTCGTGCAGTAAGTTTTGCGAAGTAATTAATCTGTAGTATAAAGTGAAATGGAGTCGGGAAAAGGTATGCAAGTATCTTTTCCCGTTTTTTTGTATCTTCGCAAAGAGGAGTTTTACAGCTTATGACAGACAAGTTGACACCAGAACAGAGGCATCTGTGTATGTCGCGGATAAGGAGCAAGAATACGAAGCCGGAAATCATAGTGAGGAAATATCTTTTTTCACATGGTTTCCGTTATCGTGTCAATGTGAAGCGGTTGCCCGGTACGCCTGATATTGTGCTTCGCAAATATCGGACTGTCATTTTTGTGAACGGATGCTTCTGGCATGGGCATGAAGGATGCCGGTATTTTGTCCTGCCGAAGTCGAACGTGGACTTCTGGAAAGCTAAAATAGAACGGAACCGTCAGAGGGATTTGGATGATCGTATCCGTCTCCGGGATATGGGATGGCATGTGATACAGCTCTGGGAATGTCAGCTGAAGCCTAAAGTCCGTCAACGTACGTTGGAGGGGTTGGTCTATACGCTCAACAAGATGATGCTTCTTAATTTCGGGGTGAAAAGATATGACTTTTCTGAGGAGACTTCCTTATGCGAGGCGGCAGAGGACAAGACGGGTTATGGGGAGTGAACCGTTTTTTGTAAATTAAGGGCATATTGTGTGGTATTGTGCTGTTTAACATATTCTCTGTTCATGAATTTTATAAAACCCGTTTGCGGAGAATGACTTTTTATTTCGTAACTTGCCAAAGTAATCATTTAACGATTGTGCTATGGAAATACTACATGATGAAGGAGGAAAGAGATTCTGGACATTGGTAGACGGGTATACGGCTCATGTGGCGTACGAAATCGTAGATAAAGGGCTGGATATCCGGCATACGGTGGTTCCTGAAGCAATTGGCGGTCGGGGAGTGGCCGGTGCATTGGTGAAGGCTGTATATGATTATGCTCGTGTAAAGCAGTTGAAACCGATTGCCACATGTGCGTATGCGGTAGCTTGGCTTCAGCGTCATCCTGAGTATCAGGGCGAGGTCAGTGCGGATTATGGCGGAAGAGGTACTTGCGCGCTATGATTCCGTATGGATGAAGTGGAGGAAATTGATGTAGAATCCGGCAAGAGGAAAACGCTTCGGCGTTTCGGCTAAAACACTTCGGTGTTTTGGTTGAAACGCCGAAGTGTTTTTTAAAGGTGTCGCCCGGCTTTCTCACAGGCTGTCCGGCGCGCGGTGGCGCGGTCGGGTTTTCCGGTCCCCGTCAGCGGCAGGCTGTCTATGGAGAATGTCTGTTTGGGCCGCCAGTACGGCGGCAGGGAGGCGAAAGCTTTTTCTATTTCTTCCTTTTCTGTGTGTCCCTGTATGAGCATGACGATGCGTTCGCCGAATTTGGGGTCGGGTACGGAGGTTATCATGAACGGGGATGCGAGCAGGGGGCGGAGTGCCGTTTCCACTTGTTCTATCTGCACTTTCACCCCTCCGGTATTGATGATGTTGTCTCTGCGTCCGATGATTCGGAATTGTCTGTCGGCATTCAGTTCGGCCATGTCGTTCGTGACCAGTATCTCTTTGCAGACTTTAGGGGCTCGGATAACCAGTGTGCCGGTTTCGGACAGGCACAGACTGACATCTTCGAAAGGTGTGTACCAGAGGGATGCTTCCGGTCCGCTGAGGCGGCGTAAGGCTATGTGCGAGAGGGTTTCGGTCATGCCGTAGGTGCTCCAGACAGCATTGGGAAAATGTTTTAGTGCGGCCTCCATATCGGTGTCTACGGCTCCTCCGCCGATAATCAGATGGGCAGTCCGTTGCAAGGTGCTGCATTCTTCGGGGACGGCCAGCGAGTTGAATACCTGCAAGGGAATCATGGCCGCAAAGTCGGGTGTCTTCTTCAGATATTTCAGCGGATGTCCGGACGGTTCTACAGGCCATAGGTTGAGACCGGCCACAAGAGCGCGCACCACGACCATTTTCCCGGCAATGTATTGCATGGGCATACATAGCAAGGCTGTATTTCCGGGTTGCAGGTTGAGGAAAGAGACGGTCATCATGGCACTGTTCATCATGCGGCGTTTCTCGACCCACAGTTCTTTGGGAGTTCCCGTAGAGCCGGATGTATGTACTTTCAGTGTGTCGGATCCGTCGAACCATTCAGCCAGAAAGTCGGCAAGGGTTGCATGGAAACTTTCTTCTCCGTATTCGCGGCGGAATTTTTCCTGCAGTGCGCTTTGCCTTCCGTCTGATGGAGTGGCCTCGGCGGCGGAATAAGTCGTTCCTTCAATGGTGATGGTCTGTCGTGAAAAGTCAGTGTGGAATGTCATGTGAAAAAATATTTATGCAAACAGGTAATGAGTCAGGTCGGGCGCTGGTGCCGTAGGGTCGAACCACAGGCAGTCGCCTTTGATATGGAGCGGAAAATCGATGTTGTCCGTAAACAGCAGTCCGGTTCCCAGTCCTTGCGGCAGGGTCGGGTTGAGAGTGGCACACCATTGTGCGATGGCGTTCAGTCCGACATTCGATTCCAGTGCTGAGGTAATCCAATATCCGATTCCCCGTTGTGATGCAAGTGTAATCCATTCGGAAGCACCTTTCAGCCCTCCGTGGAGCGAAGGTTTCAGGATGATATATTGCGGTCTGACAGTTTCGAGCAGTTCGATTTTTCGGGCTGCCGTATTCACTCCAATCAATTCTTCGTCGAGGGCGATGGGGAAAGGAGTTTGGGCGCAAAGTTTTCCCATTGTAGTCCATTGCCCTGCCCGGATAGGCTGTTCGATGGAGTGCAGATGGAACTGGCTGAGTGCTTTCAGCTTCTCCGGCGCGTCCGACGGGGAGAATGCGCCGTTGGCGTCAACTCGCAGTTCTATCTGTTCAGGGGTAAAATGACGGCGTATGTGGGCCAGAAGCTCAAGTTCCTTGTCGAAATCGATGGCTCCGATTTTCACTTTGATGCAGCGGAATCCCAGCCGCATTTTCTCTTCAATCCGATGGTACATTTCGTCGAAATTGCCCATCCATATCAGTCCGTTGATAGGGATGCCTTCCCTGCCCTCGGAGAAAGACGTATGCCAGAGCTGCAGACTTCCGCTGTGCAGATGCTGCAGGGCCGTTTCCAGTCCGAAGAGCATGGACGGATAGGGGCGCAGCGAGTTATAGTCAAGCGTGCCTGTCACTTCAGTCTCGCGGCAATGTCTGGCCAGCACCTCTTCATAATTGGGGATGTCGTCGCAGCTCAATGCCGGGAGAGGGGCGCATTCGCCCACACCGTATTGTCCGGTTGCAGTGTCGCTGATATGGATATACCAGAGTTTGCGGGTGGTATATATGCCGCGTGAGGTCCCTGCTGGCTGTTTGAAATGCAGGGTGCGTGGGATAATCTGAATTTTATACATGGTCATTGTTATATGTTGTTTAGTGAATCAATTCATTCTGTTGAACTGGTATTTCAGTGATACCATGAAATATCCTCTGAGTTGTTCGGAGTATATTTCGCTGAAACGTGTGGCTGAGGCATATCGGTAATAACTTTTTTTCTGGTTGAGAATATCGTTCCAGATGAATGCAAGTTCAGCACGTTTCTCTTCCAGAAATTTCCATGCCAGCCGGATGTTCCAGATTATTTCATTGTTGTTGTCTCCTTGGATGCCGGTCCCGTTCCGGATATGATAATTGGCCTCCGTGTTGAACGACAGGTTCAGTGGAAGCGATATCTGTGCGTTCAGGCCGGCCATGTAATAGCGGGTATATGTACTGTTTCCCTGGAGCGAGTTTTTGGATTGCTGGTAATCCCACTTCCCGTTCAAGTCGATGTTTCCCCATGTGGGGACAAATGAGGTACGGATTGCTGCCGACAGTCCGAGTGCACGTGTCAAGCTTTGCTCCATTTCTCCAGTCCCTCCGTCGTCAATCAGACTGAGGTGGTGTGCATAATCGCCTGACGCATCAGCGAAGAGGCGGAACAGTCCGATGCTTTTGTTGTATCCGGCATATCCGTTCAGATTCCAGTTCCCGTTTATATTTACAGGACGCGTTTCACGTTTTCCCGTTTCAGGGTCGTAAGTCGTGGCTTGGGTTACGCTGTTGAATTCCTGGCTGAAAATCACGGAGGCATTGACACCTTTGGTAAAGTTGTTGACCGTGAAATAGGCGGAATGTCTATATGATGATTTCAAGTCGGGATTGCTCCGGCTCACATATAGAGGTGAAATGTATTTTGTCGGTGCCAACAGACTGGTCAATGACGGCTGGAGTGTGTGTCCGTAATAGCTGAGCATCGTATACCAATTGTTCTTTTGTCGGGTGATGACAACGGCCGGATACCATTCGGTATGGCTGGAGGCTGTGTCGATATGCGTTCCCGTATCGGTTTGGGTCAATGTACGCCGTTGGGGAGCAATGGCCAGTTTGGCTTGTATGCCCCATATTTTTCCCTGATAATTATAAGTGAGCGTAATCTTGTGTCCTTCCGTAGTACTTTCGTTCCGGTTGCTCAGGCTGTCGATACGCTCTGATTCATAATGGGGCGGAAGATTGTTGAAGGCAAGGTTGTCGGTCTGGAATGGAGAAAAGTCATACGTGTCTTGCCGGTTCCTCTCTTGCTCGTGCCTGAAGGCATAAGCCAGTTGCAGATGTGATTTCTTTCCGACAGGATGTGTATATGCGAGTTCTATTTCATGGCTCTGAGCATTGTCGGGGGATTCCTGATACTGATTCTGTCTGCTGACGGAATCATTTCCCCATACGTCTTTCAGACGGAAATATGTGGCTTCCGCCACATTGAGCGATTTGTTTTTTGAATTGTTTCTGCTTGTCAGATAGTTTAGTGTCAGATTATCGCCTCTTGAGTTCAATTTTCTGGAAAAAAGCATGTTGATGTCGTATCTCCATGAACTCTGTTCATCGAGTGTGTGGCGGAGATGTTCGTTGACACGTTTCTCCTTGTTCACATTTCCGATATGTGCAAACGGATTTTTCAGATCCAGTTCAGGGTTGTCTGTGAAGATGGCACTGTGTATGTTGCTTTCGCTGGTTGAGGGGAGATATCTGGCATTTCCCCCTAACATGACACTTGTCATGCTGTCGATTTCCCATCTGAGATTCAAATTTCCTCCCACATTCTGGTTTTTGTTTAGAGAGCTCTGGGTGTTTGCTCCATATTGTGTAGCTTCTGTCAGGTAGTTTTCACTGTATCCGGCTCCTGTTGTTCCGTTCCGGTTATATGAGTAATTGACACCTCCCGACAGTTCCAGCTTTTCATTGAGATGACGGCTGATGCTTGTTCCGACAGTATGGACGATGTTCCGTTTGTCGGGAGTGGTGAAGTTCCGGTTGCCCGTACGTCCGACTATACTGAAATTGTCACCTCCTTCTTCAAAGCGGAATACCTGTCCGTTTATTTCTTTTTTCTTCTGGCTGCCATATCCGGCTTCTGCCGAAGCATTGAGTGTACCGTTCAGTCTTTTAGGAGTTTGCAGGTCGAGTACATAATTCTTGTCAGTATCTTTTATTCCGGTCGCTTTTTCTTTTTCCGTTTCCTTGTCATATACTTTCAGGCGGCTGACAAACGATGCCGGGATATTTTCAAGTGCGATGCGACTGTTTCCTTTGAAAAATTCTTTTCCGTTCACGGTAATTTCTCTGATAGGATATCCGTTGAATGACATGGAGTGTGTTTTCGGGTCATAATTCAGGCCTGGAATGCGACGGACAAGAGCTTCCAAATAGGCGTCTTCCGGTACCTTGAATGCATTTGCATTGAATATGACCGTATCCCCTTTTTGTTCCATGGAACGGATGGGAGCTGTTACAGTGACTTCGTCAAGATGCAGTGTATCGGAAAGATGAACCGCTACGGAATCTCTCGTCTTTTGCTTTTGTGCTGACATTTGTAGACAATTGGCCGCAAGCAACCAGAAAAGCACGGATAGATACACGAGGCGTTTCATCTTTCCGGAAATGAATTAG
The DNA here is from genome assembly GCA_949289295.1 of uncultured Bacteroides sp. Lineage (GTDB taxonomy): Bacteria > Bacteroidota > Bacteroidia > Bacteroidales > Bacteroidaceae > Phocaeicola. The sequence continues at coordinate 105,507 of CASENM010000027.1, forward strand.
GGAAGCTTCGGATACTTGGACCAGTCGGGCTTGCGCTTTTCGAGAAAGGCTTTTCCGCCTTCCTGAGCTTCTTCTGTCATGTAATACAGCATCGTGGCATCTCCGGCCAGCTCCTGAATGCCGGCCTGTCCGTCGAGTTCGGCATTCAGTCCGGCTTTTATCATGCGTAAGGCGAGCGGACTGTGCTGCATCATAGTTTCTGCCCATTCCACCACCTCATCTTCCAGCCGGTCAAATGGAACGACTTTGTTCACCAGTCCCATTTCGAGGGCTTCCTGTGCTGAATATTGCCGGCAGAGGAACCAGATTTCACGGGCCTTCTTCTGGCCTACCACGCGTGCCAGATATGAAGAGCCGAATCCGGCATCAAAGCTGCCTACCCGAGGTCCGGTTTGTCCGAAAATGGCGTTGTCGGACGCGATGCTCAAATCGCATACAACATGGAGCACATGTCCTCCGCCGATGGCATATCCGTTGACCATGGCGATGACGGGCTTCGGAAGTGAACGGATTTGTTTCTGTACGTCGAGGATGTTCAGACGGGGAACTCCGTCGGTGCCGACATAACCTCCATGGCCTTTTACATGCATGTCGCCTCCCGAACAGAACGCTTTGTCTCCGGCTCCGGTCAGCACTATCACGTTGATGTCCCGGCAGTCCCGGCAGTAGTAGAGTGCATCGCTGATTTCTTTGGTTGTGTCCGGCGTAAAGGCATTGCGGTAGCGCGGGCGGTTGATGGTGATTTTGGCAATCCCGTTATAGAAATCGAACAGGATGTCCTGATAATTCTTGATGGTTTTCCATTCTCTTGGTTGTGACATATCTTTTGAATTTATTTTGGGTTGTCGGAGTTGTTTGCAGACTGTGTTTTAGATGGTTTGCTGCCTTGTGAGCTGTTTTTGTTTGCTGTAATATGTTTTCAGCAGTTCCACATCCTTTTCCTTTTCAGTGAACACTTCCAGCAGAATAGGTTGTGCCTGCTCGTCTGCCTGAGTGAAAGTAGCGACCGCTTGTGACAATTCTTCATCGTTGTGGGCCGACAGATATCGGAAGCCTCTGTCTTCCGCCCAGGCTTGTGCGGAAGTCTGGTGGCTTGCGATGACGAAGCGTGTGGTGACGGCCCGTACTTCCAGTCCGGGAAGGGCATGGAATATTTCTCCTCCGCTGTTGTTCAGGAGCAGGATACGTATGTTGCTGCCATAATTGGTGTTCCACAGCGCGTTCATGTCGTAGAAAAAGCTCAAGTCACCGATAAAGATAAAATTGAGTTTGTCGGATGCGGATGCATAGCCGACCGCCGTGGAAAGAGAGCCTTCAATACCGTTTGTGCCACGGTTTGAGAGTATTTTTATTCCGGGCGGACAGTTGAAGAGTTGAGCGTAACGTACAGTCGAGCTGTTGGCCAGATGCAATACACTGGGGGAGGGCAGCCGGTGGATTGTTTGTCCTATGGCTCCCATTTCCGAAAACGGAAAATCCGGTTCGGCCACCGTGTCTTCCAGGCTTTTCCATCGGCGCGGGTAATCGGAATTTTTTTCTTCCGTCAGGCAGGCAACTTTCTCCAGAAACTCGTAAGGATTCATTTCGATGACATCAGTGAGCGATTGGAAAAGGTCGGTCACTTGACCGTCAGGAGTGATGTGCCAATGTTCTACGGGGGGATAGCGGCGCAAAAACTTTTTCAGCCGTCCTGAAATGATGTGTCCGCCGTATGTGACAAGCAGTTCCGGACGCATTCTTTCATGCGTGTCATTGTCCAATGAAGCCAGCAGTTGTTCAATATGGTGTATTGCTCCGGCCGGTGCAGACAGGTTGGCAGTGGTCTCTGCAATCCAAGCGAATTGAGGAGTAAGCCGCTCGGCCACTTCCGGAGAGAGAGTTTGTTCCGGATTGGCTTGTCCGGCCACAATCATCCGGCATTTGTAGCGTTTGAATTTTTCTGCGAATGCCTGTATTGCAGTATCTCCTTCATGGCGGGTGATGATACGGACAGCTGGCAATGCGGCTGTGGGATGTTGGAAGAAAGGCTGGCTCACCGGTACGTTGATATGTATGGGACCTTGTCCGTGGTGGTTAAGTTCCAGCAAAGCCTCGTTGATGAGCCGGTTGCAGTACCACTCGTCTTCTTCTGTATGGATTTCCGGCAGGTCGACCGATTTTCTGACCAAGTTCCGGAATACGCCGGGTTGCGGTAGGGTCTGCCCGTCCATTTGTCCGATCCAGGCACGTGGCCGGTCGGCTGAAATGACCACCAGGGGTATTTGTTGGTAGAATGCTTCGGCTACTGCCGGATGCAGATTGAGCAAGGCCGAGCCTGACGTGCAGCACACACCTACCGGAACGTTTTCGTTTTGGGAAAGTCCCAATGCAAAGAATCCGGCACTCCGTTCGTCGGTTACCGGATAACATGTAAGTTCGGGGATGTCAGCCAGTGTCTGCACAATCGGGATGTCCCGGCTTCCCGGGCACAAGACAAATTTCTTTACTCCGTGTGCTTTCAGCAAGGCCGCCAGCTGCAATATGTTTTTTTTGTCTGTATACATAATTATAGTATCGTCAGAGAAATAGGATTGTTTAAAGGATATTCCGCATTGTATTCATTTTCTGCTGTGTCTCTTCCCATTCCGATTCAGCGTCAGAAGAGGGGAGAATGCCTCCGCCTGCATACAGTGTCGCTTCCGTACGGCCGATTTGCATGCATCTCAGATTGACATACAAAGTGGTTTCTTTTTCAGGGGCAAGCCAGCCGATAATGCCGGAATAATAGCTCCGGTCATAATTTTCCGTGTCGAGGATAAACTGGTAGGCATCTTCTTTCGGCAGTCCGCATACGGCTGGCGTAGGATGAAGTTCCTGAAGTATGTCTCCCAGATGGAGGGAATCTTTCAGGGTAAAATTAAAGTCGGTCTTCAAGTGGACCAGTTGTCCGGCGCGGGCCGTGTACGGGCCTTTTTCTGTCAGTTTCGATCCGAATTTCTTGATGGTTTTGCGGATATATTCGCAGACAAACTCCTGTTCTTCCTGATTTTTCTTGCTCCAGTCGGTGGGCATAGTCTCCCCTTCCATGGGCATGGTTCCCGCCAGCGCTACTGTATGCCAGTCTGTCCCGTTTCCGCTGAGAATGATTTCCGGTGTGCTTCCTATCCATGTGCCGCATACGGGTGTGTGGCAAAGTGAAATCATCATCCGCGGATAGCTGTTGCAGGCCCTGATGAAGGCGGCCAGGGGGGAGAAACCGTTTGTAAGCGGTTGTGTGCTGTGGCGTGAAAGCACCAGCTTGCGGAATCTCTTTTTCTGCAATGGAGATATAAAATGATTGAATGTCTGGGTATAGGTTTGTTTTTCGGCCGTTTCATCAGCGGGTGCGGCAGGAAAGGTTTCGCCGGAAGGAACAGGGCAGGTGTCTGTGGTGCACACATCGTTGAGCGCGCCGGCTATTTCTTCCCAGTCGGATGCTGTCCGGTCGGGGTGGATGAGTATGATAGGATGTTTTTCAGACGGGTGGAAGGGGGCCATGATGAAGCCTTCTTTTCCGTTCAGGTCTTTTAAGTTCAGTGTCGTTTCCGGTTCTCCGTCTTTTTGGAGTATGAGAATGGGTTCGTCTGTCCACGGAAGCCGGTAGAGTGCAAAACTCACATGGCTGCAGGTCAGTTTGTCGATAAAATGGTGTATGGGTGTTTCTGGTATGTTCATGAGTGTTTCTTTACAATTTGGTTGATTATGCGTGCGGTAGAGACCAGTTTCCCTTCCGGACTGGTGATGTCGATGTTCCAGATGTGTGTGGTTCTTCCCCGGTGGATAAGTGTGCCGGTCGCTTCTACCCAGCTTCCGAAAGGCACCATGCTTACATGGTTGGCACTGACTTGTATGCCACAGGGCATTTGTCCTTCGCTGCACAAGGGGATGGAACCGTGTCCGGCAACAATTTCCGCCAGTGCCAGCGAAGCTCCTCCGTTCAATATGCCGAAGGGCTGGCAGGTATGTTCGTTGACTGGCATGGTAGCCTTGACATATCCTTCTTTCATTTCTGTAAAGTGTATGCCCAGATGTTCTCCCATGGAACGGGATAAGTCAGGCCATGTAATTGGGTTAGTCTCGCTTGTCTGCATATTCATACAATTGAAATTAATCTGCAAAAATATATAATTTCAGCGAGAATCTGGGGATGTAGTCAAGAAAATATATTCATGTGAAGTATCGGTATATGGATATATGGATATGGAGAGGGGTAGGGTGAAAGTTGAAAAGCAATCCTCTTTGGCTGTTTCCGGAAAAGAGGATTGCTTCAGATGACTGTTTCCATGTGCTTACCCGATATAATAATTCAACTCAATGTATAACACATTTTCACCGTCAACCATCGTGTCGTCGATGGCAAGTTTTCCTTCTCTGGCCAACCAGCCGATTGCAGCGTTGATTTGTCTGTCGGGGAGTCCCGTGAGTTTTTTGATTTCGTTGTAATCCCATCTCCGGTGTTCTCCCTGGAGTAATCTCCAGATGACACCTGCACTTTCACCGATACTTTGTACGTCCATAAGCTAAAGTTTTTAAGTTGTTGTGGATACTCCACTCACAAAGATAAAAAATATTTGTGTTTTTGACAACAGTTGGGAGGGATTATTTTCAGCTTTCCGGAGACGGATTCCTGCTCGGCAGAGTCAGCCGGTAAAGGCTTTGGAGTTTAACTGTGTGCTGTATGTTTGAAGATATTCTGTTGCCGACCGGGAAAATCCGTTGGCCAAAAATCAGTGTTACAGGTGCATACCGCCCGTGTGATTTATGAAAAAAGAAAACCGCTGACTGATGGACAGCCGGCGGTTGTTCCGTGGAGCATACCGGACTCGAACCGGTCACCTCGACACTGCCAGTGTCGCACTCTAGCCAGATGAGCTAATGCCCCTTTTCAGGCGACAAAGATAGAATGAAAATTTGACATTTTCAACTTTTTCGTTCGTTAAATCGCCGCAAGTCCGTATTTTTGCACAAAATTGAGACTGAAATTATGAAACTGGAAATTCGGAAGGCGGCAAGTGGGGATTTGGACTGTCTGATGGAAATATTTGAAAAGGCCCGCCGGTTTATGGCCGGAACCGGTAATCCGGGCCAGTGGGTGAACGGTTATCCGCAGCGGGAGCTGATGGCCGGTGAGATAGATGCTTCACACTGTTATGTTTGTGTGGCTGGGAACGGGAGAGTGGTGGCTACTTTCTGCTTCATTCCCGGACCGGACCCTACCTATTCTTATATTGAGGACGGAGCCTGGTTGGACGACCGCCCATATTACGTGATACATCGTCTGGCTTCCGACGGGAGTTGCAAGGGGGTGGCGGACTTCTGTTTTGACTGGTGCGCCAGGCAATATCCTTGTCTGCGTGCCGACACGCATGCCGACAATAAAGTGATGCAGCATATATTGGAGAAAAACGGTTTTGTCCGGTGTGGTATCATTTATCTTAAAAACGGGTCGCCCCGTATTGCTTATCAGAAAAAAATCTCTGAGGGCGGACGGATTTTTTAAAACGCTTCGGCGTTTTGGCTGAAACGTCCCGGCGTTTTGATTGAAACGCCGAAGCGTTTTCTGAGAAGAGCCTGTCGCGGACTTTTTAAGAGTCCGGGCTGTTGGATGGAAAAAGTTTTTCACTGAATGAATGAGAAAAATGAAAAGAAAAAAAGATGACTGGGAGATTCCCGAGGGGGTTGACAGGGTGTTGTTGCATACGTGTTGTGCACCGTGTTCGTCGGCTATCATCGAATGGATGATGGCACATGGCGTACGCCCTACCATTTATTATTGTAACCCCAACATTTTTCCTGAAGAAGAATACCGTATCCGTAAAGACGAGTGCAGCCGGTATGCCCGTTCGCTGGGACTCGACATTGTGGATGCCGATTATGACCATGCGGCATGGCGCGCTCAGATGGAAGGCTTTGAGGATGAGCCGGAACGTGGCGGCCGTTGCCTGAAGTGCTTCAGGATGCGTCTGTTGGATACGGCACGCTATGCACATGAGCATGGCTTCCGTGTGATAACGACAACCTTGGCCTCATCGCGCTGGAAAAGTCTGGAGCAAATTAATGAAGCGGGGCATTTTGCCGTTTCTGCCTATCCGGATGTGATCTGGTGGGACCAGAACTGGCGGAAAGGTGGGTTGAGCGAGCGCCGTGCGGCCATCATTAAGGAATATCATTTTTATAACCAGCAATATTGCGGCTGTGAGTTCAGTATGCGGAAGTCTGGCGGTTGAGTCCGCCCTTTCATTCCGGTTTGGGATTATGCTGTTGTGCGGCGGGCTGTTTTTCTGAAGGCAGATTTTGCGGAACCCGGCTTTTGTCGGCCTGGGCCGCCGCCGCGGTGTCAGATTTCAGCGGAACCGTATTTTCCTTATAGGCTGCGAAACCTTTCACTTTTACCCGTTCTTTCTTTTCTTCCTCATTGATTTCTTCCGTACCGAGCTGGTTCATGTTGTCCTTGATGAAATTATGGATGTCGAAGAAAAAGTCGAGCAACATTTTCAGATGTTCCTCCAGTTCTCCCTCGTTCGGCGAGAAATAAGTGTGGCAGTGGGAGTGAAGTCCCACGGTCTTTCCGTCTTCATCCAGCATATATACGGTGGTCACAATTGATTTCACGTTGGCCAGATTGATTATTTCCTTGAGGAACGGAAAAGCCTCGTTGTCTGTATTGATGCATCCCCACCATGGATTCCAGATCATGATGAAGCGGTTTTCTTCTTCGGAGGCGATGTAGAAGTCGTCGCCCTGATATTTGAAGCAGATATGGTCTTCCTCATTCGTTTCCGGCTGGCAGCCTATTTTCTTCAGTGTGCTGATGACCAGCTCTTTGGTACTCACTTCATCCAGCTCGTCTTTGGTCATTCGTTCGATATATTCCAGCCGCTTGCGCCGTTTGTTCAGAAAATGCAGGGCAAACAGTATTACAGGCCATAGTGCGAGTGCGATGACGGCTATCAGAAGGGTAATTTCGCTAAGATTTGTCATGGCTTCGGATGATTAAAAGGTGACACAAACGGTTCGTTCAAACTTTCAGCTTAAAGGTAAGAAAAAAATCGCAGACGTAACATCTGTTAGCTTTTTTTAATTGGTCGGAATGCAGTAAAATCTTTTTTTATTTGTTTTACAGGTAAAAAGATAAAACTTGAAGTGATGAAAAAGATTTTCTTTATGATGTTCGCTCTGCTGTTTGCTATGGGGAACATCCAGGCTCAGGACAATAAGGAGCTGACTAAGGCTGAAAAGAAGGCTCTGCAGGAGAAACTCGACAGCTTGCAGTATGCCGAGGCGGTGGAAGCCGTTGAGGCGAAAAAGTTTACGCTTGAAGCCGATCAGGTGGTCTTTAAGTATGGACAGACGGCATACGTTTCGTCGAACACGAACTTTGTATCGGTGGATGGGAATGAAGCTGTCGTTCAGGTAGCGTTCAACATCCCTGTTTCGGGACCGAACGGTATAGGCGGAGTTACTGTGGACGGGAAAGTGTCCGGCTATGAAGTCAAGGAAGACAAAAAGGGAAACCTGTCTTTGACGATGAATGTGATGGGAACAGGAATTTCTGCCCGTATTGACATCCGTATGGCGAAAGGGACCAACCGTGCATCGGTAACAATCGTACCGAATTTCAATTCAAACCGTCTGACATTGAATGGGGTGGTTCTTCCCTTGGCAAGGAGCAATGTGTTCAAGGGAAGTTCTCTCTAATGATTGTGTAACAGAAAAATAAAAAAAGAAGACAATTGAGTATGAAAAAGTTATTGTTCCTGGCATGTGCGGCGTTGGTGATGTCGTCATGCGAAAAAGACCCTGACATGGGTGAACTTGAGGCTAATCTGGCTGTCTATACTGATTATGACAGCAGTGCCGATTTCGGTTCCAGACAGACTTATTTTTTGCCCGACAGCATCTTGGAGGCGGGAAGCCGTCATGCCACTTACTGGAAGGATGAGAATGCACAGGCTATTCTGGGCAGAGTGGAGGCTCAGATGGACAGCCGGGGCTATTCGCGTATAACAGATGCCGAAAAGCGGTCGGAGGCTGATTTGGGCGTACAGGTTTCCTATGTGTCGCAAACCACTCATATAGTGACCGGAGGATATTTCGGCGGATGGTGGGACTTCGGCTTCTGGGGGCCGTGGAGCGGATGGTATTATCCGTATCCGGTAAGCTATTCGTATGACACGAACACACTGGTTGTGGAAATTGTTGACTTGAAAGGGGCCGACGGCACAGACACCTCCAAGTTGCCGGTAATATGGTATGCCAATGCTTCCGGATTTGATTTTGGGGGACGCTATAATCAGCAGTTGCTGGAAGGGGCGGTTGACCAGGCTTTCAGCCAGTCGCCTTATGTAAAAGCCAATTAAAAAGAGAGGAGGATATTTGTATGAAAACAATGAATGATAGATTGATCAAGAAAACGCTTCTGGCGTGTGTGATGTTTTTAGGGCTGTCGGTGCAGGGCTTTGCGCAATGGGATGCCAGCAAGATGGATCTGAAGATAGACTGGCAGATGAATGCTCCCTTTTCTACGGATTTTGCCGACAAGATCAGCGGATGGGGTATGAATTATGAGCTTTCTTATCGGATTACTCCCCGTTGGGAAGCGGGTGTGTTTGCTTCATTCCATAGCAATCACCAGTATGTGGCGCGCCAGACACTAAGCCTGTCTCCCACCGAATCGCTGACTACCGACCAGCAACGCTCAGCTTTCCAGATTCCGTTCGGCTTGACTGCGGCATTCAATCTTTCGACTCATAAGTATTGCCGGCCCTATATCGGCGGCAAGGTCGGAACCATGTTTGCCCGCAATACGACGTATTACGCGTCGCGAGGGGTATATGACAAGGCATGGGGATTCTATGTGTCGCCCGAGATTGGTCTGAAAATATATCCTACCGGAAAGCATTGGGGATTCCACGTAGCCGGATATTACAGTTATGCCACTAACCGGACCCAGACACTGACTGGCGATGTGGACGGCCAGAACAATGTGGGTTTCCGTCTGGGTGTGATATTCTGAGATTGTTCTGAATGAGTGGATGCGGAAGCACAGAGAGCATAATGATTTTGTGAGGAGCAAATTATAAACCTCTGTGGTTCCGCATTCTTGTTTTTGGATTCGTATAAATAAAAAAGGACACTCAACGATGAGCGCCCTTTTCCGTAGCCCGTGGGAGAATCGAACTCCCCTTTCAAGAATGAAAATCTTGCGTCCTAACCGATAGACGAACGGGCCATCCTTTGTTTGCCACTGATACTGTCAGTTGGCTTTTGTTTTGGTAGCCCGTGGGAGAATCGAACTCCCCTTTCAAGAATGAAAATCTTGCGTCCTAACCGATAGACGAACGGGCCATCCTTTGTTTGTGATGAAGTGTTTTTCAATCACGGGTGCAAAGGTACGGATTATTTTTAAATTTGCAAGCGTTTCGGGAATAAAAAATGAAAAAAAGCATCTTTGTATCCTTCCTGTAGAGGTTCGGAAAACAAAGATGCTTGGTTAAATCTCTTGTTATTAGAATCTTATACTTGAGGTACGTCTTTCAAGCTTTTTTCGATTTCTTCTTCCGGCAAAGTGTAATTGGTCAGATTTCCTGACAGATACTGATCGTATGCACTCATGTCGATGAGTCCGTGACCGGACAAGTTGAACAGGATAATTTTTTCTTCTCCCGTTTCTTTACACTTGTTTGCTTCTTTGATGGCTGCAGTGATTGCATGGCACGATTCGGGCGCCGGAATGATGCCTTCCGCACGTGCAAACAGGCATCCGCTTTCGAAGCTTTCCAATTGTTGGATATCTACAGCTTCCATCAAGCCGTCTTTCAGCAGTTGGGAGACGATGACACCGGCCCCGTGATAACGCAGGCCGCCCGCATGGATGTTGGCCGGAGTGAAGTTGTGTCCGAGCGTGAACATAGGTAACAAAGGGGTGTAGCCGGCTTCATCGCCGTAGTCATATTCAAATTTTCCTCGCGTCAATTTAGGACATGAAGCCGGTTCGGCGGCGACATATCGGGTTTTTTTGCCTTCCAGAATAGTGTGCCGCATGAATGGGAAGGCGATACCTCCAAAGTTGGAGCCACCTCCGAAACAGCCGATGATGATGTCCGGATATTCGCCGGCCATTTCCATCTGTTTTTCCGCTTCCAGTCCGATGATGGTCTGGTGAAGGGCTACATGGCTTAATACGGAACCAAGTGTATATTTGCAGTTGGGGGTGGTGCGTGCCAGTTCTATAGCCTCAGAAATGGCAGTTCCCAACGAACCCTGATGGTTGGGATACTTGGTCAGGATATCTTTTCCTGCACGTGTAGACATTGACGGAGAAGGGGTGACCTGTGCTCCGAAAGTTTGCATGATGCTACGCCGGTAAGGCTTCTGTTCATAGCTGATTTTTACCTGATAGACGGCAGCTTCCAGCCCGAATACTTTGGCAGCATAAGCCAATGCCGCTCCCCACTGTCCGGCTCCCGTTTCGGTGGTGATGTTTGTCACCCCTTCCTGTTTGCAATAGTATGCTTGTGCCAATGCGGAGTTCAGCTTGTGGGATCCGATAGGGCTGACGCTTTCATTCTTGAAATAAATATGTGCCGGTGTATCCAATGCCTTTTCCAGTCCATAGGCTCTTACCAATGGTGTACTGCGGTAGTATTTATACATTTCGCGTACCGTTTCCGGTATTTCAATCCATGTGTCAGTTTGGTTCAGTTCCTGCTGGCAGAGCTCTTTGGCAAAAATCGGATAAAGGTCTTCCGGTTTGAGAGGTTGTTTTGTGGCCGGGTTCAAAGGCGGCATGGGTTTGTTTTTCATGTCGGCCTGAATGTTGTACCAGTATCTGGGTATTTCGTCTTCCGGCAAAATAAATCTTTTCTGTTTATTACTCATATTTGCTGTCAAATTTATAGTTTCTGCCAAAAATATGGAAATAAATGATAACAGGCAACAGATTTTGTCTTTTTCTTTGTTTGGGTTGCCGAAAAAGTGCGGATATGTTAAAAAAACATACATCCGGCAGGAAAAAAGTCGGAAAGGGATGTATTCCGGCGGTTATGCGTATTTTTGCCGGACAATCACATTGTATATAGCTTGTATGGACTATTGGGAACGACTGTTTTTATACCGGAAGAAGTTGCTTCTGCCGCGTATTAACCAGCTTGTGAACTGGACACTTGGCCTCACCTATTTATGTGCGTTTGCTTTTTTGGCGGCTATCGTATATGAATACGGATTCAGTATTTCTGAAAGCGAGCAGGAGAGGGTGCATCTTGTGTACCGGGTTGTCTGGATTGTCTTTCTTCTGAGCACTACTTTGCAGATTGTATTCCGTCAGGACGATTCACCCTTTAAGTTTACTGCCTGGACATGGGTGCTCAGTGTATTGCTTTATCTTACCTTGCTTCCGGTTGTGTTCCGTCAGCCCGAGCCAGACACAAAGGTATATTGGGTCTGGGCTTTTTTTCGGAGTCCATATTACAGGGGTACTATTTTGCTGCTTTATTCCTTTTATCAGTTGTCGGGCAGTCTGGTCCGTCTGATGGGCAAACGCACGAATCCCTCCCTTATTCTGGCAGGAAGTTTTTTGGTTATCATTCTGGTAGGTACGGGCTTGCTGATGCTTCCGAGGGCTACTTATGACGGTATCCATTGGATAGACGCGCTTTTTACGGCGACCAGTGCGACTTGTGTGACGGGGCTGGTTTCTGTGGATGTCCCTTCCGTGTTTACGCTTGAGGGACAGGTAATCATCATTCTGCTCATTCAGGTCGGTGGTTTGGGGGTAATGACTCTTACCAGCTTTTTCGCCATGTTTTTTATGGGAAACACTTCCATCTACAACCAGCTGGCCATCGGTGACATGATCAGCTCCAACTCGCTCAACTCTTTGCTTTCTACATTATTATATATATTGGGCTTTACTTTAGTCATCGAAGGGGTTGGTATGGTGATTATCTGGTACAGCATTCACGACACGTTGGGCATGACGTTGGATGAAGAGTTGTTCTTTTCCGCCTTTCATTCCGTTTCAGCCTTTTGCAATGCCGGATTTTCCATCTTGCCCGGAGGTATGAGCAATCCGGCTGTCATGCAGAACCACAATCTTCTGTATGTCACTTTAGGGTTGCTGATAGCATTGGGGGGTATCGGTTTTCCGATATTGGTGAATTTGTATGAAACCGTGACGTATTATCTGAGATATCTGAAATGGAAAGTGTTCGGCCGTTCCCACCGTTTTGTCAAAAGAGTGCATCTCTATAATCTGAACACGAAGATTGTATTGGTCTCCACAGCTTTCCTGTTGCTTCTGGGCACGTTGCTTATTGCTGTGATAGAGTGGGACAAGGCATTGGCCGGGATGCCTGTGGCCGACAAGCTGGTACATGCTTTCTTCAATTCTTCCTGTCCCCGTACGGCAGGCTTTGTGAGTGTGCCGTTGCTGTCGTTTTCCGTGCAGACTTTATTGCTCATGTTGGTGCTGATGGTGATAGGTGGGGGTACGCAGTCGACGGCAGGCGGTGTGAAAATCAATGTGTTTGCCGTGGTCATGCTCAATCTGTGGGCGGTGATCCGCGGTTCGGAACATGTCACTATCCTTAAGCGTGAACTTTCATACGATTCCATCCGCCGTTCGAATGCGGTTATTATGCTTTATCTGATTCTGGCGTTTACGGGTATGTTTTTCTTGAGCATACTGGAGCCTGACGCGCCACTGCTGTCAATCGTCTTTGAGTGTATATCGGCGTTGAGTACGGTAGGGTCAAGCCTTGACCTTACCCCTAAATTGGGCGACTGGAGCAAGATTCTGGTGGTGTTGATGATGTTTGTGGGACGGGTCGGAGCTTTTACATTGGCGACAGGCCTCGTCCGGCAAGAGAAAAAACGAAACTACAAGTATCCGAGTGACAATATAATTATCAACTGAATATGAAATATCTGATTATTGGTTTGGGACATTATGGAGGCATTTTGGCCGAAGAACTTACAGCATTGGGACATGAAGTGGTAGGAGTGGATAAAGACGAGTCGCATGTCGACCGTGTGAAAGACAAGATGGTCACTTCATTTGTGCTTGATGCCACCGATGAGACGGCACTTTCTGTGCTTCCGGTCCGGAATGTGGATTTGGTGATTGTGGCCATAGGTGACAATTTCGGCGCTTCCGTACGTATCGTTTCATTGCTGAAAAAGAACAAGGCGAAACATATCTATGCCCGTGCTGTCGATGAGGTGCATAAGGCGGTACTGGATGCATTTGCCATCGATCGGATACTGACTCCCGAGCAGGACGCGGCACACATGTTGGCACAGTCGCTCGAGCTGAGCACTGCAGTCGAGTCGTTTCAGGTGGATGATGACAATTATGTGTTCAAGTTCCGTCTGCCGGGGAAATTGGTCGGCTATCATGCCAACGATTTGAACCTGGAGCAGGAGTTCGGGCTGAAAGTAATATCTCTGGTGCGCGGAAACCGCACCTGCAATTGCTTGGGCATTTCCGTACTGGAGCATAATGTAGCCAATGAGTTTCCAGAAGATTATGAGTTGAAGGATGAAGACGAGCTGGTGTGCTACGGTGCTTATTCCCAATTCATCGAATTCTGGAAATCAGTACGCTGACGGTCGCGCCTATCGGATGTTTCTTCTGTTCAATGCCTGCTGGTAGCGGCGGGCGTTGGCCTGGTGTTGCGAAAGTGTCCGGGCAAAATTGTGTGTACCTGAAAAATCTTCTTTCGCGCACATGTAAAGATAATTGTGTGGAGTATAGTTCAGTACGCTTTCTATGGCATGGACTGAAGGGATACGGATAGGTCCGGGAGGGAGTCCTGCATGGAGGTAGGTATTATACGGACTTTCCGTTTCCAGATGCTTGTACAGGATACGCCGCAGGCTGAAGTCCTGGAGAGCAAATTTGATGGTGGGGTCAGCCTGGAGCGGCATACCTATGCGCAGGCGGTTCAGATAGAGTCCGGCCACCGTTGGCATTTCATTTTTGTTGGCGGTTTCTTCTTCTACGATGGAAGCCAGCGTGCTTACTTCTGTAGGGGTCAGTCCGATGGCTTTTGCCTTGTCCAGCCGTTGCTTGTTCCAGAAACGGTCATATTCTTTCTTCATCCGTCTGAGGAAGCTTTCCGCATCCATGTTCCAATATACTTCGTACGTGTTCGGAAGGAAGAAAGCCGGAAAGGTTTCTTTGTTGAATCCGAGCGATGCGCGGCAGGCACTGTCGTTGAGCAGGGTGACTATCTGTGTGGAATCGGCCATGATTTGCCGGCCTACCGTAGCGGCCATTCTTTCGACGGTACGTGTACCGGGAACGACCATTCTTACCGGAGTCTGGTGTCCGTGGTTCAGCTTCTGGAAAAGCTGGAACGTGTTTTCTTCGGCCGACAGTTTGTAGGCACCCGTGTGTACATGTTCTTTATAATGTTTCAGTGAAGCGAGCATCTTGAAGCCTTCAAGCCTTTCCGCATGGAACTGTTTCTCGAGTTTGGTGTAGACGGAGTCGGCCGTGTCGTCATCGTCAATATAAAGGAAAGAGACAGGTGAAGTCTTTATCGGATGGTTCAGCAGCAGGCAAAGTGGGACGATGGCACATGCGGCCAGAACCGACAGGATGATGCCCGAAAGGACGATGATATTTTTCCGCTTCATGATTGTTGTTCGTTTGGTCGGCAAAGATAGCATAAAAAATTGAGAAACGATATTTGCCGCTTTCTTCTTGTTTGCTGCACTTTTATTCTTATATTAGCGGCGAAATGAATCTTTGTTGGTAAAAATATGATAAACACGTGAAATTGACATGAGAAAATCTGATTTTGCTTTCGCTGTGATAGTTCTGGCGATATTCGCTCCTTTTGTGTGTTCAGAAACATTGTATGAATGGTACAAGTCGTTCAATGCGGCCCATGGAATGGTGATGAGCTTTCTGAAGTTTGCAGTTCTGTCTACCTTGGGAGAGCTTCTGGGGCTTCGTCTCAGTACGGGAAAGTATCTGAAGCCGGGATTCGGCGTTTTCCCTCGCGCTGTAGTCTGGGGAGTGCTGGGCATGGGCATCAATCTGGCGATGATTATTTTCTCCGGAGGAGTTCCTTTGGCGTTGGAATACATTGGTCTGCATGGTGCGGCGGCTTCCATGTCGGCTCCCCTGTGTGTGGAAAAGGTTGTGGTGGCCTTCTGTATTTCCGTGGCGATGAACAGCATTTTTGCTCCGGTGTTCATGACATTCCATAAGATTACTGATACGCACATTCTGGATTGTGGAGGTTCCGTGCGCGCATTGGTGACTCCTATTCCGATGACCCGCATCATTACGGGACTGAATTGGGATGTACAGTGGAATTTTGTGTTCAAGAAAACGATTCCATTGTTCTGGTTTCCTGCCCATACGGTCACTTTTCTCCTTCCGAGCGAGACGAGAGTGCTATTCGCCGCCTTGCTGGGGGTGGCGTTGGGTGTGCTGCTGGCGGTAGCGGCACGGAAGAAATGACTTCTCTTGTTGATAACTCAAATCGGTCATTAGAAATAGAAATACAATTTTCTAATGACCGATTTGGGTTCAATCAATCTTTTTGAGGGAATAATCCAATTCAGATTCGGGCGTTTCAAAGTTGTTGTTCAGGAGCGTCAGCCTGTCCTTTCCGTAAAGGAAGTTGAAGGTGCTTTTCCCATTGTCGGATACAAGCTGCCATACCGTGGCGTTGTTGTCATTGGGGATGCCGCGTAGTGTGTACCGTTTGCCCATATAGGTATGGATTGCGTCCTTGCCGTTGTCGGCTTCCAGATATGTGAGTTGCAAAAGGAATTGTCCGTCTCCGCTGTGCTCCCGGTGGCGGACATACAACTGGTATCTGATACCCGGACAATCGGCTGCAGGAAGCACCCCTGTATAATGCTCCTCAACCCAGTTCCCTAAATCACGGTTGTTGTCGCTTCGGGATTGCTTGAACAGGATCTTACCCCTTTGGCTGAGAGTCCAGCACCCGTCTGCGAAGTTCAGATTCTTGGTGTCGTCATCTTCTATATTCCACACATGTTTCCCATCGGGTAATGTGCGCCGTTGCAGTCTTTCTTTTGTCTCGCTGCCGGATTTGTATAAATCGACGGACAGTGAATCCTTGCTGAACAGGATATAGGTGGAAAGTTTCTCTCCGTTAACGGATTCAGTCCGTATGCCTTCCCGGAACAACTGCAAATCCCGGCTATAGCAGGCAAGGCTGTCTATTCCGACGACCCGCAACACTCTGTCATAGTTTTGAGCAAATCCTTCTTCCGAATGCCCGGCGTCCACAACTTGCAATTTGGCATAAACAGGTTGCCCGTTTTTTACCCCTTGCGTGATAGAGTCATATTGTCGGAACAAGTCACCGGTCTTGTCTGTAATCCAATAATCATTGGTGTCTCCTTGGATAACCAGACTGCGCACTTCGTGTCCGATAGTCAATATGCCTTCTGCTGTCTTGGCTGAAGCTTCGTTTTCTGCATCGCCTTCTCTTCCATACATTAATATCAGTGTCCCTTTCTTCAATACCAGGCTGTCTTTCGTAAGCTTCTCTATGGCGAATGTATCCGAGAAAACGATTGTTTGTCGGTTGCCTATGCTTTTTCCCGAAAGGATAAGCCGGTCGTTTTGCTTTTCCCATTTTTCATAAGACAAGGTAGCCATATTGACGGATGAAGCTTTTCCGCCTTCTTCCAACACAAATCCTTGTTCCATCTGAGGCATGTTGGGGACGGGTTGCGTCCATTTGCCTACCAGACTTTCACTTTCTCCGCAAGCCAATAAACCCAATGAAGAGAGGCCTGCCATAATCAAATTTACTTTTTTCATAACCTTGTGTTTCGTTTGTCTTCCAATTGCAATTTATTTATAGCAAAAGCGTATTTGGAAAGAGTAACCTCAGCCCGATTATAAAAATAGGGAATTTCTGCGAGCGACTTCTGTCATTTAATGAATTTTTTTGCTTCTTAAGTTGGATTTAAGTGCATCCTGTCTATACTTTAACCGTTTTATATCTTACGCCATTCAGTACCAATTGAAGCCAAACTTTCAGACTGTCAGTGGAAATGCTCAGATTTTCTTTATCTTACGTTTTGTCTTATTTGTTTTCCGGGGAATGAAATGGAATTGTAACGCCATGTTACGTTATTTTTAAAGGGTTGAAACAGTTTTGTAACATTGATTGCCGACCTTTGCGTCGTAAAAAAGTTGGATTAGGGTAATTAATTTTGATATTATGAGAATGAAGCGATTGATAGCAGGACTTTTAAGTTGTATGCTGGTGATGCCGGCCGTAGCAGGAAACGAGGAGGCTCCTGCTCAGGAAAAAGAAAAGAAAGGTTCAGCCATTATCACAGTTTTTTCTGATTTCCATACCGGTTTCGGCCGTGCGAACGATGACAGAGGTTTCGACCTGGACCGTGCGTATATCGGCTATCAGTATAAGTTGCCTCATGGCTTGCAGCTGAAAGCTGTGATGGACTTCGGGCAGTCTGACCATGTGGAAGACTATCAGCGTATAGGATACATCAAGAATGCACAGATTACTTGGAAACATGGGAAGTGGACATTGAATGCCGGCCTTATCAGCACAACGCAGTTTAAGACACAGGAAGACTTCTGGGGGAAACGTTACGTAATGAAATCGTTTCAGGATGCATATAAATTCGGCAGCAGTGCTGACTTGGCTGTTTCGGCGGCTTACAGATTCAACGATGTGGTTTCTGCCGATGTGATTCTGACCAACGGCGAAGGATACAAGAAAGTGCAGGTGAAAGACGGTCTGCAGTATGGTGCCGGAGTGACGCTGACTCCCGTAAAAGGTCTGATAATCCGTGCATACGGTTCGTTCAACGAAGCTTCGGAAGACGGCATGAAAGGAATTACCAATGTGGCGGCTTTCGTCGGATACAAGAATTCTTCTTTTTCAATAGGTACTGAATATAACTGGCAGTCGAATGCCAAGAATGTGTCCGGAAACGACCAGCAGGGTGTTTCGGCTTATGCCAGCGTGCAGTTCAACAAACATGTCGGGATGTTCGGACGTTGGGACTGGCTTGATTCGAAGAACGGCTGGAACAAGGATTCCGACGGTATGGCAGGTGTATTGGGTGCTGAGTTCAAGTTGGGAAAATATATCAAGCTGGCTCCCAATTTCCGTGTCTGGTCGCCCAAGGCCGACGGCGTAGACCATTCCGGCTATTTCTATCTGAATGCTTCTTTTGCTATCTGACAAGTCAAGAAAATACATCAAGAATAACTGTTATTAATTTTATAGACACATGAAAAAGTTTTATTTACCTTTGATTGCGGGCGCAATGGCATTGTCATTCGCAGCATGTGGCGGATCGGGTTCTGCCGAATCGGTTGAGTTGAGTGGTGCGGGTGCTACATTCCCTCTTCCTTTCTATAACATGTCATTTGAGGGATACGATGCTGCGTCGGGCAATAAAGTGTCGTACGGGGGTATTGGCAGCGGCGGCGGCGTGCGCAACCTGAAAGATGAAATCGTGGATTTTGCGGGAAGTGATGCGTTTCTGACCGATGAGGAGATGAAAGGCATGAAACCTGTCGTTCACATACCGACCTGTATGGGTGCTGTCGTGTTGGCTTACAATTTGCCGGACGTGGTGAAGCTGAATCTTTCAGGTGATGTGATTGCGGATATCTATATGGGTAAGATTACGAAATGGAACGATGCACGTCTGGTTGCACTGAACCCTGACGTGAAACTTCCTGCCAAAGATATTATTGTGGCTTACCGTTCTGACGGCAGCGGTACGACCTTTATCTTCACCGACTATCTGTCGAAAGTGAGCGAAAACTGGAAGAATACTTACGGTGCGGGCAAGACGGTTGATTTTCCGGTGGGACAGGCTGCAAAAGGCAATCCGGGCGTAGCCGGCATCATCGCACAGACTCCGTATTCATTCGGTTATATCGGTTCTGAATATGCGTTTGCCCAGAAGATTCCTTACGCAAGTGTAAAGAACAGTCGCGGTGAACTGATTACTCCGTCGACGGAAAGCATTTCAGCTGCGGCCGGCGACATCCCTCAGGATACCCGTTGTTCGATTACCAACGCAGATGCCGCAGGCGCATATCCTATCAGCTGCTTTACCTGGCTGCTCATTTATCAGGAGCAGAACTACGGCGGACGCAGTCTGGAGCAGGCGAAAGCTACAGTTGGTTTGATGCAGTATATGTTGGCCGACAGTGTCCAGCAGAAGACGGCTACCGTAAACTATGCTCCGCTGCCCAAGAAGGCTGTTGAGCTGAGCCTTCAGAACTTGAAGACTGTCACTTACGACGGACAGCCCATTATAAAATAAAGAAAGATTGTTATGCAGGATAAAATATTCAAGACATTACTGATTTTATCTGCAGTTCTTATTCCAATCATCGGTGGGGGGATCATTCTCTCCCTCACTATTGATGCTTCCGGGGCTTTTGAGAAATTCGGATTCTGGGAATTCGTGTTCTCCGATGATTGGGTGACTACGGCAGGTAAAGAAAAATACGGAGCTTTACCGTTCATAACGGGTACATTGCTCACTACGGCTCTGGCACTGATTATGTGTATTCCTTTTTCTCTTCCGGTGGCTCTCTTTACCGGAGAATATTTCAAGGGACGTAAGATTGCAGCGATATTGGGTACGGTGATTGATTTGCTGGCAGGTATTCCTTCTATCATTTATGGCTTGTGGGGATTTTATGTGCTCCGCGGTGCGTTCATGTATCTGGATCTTTCTCCGCAGGGGTCGGGAATCCTGACCGCTTCCTTCGTGCTGGCCATCATGATTGTCCCTTATGCCGCGTCGTTGAGTGCCGAGTTCATCAAAATGGTTCCGGCCGAATTGAAGGAGGGAGCGTATGCGATGGGTGCCACGCGTGCGGAAGTCATCCGCCGTGTGATTTTCCCGATGGCGGGTTCCGGTATTTTCTCCGCGTTCATTCTGGCTATCGGACGTGCGCTGGGTGAAACAATGACTGTAACCATGCTGATCGGCAATACGAACCAGATGCCCGATACCTTGCGTACCACGGGTAATACGATGGCCAGTATCATTGCCAATCAGTTTGGTGAAGCTGACGGTCTGAAACTTTCTTCTCTGATTGCCATCGGACTGCTTTTGTTCCTGATTACCGCAATCATCAATATTATCGGCAAGATTCTGATTCGTCGTGCCCGTCATGTGTAATCTTGTAAATTGATTGAAATATATGAATAAAGTAAAGTTTCGTATTTTTAAGAGTCGCCTCCTTTTTGTCCTGGTGTGCGTGCTGTCAGGAATTACTGCGATTCCGTTGGTGGCCATCCTGGGCGAGGTGCTGATAAAAGGATGGGACCAGTTGGGCTGGTCATTCATCACTGAGGCTACTCCGAATGCATATAAGGCAATGATTGCGGCCCAGGCCGGTGAAGACATTCCGGGCGGTATTGCCAACGGTATCATCGGTACTTTCCTGATGTTGTTCCTGGCTGCAGTTGTAGCTATTCCTGTAGGTATTCTTTGCGGTATCTGTCTGTCGGAGTACCGGAAAAGCTGGTTTGCCACTTTCGTGAGTTATCTGACTGACTTGCTGCAGGGTACTCCTTCCATTATCATCGGTATCATTACCTACATTTGGGTGGTTGTGCCGATGAAAGGTTACTCGGCCATTGCGGGCAGTGTGGCGTTGTTCATCATGATGCTGCCGCTGATTATCCGTTCTACAGAAGAGACGATGAAGGTGTTGCCGGAAACCTTGAAGGAGGCCGGTCTTGCACTGGGGGGAAGTTACTGGCGTGTGATGCTGAAAGTGATGGTTCCCGCCGCATTGGGAAGTATCTTTACAGGTATCCTGCTGGCCATCTCGCGTGTGGTAGGTGAAACCGCTCCGTTGATGTTTACCGCTTTGGGCGGTGCGGCAATCAGTTGGAACATGACCAAGCCTATGTCGGCCGTGCCTTTGCTGATTTGGGAATTTTTCAACGACCCGAATCTCCAGAACCTGATTTGGGGAGCGTCTCTGTTCCTGTTGGTTTTCGTATTATGTTTGAATTTATTAGCTAAACAAGTTGCAAAGAAATGGAAAGTATAAAAGACCCGATTCTTCAGATAAAAGACGTATGTATCTCATACACCAGCGATGTGATGGCCGTGAAGCATGTCACAGCCGACATTGAAAAGAATTCTATTACGGCTATCATGGGACCGTCTGGTTGCGGCAAGAGTACACTGCTGCGTGCCGTAAACCGTATGCATGAGCTGTATAAAAATATCCGTGTGACAGGAGAGATTCTGCTGAACGGCGAGAATGTGCTCGAAATGGAGCCGATGGAAGAACGTCGCCGCATCGGTATGGTGTTCCAGCGCCCGAATCCGTTCCCTACGATGAACATTTATGATAATGTGCTGGCCGGATATATTCTGAACGGTATCCGTCTGTCTAAATCCCAGAAGGATGAGATTGTGGAGCGTAACCTGCGCAACGTGTCTCTTTGGGATGAGGTGAAGGACTCTTTGACCAAACGGGGTACTTTCCTTTCAGGAGGGCAGCAGCAGCGTCTGTGCATTGCGCGTTCGTTGGCGCTCCAGCCGGATGTGTTGCTGATGGATGAGCCGACTTCCGCGCTTGACCCGATTGCCACCAAGCACATTGAAGACCTGATGGACCAGCTGAAGAAGGAGGTGACTATTCTGATTGTAACCCACAACATGTCGCAGGCCATGCGTATTTCTGACCGCTCCATGTTTATGTTTCTGGGTGAACTGATTGAATACGATGATACGAAGAAGATGTTTGAGAATCCGGCCGATGAACGTACACGCTCTTACTTGACCGGTAAGATGGGATAATATCTGCCGGGACTGTAACAAATAGAGGAGGTTCAAGATGAAAACTGATTTTCATCTTGAACCTCCTCAGTCTATAGCTCTGTCTCTTGCCGGCAACCTGGGAATGGACAGGCAGATTTATATGAGTTCAGCTTTCAGATGGCTTGTGTGCATGATATTCCATATATCATCTTCAGAACCTGAGAACGGTCCCGACTGTTCCAGCTTGAGGGTGGACATTGCAGCGGCAAAGCATCCGGCTTCTTCGCAGGAGAAGCCTTTGTTCCGCATATAGAGGTAACCTAACACGTAGGTGTCTCCGCATCCGGTAGCATCGACTACTTCCGTGGGGGGGTATGCAGGAATTTTATGGAATTTTCCGCTTTCGTAAATCAAGGAGCCCGAACTTCCCAAGGTCAGCAACACTTCTTTTACTCCCCACTCGGCCAGCTGGAGGGCTGCCTGCTTGTAATTTTTGAATCCGGTCAGCACTTCTGCCTCGTGTTCGTTTACCTTTAGAATATCGATATATTTCAGAGCCTCTTTTTTCTCTTTCCAGTCGGTAGGATACACATGTTCACCTTTCACCTCTCTCAGGTAACCCTGAGCGTCGACAGCCAGAACCCCTTTCCGGGCCAATAATTTCACAACATCCAGAGGAAAATCGTCTGCCAGCAGACTGCCCAGATGGAAGAAATGCGCCTGCTCGTCTTTCAGCTCTTCGGCAGTGAACGGATCGGCTTTGGCAAGGACACGCTGTGAGCGTTCGTCCGGATTTTCACCGTATGTGTTTTCAAAATATACCGTATGCCGGCTGGAAAGCACTTCCACCTGGATGCCTTTTTTCCTCATGTCTTCTACAATGCTGTATTCGCTGGGAGCTAATGCAGTGACCAGTTTGTAGTTTTTCGAGTCTTTCAGATGCTGGATTCCGTAGGTGAAATAATAGGACGTGCCTCCCGGCATGTAGGTCGTTTTTCGCGGAGTGACGATTTTGTCTAATGTAAGATGTCCGATACAACAAATGTCATTCATCATTTCAATAGTTTTTTCTGATTCGGGTGCAAAGATACGTATATTTTTAGTGTCTTTCAGGTCTTGTAATAGCTTTTTCTTCCGATTTTATGGCAGATTTTTACTTATTGGACCATAAAACAGCCGATAAGATTTTAAATAAGAAAACAAAGCCTTAACTTTGGGGCGTATGTCTTTGAACGAAAGAAGGAATGTTCGTGAGAAGGGATGCAGAAAGATGCATTTATGTTGAAGTTGTAAAAATATAATTAGAATGGAAAAAATGAATGTAAAATCAGCTGATGGGAAATTAGGAGTTTTGTGTGTAGGATTGGGCGCAGTGGCTACTACATTTATGACTGGGGTTCTGATGGTCCGCAAAGGACTGGCCAAACCGGTCGGTTCGATGACACAGTATGACAAGATTCGTGTAGGACGTGGCGAAAACAAAAAGTATCTTCATTATAATGAAATTGTACCGATGGCGCGGTTGGAAGACATTGTGTTCGGTGCATGGGATGTTTATCCGGCAAATGCATACGAATCGGCCATCAACTGTGAGGTGCTGAAGGAAAAAGATATCAATCCGGTGAAAGATGAGCTGGAAAAGATTGTGCCGATGAAGGCGGCTTTTGACCATAACTATGCAAAACGTCTGGACGGCAACAATGTGAAGGACTGTGCAACCCGTTGGGAAATGGTAGAGCAGTTGCGTGAAGATATCCGCAATTTCAAGGCCGTGAACGGATGCAGCCGCATTGTGGTGTTGTGGGCTGCTTCTACAGAAATCTATGTGCCGGTTTGTAAAGAAGTGCACGGCACGTTGGATGCGCTTGAAAAGGCGATGAAAGCGGACGACCGCGAACATGTGGCTCCTTCCATGTGTTATGCGTATGCGGCACTGGCCGAAGGGGCTCCGTTCATCATGGGTGCTCCGAATACCACAGTAGATATCCCGGCTATGTGGGAAATGGCTGAAAAGACAAAGATGCCTATCGCCGGAAAAGATTTCAAGACCGGCCAGACACTCGTGAAGTCCGGTTTCGCTCCGATTATCGGCACTCGTTGTCTGGGTCTTTCAGGATGGTTCTCTACCAATATCCTGGGTAACCGCGACGGACTTGTGCTTGACGAGCCGGCCAACTTCCATACAAAAGAGGTCAGCAAGCTGTCCACACTCGAGTCGATTCTGGTGCCGGAAAACCAGCCGGATCTTTATACCGATTATTATCATAAGGTAAGAATCAATTACTATCCTCCCCGAAATGATAACAAGGAAGGATGGGACAACATTGATATTTTCGGTTGGATGGGTTATCCGATGCAAATCAAGATTAACTTCCTTTGCCGTGACTCTATCTTGGCCGCTCCGCTTTGCCTCGACCTGGTACTGTTGAGCGATTTGGCCGCACGTGCAGGCCGTTACGGTATCCAGCGTTTCCTGAGCTTCTTCCTGAAGAGCCCGATGCATGATTATACGCAGGATGAAGTGCCCGTGAACCATCTGTTCCAGCAGTATGTGATGCTGAAGAACGCATTGCGCGAGATGGGCGGTTATGAGGCCGACGAAGAAATCGATTGATATTAGATTTTCTTGTTCTGATAGTTGGAAAGCGGAAATGTCCATGTCATAGATATGGATGTTTCCGCTTTCTTCATTGATATTTCCGTAGATGAAAATTTGCCTCCTTTGTAGAAAAGTGTATATTTGTGACATGAAGACACAAATTAATTTTTTTTCTTATGAAGACATTATCTAATTCCCGACTGACCATTCAGGTTTCTCCGCATGGTGCTGAGCTGTGCAGTATTGTGTGTGATGGCAAGGAATATCTGTGGCAAGCTGACCCGGCATTCTGGAAACGTCATTCGCCGGTACTTTTCCCTATTGTGGGCAGTGTGTGGCAGAACACTTATTTTGTCGATGACCGTCCTTTCAGAATGACCCAGCATGGATTTGCACGCGACATGGATTTTGAACTGGTCTCTGAGTCGGACGACGAGGTGTTTTACCGTTTGACTGACAACGAGGAGACACGTGTCAAATATCCGTTCCCTTTCTGCCTGGAAATCGGCTACCGCTTGAAAGACAATACGGTCGAAGTGATGTGGCAGGTGACGAATCCTTCTGACGGGGAGATGCATTTTCAGATTGGCGCACATCCGGCATTCTATTTCCCGGGCTTTAATCCTATGGACACGCATCGGGGGTTCTTCGGATTCGACAAGAAAGAAGGTTTGAAATATATCCTGATTGCCGAAAAAGGCTGCGTAGATATAACGAAAACTTATCCGCTCAAGTTGGATTCCAACGGGCTTTTGCCTGTGGATATCCATACTTTCGACTCTGATGCGTTGATTCTGGAGGGCAGTCAGGTGAAAGAGGTGACGCTCTACAATAGTCTCGGCCATCCGCATCTGAGTCTGCACTTCGATGCGCCGGTAGTCGGTTTGTGGTCTCCTCCCGGCAAGAACGCGCCGTTTGTCTGCATCGAGCCGTGGTACGGGCGTTGCGACCGTGTCTGCTATGCCGCCGAGTTCAAGGATAAGGACTGGATGCAGCATCTGGGTCCCAAGGGAGTGTTCCGTGGGGGATATACTATCGAGATAAAATGACAAGGTAAAGAGGCTGTTTCGAAATGGAAACCAGCTTTTACTTTGTCATCTGATGGAACGTAGTGAAGGATTTCAGAAATACAAGCTGATATATACGAGATCCTTCGCTACGTTGCTTTTTGATGGTCAGTTCTCATTTTATTGTTTGGATGATTATAAGAACGGCGGATTTTGTGACGCTCTTTTCCGCAAGAACTACAACACACTATAACGGCTGCTGATTTTTCTTAATCTTTAAAATGCCGAAACGTTTTGACCAAAACGCTTCGGCGTTTAAAAAAATGCCTTGGTGTCTTTAGGGCGAAACCGGCTGATTTCCTCTCAAATATTATTCTATTATTCATAAAAAAAGGTAAGAATCACGCTTTTCGGCGGTCTAAATTTGTGGAAGACCGTTTTGCTATGTACCTTTACACACTATTTTATAAACTGACTGACAAGGTCTCATAAAAATATGGTAAAAAGATTAGTGTTGTTTCTGTTTTTTTGTGTGGCAGTTGTGAAATTGTCTGCTCAAAATATCACAGGAGTAGTGACAGACTCTGAAACCGGTGAGCCGATACCTTACCTGAATGTCTATTATGAAGGGAAAAGTGTAGGAGGGGTAACAGACATTGACGGGAAATATACGATACCGTGCCGTCCGGAATGGAAGGTGCTGACATTTTCCATGGTGGGTTACGCCACTCAGAAATTGCCCGTTTCGTCGGATACACGCAAACTGGATGTCCGGATGGTTTCCGATGCGGTACTTGATGAAGTGATTGTCAAGCCTAAAAAAGAAAAATATTCACGCAAGAACAATCCTGCCGTGGAGATGATGAAGAAGGTCATCAAGGCCAAGAAACTGTATGACCTTGGGGTGAACGATTATTATCATTATACGAAATATCAGAAGATTACCTTTTCACTCAACAACATAACGACCGATTCGTTGCGCGAGTCGAATCTTTTCAAGAAATATCCTTTCTTCCGCGACCAGGTGGAGCTGTGTGACGTGACAGGAAAGAATATCCTGCCTATTTCGGTAGACGAAACCGTATCGGAAAAGGTGTATCGGAAGGAGCCTCACAGCGAAAAAACGATTGTGAAAGGATTGAACTCGTCGGGGGTGAACGAGCTGTTCAACACCGGCGACATGCTGACGACGGTGCTGAAAGATGTGTTTCAGGACATCAACATTTATCAGGACCGTTTCCGCTTCCTGCAGTATCCGTTCGACAGTCCTATCTCGAATGCCGGAATCAATTTCTATAAATATTATATTATGGACACCCTGGCTGTAGACAGGGAAAAGTGTATCCGTCTGACATTCGTGCCCAACAATTCCCAGGACTTCGGGTTTACCGGCGAACTTTATATTTTGGCGGACTCTACATGGCGTGTGAAGAAATGCCGGTTGAACTTGCCGAAAAAGACAGACATCAACTTTGTGGACAACATGATTATCGACCAGCGTTTCGGTGCACTTCCTTCGGGTGAGTGGGTGCTGATGGAGGATGACATGCTGTGCGAGCTGTCGTATCTGCGCAAGCTTTTGGGCTCGTTTCAGGTGAGGCGTACAACCCGTTACTCCGATTTCGGGTTTGGGGAAATTCCGGACAGGATTTTCAAGAAAAAAGGGAGCGAAATCAAGGATGTCAACGCCATGATGCGCGGTGATGATTTCTGGAAAGAGTTCCGCCCCACACAACTCACCAAGTCGGAGGGAAAGATGGACCAGTTTGTGGAAAACCTTTCGCAAATAAAGGGTTTCAAGTATATTATCTTTGTGGCAAAGGCATTTATCGAGAATTTCGTGGAAACGGGCATTCACGGCCGTCCGAGCAAGGTGGACATCGGCCCCATCAATACTATGTTCTCCAGCAATTATATCGACGGGTTCCGCTTGAGAGGGTCGTTGCAGACCACAGCCAACCTGCATCCGCATCTGTTCTTGCGCGGGTATTATGCATACGGTTTCAAAGACCGCAAGTCGAAATATAAGGGGGAGGTGGAGTATTCGTTCAACAAGAAAGAATATCTTCCCCGTGAGTATCCCATCAATTCGTTGACTTTCTCGTATTCGTATGATAATATGCTTCCTACTGATAAGTTTATGGGAACGGATAAGGACAATGTGTTCACCTCGTTGAAGGTCACTTCCGTCGACCAGTACAACTATGAGCGTACGGCAAGTGTCAAATACCAGCTTGAGAAGGAGAGCGGGCTACGCACGACCATAACCTTGAAGCATACCAATCTGGAACCTTGCGGGAAACTGTTCTACCGGACGATGGCGGGTGAGAGCCAGTTGCAGTGTGACATCGCTTCGGGTGCGCTCAGCGGTACGGAGTGGATGCATTCTCCGTACAACACGCACGACTTTTCGGTGGCCGAGGCTTCCATCGCCCTCCGTTATGCTCCCGGAGAGACGTTTATCAACACCAAGCAGCGCCGTCTGCCCATCAATCTCGACGCTCCTGTGTTCACCGTACAACATACGGTGGGAGTGAAAGGCGTGCTGGGCAGTGACTATAACTACAACATGAGCGAGGTCAGCTTCTATAAACGCTGGTGGCTCAGCTCGTGGGGAAACATCGACACGTCGCTTAAAGGCGGAATCCAATGGAACAAGGTGCCTTTCCCGTTGCTGATAATGCCGGCAGCCAATCTTTCATATATCATTCAGGATGAAACTTTCAACCTGATCAACAATATGGAATTCCTGAACGACCGTTACGCGTCGCTTGATGTGTCGTGGAACATGCAGGGGAAAATCTTCAACCGCATCCCGTTGCTGAAGAAACTGAAATGGCGTGAGTTTATCGGCGTGAAGTGTCTGTGGGGAAAACTGACGGACAAGAACAATCCGTTTTTGCCTCAAAATGCAGACGACCCTGTTCTGATGATGTTCCCGGGGCATTATGATGAAGCCGGGAATTTCCATACGTCGAGTTATGTGATGGATCCGAAGAAACCGTATGTGGAAATCAGCGCGGGAATCCACAACATTTTCAAATTGCTGCATGTGGAATATGTGCGGAGGCTGAACTATAACGAGCTTCCTACAGCCAATAAATGGGGTATCCGTTTCATGATCCGTACGGTATTCTGAAAATTGTTTTGGCTGACAAAATTGCATCTTTGTATAAGATTTTGTAGTTTTGTCATGTAATTCTTGGAGAGATATATGGTAAAAACAGAAATACAGAACGTGAAGCTCCGGTTCGGCATTATCGGTAATACGGAGGGGTTGAACCGTGCCATTGACATAGCCATGCAGGTTGCTCCGACTGATTTGTCGGTGCTGGTGACGGGAGAAAGCGGAGTCGGGAAAGAAAGTTTTCCGCAAATCATCCACCAGTTCAGCCGGAGAAAGCACGGACCTTATATTGCAGTCAACTGTGGGGCGATTCCGGAAGGAACCATCGACTCGGAACTTTTCGGCCACGAGAAAGGTGCCTTTACGGGTGCCATCAGTGACCGCAACGGCTATTTTGCGGAAGCTAACGGAGGGACTATCTTTCTGGATGAAGTGGGCGAACTCCCTTTGTCCACGCAAGCCCGCCTGCTCCGTGTGCTGGAGTCCGGCGAGTATATAAAGGTCGGTTCTTCAAAAGTGCAGAAAACGGATGTGCGTATTGTAGCGGCTACGAATGTGAATTTTGCAGATGCCATTGCCGAGGGGCGCTTCCGCGAAGATTTGTATTATCGTTTGAATACGGTGCCCATCAAGGTTCCTCCCTTGCGGGAACGTCCGAATGACATCGTATTGCTGTTCCGGAAATTTGCTTCTGATTTTGCCGAGAAGTATCGTATGCCGGCTATTCAGCTTACGGATGATGCCAGGGCGATGCTGACTTCATATGCATGGCCGGGGAATATCCGTCAGTTGAAGAATATCACCGAACAGATTTCTATCATAGAAACGAACCGTGACATTACGGCGGAAATACTGAAAAATTATTTGCCGGCCCAGCAGGAATCTAATTTTCCGGCACTCCTGGGGACAAAATCTGGAGAAAGAAAATTTGAAAGTGAACGCGAAATTCTGTATCAGGTACTTTTTGACATGCGCCGTGATGTGACGGAGCTGAAGAAACTGGTGCATGGCATTATAGCCGAACGTAATGTGGGCAGTCAGGTCCATGCTCCACAGGAAGAGGGGTCATTGCATTATTTCCAGAATCCCGCGGTAAGCATGATACAAGACCCGACGATTGTGGCAAGCACACCTTCCGTGACACCGGTCGGCCCGATTCATTCTGCCGGCGACGTATCTCCGGTGAAGGTAAGCTCTCCGGCTGTAAAGGTTTCTCCGGTGGTGATACCTGAGGTGCAGGATACGGAAGAGTATGTGGAAGAAAATCTTTCGTTGGATGATGTGGAAAGAGAAATGATAAGGAAAGCACTTGAACGTCATCACGGAAAACGGAAAAATGCGGCCGGCGACTTGAAAATATCAGAACGGACACTTTACAGAAAAATAAAGGAATATGGGCTTGAATAATTTGCATGGAAAATGGATGGTAGGTTTGTCGGCGGTGGTTTTGTGTGTGCTGGCATCATGTACCATTTCTTATAAATTCAACGGGTCGTCTATCAATTACGACAAGGTGAAGACAATTTCTTTTGAAAATTTCCCGAACCGTTCAGCGGCTTTCGTCTGGGGTCCGATGGAGTCGATGTTTAATACGGCGCTGCAAGATAAGTATATGCAGCAGACGCGCCTGAAGCAGGTGAGACAGGACGGAGACTTACAGCTGTCTGGTGAAATCACGAATTACGACGCATATAATAAAGGAGTAGGTGCTGACGGATATTCAACGATGGCGGAACTGCGTATGACAGTGAATGTACGTTTTGTGAACAACTCGAATCATGCGGAAGATTTTTCAGACCAGCAGTTTTCTGCCAGCCGTGAGTATAATTCTACCCAACAGCTTTCGGCTGTTCAGGAAGAGCTGGTGAACCAGATGATTGATGAAATCGTCGAGCAGATTTTCAATGCTACAGTAGCTAATTGGTAATTGACTGGAATTTATGTGGCAACAACGTTTGCAGGAGTGGATCAGGCATCCGGAAACATTGGGGGATGAGAGTCTTGTGGAGCTGAAAGAACTGTTGGAACGGTATCCTTACTTCCAGACAGCCCGGCTCTTGTATCTGAAAAACTTGTTCTTGCTGGACAGTCCGTCATTTATGGAGGAGCTGAGAAAAGGTGCGCTCTTTGTGGCCGATTTGAGTGTCTTGTTTTATTTTATCGAAGGCGGACGTTTTCAGCTGAAGAAGCATCTGCCGGAAACGGATGAGGCAGAAAAGGGAAGCAGTGACCGCACGTTGGACTTGATAAACCGTTTCTTGTCTGACACAAATCAAGGGGAGGCTGACGGGTTGTTGTCTTTGTCGCAGGAAGCGCATGTGGATTATACGCCGATTCTGTTGGGGGAAGAACCGGACGGGGGAAATGAAGTCCTGTTGCCGTTGAAAGGCCAGGATTTGATAGACCAGTTTATAGAAAGCACTTCGGCCGACGGAGGATTCATGGCAGACATGCCAGATCCAATGGCCGCAGAGGAGGGGGCAGAACACGAATGTCCTGTTTCAGGCGAGAATGACACTCATGAAGATGACGAAAGTTTCTTTACGGAGACACTGGCAAAAATTTATGTTAAACAGCAACGGTATGATAAAGCTCTGGAAATTATTAAAAAATTAAATTTGAAATATCAAAAAAAAAATACTTACTTTGCAGACCAAATAAGATTCTTGGAAAAATTGATTATTAACGCTAAATCAAAATAGGAAAGATGTATTTATTATTAGTTGTACTATTGGTTCTTGCAGCTGTGCTGATGTGCTTTGTCGTATTGGTTCAGAATTCTAAAGGAGGAGGGCTTTCTTCTGCTTTTGCCTCTTCAAATCAGATTATGGGGGTGCGTAAAACTACGGATTTTATAGAGAAGCTGACTTGGGGGCTGGCTGTTTTTATGGTTGTCGTAAGCGTAGCCGCTTCGTATGTGATTCCAACGCAGTCGGTCGGCTCTTCCGTGATAATGGAGCGTGCCGTGAAAGAGCAGTCGACGAACCCGTTGAACGCACCGGCCGGTTTTGCCGCTCCGCAGAGTAATGAAGATGCGGCTGCAACATCTGCTCCCGCTGCAAACGATTCTGCTGCACAGAAATAATCAGATAGTTCCGGAGGTGCAGTTCTCCTGTCGGTACGGGACAATGTGCACTCTTTTTTGAGAGACAACGGACATGTAACTCTGACTTCCGTTACACGTTCGTTGTCTTTTTTCTGTTTTTATAGGTATCAATTTTAAAGAGTTTCTATGGAAGTGCAATCAAAAAATCGGATTTTGGCAGTAGATGCCTTGCGTGGGTTTGCCGTGATGGGCATCATCTTGCTGCATAATGTAGAGCATTTCAATTTTTATTCTTTTCCCGAAGCCTCTTCATCTGTCATGAAATCACTCGACAGTTCGTTGTGGGACATGCTTTTCTTCTCTTTTTCCGGAAAAGCATACGCTGTTTTTGCCCTTTTGTTTGGCTTTACATTTTATCTGCAGAGCCAGAGTGCGGCAAAAAGAGGTGAGGATTTCAAGAACCGGTATATGTGGAGACTGTTGCTGCTGTTGGGGTTTGGCTTTATCAATTCATTGTTCTTCCCCGGTGAGATTCTGGTGCTGTATGCTATACTTGGTTTTGTCTTGGTGCCGGTGCGCCATTGGTCGGATCGGAATCTGTTTGTGCTGGCTGTAATTCTGATGTTGCAGCCTCTGGACTGGATAAAGGTAGGGCTGGGACTGCTTGACCCTTCGTATGCTCCCAAACAGATGATTTATTCGTTGGGCG
This sequence comes from uncultured Bacteroides sp., assembly GCA_949289295.1. Classification (GTDB taxonomy): domain Bacteria; phylum Bacteroidota; class Bacteroidia; order Bacteroidales; family Bacteroidaceae; genus Phocaeicola. The sequence continues at coordinate 137,805 of CASENM010000027.1, forward strand.
ACGTTTATCCGCAGTTGGGAGGACATTCGTTTTGGGAAATGGTGAAAGTGAATTTTGTGACAGGGCAGTTGGCCAGCCTTAACTGGGCGTGGTGCTACGGACGTGTGTTCCAGACCTGTTCGTTGTTTATGTTGGGAATGTTGCTTGGGCGCAGGGGATTTTTCCGTTTCTCCACTTCTGAAGAGCGCAGGCGTTCGGGCCGCTTTTGGATTCGTATGCTCTGCATCTCGCTTCCTCTGGCAGTTGTCCTGTATTATTTTAAAGGATTTGTTTTTACGTGCGTCAGTCAGAAGTTGGTATTGGAAAGCCTGCAAACTATCTTGAATTCATGGTATAATTTGTTTTTCATGTTTTCAATGGCAGCTGCCTTTTTGTTGCTTTATTGGGTGAACGGAGGAAAAGTGCAGCGTATTCTGGCTCCTTACGGGCAGATGAGCCTGACGGATTACATCACCCAGTCCGTAATCGGCAGTTTCCTTTATTTCGGTTATGGACTGGAGCTTCACAAAGTGTGCGGCACCACTTTCAGTCTGTTGATAGGAATCGGTTTTCTGGTGCTTCAGATTGCTTTTTCCCATTGGTGGTTCCGGCATTTCAGGCGAGGGCCGCTGGAAACTGTCTGGCATAAGCTTACATGGATGAACTTAAAAAATAAATGAATATGATAAAAGGAATGTTTTCTCATTCGAGCATATTGGGCATGGTGGTTGATGTGTGTGCCCTGTTGTGTATTTATATGTTGTGGGATTCGGAAAATACCGCATTGACCGTAGCATTTGTCGTGTGGGGACTGGTTGTAGCGGTCGATTTTATTCTTGCCGTTTACAGGCTGGTGTTCAAGCGGAGTTAAGTGAATGTCTGATATTTTCAGAAATAAAAGAGGCTGTCCCCAAATAGAAAGCTATAAATCGGGAACAGCCTCTTGTTGATTCTCCTTTTACGGATTATTTCTTGAAATATCTGTTGTACAGACCTTCAAAGCCTTTACCGTGGCGAGCTTCGTCTTTTGCCATTTCGTGAACAGTGTCATGGATGGCATCCAGATTCAGTTGTTTTGCACGGGTGGCGATACGTTTCTTGTCTTCGCAAGCACCTGCTTCAGCATTCATGCGTTTTTCCAGATTGGTCTTGGTGTCCCATACGCAGTCACCCAGCAGTTCTGCAAATTTTGAAGCATGTTCAGCTTCTTCCCATGCATAACGCTTGAAAGCTTCTGCTACTTCAGGATAGCCTTCCCGGTCAGCCTGACGGCTCATGGCCAGATACATGCCGACTTCAGTACATTCTCCCATGAAATGGTTGTTCAAATCTTTGATCATTTCTTCGTCACAACCTTTTGCAACGCCGATTACATGTTCATCAGCAAAAGCCAGTCCATTGCCGGTTTCTTCCATTTCTTTGAATTTTGAAGCCGGAGCTTTGCACAACGGGCATTTTTCAGGAGCTGTTTCACCTTCATAGATGTAACCACATACAGTACAGATAAATTTTTTCATACTCTTTAAAGTTTAAGTTATTAGTTTATGTTGTTGATTAGTTGAAATCTTTTCAATTGTTGTTTTCCGATTCCTTTGCACATTCCGGACATGTTCCTTTGTAGTAGTGATGAATTTCATCCAATATGAATCCCTCATGGTTCAGTTCCTTGATCTCCATGTCGTTTTCTTTCATCGGAATGTCAAATATTTTTCCACACGACCGGCAGAGAAAGTGTGCGTGTAAGCTTGTGTTTCCATCAAAGCAAGCATTACGTTCGTCAATTGTCAGCATTTTGGCGGCTCCGTGTTCAACAAAAAGCTTCAGTGTGTTGTAAACTGTCGTTTTTGAAAGAGTCGGGATTTCCTTGCATAGAGCCATGTATATTTCATCGATACATGGGTGCGTGTCGTGCTTGAGCAAATAGTCCATAATTGCAATGCGTTGTACGGATGGCTTGATATGGCAGTTAGCCAAATATTCGTAAACGTTCATTTTCATCTTTCAATTATGTAATTATTACAATTATAATTTCATTAGCAAATGTAGGAAGATATATTTTACTGACAAAACTTACTCTCTTTATTTTTGTTTTTTTTACCATTGGGCCTTTCTGTCTTAAAATGGTGGATGGCATTGTTACATTTGTGTTACAATGAGGGGCTGTGTTCGCTGAAAACATTCTGCTATTCTTTTTCCATATTCGAATAATATGTAAATTTGCATTCAAACGGACAAAGCTGGAAAATGTTCTGGGATGCGGTTCATTCTGTTTGGCTCAAAAAGCACTTCATTATTATTGTATAAACTAATTAGCTCATTTATTATATTATATAGAAGACAATGAAATACGGTTTTGTAAAAGTGGCGGCGGCTGTTCCTGCAGTAAAAGTAGCCGACTGCCGGTTCAATGCTCAGCAAGCCGAAAATCAGATTGTTGTGGCTGATGGAAAAGGTGTGCAGATTATAGCTTTTCCTGAATTGAATCTGACGGGGTATTCATGCGGTGACCTGTTTGCCCAGTCACTGTTGCTGGAGCAGGCGGAGTTTGCTTTGATGCAGATTATGAACAACACCCGTCAGCTCGATATCATTTCGATTGTGGGTATGCCTGTAGTGGCGGGGCCGGTGCTCATGAATTGTGCAGTCGTGTTCCAGAAAGGGAAAATATTAGGAGTCGTTCCGAAAACATATTTGCCTAATTACAAAGAGTTTTATGAGCAGAGATGGTTTGCTTCGGCATCTACTCTTCCGGCAAACATGACTGTGCGTCTGTGTGGCCAGGTAGTTCCGCTGACAACGAACATTCTGTTCGATACGCCCGATGTTTGCTTTGGAGTAGAGATTTGTGAGGATGTATGGGCACCTATCCCTCCAAGTTCGACATTGGCACTGAAGGGGGCGGAAATCATTTTCAATATTTCCGCCGATACGGAAAATATCAGCAAGCATCAGTATCTCCGTTCGTTGTTGGCACAACAGTCGGCACGTTGTCTGGCAGGATATGTATTTTCTTCGTGTGGTTTCGGCGAGTCGACTACGGATGTTGTGTTTGCGGGTAACGGACTGATTTATGAGAACGGCAACTTGCTGGCGGCTTCCGAGCGTTTCTCGTTCAAGGAGCAGATGGTAGTGAGTGAGATAGACGTGGAGCGTCTGCGTGGCGAGAGACTGGTGAACACCACTTTTGCGGCAAGCATACAGGCGCATACTCCGGCTCCGGCATTGAGAGTGGCGAGCGAGCTTGTAGTTTCACGCGATTTGACGCTGACCCGTCAGATAGACGCACATCCGTTTGTGCCGTCGGGCAACGAGCAGCTTGATGCCCGCTGCGAGGAAATTTTCTCCATTCAGGTGGCAGGTTTGGCCAAACGTCTGGTGCATACAGGCTGTCAGACAGTGGTGGTCGGTATTTCGGGCGGACTGGATTCTACGCTGGCTCTTCTGGTCTGCGTGAAAACATTCGATAAGTTGGGGTTGTCCCGAAAAGGAATCATTGGCATTACAATGCCCGGATTCGGTACGACTGACCGCACATATAACAACGCTCTTTCACTGATGGCATCGTTGCAGGTCACTGCCGAAGAAATCAGTATCAAGGCGGCTTGTATCCAGCATTTTCAGGATATCGGCCAGGATATGTCTGTCCATGACGTGACGTATGAGAACGGACAGGCCCGCGAACGTACACAGATACTTATGGATTATGCCAACAAGGTGGGCGGTCTGGTAATCGGTACGGGTGATCTTTCCGAACTGGCTTTGGGATGGGCTACGTATAACGGCGACCACATGTCCATGTATGGTGTCAATGCCAGCATTCCCAAAACGTTGGTGCGTTATCTGGTCAGCTGGGTGGCGCAGACTGGGGTTGACACTTTGTCGCGCAACACGTTGCTTGATATCATAGACACGCCTATAAGTCCGGAACTTATTCCAGCGGATGAGAGCGGAAACATCAAGCAGAAAACGGAAGATCTGGTGGGACCTTATGAGTTGCACGACTTTTTCCTCTATTATTTTTTGCGTTTCGGAACCCGTCCGTCCAAGATATTCTATTTGGCTGAAATTGCTTTCAAGGGGGTGTATGACAGTACGACCATCAAAAAGTGGCTTACCACGTTTTTCCGTCGTTTCTTTTCCCAGCAGTTCAAGCGATCCTGTCTGCCGGACGGACCGAAAGTCGGTTCTGTGTCATTGAGCCCCCGCGGCGATTGGCGTATGCCGAGCGATGCGAGTCCGGCTATGTGGCTGAAAGAATGTGAAGAGCTGCAGGGGTAATTGCCTGTCAAAAAACGATGCCATCATCAAAGTGAAGAATCTCAAAAACATAAGCTGATGCACACGAGAGATTCTTCACTTTGATGATGACAGGATGTCTTGTCAATTTTATGTGAACCTTTTTATTTCAGGAATTTTGTGACAAATTTTTTGACTTTCTCCGTATATTCTTTCGGATAATTCCGGTATGACACGGCATGTTCCGTGTTAGGGACTATCCAAAGCTCTTTGGGTTCTGTTTTGGCTTCATAGAGTGGGTAGACCATCCATGTAGGGACATAATCGTCGTCGGCTCCGTGGATGAACATCATCGGCTTTTGGCATTTTGCCACCTGTTTCAGTGCCGATGCTTCCTGGAAATTCCATCCGTACTTCAAGTCGCACAGCCAGCTTGCCGTATAAAGCAACGGAAAGGGGGGGAGTCCGAATTGTGAGTCGAGTTCTTTCTTGAACTCATCCCATACACTGGTATATCCGCAGTCATCCACAAAACAGTCTACATAGTCGGGAAGTGTCTCGCCGGAAACCATCATGGTTGTCGCTCCTCCCATTGAAACGCCGTGGACTACCATTCTGAGAGAATCGCCGAAAAGCGAAGGGGCGATGTCTATCCATTGTTTCACGTCTATCCTGTCCAGCCACCCCATTTGTATGGCTTTGCCCTCGCTCTGTCCGGCTGCACGCAGATCGGGAAGAAGGATGTTGAAATTCAGCGAATGGTTGTACATGTATCCTATGGGAAGCATACTCGTTGCCTGGTCTCCGTATCCGTGGATTAGGAGAGCGGTTTTCCGTGTCGGCTTGTCTGCATACGAATAGAATGCATGGAGTCTGATTCCGTCGGGTGCGGTGATGAATGTATCCTTGAGAGCTTTGTGTATTTGCAGGCTGTCAATCCAGGAAGTGATGAACGGATAGTTTCCGCATTCTTTGCTGATGGCTGTCTGCCAATCAAATTTCGGGCGTTCCGGCCGTAATGCGTAGTCTATCAGATAAAAGCTTCCTCCTGTAATGAGCCCTCCCAATATCAGAAGGATGAGGCAGATTCCTGCCGTCAGTTTTTTTTTCATAAAGCAGGTTCTGTTTTTGTTATCCGTTCCAGATGTCCCATGAGGCAAAGGCCTGAAGCAGCAGCATCTCGAGTCCGTTTTTGACGATGGCTCCCTGGTCGGCCCCTTTTTTCATGAAGAGCGTCGTGTTGGGGTTATACAGCAAATCATACAGCAGATGTTGGGGAGTCAGAAGGTGGTATGGAATGTCCGGGCATTTGTCGGCCAGCGGATACATGCCAACGGGCGTACAGTTTATGATGACTTTATATTCGTCCATGACTTGGGGCGTGAGCTCTTCGTAGGTGACAGTTGAATCATTGTGCTTGTTGCGCGACACGAAGAGCGTATCGAGTCCGAGTTCGACGCATCCTTGGCGGATAGCTTTTGACGCTCCCCCTGTGCCGAGAATCAACGCTTTCTTATGGTAGGGTTCCAGAAGCGGCTCTATGGAGCGGGTGAATCCGATGATGTCAGAATTATATCCTGTCAGTCTGACTTTTCCTTTCACGTGTTCGATTCTGATGACATTGACAGCCCCGATGGAGGCAGCCACATCGTCCACTTTGTCCAGATACGACATGACCTTTTCTTTATAAGGAATGGTGACATTCAGACCGGCCAGGTCAGGATTGCCAGAAATCACTTTGGGAAAGTCTTCGATGGTTGGAATTTCAAAGTTGATGTATTCAGCGTTGATGTTCTCAGACTGGAATTTTTCGTTGAAAAAATTCCTTGAAAAAGAATGTCCGAGCGGGTAGCCGATTAAACCGTATTTTTTCATAAAAAAGACAATTAATTATTTGGTGGCAAAATAAAGTGTGCAGATGCCCAGTGTGAGCCGTTTGAACCGGACTTGACTGAATCCTGCCTTGTGAAGGATGCGTTGCATCACTTCGCCTTGCGGAAAAGCCTTGATGGATTGAGGCAGGTAAGTGTAGGCACTGCGGTCTTTGGAGAGGAGTTTTCCCAAAGAAGGGATGACTATTCTGGAGTAGATGGAATAGAGCTGTTTCATCGGGAAACGTTCGGGTGTGGAAAGTTCCAGAATGACCAGATGTCCGCTTGGAATGAGTACGCGGTACATTTCTTTCAGCCCACGGTCAAGATCCTCGAAGTTGCGCACTCCGAAGGCTACGGTGATGGCGTCAAAACGGTTGTCGGGAAAGGAAAGGGAGGTGCAGTCTTCCTTGGCAAACGAGATTTGCCGTTCAAGTCCCAGCTGTTTCACTTTTTCGCGCCCTACGTTCATCATGCCTTCCGAAATGTCCGTGCCGATCAGTTCGTCGGGGTTGAGCTCCTTGCAGGCTTTGATGGCGAAGTCACCGGTTCCTGTAGCCACGTCCATGATGTGTTGCGGACGGAACGGCTTCAGCAATGCGATGGCCTTTTTCCTCCAATATTTGTCGATTCCCCACGACAGCAGATGGTTCAGGTTGTCGTAGGCAGGAGCGATGTGGTCGAACATTTTCTCCACCTGTGCGGCTTTGCTTCCGTCCTTGTCGTAAGGCTTGATGTTTTCTTGAGGGTAGTGAGGCATTTTGTTAATTAACAATTAACAATTAACAATTAACAATTAATAATGAAGAATTTACAGTTGATGATTGAAAGTCAACGATTGACAATCAACGTAAAATCAACTATTAATTCTTCATTATTAATTCTTCATTATTAATTCTTCATTATTTCAGGTATTCAGTCACATTCTTTTCGATGCGTGCGGCAAGATTGTCGGTGTCGCCTTTTATGAAGGCCTCCCCGGTCAGATGCTCGAACAGCTCGATGTAGCGGTCGCTGATAGAAGCCACGATTTCCGGAGTCATCTCAGGCACCTTCTGTCCCTCTTTTCCCTGGAATCCGTTTTCCATCAGCCATTCGCGTACGAACTCTTTCGAGAGCTGCTTTTGCGGTTCTCCGTTCTCGAAACGTTCCTGATAGCCTTCCGCATAGAAGTAGCGGCTGGAGTCGGGAGTATGGATCTCGTCCATCAGATAGATTTCCCCATTGTGCTTTCCGAATTCATATTTCGTGTCCACGAGAATCAGTCCGCGTGAGGCGGCGATTTCCGTGCCGCGTTCAAAGAGAGCCAGCGTATATTGTTCCAGCTTTTCATATTCCTCAGGAGTGGCAAGCCCTTTCTCCAGGATTTCTTCTTTCGAGATGTCCTCATCGTGCAGCCCCATTTCAGCTTTGGTGGTCGGGGTGATGATCGGATGGGGGAATTTCTCATTTTCTCTCATTCCTTCAGGCAGACGTACGCCGCAGATTTCGCGTACTCCGCTCTTGTAGGCACGCCATGCGCTTCCGCACAGGTATCCGCGCACAATCATTTCAATGGGGAATCCTTTGCACAATACGCCTACGGTGACCATAGGGTCGGGAGTGGCCAGTTTCCAGTTCGGACAGATGTCGGTTGTGGCGTCGAGGAATTTGGCCGCAATCTGGTTCAGCATCTGGCCCTTATAAGGGATACCTTCCGGCAGCACGACATCGAATGCGGAGATACGGTCGGTTGCCACCATCACTAGTTTTTCGTCATTGATGTTGTACACATCACGCACTTTGCCGTGGTACACGCTTTTCTGTCCAGGAAAGTGATAGTCTGTTTTTGTTAACGCTTTGCTCATTTTCTTCTTGTTTTAAGAATATTTTGAATCTGTACTTTCTTGTTCTGTTGTCAGGGTTTCTGGTCCGTAGAGGCGGTGCCGGTCGCAACTTGTCTTTTCTTGTTCTTTTCCTCGAATTTTTCGTAAGCTTCCACAATCCGTGTCACCAGTTTATGGCGGACGATGTCTTTTTTGTTCAGTTCGACAATGCTGATTCCTTTTACGTCTTTCAGGATTTTCATGGCTTGCACCAGCCCTGATGTCTGCGAGGGAGGCAGGTCTATCTGGGTCATGTCTCCGGTTACGATCATCTTGGTATTCATGCCCATACGTGTAAGGAACATTTTGATTTGCTGGGTCGTGGTGTTCTGCGCCTCATCGAGGATGACTATCGCATCGTTCAGCGTACGTCCGCGCATGAAAGCCAGAGGCGCGATCTGAATGATGTTGAGTTCCATGTATTCCTTCAGTTTCACAGCCGGAATCATGTCTTGCAGCGCATCGTAGAGAGGTTGGAGGTATGGGTCGATCTTTTCTTTCATGTCGCCGGGGAGGAAACCTAGTTTTTCTCCCGCCTCGACAGCCGGACGGCTCAAGATGATTTTCTTGATTTCCTTGTTTTTCAGCGCGCGTACGGCAAGTGCGATTGCCGTATAGGTCTTGCCGGAACCGGCCGGGCCGATGGCAAATATCATGTCGTTCTTCTCGAACTCGTGCACCAGCTTCAGCTGGTTCTCGCTGCGTGGAGTGATGGGCTTTCCGGTGACGCTGAATACAATGGCGTCGCCTGTCTTCTCGATTTTCGGCATATTGCCGCTTACGATGTCAAGGATCACCTCCTCGTTCAGGGAGTTGTATTTGTCGCAGTGTTTCTCGAGCGCGAGCACGGCCTCCTCAAAGGCGCACAGCTCTTCCTCGTCTCCCATCACTTTGATGACGTTTCCGCGTGCCACGATCCTCAGTTTGGGGAACAGCGCCTTGATCATCTGCATGTGGGTATTGTTTACTCCATAGAATACTACAGGGTCAATATCTTCGAGTACAATATGTTTTTCTATCATTCAATAATCGGGATATGTTTGTGCAGTTGATTTTTGTGCAAATTTAATCATAACTTTTGATTGTATGCAGGGCGGAATGCAATTTCTTGGTATATTTGTGTCGGATTTATACATATTTCAATGATACGTAAAATTGGACTGATACTGACACTTGTATCCGCATTGTCGGGACAGGCACAAAATATGCCCGAGGATTATTTTGCTTCGCCCTTTGATTTTCCTTTGTTGCTGAGTGCGAATTTCGGTGAGCTGAGGCCGAACCATTTCCATAACGGGATCGACATCAAGACGCAGGGGGTGGTGGGAAAACCCGTACATTGTGTGGCCGACGGCTATGTGTCGCGCGTTGCGGTATTGCACGGCGGATACGGACAGGTAATCTATGTGGCGCATCCAAATGGACTGACTTCGGTGTACGGGCATGTCCTTTCGTTCGCGCCGGCCGTGCAGAAGGCGGTGCGTGATTATCAGTATGCGCACGAGACTTTTGTATGTGACTTGAGGTTCGGGCCGGACAAGTTTCCTGTAAGGAAGGGGGACATTGTGGCCGTCAGCGGGAATGAGGGGGCATCGGCCGGTCCTCATCTCCATCTGGAACTGCGCCGTACGGAAACGAACGAATATATTGACCCGATACCTTATTTCAAGCGTTACCTGAAAGATACGAAGGCGCCGGTGCCGAGTCTGGTAGGCTTTTATCCTTTACCGGGAAAGGGGGTCGTGGATGGTTCGGCACGCCGTAAGCTGGTGCCTGTCTCCAGATTGGGACGTCCTATGACGGCATGGGGAAAGCTGTATACAGGAATCAGTGCGAAAGATTACATGGACGGCACGTCAAATTTCTATGGAGTACACTCCGTGACGTTGTATGTGGATTCCGTGAAAGTGTTCAACAGCACGACTGATACGGTGGCTCCTGACGAGAACCGGATGATCAACGCCTTCACTGATTTTGAGGAGCTGAGCCGTACCCGACGTCTGGTCATGCGTTCGTATCGGTTGCCGGGAAACCGTCTTCGGATGCTTCATACGCAGGATGACCGTGGGGTGATTGACATTGATGAGGAACGTGACTACCACTTCAGATATGTGCTGGAGGACAATTTCGGCAATCATCGTGTGTGCAGTTTTGTGGTCAGAGGCCGGAAGCAGGAGATTCCGGTTCCGGACGAAAGGAGAGGGCAGACATTATACTGGAACCGTACGAATGTGGTGCAGCGTCCCGGACTGGAACTGGTTGTCCCGAAGTATCATGTGTATGACGATGTGAAACTTCATGCCGGAATCAGAGAAGACAGCGCGGGCATATCGTTCGACTATGTGCTGGATGCGGGATATACTCCGCTCCACGGTTATTGTCCGCTCTCAATCGGGATGCGTTGCATGCCGGTGCCCGACACGACAAAATACTATGTCGTGCAGAAATGGGGCAGATGGCGCGCTCCGATGGGCGGCAAGTATGAGAACGGGTGGATGAGGACCAAGGTCCGTTCGTTGGGCACATTTGCCGTGGCTCTCGATACGGTGGCTCCGCGCATTGTTCCGTTAGGGCGGAGCGGTTGGAAATCGTCGCGCAGTATCCGTTTCCGGGTGAGCGACGCGGAATCGGGCATTGCCTCTTATAAGGTGTACATCGACGGGAAGTTTGTGCTTTTCGGACTGAAAAAAGGAGTGCTGGTCATCCAGGACAAGGAGAAGGTGCGGCGTGGAGTGCCCCATGAGGCGGAGGTGGTGGTGACTGACCAGTGCGGAAACGTGGCACGTGAGAGATATTCATTCTGATGGTGTCCGGGCGGGCATCTGAGAATTGGTGTCGTATAAAGATTCCGTGGCTTTATGTTCTGAGGCATTGAATTATTGTTCTACTATATATTATAAAAATTAAGAAAAAGAAATGGGAATGAGAAAAGTGTTCGCCGCGGCCGTGTTGCTTGTGGCGGGTGTGACAAGCGGATGGGCTTGCACCAATTTCATTGTGGGTAAAAACGCATCGGCTGACGGTTCGGTAATCGTGTCTTATTCGGCTGATTCGTACGGGATGTTCGGTTTCCTTTGTCATTATCCTGCGGCCGTGCATGCCGAAGGGGCCATGCGTGACATCTATGAGTGGGATACCGGCAAGTATCTCGGTCAGATCAGAGAGGCGAAGCAGACTTATAACGTAATCGGAAACATCAACGAGTTTCAGGTGACCATCGGCGAGACCACTTTCGGCGGGCGTCCGGAACTGGTGGACACGACCGGGGTGATGGATTACGGAAGCTTGATTTATGTCGCCCTGCAGCGTTCGCGCAGTGCCAAGGAAGCCATCAAGGTGATGACTGACCTGGTGAAGGAATACGGATACTACAGCAGCGGCGAGTCGTTTTCGATTGCCGATCCAAATGAGGCGTGGATTATGGAGATGATCGGCAAAGGCCCCGGCGTGAAGGGTGCCGTATGGGTGGCCGTACGTGTCCCCGATGACTGTATCGCCGCTCACGCCAACCAGAGTCGCATCCATCAGTTCGCGCTCGATGACAAGGACAACTGCCTGTATTCGCCGGATGTCATCTCGTTCGCCCGTGAGAAAGGCTATTTCAGCGGCAGGAACGAGGACTTCAGTTTTGCCGATGCCTATTGTCCCCTCGATTTCAGCGGCCTTCGTGCCTGTGAGGCCCGTGTGTGGAGTTTCTATAACATGTTCAGCAAGACTACGGGACAGGCATATCTTCCTTACATACAGGGAGAGAGCAAGGACCCCATGCCCTTGTATGTGAAGCCCGACCGCAAGGTGTCGGTGCGCGACATCCAACATGCTATGCGCGACCATTATGAAGGTACTCCACTCGACATCACCAAGGATCTTGGAGCCGGCTGTTTTGCTTCGCCTTATCGCCTGTCTCCTCTGACGTTCAATGTGGACGGCCAGGAGTATTTTAATGAACGTCCCATCTCCACCCAGCAGAGCGGTTTCGTGTTTGTCTCGCAGATGCGTGCCAGCATGCCCGATGTGGTGGGTGGTGTGTTGTGGTTCGGTCTTGACGATGCCAACATGACGGTGTTCACCCCCGTGTATTGCCAGACTGACAAAGTGCCTTATCCGTATGCCAAAGGCAACGGCGACTGTGTGACTTTCTCGTGGGATTCCGGCTTCTGGATTTATAACTGGGTGGCCGACATGATCCGTCCGCGCTACAGTCAGATGGAGGGCGACATGCGTACAGTCCAGAACAGTCTGGAGGACATGTTCGCCACTGCGCAGAAGGGCATAGAGAGCACGGCCCTGGAGCTTTATCAGCAAGATCCGGAAAAGGCGCGCGGTTTCCTGACAGAATATACCTCATCGACAGCGAACACGGCTGTGGCCAGCTGGAAGAAGTTGGGCGAGTTCCTGATTGTCCGCTACAACGACGGAGTGGTCAAACGTGTGAAGGACGGACAGCTACAGCGCCCGGAAACGGGAAACACGGCTCCTTACGACCGTCCGGGCTATCCGCAGGATTTCCTGAAGCAGCTGGTGAAAGCTACAGGCGACCGCTATAAGGTGAAGGAGTTGAAATGATTTCGCAGAGCGCCGGACTTTTCCGTCCGTCGTCATGATTCCGGACGGACACAGGTTCCGCAGTCTTACGGCATGAGTCTCACGGCTTGTGCCGTAAAATTTTTGTTTCACATCTAGGATAATTGGATTTTTTTTTTTATTTTTGTCTCTGTCTTGGATGAATACCTGAAAAACTAAAATAACAACTGAAAATCATGGAAAACGAAGAATTGATCAAACAATGCACAGAAAAGGCACAGGCCTGGTTGTCACCCGCTTATGATGCGGAAACTCAGGCCGAAGTAAGACGCATGCTGGAAAACCCCGACAAGACAGAGCTTATCGACGCGTTCTATAAGGATCTGGAATTCGGTACGGGCGGTCTGCGCGGCATCATGGGTGCGGGCTCCAACCGCATGAACATCTACACGGTGGGTGCCGCCACACAGGGACTGGCCAACTATCTGAACAAATGTTTTGCCGGTAAGGACAACATTTCCGTAGTGGTAGGTCATGACTGCCGTAACAACAGCCGCAAGTTTGCTGAAATTTCTGCCGATATTTTCTCTGCAAACGGTATAAAGGTCTATCTGTTCGACGATATGCGTCCGACTCCTGAAATGTCGTTCGCTATCCGTCATTTGGGATGCCAGAGCGGTATCAACATCACCGCTTCCCATAACCCGAAAGAATACAACGGCTACAAGGCTTATTGGGACGACGGCGCACAGGTGCTGGCTCCGCACGACAAGGGTATCATCGATGAGGTGAACAAGGTGAAGGTGGATGACATCAAGTTTACAAAGAATGCTGATCTGATTCAGATTGTCGGCAAAGAAATTGATGACGAATACCTGAAACGCATCCATACCATCTCGATTGATCCGGAAGTCATCAAACGGCAGAAGGATTTGAAGATTGTCTACACTCCGATTCACGGAACAGGTATGATGCTGATTCCGCAGTCGCTGAAACTGTGGGGCTTCGAGAACGTACACTGCGTGCCTGAACAGATGGTGAAGAGCGGCGATTTCCCGACTGTGGTTTCTCCGAATCCGGAAAATGCGGAAGCGTTGACTTTGGCTATCAAGCTGGCTAAGGAGATTGACGCCGACATCGTGATGGCTTCTGACCCGGACGCTGACCGTGTAGGTATGGCCTGCAAGGACAGCAAGGGCGAGTGGGTGCTCATCAACGGTAACCAGACTTGTCTGATTTTCCTGTACTATATCATCAAGAACCGTATCGCAACGGGCAAGATGGCCGGCAACGAATTTATCGTGAAGACCATTGTGACTACCGACCTGATTAAGACGGTGGCCGACAAGAATCATATCAAAATGCTTGACTGCTATACGGGATTCAAGTGGATTGCACGTGAAATCCGTTTGCGTGAAGGCAAGGAACAGTATATCGGTGGCGGTGAGGAAAGCTATGGATTCCTGGCTGAGGACTTCGTGCGTGACAAAGATGCCGTTTCCGCCTGCTCATTGCTGGCTGAAATCTGCGCGTGGGCGAAAGACCAGGGCAAGACCTTGTATGACGTGCTGATGGAAATTTACGTGGAATACGGATTCTCCAAAGAGCTTACCGTCAATGTGGTGAAGCCGGGCAAGACAGGTGCTGATGAAATCAAGGCGATGATGGACAACTTCCGTGCTTGTCCTCCAAAGGAACTCGGCGGATCGGAAGTGGTACTGGTGAAAGACTACAAGTCGCTGAAGGCTACAGACAACAAGGGTAATGTGATTGATCTGGAAATGCCGGAAACATCCAACGTGCTGCAGTTCTTTACGGCCGACGGCACAAAGGTTTCCGTACGTCCGTCAGGAACAGAACCGAAAATCAAGTTTTACATGGAAGTGAAAGGCGAAATGCAGTGCCCGAAGTGCTATGCAGGAGCTACTGCCGATGCCATGGAAAAGATTGAGGCTGTAAAGAAATCTTTGGGAATCTGATTCCCGTTTGAGGATGTCTTTGACAGGGAGTGTGCGGAGAGGCACGGATATGCCGTGTCTGCTCCGCACATTTTTTGTGTCCGTATCCGGTGCCGGATTGTCTGATAAACTGACAATAAATGACCTTGGTTACTTACGAATGATAATTTATTTGAAAAAAAAGTATCATTTTATTTGTTTGTTTCAAAAAAGCCTTTACCTTTGCGAATATAAATGATAAGAGATATGAACGCAACTCATACATTGGTCAATCTGGAAGTCCTGCATATTATTCGCGTCGTGGTCGTGGCACCAAGGGGTGAGGGGGCTTCGTGTATGTAGTCGCATTGAATGATATTGGATGGAAGCCTTTCTCACCGGATGATGAGAGAGGCTTTTTAATTGAAAAATATGGTAAAGATGAAACATCAGTTACGCAGTTCGATGAGTACGGAAGGCCGCCGGATGGCCGGGGCACGTGCCCTGTGGGTGGCCAATGGAATGAAAAGGGAAATGATGGGGAAACCTATCATCGCGATAGTCAATTCGTTTACTCAGTTTGTGCCGGGGCATACCCACCTGCATGAGGTGGGCCAGCAGGTGAAGGCCGAGATTGAGAAGCTGGGATGCTTTGCGGCTGAGTTCAACACGATAGCCATCGATGACGGCATCGCCATGGGGCACGACGGAATGCTGTATTCGCTTCCATCGCGCGACTTGATAGCAGATAGCGTGGAATACATGGTAAACGCGCACAAGGCGGATGCGATGGTCTGCATCTCGAACTGTGACAAGATTACTCCGGGAATGCTGATGGCCGCCATGCGTTTGAACATTCCTACAGTGTTCGTGTCGGGAGGACCGATGGAAGCGGGAGAATGGGACGGACAGCATCTTGACCTGATTGACGCGATGATCAAGTCGGCCGATCCTACGGTGAGCGACGAGGACGTGGCTCAGATTGAGTGTCATGCCTGTCCGGGATGCGGTAGTTGCTCGGGAATGTTCACCGCCAATTCCATGAACTGCCTGAATGAGGCCATCGGACTGGCTCTTCCGGGTAACGGCACTGTTCTTGCCACTCATGTTAACCGCAGACGGTTGTTTGAGGACGCGGCACGACTGATTGTGAAGAACGCTTACAAATATTATGAGGAAGGCGATGAGAGTGTGTTGCCGCGTAGTATCGCTACCCGTCAGGCATTCCTGAATGCCATGACACTTGATATAGCGATGGGAGGTTCCACCAATACGGTGCTCCATCTGCTGGCTATCGCCCACGAAGGTGAAGTCGACTTCAAGATGGATGACATCGACATGCTTTCGCGCCGGGTGCCTTGTCTGTGTAAGGTGGCCCCCAACACGCAGAAATACCATATACAGGACGTGAACCGTGCCGGAGGCATCCTGAACATTCTCGGTGAACTGGACAAGGGAGGACTGCTTGACACGTCAGTGAGCCGTGTCGACGGAATGACCTTGGCCGAAGCCATCGCCAGATACAGTATCTGTAAGCCCGACATCGACCCCGAAGCCAGACGCATTTATTCGAGTGCGCCGGGCGGAAAATTCAGTATAGAGATGGGTTCCCAGCAGGAGACTTGTCGGGAACTTGACACGGACCGTGCCGCCGGGTGTATCCGCGACCTGCAGCATGCGTACAGCAAGGACGGAGGGCTGGCCGTGCTGAAAGGGAACATCGCTCAGGACGGATGTGTGGTCAAGACCGCCGGAGTGGACGAAAGCATCTGGAAGTTCTCCGGTCCTGCCAAAGTGTTCGATTCACAGGAGTCGGCTTGCGAAGGCATCTTGGGCGGAAAGGTGGTGAGCGGCGATGTGGTGGTCATCACGCACGAAGGTCCGAAAGGAGGGCCGGGTATGCAGGAAATGCTTTATCCCACCTCTTATATAAAGTCGAAGCATCTGGGCAAGGAATGCGCGCTGATTACCGACGGGCGTTTCAGTGGCGGCACCTCAGGGTTGAGCATCGGACATATTTCTCCCGAGGCGGCGGCTGGCGGTAATGTCGGGAAGATTGTGGACGGAGACATTATAGATATTGACATCCCGAACCGTTCTATCAATGTGAGATTAAGTGACGAGGAACTGGCCGCAAGGCCGATGGCTCCGTTGACGCGCAATCGGGAAGTGTCGAAGGCGTTGAGAGCGTACGCAAGCATGGTAAGCTCTGCCGACAAGGGAGGAGTAAGGATTGTGGAATAATGTAAAACAGGAATATATGAAAGAAAGAATAACAGGTTCTGAGGCGTTGATGCGTTCGCTGGAGCACGAAGGGGTAAAGACCATCTTCGGTTATCCGGGCGGTGCCATCATGCCGGTCTTTGATGCTTTATATGACCATCTTGACAGACTTAATCATATTCTGGTGCGTCATGAACAGGGAGCGGCTCATGCGGCCCAAGGTTTTGCCCGTGTGTCGGGACAGGTGGGCGTATGTCTGGTGACGAGCGGTCCGGGTGCTACCAATACGATTACCGGTGTGGCCGATGCCATGATAGACAGTACGCCGATTGTGGTGATTGCCGGCCAGGTGGGTGCCGGACTGTTGGGCACGGATGCGTTTCAGGAAGTGGACCTGGTGGGAGTGACCCAGCCTATCTCCAAGTGGAGTTATCAGATTCGTAGGGCGGAAGATGTGGCTTGGGCGGTGGCCCGTGCGTTCTATATCGCGCGGAGCGGACGTCCGGGGCCGGTCGTGCTTGACTTTACAAGAAATGCCCAGACCGAGTTGGCTGATTATGAACCGGTAAGTCTGGATTTTATCCGCAGTTATGATCCTGATCCGGAAACTGACCCGAAGATGGTGGCCGAAGCGGTACGTCTTATCAACGAGGCGCAGAAGCCTTTGGTGCTTGTCGGTCAGGGAGTGGAGTTGGGTAATGCGCAGGAAGAGTTGAAGGTATTTGTGGAGAAGGCCGATATGCCTTGCGGATGCACTTTGCTGGGGCTTTCCGCCTTGCCGAGCAATCACCGGTTGAATAAGGGTATGCTGGGTATGCATGGTAATCTCGGTCCGAATGTGAAGACCAACGAATGCGATGTACTGATAGCCGTGGGCATGCGCTTTGATGACCGTGTGACGGGCAAGCTGGAGACGTATGCCAAGCAGGCGAAGGTGATTCATCTGGATGTTGATCCGTCGGAAATCGGGAAGAATGTGCCGGTGGACGTGCCGGTGCTGGGGAATTGCAAGCGTACTCTGGCTTTGCTGACTGAACTGATTCAGCCGCATAAGCATACGGAATGGATTGAGAGCTTCAAGCCTTATGAGGAGAAGGAGTTCGAGCAGGTCATCCGGAAGGAGGTCTATCCGGAAAGCGGTCCGATCAATATGGGTGAGGTGGTGCATGCCGTGAGCGAGGCGACCCGTAACGAGGCGATACTGGTGACCGATGTGGGTCAGAATCAGATGATGGCGTGTCGTTATTTCAGCTTCTCGAAGAAGCGGAGCATCGTGACTTCCGGTGGTATGGGAACGATGGGCTTTTGTCTGCCGGCATCTATCGGTGCCACATTCGGTTGTCCCGGCCGTACGGTATGCGCGTTCATGGGCGACGGTGGTTTGCAGATGACCATGCAGGAGCTGGGTACGGTGATGGAACAAAAGGCTCCGGTAAAGATTATTTTGCTCAACAATAATTATCTGGGCAATGTGCGTCAGTGGCAGGCCATGTTCTTCAACCGCCGCTATTCGTTCACGCCGATGATGAACCCGGATTACATGCAGATAGCTGCCGCCTACGGCATTCCTTCGCGGAGAGTGATGGAACGTGGTGATCTGGGGGATGCCATTCAGGAGATGCTGGCCACTGATGGGCCCTTCCTGCTTGAAGTCTGTGTGGTAGAGGAAGGAAATGTGCTTCCGATGACACCTCCGGGAAGTTCAGTCAATTATATGTTAATGGAATGTTGATTCAGTCAGGATATGGAAAATAAGTCATTATATACGATAATTGTTCATTCTGAGAATATTGCGGGTACGTTGAATCAGATAACAGCCGTGTTCACCCGCCGGCAGATTAATATTGAGAGTCTGAATGTGTCCGCTTCTTCCATCAAGGGAGTGCATAAATACACGATTACCTGCTGGACTACGGCAGATATTGTGGAAAAAGTCGTGCGTCAGATGGAGAAGAAGATTGACGTGATACAGGCACATTATTTCACGGACTCTGAGATTTTCCAGCGTGAGGTGGCCATGTATAAGGTCTCGATGCCGGAGTTCCAGTCGAATCCGGAGGCATCGAAAGTGGTACGCCGTGCCAGTGCGCATATCGTGGAGGTGAATCCTGTTTTTGCCATTGTGGAGAAGGTGGGAATGAGCGATGAGATTACGGCGCTTTACCAGAACCTGAAGGATTTGAACTGCGTGTTGCAGTTTGTCCGTTCGGGGCGTATCGCCGTGTCGACAAGCTGTTTTGAGCGTGTCAATGAGTATTTGGCACATCGTGAGGAACGTTACCGGAACGGAAAATGAGAGTGAGGACGGATTTTGACGATTTATTGATTGGAATACATATATGGCAGAAGATAATAAAGTAGGGACTTATCAGTTCGTGGCAGAACCGTTTCATGTGGATTTTACGGAACGCCTCACGATGGGGGTGTTGGGTAACCATCTGTTGAATTGCGCGGGATTCCATGCCGCAGAGCGTGGTTTCGGCATCGCTACACTGAACGAGAACCATTATACTTGGGTATTGTCGCGTCTGGCCATTGAACTGGAGGATATGCCCAGGGCCTATCGGAAGTTCAGCATACAGACGTGGGTGGAGAATGTGTACCGCCTGTTCACTGACCGCAATTTCGCTATCCTGAACGAGGAAGGGAACCCCGTGGGATATGCCCGTTCGGTCTGGGCGATGATCAGTATGGAGAGTCGGAAGCCGATTGACTTGCTGACTTTGCACGGAGGGGCGATTACGGACTACATCTGCGATAAGGAATGCCCCATCGCCCGTCCCGGAAGAATCAAGGTGGACGAAAGTGAGCCGGTGTGTGAGTATCAGGCCAAGTACAGCGACATTGACATCAACGGGCATGTCAACAGCATCAAGTATATCGAACATATCTTGGATCTGTTTCCTATGGAAATGTTCCGTGAGAAGTCGGTCCGTCGTTTTGAGATGGCTTACGTGGCAGAAAGCTATTATGGTGACCTGTTGACTTTTTATAGGGAGCAGAAAGCCGAGAACGAATACGATATAGAGGTGAAGAAGAACAATGCGGAAGTAGTTGTTCGAAGTAAAGTGATATTCAATTAACAAATATATTCAATTAACAGGCGGCTCCGGCCGCGTAAAAAGATTGTACGAAAATGGCACAAATGAATTTTGGAGGGGTTATCGAGAATGTGATAACCCGTGAGGAATTTCCATTGGAAAAGGCACGTGAGGTATTGAAAAATGAGACCATCGCTGTGATCGGCTATGGCGTTCAGGGACCGGGTCAGTCGTTGAACCTGCGTGACAACGGTTTCAATGTGATTGTCGGACAGCGTCCGGGAAAGACTTACGAGAAGGCTGTGGCCGACGGATGGGTTCCGGGTGAGACATTGTTCAGCATTGAAGAGGCATGTCAGAGAGGTACCATCATCATGTGTCTGCTTTCTGATGCGGCCGTGATTTCTGTATGGCCGACCATCAAGCCGCAACTTACCGCAGGCAAGGCTCTCTATTTCTCACATGGCTTCGCGATTACGTGGAACGACCGTACGGGTGTGGTTCCTCCGACAGATATTGATGTGATTATGGTAGCTCCGAAAGGTTCGGGTACTTCCTTGCGTACCATGTTTCTGGAAGGCCGTGGCCTGAACTCTTCGTATGCAATCTATCAGGATGCTACAGGAAAGGCATACGACCGTACCATTGCTTTGGGAATCGGCATCGGCTCAGGATATCTTTTTGAAACCACTTTCCAGCGTGAGGCTACTTCCGATCTGACCGGTGAGCGTGGCTCGCTGATGGGAGCCATCCAGGGACTTTTGCTGGCCCAGTATGAGGTGTTGCGCGAAAACGGACATACTCCTTCGGAAGCTTTCAATGAAACTGTGGAAGAACTGACTCAGTCATTGATGCCGCTGTTCGCAAAGAACGGTATGGACTGGATGTATGCCAACTGCTCCACTACTGCACAGCGTGGCGCGCTCGACTGGATGGGCCCGTTCCACGATGCCATCAAGCCAGTGGTACAGAAGCTGTATGAAAGCGTGAAGTGCGGGCACGAGGCTCAGATTTCCATCGACAGCAACTCGAAACCAGATTATCGCGACAAGTTGAATGCCGAATTGAAGGCGTTGCGTGAAAGCGAGATGTGGCAGACTGCAGTCACTGTCCGCAAGCTCCGTCCGGAGAACAATTGACGCGAGAACAGACACCATTTATTAAGAAAAAGAGTGTTTCGTAAGGTCTAAGGACACGGAGACACGGAGGCACAGAGTTTTATATTAAAAAATATATTCTCTGTGTCTTTGTGTCTCTGTGCTTGATTTTTCACTTACGATGCACTCTTTTTTATATCTTTGCATGCGATTAAAACGAGATGATTCCTGTATGAAACGATATATTCTTTTGTTTGCAGCATTGTGTGGCATCTGTTTTTCCGCCAATGCACAGAGCTTGGAACGTACTGTCTGTCAGCGTTTGAGGTCATTTTTTAAGAACTATGAGACTTCGTATGCCGAAATCGGGGTCAGCAAGCTTGACAGTTTCAAGATAGACCATGAAGGAAAAGTGCTGGGGATATACGCCAATGCCGTTTTCGGCTATCAGTCTTTTACAGAAGAGAATACTTCTGCCATTTACCGTTCTCTGAAGCAAGTGCTTCCGGGTCCGGTGAATTATTATTCCTTGCGGCTTTATGCAGACGGACGGTTGATTGAGGACTTGATACCCAACGCTTTCCGGAAGGAAAAAGACAAATCCAGGCTTTATGGGAAGATAGATTATAAAGGTGAGCCATGGGTAAAAAATATTTCCCGTCCGTTTGACGTGACTCAAGGACTGTATAACCGCCATCTTGTGGTTTGGCAGAGCCATGGGCGGTTTTATGGAAACGATAGTGGCAAATGGAGGTGGCAGCGTCCGCCTTTGTTCTGTACGAGAGAGGATTTGTTTACCCAATCGTTTGTGGTACCTTACTTGATTCCGATGCTGGAGAATGCCGGAGCGGTGGTTTATACCCCCCGTGAACGTGACTGGCAGCATTATGAAGTGATTGTGGACAATAATACCTGTTCTCCCGGGAGCCGTTATCTGGAAGTGAACCATAAAAAATACAGATGGTCGGATACGGGTAAGCCGGGGTTTGCACAGAAATACCTTACTTATCCGGACAATCATAATCCGTTTGCTGACGGAACGGCCCGTTTTATCGCGACTCAGTCGAAATCCGGGAAATCTTTTGCCGAATGGATTCCCAATATACCTGAGAAAGGACGGTATGCGGTTTATGTGAGTTATCAGACCTTGCCTGCAAGTGTGACTGACGCAAAATATCTGGTATTTCATAACGGGGGAGTCACCGAATTTGAGGTCAACCAGCAGATGGGAGGCGGAACGTGGGTCTATCTGGGGACTTTTGAGTTTGACAAGGGGATGAATGATTACGGGATGGTGGTATTGACCAATGAAAGCTCGGAGAAAGGTGTGGTGTGTGCCGATGCGGTGCGTTTTGGCGGTGGCATGGGAAACATCGCACGCGGAGGAAAGGTGAGCGGCCTGCCCCGTTATCTTGAAGGTGCGCGTTATGCGGCTCAATGGGCCGGAATGCCTTATTCCATATACAGCAAGAGTGGAGGAGAGAATGATTATAACGATGATATCAACGCCCGTTCGCTCACTACCAATTATCTGAGCGGAGGGTCTGTATATAATCCGGTGGAGAAAGGTCTGAAAGTGCCTTTTGAACTTTCAGTGGCCTTGCACTCTGACGCGGGCTATAAGGAAGACGATTCGTTGGTCGGTTCATTGGGCATCTATACCACCGGTTTCAATGACGGCAGGTTGAATTGTGGCATTTCGCGTTATGCTTCACGTGATCTGGCGGATATGGTGCTCACCGGTCTGCAGCGTGACATCTCTTCCCGTTTCGGTGTACGTTGGATACGGAGAGGGATGTGGAACCGCAATTATAGTGAGACAAGATTGCCTGCTGTCCCTTCCATGATTCTTGAACTGCTCTCTCATCAGAATTTTGCGGACATGAAGCTGGGACACGACCCGGCGTTTAAATTTACGGTGGGACGTTCGGTATACAAGTCGGTCTTGAAATATGTGGCGGAGATGCACGGAACGGACTATACCGTACAGCCGTTGCCGGTCAGTCATTTCGCAATCCATGAGGGAAAGAAGAAAAATACGTTCACATTGCGTTGGATTGGTACAGAGGATGTATCGGAACCTTCAGCCACTCCGCAGGGGTATATAGTCTATACCCGTATCGGTTATGGTGGCTTTAACAATGGGGTGTATGTAAAGAAACCGGAATATACGGTGAAAGTGGAGCCGGGACTTGTGTACAGTTTCAAGGTGACAGCTGTCAATAAAGGAGGGGAAAGTTTTCCGTCAGAGATTCTTTCAGCTTATAAGTCCGAATATAGCCAGGGAACGTTGTTGATTGTCAGTGCTTTTGACAAACTGTGCGGTCCGGCCCGTATCGAGTCTCCATCAGCAGAAGGCTTTGATTTGTGGGCTGATCCGGGTTTGTCTTATCAGAATAGTCCGGCGTTCTGCGGATATCAGCAGGGATTCGACCGCAGCCGTATGGGAATAGAGACTGCAGGAGGGTTGGGTGTCAGCGACAGTACTCTCGAAGGAAAACTGATTGTGGGCAATACGTTCGATTATGTGTTCGTACATGGAAAATCCATTCAGCGTGCCGGAAATTATTCGTTTGTTTCGTGTAGCGATGAAACGGTGGAGAGCGGAAGTGTGCGGTTGGCAGACTATGTGATGGTTGATTTTATCAATGGAGCTGACGAAAAAGCTTTATCGCCCGAAATTCGTAGGGCGATAAGTGATTATTGTGGACGGGGAGGCCGTGTGTTGGTCAGTGGTTCTCGCCTGAAGGAAGGGCTGAATGCAGATAATTTCGGGAGAAATGTGCTGAAATGTACGGATGGAGGTCTATTCGTCAATCTGGGCAATCAGGAGCTTTCGGGTGCCGGTATGCGTTTTCGTATTGAAGGGAAAGCAAACGGACGGGTTTATGCCGTACCAGCCTTGCAGTGCATATTACCTGTAGCCGGTGCCTATTCCGCTTTTGTTTATACTGATGGAAATTATGGGACGGGAACTGTTTACCGAGGAGCGGATTACCGTACGTTTGTGCTGGGATTCCCGTTTGAATGCATTCAGGATACTGGTACCAGAGACTACCTGATGCAGGTCGTCATGAATACATTACTTAAAGAAAAATGATTGTATAATTTTTTAAAGGGAGGATTACCATGGACAAGAATTTTTTGGAAATTATCAAGACGCGTCGTAGCTGCCGGAAGTATAAGGCTGAGCAGATAACAGATGAGGAATTGCAAGCTGTGCTTGAAGCCGGCATGTATGCGCCTACATCAAGAGGCATGCAGTCGCCGTTTATTGTGGCCGTGCAGGACAAGCGACTGATGGATGAGCTTGCTGCCATGAATGCCGGGATTATGGGTGTCACTTCCAATCCTTATTATGACGCGCCTACATACGTGTTGGTATTCGCGCCTGCCGATGCTCACAATCCGGTTCAGGATGCCAGCTGTGTGCTTGAGAACATGATGCTTGCGGCTCATGCCATCGGTTTGGGAAGCTGTTGGATTCATCGGGAACGCGAGATGTTTTCTACGGAAAGAGGTAAGGAACTGATGAAAAGTTGGGGGCTGCCCGACGGGCTGATGGGAGTCGGCGCGTTGGCTTTGGGTTATCCTGCGGGAGAGCCGGCTCCGGCCAAACCGCGGAAAGAAGGATACTCCCGTATCATACGATAGCGGATTTGGTGTAAAAGGATAGCCAGGGCATTGATAAAATGATTCCTTTTTGTATCTTTGTTCCATTCTGACTAATCCTTTTACATTTATGAAAAAAGCGAACATTATCAAACATTCCTGGGGAGCGGGTGTGCTGTGTGCACTTGTGCTGGCTTCTTGTGCAGGAGGGAATCCTGACGCTGTCTGTCTGATTCCGAAACCGGCGGAGATGCAAATGCATGGAGGCTTTTTCAAGGCCGACAGCTCCATGATTCTTGCACCTGATGGAGAGAAGGTGCGTTATGTGGTCGATTCGGCATTGGCCGGAGTGGGAGACGAAGGTTACAGACTGACAGTCGATGGAGACGGCATTGAACTGAAAGCCGCGACTGAGGCTGGAGTATTCTATGGAAAACAAACTTTGTTGCAGATGCTGGGGAATGAGGGCATTCCTTGTGTGGAGATAGAAGACAGTCCGCGCTTCGGCTACAGAGGCCTGCATCTGGATGTATCAAGACATATTTTCTCTAAGGAAGAAATCATGAAGCTGATTGATGTGATGTCTTCCTATAAGTTCAACAGACTGCACCTGCACCTGACCGACGCCGGAGGCTGGCGGTTGAAGATGGACAAGTATCCGCGCCTTACCTCGCACGGTGCTTTCAGAACGGAATCTGACTGGCGGAAGTGGTGGGATGGAAACGACCGCAAGTATCTGCCGGAAGGTACGGAAGGAGCATACGGAGGGTATTATACGAAAGATGACATGCGCCAGATTGTGGCTTATGCGGCCGACAGGTTTGTCACTATAATACCTGAAGTGGAATTTCCCGGACATTCGGAAGAAGTCTTTGCGGCTTATCCGGAACTGTGCTGTAGCGGAAAGCCTTATACGGGAGGTGACTTCTGTATCGGCAATCCCAAATCGTATGAATTCATGGAAGATGTGCTGACGGAGATTATGGAGGTATTCCCTTCCGAGCTCATCCATATCGGTGGGGATGAGGCTGGGAAACAGAACTGGAAGACTTGCCCCAAATGTCAGGCTCTTATGAGAAAGGAAGGCATGAAGAGTGTGGAAGAGCTCCAGAGCCATTTTATCCACGAGGTGGAGGAGTTTGTCAATTCAAAAGGCCGGCGTATCATAGGCTGGGACGAGATTCTTGAAGGAGGACTTGCGCCGCGGGCTTCCGTGATGTCATGGAGAGGCGAGGAGGCCGGATTCAAGTCTGCCGCGATGGGGCATGATGTGGTGATGACTCCGGGCGGCTACATGTATCTCGACTTCTATCAGGCTTTTCCGAACACACAGCCGTATGCCATAGGCGGATATACTCCGGTGAAGAAGGTTTACAGTTATAATCCTTTGCCTGACGATTCCTTGACTGCCGATCGCGAGAAGCATATCCTGGGTGTGCAGGCCAATACATGGACTGAATACATTAAGGATGAAAAGCATCTGGAATACATGATGTTCCCGCGTGCGCTAGCCGTAGCGGAAATCGGTTGGACTCCTCAGAGCCTGAGAGACTGGAACGACTTCAAGGTACGTCTTAACCGTCATGTAGAGACTCTGCACAGACGGGGAGTCAATGCTTTCCCCTTGTCGTATGAGATTGATTTCAGTATGGAGGTGGATACGGTGGCCCGACAGATCACGGTGGCTTTCGATGCGGAGAAATATCCGGCGGAAATCCGCTATACTACCGACGGTACGGTGCCCGACGCTTCGTCGCCGGTGTATGACAAGCCTGTGGTGGTAAAGGATTCGGCACACATTGTAGCTGGTATTTTTGTGGACGGAAAGCTGATGGGGGATGTCTCCGAGAAGAAAGTGGATTATCATCGGGGCATCAATAAGCCGATTCATTACAACAGCGAATTGTATCCCGGATACATGGCCGGAGGCATGAATGCCTTGCTCGACGGTTATCGTGGAGGACTGACTTATGCAGACCAACGCTGGCAAGGGTATCTTGACAATCTGGACTGTGTGGTGGACATGGGCGAGCAGACCGAGATACATAAGGTTTCATCGCGCTGGATGCAGCTTATCGGACCGGGTGTGTACCAGCCGGAATACGTGGAACTGTATGTTTCCGATAACGGTGATGACTTCGAGTTGTGCGGCAAGATAGATACGGACATCAAACAAGATGACTCACAGCTCAAGTTCCAGGAATATGCCTTTTCCGGAAACTGGAAAGGCCGTTATGTACGTATCAAGGCAAAAAATCCGAAAGGCTTCATTTTTGTTGACGAGATTGTAGTCTGGTAATCAGCATGTAGAGCATAATAAAGAAGGCTGTTTCAAATCAGGAACGATATTTTTTGGATTGTCCGGTTCCGGTTTGAGACAGCCTTCTTTTTCCTGACTTTATCATTGCGTCACCCAAATCAGAGATTCAGCCAGTCATCGGTATTGATGAGGTAGGATATAGTCCTCTCCTCCTCGGTAATGCAGAGGGTTCTTTTTACAATGTCGTTATTCTTCGGGTGTGCGATCTCAATAGTAACTATCGTCTCGGCTATCCTCAGAGTCTCATCTACAGAGTATGGACATCCGGATAGTTTCAATAACCTTTCAAGTTCCTTGTATACTTTCAATGCAA
>CASENM010000028.1 GCA_949289295.1 uncultured Bacteroides sp.
CGGTTGCAAAGGTACGACTTTCCGGCGAAACGCCAAACTTTTCACCGACTTTTTTTCAAAAAAAATCGGACAAAAAACACAACGCGCTGGAATACACAAATATACACACAAAGAAAAAACAGAAACAATGTTATATGCACGGAACGGAAACTCCATCTAAACACAGAAGTTATGAAAAGCAAACGGAAGAAGTTTTCAGTTCACCACCCCATTTGCCAAAATCATTTGAACATCTTTTCAATATCTTCTTCTTTCATTACAACCAATACAATCTTTCCATCAGGAGTATAGTTTGGCGTGTCCACTGCAAACAGTCCATCAATTAAACTATCCATTTCCTCATCAGTCAATATCTGTCTTGGAATAATAGCTGCCGCTTTCGCCAACGCCAAAGCTAATGTACTCTGCACCTCTTCTTTTACTTTACACCCTTTTTCAATAGCCGTATGCACCAAATCAGTCAAAAGAGTTTCCGGATTCAGTCCTTCAATGCCAGCAGGAACTCCATTAATGGCATACGTACCATTACCTAAATCGCTCAACTCAAAACCCAGATAATTCAAATCATCTGTTATATCCTCAAGCACAGGTACCTCAGCAGGAGAGAAATGTACCATATCTGGGAACAACACACGTTGTGAAGCATTTTTATGACTTTGAATCTGCCTCATATAACGGTCATAAAGAATTCTAATATGAGCTCTTTGCTGGTGAATCATCATCAGTCCCGATTTTACGGAAGTCAGGATAAAACATCCCTTATACTGATAATGCCGCACAGCTGATTCCGATGGTTTCGCTTCATTCTGACCTTCATAAAGATTATGAGTCTCTCCCCTTTCCTGACGATAAGACTCCATAGACAACATTTCAGAGTCCACACCTTCATCCACCAATGGAACAGCCTTTCCACGTTGTTCAAGATTATCAAATAAAGGTTCCCAATCAGAGCGTTTCTCCTTACCACAAGGATAAGACATTTGCGGTCTGCCGACATCAAATGGATTATATGACGTATCAAATGAGAGTTTAGGAGGTTGAGGAGACGCATAAGAATCTTGTCGTATATCCATCGCAGGAATCTCAGGCATGCCATCCGTATCAAAATCAATAGAAGGGACCTCATTAAAACGTCCCAATGTCTCCTTCACGGCAGCAGAAAGAATCTGCCATACAGCCTGTTCGTTTTCAAACTTTATTTCTGTTTTCGTAGGATGAATATTCACATCAATGGAAGAAGGGTCTATTTCAAAATAAATAAAATACGACACTTGTTCTCCCGACGGAATCAGATTTTCGTATGCATCTGCTACAGCGCGATGAAAATAAGGATGACGCATAAAACGTCCGTTGACAAAGAAAAACTGTCTGGCCCCCTTTTTACGTGAAGACTCAGGCTTTCCGATAAAACCGGAAATCCGAACCAAAGTCGTTGTCACATCAAGCGAAAGGAGATCTTGATTCAACTTTTTGCCAAATACCCCCATAATGCGCTGTCTCAACCCTGTTACAGGAAGATTCAGCATCTCCGTTCCGTTATGAGTCAACGTAAATGCCACATTCGGATTCACCAAAGCTATCCGTTCAAATTCAGCCAAAACATTACTCAATTCCGTCTGATTCGATTTCAAGAACTTTCTTCTGGCCGGGACATTGAAAAAAAGATTTTTCACGGAGAAGTCGCAACCTTTCGGACATGCCACAGCCTCCTGCCGCTCTACTTTAGAACCCGCTATCTCCAAAAGCGTACCTAATGTATCCTCTTCTCGACACGTGCGGAGTTCCACCTGAGCCACAGCCGCAATCGAAGGTAAAGCTTCCCCACGGAAGCCCATCGTATGGAGAGAAAACAAATCGGAAGCTTCTCTTATTTTCGAGGTAGCATGACGCTCGAACGCCATACGCGCATCAGTAGGCGACATTCCCTTTCCATTATCTATAACCCGTATACAAGTTTTACCCGCATCCGTCACCGTAACATCAATATGTGAAGCTCCAGCATCAACAGCATTCTCCACAAGCTCTTTTATTACAGAAGACGGGCGCTGTATCACTTCGCCCGCTGCAATCTGATTTGCTACAGAATCAGGCAATAACCGAATTACATCACTCATTTCCGTTCTTTCGTTTTGTAGTTGACAAATCTTAAACAAGCACTAAGATACAAAAAACAACCGGAAGATGAATCATTTTTCCGTTTTCCGATCAAACAAGTGGCTGTTAGGTAATTCTATCGGTCCTCGCACATTTTTCTTCAACTGGTCACTCGCACGCTTTCCCCTCCAGTTGAATATATCATGTTTGTCAAGCGGACGGATATAATCAAACCAGACAAAATTTTCCAGCCGATTCTTACCGGGAGGTATCTGTGACATCGGATAAAGAGTCCCTGTAGACTTGGGGCTCATCACCATACGTTCTATTTTCTGATTTTCAAGATAAATGTCCAATTTGCTCGTCTCCGACACATTCATGCCAATCAGCGTACTATCTGAATCCATCGGATAATAAACCACACGTACAGACCCTATCACTTCCGTTTTTTTCATCTGCCCCTCAGAGAAATACGATTTGATTTCTTTCCCTGACACCTGATTATAAAGCGTAGAATCTATCTGCTCCACCGACAATGCCTGTCCAATAATATGCGACCAATCAATAGTACTATCATTCATATATACTTTCATCACTTCACCCACAAGTTGCTGACTTTTATTCCAGACAATCGGATCACGATACATAGTCAAACAACTGTCAGAAGTAGAAAACACCAATGAATCTGCTACCCCCTGAACATCTGTACGGAAAAAACGCACTTTATGAAAAGCACGCATTTCACGATACATTGAATCCGTATCCAGATTGAATGTCTCCATCAACAATGTGTCCGCATGCAAAAAAAGACTGTCCCCTTGTGAATAGTCTACAGCCACCGCACTGTCTGTAGCAAAAGCATATTTCCTTTGCTCGTCGTAGAAGCCATATTCACCTGTCATCATATTACGATTTACAGTATCAGCCATCACCATACGGCTAAAAGCTTCACCTATACCCGTCAGACGGTTGTAGAAAAGCGTATCACCAGTCAGACGGCGCCCCCCACTCGTCAACACCGAGCGATCATACAAATCAGCCACTCCCGTCACTGTATTATACGTACCCCGTTCCGACCAAATATGGTTCTCATCACTCCAAATATCAGATGGACCTACAATGCCGACAATCTTCGATGCTGTATTATAACGCAGTGTATCAGAAGTGAGAGTAAACTGCGGATTTACCAGCCGCACATTATAGTTAAATACAGACTGCTTGGTCTGCGGACTGTATTCTCCCCATTCCGAAGTCAACACGTTTTGTTCATCCATCATCGTACCTCCGTCAAAAAAATATCCCAAATTGTATACACGATCATAGTTCAGGCTATCAGTCAATAAAGTAGTGGTACGGTTTTCCATACGTACGTTTTCTCTTACTTCTGCAATCTGAGTAAGCCCGTCATAATGCAAACGGTCACCATAAAGGAAAAGAGTGTCACCCTGCTCCATACGCACATGCCCGAAAGCTTCGAAACGACCCACTTTATCATAATATAAAGCACTGTCACAATACATATACACACTGTCATGACGGAAACTTACATTACCGGTCACAATTTGCGCTTCAGGAAGTGAAGCATCCCTGCGCAACAAGTCCGAATGCAACAAATACACTCTGCTCTTGGCGGCAGGACGTGTACGCCCTGTCTCTGGCACTCTGGAACCACGGACGACAGTATCATTCTCCCCCTTCAAGGGTGCAGTACCTTTTTGCCAGAAATTCCAGGCAAAAGCAACCTGTCCGCCGCCACACAGAACCAACAAACTGCACACGACAATCGGCAACAAACGAAGCCGCGAAACATGAGATTTATCTTTTTTCAGCCGTTGTCCCATCATTTTATCCACCCTGGATATTTAAAATCACATTTGCGCCATGCCGGATTGATGCGCACGTATGTGTTTTTCTGTTTCTCTACAATCCATTTCTGTAATTTTTCCGCACTTCGACGTGCTGTCACAATATCCTTCAGACGCTGGTAATCTTCCGAAATAGTTGCCTTATGCCCCTCTATACGATTTTTCAGTTTCACGATAGCACACACCTCTTTACCCTTACTGTTAATCATGGTAAAAGGTTGCGACACTTCACCAATCTGCATATTCTCTACTGTTTTGGCCACTTCCTGTGACACAAGACCAGCCAACTGTTGCATTTCAAAACGCGAAGTAGAAGTCTGTGAGTTTGCCAGCAAACCATGATTGTTGCGCGTATCCTTATCTTGTGACACCCATTGTGCAGCTTCATCAAAACTTACTTTTCCTTTCCGAATATCATTGGCTAAAGTATCCAGCCGTTCCAACTCACGTGTCACATCTTTTTCATCCACTCTCGGTTTTATCAAGATATGACGATAGCTTACCCGGTCCCCTCGCTTTTCAATAAGTTGGGCAATATGGAATCCATAAACGGTTTCAAACACTTTTGATATCTTCTTGGGGTCCGTCAAATTAAACACCACATTGGCAAATGCCGGTTCCAGTTCACCCCGGCCAGTAAAACCATACTCACCGCCATGCCGGGCTGACCCGGGATCTTCCGAATAAAGACGTGCCAATGTAGAGAAAGTAGTTTCTCCACGATTAATGCGATCGGTAAAGTCACGAAGTTCCTTCTTAACACGCTCAATTTCTTCCTCTCTGATTTCCGGTTCACGCGTTATAATCTGCACCTCTACCTGTGTAGGGACAAACGGGATACTGTCCTGAGGCAAACGACTGAAGTAGTTACGCACTTCTGCAGGAGTCAGCTTAATGTCGCCCACAATCTTCTGCTGCATTTGTTGCACAGTTTTGCCGTTACGAATATTTTCACGGAGCATCTCCCGTATCTGTGTAGAAGTTTTATTATAATACTCCTCCAATTTTTCTTTAGAACCTATCTGGTCTGTCAGCCAGGCAATCTGAGCTTCCACGTCCTGAAGGACTTCACTGTCAGTAACTGTCACACTGTCAATCTCAGCCTGATGAAGAAAAAGTTTCTGCACAGCCAGCTCCTCCGGAATCACACAATAAGGATCACCGTCAAAACGGCGTCCCTCATATTGTGCATTCAAACGCTCATTTTCCACATCAGACTTAAGGATAGCCTCATCACCGACTACCCATACCACCTCATCAATCACATTGTCCTGTGCATATAAAGAATCTATACTTGAAAAAAGGCATAAACATGCACAGATACCCATTAAAGTCAATTTATTCATTTTCTATCATCAATAATACATTATCTTATTGTCCTCTAAAGCTTGCCTATATAAATCCGTCTTCATCCGACTGATATATTCCGCCCTCTTCAGATTAATCAATATTTCCCTGATTTCATCTTCCGCATATTCCAACGGAAGTTTTCCTCCTGCAGGCAGAACCTCTTCCACATACAAGAAGTAGCGGAATAAAGAATCTGTCACCTCTATATTCTTATGCGGCTGAAAATAATCCGCATCCGTCTTTCCCAACGGCATACGTGGCGAGAAATCCGAAACCGGATGCCAGCTCCAGAGGAAACATTCATAACCGACCGCATGAGAAATACTATATTTCTCGATATGATCCAAGTTTTTCCCGGTAGCATTTTTCAGCCATCCGCGCAATGTCCGTATCGACAAAGCATTCAAAGGAACTTTCATAAATATTCCCCGGATATAAGGCTCTGACGCCATAAACTCAGACGAGTGAGACCGGTAATACTCCTGCACCTCCTCTTCCGTCACTTGTCCACCCAGTTCCTGCTCCACCAATTTTTCCTCATAAGAATGAACAGTCAATGCCCTTCGATAAGCCTCTACCCTTTCGTTTATTTCTTTATCATCAGGCAAATTCTGCTCAGCCTGTTGATAAAGCAACACATCCTCACTCCAGCTCCGCATATATTCCTCCACAAAACGTACGCTGTCTGCGCCTCTCATTCCTACGGGCATAGCAGACATGAGTTCTTCGTGCGTAAGATACGAATTACCGATCCTCACCAACCATGTGCCGTCCGGGTTCTTCATTTCAGAAGAATGACATCCTGTCCACATCAGAGAAAATAATATCACTGCCGCTATCACGTATATTCTCATAAAGAAGCAATTACCGAACGAAGATACGGCAATAATCATTTACCGCCATCACAATTAACTGTTTTTAAAACCTCTTGATTGATTTCTACGGAAAACTTGTCTATCAACTCTTTCATTTTTTCCTGCTCACACGCGGCAAGATAATCATTCTTGACCTTTTCCAGCACATCCGTATAATCTTCCGGTCCTTTAGTCAATCGCTTTCCCAATACGAAGGTATAAGGAAAAAGCGAATCCGGTTTATACGTTCCACATTTAAAGGCCAGCTTGTCTACATATTCATTTGCCCCAATCCGAAAAATGCCTGTTTCCACTTTTGCACACAAACTCTTGTCTTCTACGGATAATTTCTCTATCACATCCGGCCACAACTCATAAGGGACCTTTTTCAACTTCTTCTTCAGTTTTGAAGCCGCTTTTTTGTTCAGACAATGAATGATCCCCCCCTTGAAATGCGGCAAATCCCATGCGTATCGATCCTTGTTCATTTTAAAATATCGCGCCATTCCAGGCAACAAACCGACTTCAGCAACATTTTCATTAGCCTCATCCCAATAGGCAGCCAACAAACCATCTTCCACTTGCATCAATCGGAATGCCATTTCAGGCAGTACTGACTCGATTCCATCGAAAAACAGATTCTTCACCTGACAGCCCTCCAATTCCTGAACCTTTTGCAAAGCTCCCTCCAAACCGACACCACGCTTCCGGTCCACCAATCGCACCACATGAATACCTAAAGGAGAATAAAAGGGAGATGAAACCTCTCCCACCTCCATGGACTGTAGTCTTTCCGCAAACTCTTTGACAAGTGCTGTCAAAGGAATCCATTCACCAGACGAATAAAAATGTTCCCGCTCCGGATTTTGCGCATAAAGTTCGGCAAAAGCAACTCCATTCTTTAATTCCCGGCAAACATCATCCATTTTCTCTCGAGCTACCTGTTCTTCAGAAGCCGAAGCATGCTGAGAAAGGAAAACAGATATATGCTCCAGTTTCACCCAACAAGAAGACTGTAATCTTGAGAGTTTCCTTTGAGAACAGGACAAACGATAATCCTCAGACTTCTGCAAATCCAACATATACCGCTCCGCTACCTTTCCTTGCAATAATCTGCATTGCATACGGAAATCAGGCAATGTGTCCCAACCCAAACAACGAGCTTCATAAGCCTTGAGCTTATAAGACAAGAAATAGTCAAAAAAGTCTTTGGGAGAAATGTTTTTCGCTGAAAATGAACGGACGTAGCAATCGTTGAATTCTTCCACAGAAACAGATTGCCCACCTATTGTCAACAACACACTCCTGTCTGTTCCTGCATAAGAAAACAAATAACCTAACAGGCCTGTCACGAAAAGAATACACATTTTCCGTATCATCAGAACTCCGCTCACATAAATCAAAAAATGAGGGTATGTCAGGAGAAGACTCTCTGCAAAATATCACTCAGCAGAAAGAAACCATTCTGACACACCCTCACCCTCTTATTTATAAAAACACAAACACGCTACATCATTGGGGACGGCTATAATTCGGTGCTTCACTGGTAATCGCCACATCATGCGGATGGCTTTCCAACACACCGGCATTTGTGATACGAGTAAATTTAGCATTATGCAGTTCCATAATGTTATGTGCACCACAATATCCCATACCAGAACGCAAACCACCTACCAACTGATAAATCACTTCATACAAAGTGCCTTTATAAGGAACCCGGGCAGCTATACCCTCCGGTACCAGTTTCTTCACATCAGTTGTTCCAGCCTGGAAGTACCGGTCTTTCGAGCCATTTTCCATCGCTTCCAATGAACCCATTCCACGATAAGACTTGAATTTACGTCCATTGAAAATAATAGTATCACCCGGGGACTCTTCCGTTCCAGCCACCAATGATCCGATCATCACACTATAGCCACCGGCAGCCAAAGCTTTAACCACATCACCAGAATAGCGCAAACCACCATCTGCAATCAAAGGAATTCCCGTTCCTTCCAATGCTTTTGCTACGTCATACACAGCCGTCAGCTGCGGAACACCAACTCCCGCTACCACACGTGTCGTGCAGATGGAACCCGGACCGATACCGACTTTCACCGCATCAGCACCTGCTTCCACCAACGCTTTTGCAGCTTCACCTGTCGCAATATTTCCCACTACGATATCAATGTCAGGAAATGCCTTTTTTGCTTCCTTCAGTTTCTCAATCACATACATGGAATGTCCGTGAGCCGTATCAATCACAATGGCATCAGCACCGGCCTTCACCAATGCTTCCATACGCTGCAACGTATCATTTGTCACACCTACTCCGGCAGCTACGCGCAAACGTCCTTTAGAATCCTTACAAGCCATCGGTTTATCCTTCGCTTTTGTGATATCTTTGTAAGTAATCAAACCGACCAGCTTTCCTTTCTCATCCACTACAGGCAACTTCTCAATTTTATTCTGCTGAAGAATATTGGAAGCAGTCTCCATATCAATTCCAGGAGCCGTTGTCACAATATTTTCTTTCGTCATCACCTCATCTATACGCTTCATCAAATCCTTCTCAAAGCGCAAATCACGATTGGTAACAATGCCGACCAGATAATTTTCATCATCGACCACAGGAATACCGCCGATTTTATATTCAGCCATGATATCCAGTGCATCTTTCACCGTAGAACCTCGCTTTATGGTAACAGGATCATAAATCATACCGTTTTCCGCACGTTTTACAATAGCTACCTGATGCGCCTGTTCCTCGATAGACATGTTTTTATGAATCACTCCGATACCTCCTTCACGAGCTATCGCAATGGCCATTTGTGCTTCTGTAACCGTATCCATTGCGGCGGTTACAAACGGAATCTTCAACTCAATGTTACGTGAAAACTTAGTCGTAAGTTCGACTGTTTTAGGTAATACCTCTGAATAGGCCGGAATCAACAATACATCATCATACGTCAATCCGTCCATTACAACTTTATCTGCAATAAATGACATAGGACTTATGCGTTTAGATTTTATTGCGTGCAAATATACAGATTTTATTCGAAAAGCAGCAGAATGATTAACATCTTTTTCAGAAAGAAAGCGCAAAAGAAGCCGGTTTGGAAATTCCAACTTCTTCCACGCTTACAAAAAATTTCAAGCTTGTCAATTTGCCATCTCAGAAATGAATTTAATACGGACCAGCCGAATCTCATCCTCCGTATAATCATCGCCCAGCTCTTCCATGGCATCATCAATCTTGTCTGTTGTAGATTCCTTGAAATAATCATAAATGTCCTGCATGTGATCTTCATCCATAATTTCATTCAAGAAATAATCGATGTTCAGTTTTGTCCCCGAATAGACAATCGCTTCTATTTCATCAAGAAGTTCATTGAAATCTATTCCCTTGGCCATTGCTATGTCATCAAGAGCTACTTTCCTGTCAATGCTTTGAATAATCGACACTTTCAGTTTCGACTTATTGGCCACCGTACGCACACGCAAGTCTTCCGGACGGTCTATTTCATTTTCCTCACAATGCTTTTTGATCAGGTCACAGAACTCCTGACCATAACGCTTTGCCTTTCCGGCTCCGACCCCTGGAATATTCTGCAACTCTTCCAACGTAATCGGATAAATAGTAGCCATTGCTTCGAGTGACGGATCTTGAAAAATCACATAAGGCGGCACATCCAGTTTCTTCGACATTTTTTTCCGAAGATCCTTCAACATAGAATACAGCACCGGATCCACTGCACATGAAGCCCCACTCCGCATCGGAGTCTCTTCCGCCTCTTCTTCATCAAAGTCCGTATCTTCCACAATCTTGAACGACTTCGGCTTTTTCAGGAATTTATGCCCTTCTGCAGTAACCTTCAGCAAACCGTAATTCTCCACGTCTTTAGAAAGGTAACCGGCAATCAAAGCCTGACGGATTACCGCATTCCAAAAACGGTCCTCCTCACCCATTCCTGCACCGAACACTTCCAATTCTTCATGCTTGTGCGCCAACACTTCCGAAGTTTCTTTTCCTAATAAGACATCTAAAATATATTCTTGTTTAAAATTTTCTTTTACTGCGATGATTGTTTCAATCACCGTACATAATGCATCCTGAGCCTCCACTTGTTTCTTGGGATTTAAACAGTTATCACAATTACCACAATTATCTTCCGTATATTCTTCGCCAAAATAATGCAACAATATCTTTCTGCGGCACACTGATGACTCGGCATAAGCTGCTGTTTCCTGCAAGAGCTGACGCCCGATTTCCTGTTCGGATACCGGCTTACCCTGCATAAACTTCTCAAGCTTCTGCAAATCCTTGTTTGAATAGAATGTTATGCACTGTCCTTCTCCGCCGTCACGCCCGGCACGTCCGGTTTCCTGGTAATACCCCTCCAAACTTTTAGGCACATCATAATGAATGACAAAGCGTACATCCGGCTTGTCGATTCCCATACCAAAAGCAATGGTAGCTACAATCACGTCAATATCTTCCTTCAAGAATGCATCTTGGTTGGCGTTACGTGTAGCCGAATCCATACCCGCATGATACGGACGGGCTTTGATACCGTTAGCCAGAAGTATTTCCGCAAGCTCTTCCACCTTTTTCCGGCTCAAACAATAGATAATACCCGACTTGCCTTCATTATGCTTGATAAATCTGACAATATCGGAGTCCACATTGTTTGTCTTGGCCCTCACTTCATAATACAGATTAGGGCGGTTGAATGAAGACTTGAACTCGGCCGCATCCATCATCCCCAGGTTTTTCTGGATATCCATCTTCACTTTCGGGGTAGCGGTAGCAGTCAACGCGATAACCGGTGCTTGCCCGATTTCATCAATGATGGGACGGATACGTCTGTATTCCGGCCGGAAATCATGCCCCCATTCAGATATACAATGAGCTTCGTCAATGGCATAGAAAGAAATCTTCACACGTTTCAAAAACTCCACATTATCCTCTTTCGTAAGCGATTCAGGCGCCACATAAAGCAACTTGGTTTTGCCGGCAAGTATATCCGCCTTGACCTGATCAATGGCCGACTTCGTCAACGAAGAGTTGATGAAATGCGCCACGCCGTCTTCTTCACTGAAGTTACGCATCGCATCCACCTGATTCTTCATCAAGGCAATGAGAGGAGAAATAACAATAGCAGTACCTTCCATCAGTAAAGAAGGGAGCTGATAACAAAGAGATTTTCCGCCGCCCGTAGGCATCAGCACAAAAGTATCTTTCCCGGATAACAAGCTCCGGATTATCGCTTCCTGATTCCCCTTAAAGGTATCGAAACCAAAATATTTTTTCAGTTGCCCTGTCAAATTGATATTATCCGCCATTGTCCTTAGATTTAGTGTTTTTGATTTTTGTAGATTATTTCTCTGTATAAAGTTATAAACAACTTTACATATCATGCAAGAATTTCAGCGAATATTTTTCCCGAAGATTTCTTTTTCTCTAAAAAATCAGTTATTATGCCGTCTGGAGACGTGACAAATTAGCTTTCCCCATCTGCTCCTTTGCATAATCAAGAGTCACCACAAAATGGTCAATTTTTTGAGACGGTATCTCAAACATCGCATCCATTATGATTGTCTCCACAATTGAACGTAAGCCACGGGCACCTAATTTATACTCCATCGCCTTATCGACTATATACTCAAACACTTCCGGCTGGAATTCCAGCTTCACACCATCCATTTCAAACAGTTTGACATACTGTCTGATAATAGAGTTCTTCGGTTCTGTCAGAATATTGCGCAGAGCCACCCGGTCCAACGGATTCAAATAAGTCAGCACAGGCAGACGGCCAATGATTTCAGGAATCAACCCAAAAGCCTTCAAATCCTGCGGAGCAATGTATTGCATCAAGTTGCTCCGGTCAATCTTCACCTGCTCTTTAGCGGCATTATACCCTACCACGTTGGTATTCAGGCGCTGTGCTATTTTCCGTTCAATTCCGTCAAAAGCTCCTCCGCAAATAAATAGGATATTCTTCGTATTCACCGGAATCATCTTCTGGTCGGGATGTTTGCGACCTCCTTGAGGAGGCACATTCACCACCGATCCCTCAAGCAACTTCAACAAGCCCTGCTGCACACCCTCACCACTCACATCACGCGTTATGGAAGGATTGTCCCCTTTCCGGGCTATCTTGTCGATTTCGTCAATGAATACGATTCCACGCTCTGCTTCCGCCACATTATAGTCAGCCACCTGCAACAGACGGGTCAATATACTTTCAATATCTTCCCCGACATAACCCGCCTCAGTAAGCACTGTCGCATCGACAATTGTAAACGGCACATGAAGCAACTTTGCAATAGTACGCGCCAGCAACGTTTTGCCGGTACCCGTACTGCCGACCATAATTATATTCGACTTCTCAATCTCCACATCCGCCTCATCTTTAGGCTGAAGCAGACGCTTGTAATGATTGTACACGGCTACAGACAGATAACGCTTGGCATCATCCTGACCGATGACATACTGGTCCAAAAAATCCTTGATCTCCTTAGGCTTCGGAAGCTCTTTCAGATTCAAATCGTCCGAGGCATTACCTCTTTGCCGCAAAGCTTCCTGAACAATCTCGTACGCCTGATCGGCACAACTGTCACAAATACATCCGTTTATGCCAGTAATAAGGAAACCGACCTCACTTTCCGTACGACCGCAGAAGCTACATCGTCTTTTCGCTTTTGAATTTTTATTTTCTTCCAATTTGTTCGTCTTGTTTTATAGTTCATTTACATTATGTATCGCCGGTTTGCGCGACAACACCTCGTCAATCATTCCATAATCTCTCGCCTCCTGCGCGGTCATCCAATAATCACGGTCTGAATCAGCCCAAACTTTGTCAAAAGGCGTATGCGAATGCTCTGCAATTATTGTATAAAGTTCTTTTTTAAGCTTTTGAATTTCGCGGGCCGTAATTTCAATATCAGAAGCTTGTCCTTGTGCACCACCCATAGGCTGATGAATCATCACCCGCGAATGCGTAAGTGCCGAACGCTTGCCTTCTTTTCCCGCCACCAACAATACGGCAGCCATCGAAGCAGCCATACCTGTACAGATAGTTGCCACATCACTGCTGATAAACTGCATCGTATCATATATACCCAATCCGGCATATACAGAACCGCCCGGAGAGTTGATATAGATAGAAATGTCTTTCCCCGCATCCACAGAATCCAGATACAGCAGCTGTGCCTGCAAAGTGTTGGCCGTATAGTCGTCAATCTGGGTGCCCAAGAAAATGATACGGTCCATCATCAAGCGTGAGAACACATCCAATTGGGTCACATTCAACTGACGCTCTTCCAGAATATACGGATTCAAGTATCCGGCTTGCGACCTGATTACATCGTCAAGTGCCATACCGTTCATTCCCAAATGCTTGGTAGCATACTTTCTAAAATCGTCCATCATATTTCTAACAAAACAATTAAGTTACGTACATGGAAAAGGAGGCTTTCAATCTCTTCTTCCGTTAACAAAATTACAAAACACTTCCGCTTTGTGGAAGAAGCCCGATTAAAAGCCCCCTTTTTTAGCAAGTTTTAGCAGTTCACTTGCACAATCTGTTTATTGAAACATTTTATTGAATTCTTCAGCCGATACTGCCTTGTGATTCAACGTAACCTGCTCTTTCAACGCATCAGAAAGCTTGGTTTCCACAACGCGGTTCACCAGTGCCTCTACGCTTTCACGCTTCTTCAGCATCTCTTTCGAATAGTTGTCAAGCAACTCATCCGGCACATTGATCATTCCATATTGAGCAAACTGAGCACGTGTAGCTTCCTTCGCCATGGCTGTAATGTCGGCCTGTTCCACTTTGACGTTGTTTGCCTCCACCAGTTTTTCCTTAATCAGATGCCAAGTCAATTCCTCAATGCTCTTATCATAGTTCTGAGCAACAAACTCCTCACCTTTATCCTTGTTGTTTTCCAGCATGATACGCTTCATCAACTCATCGGCAAATTCCAGCTTTCCAATCTTGTTCATTGCGTATGCACGCACATCAACCAAGAACTTGTAATCGCTGTCTGCCGCAAACTGTCCGGCGATTGCGTCTTTAATCTGAGCCCGGAATTCCTCTTCTGTGTGAGCTTTGCCTTCACCCAACACCTGATCAAACAATTCCTGGTTCAATTCACCCGGAATCATACGCGTAATCTCTTCAATCTGGAAACTGAAGTTGCCTTTATAGTTTGCCACTTCCTCTTTCTTCACTTTCAGCAAAGAAGCCAGTTCAGCTTCATTGTTATCGAAAGCCGCCGACGGATTGAACACCACAACCGTATTCACTTTCACACCGTTGAAAATAGCTTTCTGCTCATCATTCTTCATATAAGCAGGCATCATCACAGCACCTTCCACCTGAACGCCTCCTTCTTTAGTATTACCGTTTTCGTCCAGCTCAGCCAACAAGCCTTTCAGCATATCATTGTCCTGATATTCATCCACCTTATCATATTTTGCCGTACGTTGGGTGTACATCTTTACCTGCTGGTCGACCATTGCATCCGTTACATCGATATCATAATAATCAATGGTATCGTCTTTAGAGAATGCCAGTTCAAACTCAGGAGCCAGAGCTATATCGAAAGAAAACTCAAAATTTTCGTCTGTCGCGAAATTCACATTGTTTTCTTTCGGGAGCGGAGCACCCAACATGTTCACTTTATTTTCACGGATATATTCGCCTACTTTTTCCTGCAACAGTTTGTCCACTTCTTCCACCAGTACAGAAGTTCCATATTGTTTTTTAATCAGTCCCATCGGAACCATGCCTTTACGGAATCCCGGCATATTCACCTTCTGGCGGAGGGTCTTCAAAGATTTCTCAACCTGTGCCTGATAATCAGCTTTCTCAATTTGAGCAGTAAGCACCGCGCTTACCTTGTCCACATTTTGCAATGAAATATTCATTTCCGACTTATTTATTTAATTATTAGTTTCTTTTATCATTCACCAAAGTGGCTGCAAAAATAATGTTTAATCTCGCAATAACCAAAAAGTCAAGCTAAAAAAAGAAAAATACGACCTAAAGCCTGTTGAGAGTCTATTTCAATTTTCCAATAAAAATGTCATCATACCACTTTTCAAACTTGTTTCCGGACTTTTTCCCGGTTTTACCCGTCAGACAAGCCACTATCTTTGCTCATAAGCCAGAAACAATACCGGAAAAGAATCATTTGTTTTTCGTCTCCTCCTGTCTCACTTTCCTCAACAAGTCTGAAGCAAAGATAAAGTTGTTCAACCGCTCGTTTGTCGCATCGAAGACATCATCTTTGGTACCTTCCCATTCTTTATGTCCCTGATAAATATAAAGGATGCTGTCGCCAATTCCCATCACCGAATTCATATCATGCGTATTGATGATGGTAGTCATGTCATATTCCGTAGTAATGCCATGAATCAAATCATCGATTACCAGTGAAGTTTTCGGGTCAAGTCCAGAATTGGGCTCGTCACAGAACAGATATTTCGGCTGCAAGGCTATTGCCCTCGCAATGGCCACACGCTTCTGCATGCCGCCGCTGATTTCCCCGGGATATTTGTCTTGTGCATCAATCAGATTGACACGGTCCAGACAAAATTGCGCACGCCTGACACGGTCACGATAAGTATCATTCGAAAACATATCCAGCGGAAACATTACATTCTCCAACACGGAAAGCGAATCAAACAAGGCTGCACTCTGAAAGATCATTCCCATTTCGCGGCGCAATGCCTTTTTTTCTTTTTTGCCCATGTGGATGAGGTCACGCCCGTCATAAAGGACCTCCCCTCTTTCGGGAGTCAGCAGTCCCACGATACACTTCATCAACACAGTCTTCCCTGAACCACTCTGACCGATAATCAGATTGGTTTTCCCATTGTCAAAAGAAAAATTGATGTCATCCAGCACCATCCGGCCCTCAAACGACTTGTTTATAGATTTCAACTGTATCATCCCATCATCAATTGAGTAAGTATTAAATCAGAGAACAGTATCAGCACACTGCTCGACACTACAGAATCGGTACTAGCTTTACCGACCGCAATGGAACCGCCCTCCACCGTGTAGCCGAAATAAGCGGACACACTGGCAATGATAAAAGCAAAAAAGAGCGACTTGATGAATCCGCACCAGATATACCACTCCACAAAGCAGTACTGCAAACCATATTCCAAATCGGTAGCATTCATGATACCGGCAAACCAGGCTGTACAGAACGCACCGATAATTCCCGCAAAAATACTGAACGTCACCAAAAGCGGAATCATTGTCATCAGCCCCAATATTTTCGGAAGAATCAGATATGAAGCGGAGTTGATGCCCATAATCTCCAACGCATCTATCTGCTGGGTGACGCGCATCGTACCGATTTCAGACGCAATATTGGAGCCTACCTTTCCTGCAAGGATCAGACACATAATGGAAGAAGAAAACTCCAGCAACAGAATTTCACGGGTAGTGTATCCCACCACAAAACGGGGCATCCACGGACTCTCAATATTCAGCTTGATTTGAATGCAGATGACAGCCCCGATAAAGAATGAAATCAACAATACAATGCCGATGGAATTGATTCCCAACTGCACCATCTCGTTGACATACTGCTTGAAATACATCCGGAAACGTTCGGGCCGGGAAAACACACGGCTCATCAACACAAGATATTTTCCGAGATTCGTAATAGGCTTTACCATAAGTTTCAATAATATTTGATGCAAAAGTACGTTTTTTTAGCTATATTATAATAAAACACAGGACGAAATTCCACTTAAGGACCATAGAACCCAATAAATTTACTACTTTTGCAGCGTCGAACAAATCAATTATATGGCAGAGCAAGAAAATCAACCACATACCGCTGAAGAATTCGAGTTGCCGGCCGACGGACGGATGGTGTTGCGGACAGAAAATCTGGTAAAGAAATACGGGAAACGTACAGTCGTAAGCCATGTCTCCATCAATGTGAAACAGGGAG
This sequence comes from uncultured Bacteroides sp., assembly GCA_949289295.1. GTDB lineage: Bacteria > Bacteroidota > Bacteroidia > Bacteroidales > Bacteroidaceae > Phocaeicola. The sequence goes on from CASENM010000028.1 coordinate 17,129, forward strand.
AAATCGTAGGACTGCTCGGACCCAACGGGGCCGGAAAGACCACTTCTTTCTATATGACGACAGGATTGATTGTACCGAATGAAGGACATATCTACCTGAACGACCAGGACATCACTTCTTATCCAGTCTACAAACGGGCGCAGAACGGTATCGGCTACCTGGCTCAAGAAGCTTCAGTATTCCGCAAAATGAGTGTGGAAGACAACATTGCATCTGTTCTGGAACTGACGAACAAAAGCCCTGAATATCAAAAAGAAAAATTAGAAAGCCTCATCGCGGAGTTCCGTCTTCAGAAAGTCAGGAAAAACTTGGGCGACCAATTGTCTGGAGGAGAGCGCCGACGGACGGAAATTGCCCGCTGCCTTGCTATCGACCCGAAATTCATCATGCTTGACGAACCTTTCGCAGGCGTTGACCCGATTGCGGTAGAAGACATCCAACACATCGTGTGGCGTCTGAAAGACAAAAACATCGGCATCTTGATTACCGACCACAACGTACAGGAGACACTGAGCATCACGGACCGCGCCTATCTGCTTTTCGAAGGGAAAATTCTGTTCCAGGGCACGCCTGAAGAACTGGCCGAAAACAAGATTGTACGCGAAAAATATTTGAGCAACAGCTTCGTATTGAGAAGAAAAGACTTTCAGGAAAAAGAAATTCGGGAATAAATCCGGTCTACTCCGCTACAGACTATACAGTTCCGTTGCCACAGAACGGGCAAATAACCTGTATAGTCCGTAACGTTCTTCTGTCAGGAATATTTTTCACCAAAACGCATTTCCACATCGTTTACAAACTTACGTATTGCAGTCTGGTCATCTTTCTTGCAGATAAGCAGCGCATTGTCCTTTTCCACTACCAGATATCCCTCAAGGTCCTGAATAACCGCTAATTTTCCTTCCGGCATCATAATCAGATTATTCTTACAACCATAAAGCATCGTATTGCTGTCAATCACCACATTCCGGTTTTCATCCTTCGGAAGCACATCATGCAACGTGCCCCATGTCCCGATATCCGCCCAACCAAAATCACACGGCTGTACATACACATTATCGGCCTTTTCCATAATGCTTGTATCAAAAGAGCTGTTAGGACAGGAACTGAAATCAGGACGGCCTCCTTCCACGCGCGGACACACATCAGACATCATTTCGTGGAATGCCTTCATAATCGTATTTATATGCCAGATGAAAATCCCCGAATTCCAATAGAACTCATTACTCTGCACAAACACCTCCGCAAACTCTTTTGCCGGCTTCTCGATAAATGTCTTAATCTTCCGGAAATCCCCTTCGGAATCTTCTGATATCTGTATGTATCCATACCCTGTTTCAGGATAAGTCGGTTTGATTCCCATTACCAGCAGTTTGTCCGAGCACGACGCGAACTCCATCCCTCTCCATACGGCCTGTTTGAACCCCTCCAGATTCAATACCATATTGTCCGAAGGCGCAATAATGACAGTTGCATCAGGATTTACTTTCTGAATCATATACGAAGCGTATGCGATAGCCGGCGCAGTATTTCTATGTTCTTCTTCCAGAATAAGCTGGCTTTCTTTCACTTCAGGAAGCAATTCCAGTACCAGGTCCTTATAATCCTTATGCGTAGAAATATAAATATTGTCTGGAAGTATTATCTGCTTATACCTTTCGTATGTTTGCTGTATAAGGGTCTGCCCGCTCCCGAAAAAGTCAAGGAACTGTTTGGGCAACGCTTTTCGGCTATACGGCCAGAACCTCCGTCCGGTTCCGCCAGCCATGATGACACAATAAAAATTATTATTACTCATGGTTAAATGATGAATAGCATTAAAGTTTATGCTAAGATAGCTTTTTTTTCGATAGAAACCTCTCAAAAGGATTCTAAATAGTGTTAGATAAGTTTTTTTGACTATTTTTTCGGCAAAACATTGCAGATTCAAAGAAAAGGTGTACCTTTGCACCGCAATTCAACAGAAAAGCCCAGATGGCGGAATCGGTAGACGCGCTGGTCTCAAACACCAGTGGAGTAAAATCCATCCCGGTTCGACCCCGGGTCTGGGTACAGCATAAAAAGCTAAGTATTGAGCAGTCAATCACTTAGCTTTTTTCTTTTATCAAAATTCTCCCCACAAATGCAAAAAAAGGCTCAGTCAGCCCAAAGGTACAAATGCTCTCGATGAGGGCTTGACAGCCAAAGGAAAAGTGGGTCAGTCCGAAATGCCAGCCCCAAGAAAAAACTCAATTTCCAGACCTCGGCAGAATGCTTTTTCAAAAATATTTCGTAATGCTGCACTTGCTGGTTGACTCTGCCTTTTCCATAAATGAAGAAAGTGCATCAAAATGTATGCAACATACATTTTGATGCACCCCCCGTTTAAGTCAAAACAACATTCTTTTTAGTATACCAGATTCTGGGTCATTAAAAGAAATCCTAGGCGTCTTCATCCCCTTCGTTTTCAGCCATAGGAATAGTAACCAATACTTTATCAATCCGGGCTCCATCCATATCAACCACTTCAAAGGCAAAACCTTTCCACTCTAAGGTTTCCCCACTTTGAGGAATATGCTGCAACTGCTGCAGAATCAATCCACCCAACGTATGGAAGTCCGCATTCTCGAACAAATCCCTGCGCTTAAAGTATGACAAGAAATCATACAAAGGACATTGCCCGTCTACCAGCCATCCTTCTTTATTGATTCGCTTGATAATATCCGGTTCTTCTTCAGGGTCATCCATCGAACCAACCAATCCTTCCAATATATCCCGCAAAGTAATGATTCCTACACATACTCCAAACTCATCACATACCAGAGCCCGGCTTATTTTCTTCTGCTTCATCTGCTCGAGTGTCTTATAGACATTCATGTTCTCATGAAAGTAGACAGGTTCATGAGTCAACGTATTCAAATTGAAATCCTGGTCCGACAAATGCAACACAAGGTCCTTCAGATAAACCACGCCCGTCACATGATCCAAATCCCCTTCTTCCACAATCGGGTAAAACTCATAAAGATGACCACTTAACATCTTGCGTACGTCATCAGCTGTCATGTCGGTTTCCAGACATACAATATCGCTTTTATGAGTCATGATAGACCCCACTTTCAAGTCTCCCAATAAAAATACACGCTGGACAATATCCTGCTCTACGGGTTGAACTTCACCGTCTTCCGCCCCTTCCTGAATCATCGACTGAATCTCCTCTTCCGTCACCTTGCTGCCGGACTCCTTGATACCAAGAAGGTTAAACATCACTTCTGTACTCTTGGACAATAACCAGACAAAAGGCAAGGCGATTTTAGCCAGCACATTCATCGGGCGCGCCACTAATTTGGCAGCCTTTTCCGCCACTCCAAGCCCGATACGTTTAGGAACAAGCTCTCCGAAAATAATAGTAAGATAAGTCACAATCACCACAATCACTATTTGTGCCACGACAGGAGCATAGACAGAAGAAAGTCCCCATGAAGCCAACGCAGACGAAAATTCGGCAGCAATCTTATTGCCTGAATAAATACCTGTCAAGATTCCGATTAAGGTGATGCCGATTTGAACTGTAGAAAGGAAACGGTCAGGATCTTCTGCAAGCTTCAAGGCCACACGGGCAGACTTGCTTCCACTTTTGGCATCGGTAGAAAGCCGAGATTTACGGGCTGATATTAATGCCACCTCGGACATGGCGAAAATGCCGTTAAGCACTATCAACCCGATAATAATGATTATTTCATCCATAAAAATTAAAAAAGTATTCCGGCGGCAAAAATACGAGATTGTTCACATCTAAAAGACACACTTTCTCTACAATTATATAGTTTTAACTAAAACATCATTCAACACCAAGGTTTACTCTTTCAGAAATCTGCCCAGCTCAGCCTTTATCAAACTTTTTACCCTCGAGATTTCATCGGACAATGCCTGATTCTTTCTATACCCGAAATACAATGTACTTTCTATCGGATGATAACCTTCCCATAACTTAAGCAACTCTTCTTTTTCGATGACATCCCGACAAAGATACTCGGGCAGCACCGCGACTCCTTTTCCTCCCGAAAGACAACGGATAATAGAATATTTGTCAGGAAGAATATGATTGGGCGCAAAATCAGGATTCCTGCCAAAATTCTCTTTCCAGAACAGATTGAATTGTTCCCTATCCGTTGTGTTGTACCATAACTGTGACTCGAGCCATTGCGAAAGCTTCTTTTTCTGGTCCAGCATCCCGGAAAATCCGGACAAATCTGTTTCCGGACCCGCCACCAAGACGAGCCGGACTGTCCCCAACAACTCATAGCAGATATTACGCAAAGGCACTTCCTGGTTGAGTACAGCCAGATCGACCGCCCCGTGCGCGAGCAGCGGTATCAGATTCTCCGTCGTCTCCAAATGCATGATCACATTAAAGCCAAATTCCGGAATATGAGTCTCCAGACACTGACGATACAAGGAAGCATACATTCCGATACTCAACGTACTGCGTCCTTCCTTCTTTTTCTTGCCGAACTTACGTTCCACTTCCTCCAACTTCACCAGCGAATCACAAACCTGCTGATAAAGTATCTTCGCACGCTCATTGGGAATCATCTTCCGGGTATTGCGCTTGAACAACGGAAAACCGATATAAGCTTCCAGCGCATTCAAATGCAGACTCACCCCCGGCTGGGAGATACTCAACTCTTTGGCCGCATCACTCATGGTACCTGTCTCAAACACGGCCTTGAAGGTCCTGAACCATTCCAAATCCGTCCTCATATCATAATTCTTATAGAAACCTCAAAATTTTCTTATTTCCTAGATTCAACTTCATCACTTATCTTTGCCGCCACAAATATAATTCTTATTTAGAACAAATAAAGATATTAACATTTAAAAAACCACAAACGCCTTGAAAACAATCATCAATCTATTGGTTTTCGCCATGTCATTAACTTTTTGCATGGGTGCGAACGCCCAACACAGCCACAAACGCGGACACGGGAAAGGACGACATGACATTGCCTTGTCGGGCAGGGTTGTCACAACCGGGAAAGAACCGGTGGACTTTGCCACCGTATACCTGAAGGACACCAGGTTCGGGTGCGCCACAGACGAGAAAGGTCTCTACCGCCTACAGATACCTTCCGGGAAATACACGCTCGTGGTTTCTATGATCGGTTTTGAGACTTATGAGCAAGAAATCGAGATCAACGGAGAAAAAGAGACGCGCGTTGACGTGACCCTACAGCCCTCCGTGGAAGAGCTGGAAGAAGTAGTTGTCGTGTCCAACGGAGTGGGCCGGGTGAAACGTTCCGCCTTCAATGCGGTGGCCATGGACCTGAGTGAGATGAAGAACACCACCAGAAGCCTCAGCGAGGCACTCCAGAAACTTCCCGGCATGAAACTGCGCGAATCGGGAGGAGTCGGATCCGACATGCAGATCATGCTCGACGGCTTCAGCGGAAAACATGTGAAAGTATTCATTGACGGAGTTCCGCAGGAGGGCACGGGAACCGCCTTCGACCTGAACAACATCCCGGCCAACTTCGCCGAACGCATCGAGGTATATAAAGGAGTGGTACCCGTCGGATTCGGAACCGACGCACTGGGCGGCGTCATCAACATCGTGACCAACAAGAAAAGACGGGACTGGTTTCTGGACGGCTCCTATTCATACGGTTCGTTCAACACACACAAGTCATACGTCCATTTCGGGCAGACTTTCAAGAATGGTCTAACCTATGAAGTCAATGCATTCCAGAACTTCTCGGACAATGACTATCACATCGACAATTACATTACCGAATTCGGAGAAGACGGAGTAACAGAAAGCACAGACCGGAATAAGATTTATCATGTGAAACGCTTCAATGACCGGTTCCACAATGAGGCGGTCATCGGAAAAATCGGCGTAGTGGACAAACCTTGGGCAGACCGCCTGATGTTTGGATTCAACTATAACAATTTCTATAAAGAAATACAGACAGGCGTATACCAGTACATCGTGTTCGGACAGAAGCACCGTAAAGGCCACTCGTTCATGCCTTCGCTGGAGTACAGCAAACGTGACCTCCTGGTGAAGGGGCTCGATGTGGTGCTGACAGCAAACTACAACCACAACATCACCCACAACATCGACACAGCCTCTTATAAATACAACTGGCTGGGACAACGGAAATACACCGGCACGCCCGGCGAGCAGTCGTACCAGAACAACGAATCGAAGAACACGAACTGGAACGGTACCTTCACCGTCAACTACCGTATCGGCTCCGCGCACATGCTCACCCTGAACCATGTGCTCAGCACATTCGAACGCACCACCCGCTCGTATGTCAACGGAAGCTCACAAATTTCGGCGTTCAACATACCCAAAATCACACGCAAGAACATCACCGGACTTTCCTACCGCATGATGCTGTCCGAAAAATGGAACATATCCGCATTCGGCAAATACTATAACCAGTTCAACAAAGGTCCCGTATCACAGAACGATGACGGAGTGGGCGACTATATCAACCTCTCACGCCACACCAGTTCACTCGGATACGGAGCGGCCGGAACCTATTTCATCATCGACGGCCTGCAGGCAAAACTCTCGTACGAGAAAGCATACAGGCTGCCCACCACCGACGAACTTTTCGGAGATGAGGACCTTGAAGCCGGACAGGCCAGCCTGCGCCCGGAAAAAAGCGACAATGTCAACTTCAACCTGAGTTACGAAAAGCAGATCGGCAAGCACAACCTCTATCTGGAAGGAAGCCTGATCTACCGGGACACCAAAGACTACATCAAACGCGGACTGGACGCGATCGGCGGTATGAGTTACGGTATCTACGAGAACCACGGAAAGGTAAAGACAAAAGGATTCAACGTTTCGGCACGATACAGCTATTCACATTGGTTCAGTATCGGAGGCACGTTCAACAACCTCAACGCACGCGATGACGAACGCTACCGGGCAGGAAACACCTTGCAGGAAAGCGTGAGCTACGGGCAACGGATTCCCAACCAACCCTACACATTCGCCAATTTCGATGCCAATTTCACCTGGCGCGACCTTTTCGCGAAAGGCAATGCGCTGACGGTAAGCTACGACAGCTATTACCAGCACGAGTTCCCTCTCTATTGGGAAGCGTTGGGCGACCCGCGCACCAAAAGCAAAGTACCCGAACAGTTCTCGCATAACCTTACCATCGGCTATTCCATACGGAACGGCCGCTACAACCTCTCATTGGAATGCCGGAACCTCACCGACGAGAAGCTGTACGACAACTTCAGTCTCCAAAAAGCCGGCCGGGCCTTCTATGGCAAGGTCAGAGTGTATTTCGGCGATTGAACCGGTCAAAAAAGAACAATAACCATCAAAACAAAAATGTATATGAAAAAGAATTATTTAGTATGGGCCATGGCCGCCATGATGTGCGGCGGAGCCACTTTCACATCCTGCAGTGACGACAACAACCCCGTGAACACAGAAGAACCGGAAACAGGTGGAGAGGAAGGCGGAGAGACACCTCCGGGCGAAGAGACCGTACGCCGCTATGTGATCGCCGCCCAGGCCGGCGACGCCAGCTATCTGATTGCGACCGAATCACTCGATGAAGGCGAAGTGTCAGGAAAAGGAAACGGATTCGAGACAGAATCAGGCTCTAACTGGATCTTCTACCGCGAGCGCTACCTCTTCAACTTCCAGTACAACGACGGAAGCCAGGGCACCGGATTCTCTTACCGCCTCAACAGCCAGGGCACCGTGGAAGAAGCGCAAAGCTACACCTATAACCGCACCACCACCTACGGGACATGGGGCGACAACGTGATCACCGCCTCCACCAATGCCGGAAGCAAGGAGACCGACGGACAAGGCAACTACGCCTACTATCTCCAGTTCAATTATCTGAATGTGAACGATGCCACCACCACGACAGGCAGCCACATCGCCGAGAACTTCCTGGGCAACGGCGAACGTGTCAGCTTCGCGGGATTCGTGGAAGCCAACGGAAAGCTTTACACATCCGTGGTACCGATGGGTATGAGCCATTACGGAGTGAACACGTATCCGGAACTGATTTCTGACCGCAAATACGTGACCGACCACAGCGGAGGACAAGGTTCCGGACAATATACAGCCGGCATGATTCCTACCACCCAATACCCCGACAGTGCGTTCGTTGCCATCTACAGCGGAGACGATTTCAACGAGACTCCTGTCATTGCCCGTACCGGAAAGATCGGTTTCGCCAGCGGACGCATGCGTTCCCAATACTATCAGACCATCTGGGCGGCCGACAACGGCGACCTGTATGTGTTCTCACCGGGCTACGGACGCACCACCACGGCAGAAACCACGGTCACCAACGACGAGGGCACGTTCACACTCCATCGTGTACAGGGAAAACTCCCCTCAGGAGTAGTCCGTATCAAAGCCGGAGAAACCACATTCGACGAGAATTACCATGTCAATCTCGAGACATTGGGCAACCATAATCCGATGTTCCGCTGCTGGCATATCACCGAAGATTACTTCCTGCTCCAGATGTACAGCGACGGAGCGGAAGGCATGGCCGGGACATCGGCCAAGCGCAACGAGCTGGCCGTATTCAAAGGAGAAGACCAAAGCCTGACCGTAGTGACCGGATTGCCGGACGTGGCTGTCCTCTCCAGCATCGGCACTCCATGCAGCGACAACGGCTATGCCTACATTCCGGTAGTGACCACCGACGGCGCGGCACCGACCATCTACCGCATCGACCCGGCCACCGGACAAGCGACTGCCGGACTGAAAATCAAGGAAGTGGATTCCGTAGCCGCCCTGGGCACCCTGTCCGCCACCGTTTCCGAATAAGCATGCCATAACAAATGAGAAAGTCACTCAAGAACATACACCTCTGGCTCTCCATACCGACAGGCATCCTGATTTCCGTCATCTGCCTGTCGGGAGCAGCCCTGGTGTTCGAACGGGACATCACACAGGCACTCAACCCACACTTGTACCGTACGGAGAAGCCACAAGAAGGGGAATTCCTGAAACCCTCGGAACTGATCCGGCACATAGAGAGACAAATCCCGGATCCGTTGACGCTTGCCTCCCTGCAAATGCCGGGCACACCGGACGGCGTATGCATGGCCAGTTTCAAGGAAACCGGGAAAAAGATGTTGAGCGTCAACCCATACACGGGCGAAATGAACGGATGGACCGAAAACCATCCGTTTTTCCAGACCATGCGGAAGCTTCACCGATGGCTTATGGACCCTCCTCCACAAAAAGGCGAGAAGTCTGTCGGAAAAATCATTGTGGGAACAAGTACCCTCCTTATGGCAATCATCCTGATCACCGGTCTTGCCATCTGGATACCCAGAACCCGCAAGTCACTGAAAAACCGGCTGAAAGTGTCATGCACGAAAGGCTGGAGACGCTTCTGGTACGACAGCCATGTGTCACTGGGATTCTATGCCACTCTTTTTCTGCTCGTCATGGCCCTGACAGGACTCACCTGGTCGTTCGGATGGTACCGGAACGCAACCTATTCCCTGTTTGGTGGCCAGGACACCTCAAAAAGCCACGGAGAGAAACGCCAGAAAGAAAAAGATTCCGCCACAACGGACTTCAAGGTCTGGGACCAGGTGTACACCCGGCTGCTGACACATTATCCGGAACACAAGACCATCACCCTTTCAGCAGGAGAAGCCCAGGTGGACCCGTACCCTGCCTCATCCATGCGGAAGAACGACCGCATACAGTTTGACCCGAGGAACGGTGAGATCAAGAAAATCATTCCGTACAGTCAGACTCCCCGCTCACAGACACTGAAAGGATGGTTCTATGCCCTCCATACCGGAAGCTGGGGAGGCATGACGACCAAAATCCTCTATTTCCTGGCCGCACTGATCGGCGGAACACTCCCGTTGAGCGGCTACTATCTGTGGATAAGGCGGAAACTTTATAAATGAAGAATGAGGAATGAGGAGTGAAGAATGAAGAATCGCTTCCGTCCGTATGGCAATTCCTCATTCTTCACTCCTCATTCCTCATTCTTCATTCTTCACTCTTCATTCTTCACTCTTCATTCTTCATTCTTCATTTAATTTCCTATCTTTGCGGCCAATCATACTATATGCCAATCATGAAACGTATATTACTCACTCCTCCGGCACAGATAGATACGGTCATCCAGCTGCCGTCTTCCAAAAGCATCTGCAACCGTGTGCTTGTCATCAACGCACTGGCGGAAAAACACGGGGACATCCGGAACCTTTCAGACTGCGACGACACTCAGGTCATGACAAACGCCCTGAGGAACATGCCTTCCGTCATCGACATCAAGGCGGCAGGTACGGCCATGCGCTTTCTCACCGCATATCTTTCCGTGACTGAAGGCACACATATCCTTACGGGAACTCCCCGCATGCAACAGCGCCCCATCAGGATTCTGGTCGACGCGCTCCGTGCATTGGGTGCCGACATCCGATATACATCCGATGAAGGATTCCCGCCTTTGCAGATTACAGGGAAAGAACTGAACGGACACGAAATATCCTTGCCGGGAAACGTCAGCTCGCAATACATTTCCGCCCTGCTGATGATAGGTCCGGTCCTGAAAAACGGCCTGCGGCTGACGCTCACGGGCGAGATTATCTCACGTCCTTACATCAACCTCACTCTGGGACTGATGAAAGAGTTCGGCGCACAAGCCGGATGGATTTCCGACAATCAACTGGAAGTGGCCCCCAAACCCTACGTCTCACGTCCGTATCTCATAGAAAGCGACTGGAGCGCAGCCTCCTACTGGTATGAAATGGCCGCCCTTTCAGACAAGGCCACCGTCACGCTGCCGGGACTATTCAAGTCCAGTCTCCAGGGCGATGCCAAAGTGGCGGAACTGTTCAGCAAGCTGGGCGTACGTACCATCTTCAACAACGATTCGGTCACCCTGCAGAAACAGGGCGATGCCGTCATGCATCTGGAATACGACTTTGTAAACCAGCCCGACCTGGCACAGACATTGGTCGTCACCTGCGCCATGCTGAATATCCCGTTCCGCTTTTCCGGACTGCAAAGCCTGAAAATCAAGGAGACCGACCGTATGGCCGCACTGATTGCCGAAATACGGAAACTGGGAATTGTGCTGACCGAAGAAGAAGGCTCCATTCTGACATGGATGGGCCGACGGTGCAGAAAGGACGACCAGCCGGCCATCGACACCTATGAGGACCACCGCATGGCCATGGCCTTCGCCCCCACCGCACTCAGACTGCAGGAATTACGGATCAACCAACCGGAGGTCGTCTCCAAATCCTATCCACAATTCTGGAAAGATCTGACAGCCGCCGGATTCAATATCATAGAGGAATGACAGTCATGTGGATTCTTGCGCTCATTCTGGCCGGAGTAGTGCTGGCCGGAATGACAGCCGGCTTTTTCTACAACAGGAATATCCGGAAGAAGATTGAAAAAGGAGAGCTGAAAGAAGCTCCGGAAGTCAAGACCGTAGACGGAGAATGCTGCGGCCAACATGCCGTATGCGAGAAAGAAAGCCTCCTGGCCGCCGTAAGCAGACAGATAGAATATTACGACGACGAGGAGCTGGACCGTTTCAAAGGCCGTCCGTCCGATGCCTATACGGAAGAAGAGACCAACGAGTTCCGCGACATCATGTACACCATGAAAGAAGAGGAAGTGGCCGGATGGTGCCGGAGCCTCCAGCTCCGGGGAGTGGAATTCCCCGATGGACTGAAAGACGAACTCTTCCTGATTGTCGGAGAACGACGGTTCCAGTGATTACCCGGCAAAGTAATGAACCACCAAAGTCCCACACACAGCAATACGCCATAGTTGTCCACCGCTGCGGTCTAGGGGCAAAAAAGTTCAAAAATTTATATTCCGCGAAAAATAAAACACCTAGACGTTTTAAGAAAACGCTTCGGCGTTTTGGTCGAAACGCCGAAGCGTTTCATTCAAAACGTCAGGACATTTTTCCTGCCCATCCAGAAAGCCACGGCATGACTACGCCTTTTTACACCTCCTGTGTTATCAAATATCCGCATGCGGCCCGTCTCCATCCGGCCACGATTTCCGGAGACAGCCCCATCCGCATGACAGGGAGGCAGAAAGCCGCCGTATCGTTTTATACTGCCGCACATTCCGTCGGACTATACGACAATTGTGGAAGGAATCGGCGGCGAGGGACAGCCCTTTTCGAGAAAGACAGCCATAAAATTTTCCGAGAAACAAGTCCGGTGATGTCTGTCTGACGAAATATTTCCTTAATTTTGTGTCCGACAAACAATCAAGGATTATGGAACTGCTGGAACTATTCCAATACACATTCTTCCGACATGCCCTGCTGGGAAGCCTGTTCGCAAGCATCGCCTGCGGCATCATCGGCACATACATCGTGACCCGCCGGCTGGTGTTCATCAGCGGAGGAATTACCCACGCCTCGTTCGGAGGCATCGGCATCGGACTTTATACCGGAATTTCACCGATTGTAACTGCAGCCGTGTTCTCAGTACTCTCCGCCTTCGGGGTGGAATGGCTGAGCAAGCGGAGCGACATGCGCGAAGATTCCGCCATCGCCGTGTTCTGGACTTTCGGAATGGCAGTGGGCATCATCTTCAGTTTCCTGGCACCGGGGTTCACCCCCGACCTTTCGTCGTACCTGTTCGGCAACATCCTGACCATCACGGAAGGAGACATCTGGATGCTGGCTATATTGAGCATACTGCTGATTGCATTCTTCAGCATTTTTCTCCGTCCGATTCTGGCCGTTGCCTTCGACCGCGAGTTCGCCCGCTCCCAACGAATGCCCGTGGCTATTCTCGAATATCTCCTCATGATGTTCATCGCCCTGACCATCGTAGCCTGCCTGCGCATGGTAGGCATCGTGCTGGCCATCTCCCTGCTGACCCTTCCGCAGATGACGGCCAACCTGTTTACTTACAGCTTCAAACGAATCATCTGGCTGTCCATCCTGACAGGATACGTCAGCTGCATCGGAGGGCTGTGCCTTTCCTACAGCCTGCAAGTGCCTTCGGGAGCCTCCATCATTTTCGTATCCATCCTGATTTATGCGGCGGCCAAGCTAGGGACTTCATTCATCAAAAGAAAAGCATAACACATAAACAGTATTCTTACCATGAGAAAGACAATCTTATCCATTCTGGGACTTCTGTTCCTGACCAGCCTGCAGGCTCAGGACAAAGGCATTCCGTTCGCAAACACCATCCGGATAAATCCGGGCGACAGCAAGGAGACCATCATCGAAAAGGCGGCACACGTGGTGCCCACCACCAACCAGCTGGACGCGCTGGAAAACGAGTTCATCGCATTCGTGCACTTCGGCCCGAACACATTCACCCGCAGGGAATGGGGTACAGGGGAAGAGGATCCGAGGGTATTCGACCTGAAAGAGCTGGACACAGACCAATGGTGCCGGGCCATGAAAGCCGCAGGCATGAAGATGGTGATCCTCACCGTGAAGCACCATGACGGCTTCGTGCTCTGGCAAAGCCGTTACACCCGGCACGGCATCATGTCCACCGGATTCAGGGACGGGAAAGGGGATATACTGAAGGACCTTTCTGAATCGTGCCGCAAGTACGGGCTCAAACTGGGCATCTACCTCTCGCCCGCCGATCTTTACCAGATAGAGAATCCGGAAGGGCTTTATGGAAACCTGAGCAAAAAAACGCTCCGGACCATTCCGCGCGAGGTGCCGGGACGACCTTTCAAGAACAAGACCAAATTCGAGTTTGTGGTGGACGACTACAACGAATATTTCCTCAACCAGCTTTTCGAGCTGCTGACCGAATACGGTCCGGTGCATGAAGTATGGTTCGACGGAGCGCACCCGAAACGGAAGGGGGGACAGACCTACGACTATACCGCATGGAAGAAACTGATCAAGACGCTGGCCCCCAAGGCCGTCATCTTCGGACGTGAGGATGTGCGCTGGTGCGGAAACGAGGCCGGAATGACAAGGGACACCGAATGGAACGTCATCCCCTATCAGGTGAACCCCGACACAGCCACCCACTTCTCAGACATGATGGACAAGGACCTGGGCAGCCGTGAGCAGCTGTACAAAGCCAAATACCTGCACTACCAGCAGGCGGAAACAAACACTTCCATCCGCGAAGGATGGTTCTACAGGGACGACGACCGCCAGCAGGTGAGAAGCACGGATGATGTGTTCGACATATACGAACGCGCCGTAGGAGGCAACTCCACCTTCCTGTTGAACATTCCGCCCAACCGCGACGGACGCTTCTCGCCCACCGACGTGAAAGTGCTTGAAGAAACAGGGGAAAGGATCAGGGAGACTTACGGAACAGACCTGCTGGAAAGTGCGCAAGGCCCGAAAGAGGTGCTGGACAATGACAACAACACCTACCTGAAAGTGACGGAACCGATCGTCATCACCATGAACGCTCCTGTCACCATCAACCGTCTCCTCCTGCAGGAAGCGATCAGCACAAACGGAGAGAGAGTAGAAGCACACGCAGTGGACGCATGGGTAAACGGCGGATGGGAAGAGATAGCCCGTGCCACCAACATCGGCTACAAACGCATCCTGCGATTCCCGGATGTGACTACCGAAAAACTACGCGTACGGATAACCGCCTCGCGTCTCACTCCTGCCATCTGCCACATCTCCGCCCACCATTACGAATCACGTCCGCCACGTCTCACATACAGCAGGAGCCTGGACGGATTTGTCACCATCACACCGCTGCAACAGGAATTCGGATGGAAAGCACATGGAGAGGACATTGCCGGGAACCTGAACGCCGGCTTCAAGATCCATTATACGACCGACGGCACCGAACCGGATGAAAGCTCGCCGGTGTACACCGCACCGTTCAAGATGGGCAAAGGTGAGCTGAAAGCCGTATCCATCCTGAACGGCCGGAAAGGAGCCGTCATGCAGGAACAGATAGGACTGGTGAAGAAAGGCTGGAAGCTCCTGTCCGCCAGCAGCGAAACACCAAAGCAGGAAGCGAACAAGGCATTCGACGATGACACACGCTCATACTGGAGGAGCGAGGAAGGAACCGCCCATTCCATCGCCATCGACCTGGGACAAACGGAAACCCTGAACGGTTTCGCCTATACGCCACAGAAAGACAATTCGGAAGGCATGATCGCGAAAGGAAATATCCTGACCAGCAACGACGGGAAAAACTGGACAAAAGCGGAAGGGTTCGAGTTCGGTAATCTGATAAACGACCCGACCAAACGGTTCCATTATTTCAAAACTCCCGTCAAAGCCCGGTATGTGAAGATCGAGGCCGCCGAAATTGCGGCAAACGGAAAGAATGCGGCTATTGCCGAAATCGACTTGTTCTGAATCAAAATGTAAACCTGAATAAAGAATGAGGAGGTGTGTCAAATCTCACTACAGATTACACAAATTCGGATAAATTATAACCGTCGTAGAAGTCTAATCTGCGCAATCTGTGGTGAAAAAGAGTTTTGACACACCTCCCTCCTTTTACCGGACAGCACAAAAGAATCATTCTGTCAGAAAATTTAAACATACACCCGACTCGTATTCAGGTTTTTGTTGTACTTTTGCAGACGATAAAAACAAAATCAGTTATGGAAATCAAAATCAATTCACTCGACAATATTCACGAAGCCGCCAAACAGTTTATTGCGGCAATGGGTGACAACACCGTATTTGCCTTTTACGGCAAGATGGGGGCAGGAAAAACTACATTCATCAAAGCCATCTGCGAAGAATTGGGTGTGACTGACGTTATCAACTCGCCTACCTTCGCCATTGTCAATGAATATCGTTCTGACGAGAACGGGGAATTGATTTATCATTTTGACTTCTATCGCATCAAAAAACTGGAGGAAGTGTATGACATGGGATATGAAGACTATTTCTATTGCGGCGCACTTTGCTTCATAGAATGGCCGGAACTGGTAGAAGAACTGCTTCCGGGAGATACCATCAAAGTATATATCGAAGAACAGGAAGACGGCACACGTACAGCACGTTTCGATGCGGAATAATTTGTTGCCATGCAATTTCATTTTTTCATACAAGCTCTATTTGTCCTGGTCGGATTATTGGCCGTACTGGCCGCTGTTTTCAACTGGGACTGGTTCTTCACGGCACACAACTCACAGTTTATCGTGAAGAATGTAGGACGCAGGCAAGCTCGTTTGTTTTATGCCGCACTGGGATGCCTGATGATTGCAACCGGTGTGTTTTTCTTCTTGTCCGTCCAGGGAATTGTATAATATATGAACAAAGATATTAACAGGCTGTTGATAACTTTCGAAAGTTATCAACAGCCTGAACAGTTTATTCACCGTCCTCAAAATCGAACGAAAGTTGTCCGTCCCCCAACAGATTGAACGACATCCGATGATAAGGAGACGTACCGTTTTTTTGTATTGCTTCCCGATGTTTTCTAGTAGGATATCCTTTATTCTTTTTCCAGTCATACATCGGATATTCTTTATCCAACCTGTTCATATAATCATCACGATAAGTCTTAGCCAGAATGGAAGCCGCAGCAATGGAAAGATATTTCCCGTCGCCTTTCACCACCGTTGTATGCGGAATACCCGGATAAGGATTGAAACGGTTTCCGTCTATCAGCAAATGCTGAGGACGCATTTTCAGCTTGTCCACAGCACGGTGCATGGCCGCAAACGAAGCGTTCAGAATATTCATCTTGTCAATCTCGGCCGGCTCAACAATCCCTACCGCCCAGTCCAAGGCATTTTCCTCCACCACTTTCCGAAGCTCATAACGTTGTTTCTCCGTCAGTTGCTTAGAATCATTGAGCAGTTCATTCCGGAAATCAGGAGGAAGAATGACTGCCGCTGCAAACACTGCTCCGGCAAGGCATCCCCGACCGGCCTCATCACATCCGGCCTCCACCAAATCTTTATTTAAATAAGGAAGTAACATAAATAACTGTCTATTGGAGCACAAAACTACAGTTTTCTCCTTGCTAAAAAAAATTCTGCCCGTTTTTTATTACCTTTGCCGCGCAAAAAACAACAGACAGATTATGGTACAAATCGGCGATGTAATAGTAAGCTTAGATATATTCCGGGAAAAATTCTTATGTGATTTACATGCCTGTAAAGGTGAATGCTGCATAGAAGGCGATGCCGGAGCACCCGTGGAACCGGAAGAAGTGGAAAAGCTGAAAGAAGTGCTTCCCATTATTTGGGAAGAGCTTTCTCCTGAGGCAAGGAAAATCATTGAAAGACAGGGAGTGGTGTACACCGACGAGGAAGGTGATCTGGTCACATCCATCGTCAACGGGAAAGATTGCGTGTTCACCTGTTACGATGAAAAAGGATGCTGCTACTGTGCCATTGAGAAAGCGTTCAGAGCAGGAAAATGTGACTTCTACAAGCCTATATCCTGCCATCTCTACCCTATCCGTGTAAGCGATTACGGGCCTTACAAAGCGGTCAACTATCATCGTTGGGATGTCTGCAAGGCAGCCGTACTCCTCGGCAAGAAAGAGAATCTTCCCGTCTACAGATTTCTGAAGGAACCTCTGATACGCAGATTCGGAAAAGAATGGTACGAGGAACTGGAGCTTGTAGCTGAAGAACTGGAGAAGCAGCACCTCCTCTGAGACTGCCGCTTCTGCCGTTTTCATTTCTTTTCTACAATCACCTCCTTAAACAAACGAAGACCATAGTCAACCGTTTTCCCTGATTTGGAGATGCGGGTGTTATAAAAGCAGAAGGTAGAGTTAAAATCATCACATAAATACCGGATATCATATTTATTGAAACGGTCGATTCCATTTTCAAACAAATACTCACTCAGTTCTACTATCGTCTCGTCATACTGGTCACGAAACTCTTTGGCTTCTTCCACTGTAAGCACACGCCATCCCGTAATCCCGTCCACTTCATACGCTTCACTGGCAGCTACAGCCTCATCCACTTTCATCAGCCACTGGTGTGGAGCCAACAACATGGCTTTTACACTGGTAGAAGACAACTGTTCCGTTTTCCACACGAAGAAGGGCCCCCAAACGTTATCTGCTTCAGGCAGTTCATCTGCATAAAGTATGTCTGTATCGCCGCCAGAAATATTGTCATCCTCATCTCCATCCGGTATATCCTCTTCCGTATCATCCTCATCCGAAGGCTCCTCCCAGTCATCCGGCTCCCCCTGTTCAAAATCATCAAAGTCCAGCTCTATATCTGCTCCAGGTTCCCATCCGTTCACTTGACTGATTTCTCCCATATCCACTCCACCTTCCTTGTTCTCCATAAAACGATAGACCTTTCCCGCTTCCAACGATGCGTCATAATCATAACCGTAAACCGTCTCCTCACCATTCTGCTTGAGCTTCAAGGAAAGATGGATCCGGGTTGCATCCGACGGTATTACATAAACAGGCCCTGCCATCCAACAAGAATTTTCTTTAAGGCAGGAGATTGTGGCAAAACGGTCATCGTCATGCACATCTCCTCCCAAAGAAATGCCCGAACTTACAGGAGAAAGATGCAACGTCACTTCTGACACATCTTCAGAAAAACTTCCGAAAGAAAAATAAAGACAGGCTACCGGATAAAAAAGATTCATCGACACGTTCATATCCCTCTCCAACAGGACATGGCTTTTCCCGACAATCAAGGGAACACCGGCACAACAATTTTCACTGAAAGTAAGCATCTGACGGGGGTGTATTTCCAATGGAAAGGCGTATTCGCCTGACGACAAGCCGGAGAATGCTGTCAGCACATACGTACCTTTCGGCTGGACAAGAGCAGGAATATCTTTTTCTGACAACACTCCGTCTTCATAGACACACCGATCTGACGAATCAAACAAATAAAACTGCAGCGGATAAAGAGAGACAAATCCCTCCGGATTGTCAAGCGCGACACGAATTACCGCATCTTCCGACACATCCTCTTCAGGCGTTTCCCCTTCTTCTTCCAACTGATAACTTCCACATCCCCACAAGAGACAGGCACACAAAAAATTAACCCACTGAATAAAAAATATGCGTTTCATAAAAATCCGTTTTTTCTCTATGAAACGCATACCACTCGAGTTTGTCCACTTATGCGGAAACCAGTCCGCCTGGCATCAAAAGAATTTTTCCAGTTTCTTAATCATCATTCCCAAACAGAATACAACCACATGATCATTTTCCTTAATCATCGTATTACCGGTAACCAACACACCTTCGCCGTTACGAATCAGCCCGCCGATAGTAGCTCCCTTAGGAAGTCCCAGATCTTTCACCGGAGCCTTCGTAATCCGCGAGTCCGCCTTAACCGTAAATTCCGCCACATCGGCATTGGCAAAAGTCAGACATTTCACATTCGACACATCAGCATCAAGCATCATCTGATAGATATGACTGGCAGCTATAAATTTCTTGTTGATGACAGTGCCGATATCCAGACTTTCTGCCATCCCGATATAGTCTACATTCTCCACTTCAGCCACAGTCTTGGTCACTCCCAAGCGTTTTGCCGCCAGACAGGCCAGAATATTTGTTTCCGAATTTCCGGTCAATGCCACAAAAGCCTCCGTATTCCGGATTCCCTCCTCCAGCAAAAGCTCTATATCGCGTCCGTCACCGTTAATGACCATCACTCCGTCATCCACCAGCTCGGTCAAACGGTTACAACGGTTCATGTCACTTTCAATGATTTTTGTACGCATATAATCAGGCATATATTGACACGTACGTACCGCGATTCGACTTCCTCCCATAATCATCACATTCCGCACGTCCGCTTCATTCTCCTTTCCTGAGATTTTACGGATATAAGGAATATATTTCTTGGTAGTGGTGAAATACACAATATCGTTCAATTTAATCATGTCATCACCGCGCGGGATGATTGTTTCAGTTCCCCGTTTGACAGCTACGATATGGAAAGGAATGTTTCTCCCTCCCAGTTCATGAAGAGGTACGTTCAATATTTCCGCCGTTTCCCCCATCTTGGTACCGATCAGTACCAACGCTCCTCCGGCAAACTCCCACCATTGGCGTATCCAGCTCATCTTCACCGCATCCACGATGTCACGTGCCGCCAACATTTCCGGATAAATCAACGAGTGAACCCCTAATTTGGCAAAAAACTCTTTGTGCTTAGGCAACAGATATTCATAATTATCAATACGGGCCACCGTCTTTTTCGCTCCCATACTGGTTGCCAGCATACAGGCAGTCATATTACGACTTTCATCGGGCATAACCCCGATAAACAAATCGGCACCGGCCACTCCCGCCTCCTTCAGCCCATTGATGGACGTAGGCGACAGATTGACCGTCATCAAATCCAGATTGCCGCCCAGCACGTTCAAACGGTTTTCATCCTCGTCCATCAGAATGATGTCCTGTTTTTCGCCCGACAAAAGTTTTGCAAGGTGTGTTCCTACTGCCCCTGCACCCGCTATAATAATTTTCATTTGTCCAACAAGTGAATTATTGTATCATATATATTGGTTTCGTCCATACCGCATAACGCATACAACTCCGGCACCGTTCCATGCCGTACAAACTCATCCGGCAATCCCAGACGTTTCACACTGGGGGTATAGCCGTTGTCCGACATGAACTCCAGCACAGCACTTCCCATTCCCCCTTTCAGCACCCCATCTTCCAGAGTCAGAATCCGCGAAAATTTCTGTCCCACCTCATGAAGCATAGACTCATCCAGCGGTTTCAGGAAACGGAGGTCATAATGTGCGATATGGACTTTCTTTTCCGCCTCTATCCGTGCAATGACTTTCCCGGCCAGATTACCGATCGGGCCCAATGTAATCACAGCCAGGTCAGACCCGTCTTTCAGTCTGCGTCCTTTACCTACTTCCACCGCTTCCAACGGACACTTCCAGTCTGCCAGCACACCTCTGCCGCGTGGATACCGGATGGCAAAGGGCCCTTGGTCCGGAAGCTGTGCCGTATACATCAGGCGGCGCAGCTCATGTTCATCGTACGGAGAAGCGATGGTCAGGTTCGGAATCGGCCTCATATAAGCCAAATCAAACGCTCCATGATGTGTCGGACCGTCTTCGCCCACCAGACCGGCACGATCCAGACAAAACACCACATTCAACCGTTGAATAGCCACATCGTGAATGATATTGTCGTACGCACGCTGCATGAACGAAGAATAGATGTTGCAGAAAGGTATCAGCCCCTCTTTGGCCATTCCCCCCGAGAACGTCACGGCATGCCCTTCCGCAATTCCCACATCGAACGCACGGTCGGGCATCTCATTCATCAGGATATTCATGGAGCACCCTGTGGGCATAGCTGGAGTAACCCCCACAATCTTGTCATTCTGACAAGCCAGCTCCACAAGGGTTTTCCCAAACACCTCCTGATACAAAGGCGGTTGGCCCTGCGAATCTTCCACCAGACGCTTCCCCGTCGTTTTGACAAACCGTCCGGGAGCATGCCAGATGGTAGGTGCCTCTTCCGCAGGCTTATATCCTTTCCCTTTCCGTGTATGCACATGAAGCAGCTTCGGTCCGTTCATGTCCTTGACCTCATTCAGCACACGCACCAACGAACCGACATCATGTCCGTCGACAGGTCCGAAATACCTTATATTCAATCCTTCAAAGATATTCTGCTGCTGCATCAGCATCGATTTCAAACTGTTGTTGAAACGGATGATACTTTTTCTCCGCTCCTCGGTCAGGATTCCCCACTTGAACAGTTTTCTCGACAACGCATTACGCAACCGGTTATATCCTTCCGAAGTATGCAGATTAAGCAGATACTGCTTCATCCCTCCCACACTCCGGTCAATGGCCATATTGTTGTCGTTCAATATAATCAGCAGATTGTTCGGGATGGAAGAGACATTGTTCAGACCCTCAAAAGCAAGTCCGCCGCTCATGGCGCCGTCACCGATAACAGCCACCACATGACGGTTGTCCTCCCTTTTCTTCGCTGCCGCCACTGCCATGCCCAACGCCACGGATATGGAATTGGAAGCATGTCCGCAAGTAAATGTGTCATACTCGCTTTCCGCCGGAGAAGGGAAGGGACAAAGCCCGTTCAGTTTCCGGTTAGTAGAAAAGCGGTCACGACGTCCGGTCAGAATCTTATGGCTATAAGCCTGATGGCCGACATCCCAAACGATGCGGTCATAGGGTGTATCAAAAACATAATGAATGGCTACTGTCAGCTCTACGGCTCCCAGATTAGAGCCCAAATGGCCCGGATTGTGGGACAGCTCATCAATTATCATCTCTCTGAGCTCACCGCAGACTTCAGGCAAGGCTTCCACGGACAGCTTCCGCAAATCATCAGGGCTGTCTATCTTATCCAACAGTTCATACGAAGTTTGTTGTTCCATTCTGTTCTCCATAAACTTTAATCGCACAAAAATAACATAAATATATATTATATTTTATTTTTGCAACAAATTTTCTCTCCATGGAATTTATCACAAAAGTAGAAATGCCTTCAGACCGGCCTGCCATACGCCATTCAGACAAATTGATGTTATGGGGGTCATGCTTCACGGAAAATATCGGGACCTTACTTCTCGAAAACAAATTCATATGCGACATCAACCCGTTCGGAGTGCTTTACAACCCTATGTCCATTGCCAAAGGAATCAAAGAAATATATGCCTGCCGACAATATACACCCGAAAATCTGCTCAGCAGTCGGGGGGTATGGTTCAGCCTGATGCACCACAGCTCGTTTGACGCGGCCGACAGAGAAACGTGCTGCCGCCAGATTAACGAACGTCTGCAGGCCGGACACAGCTTCCTGCTTCAAGCCGACTGGCTGATATTCACGTGGGGCACCTCACGCGTATATGTATGGAAAGACGACGGACGTATCGTCGGGAACTGTCATAAATTGCCGGAACGGATGTTCGACCGCCGGCTGCTGGATGCAGATGAAATTGCCGAGGAATATATTCCCCTGCTCCAGAATATGCATTCGCTCAATTCAAACATGAAAATGCTGTTCACCGTCAGTCCTGTCCGCCATACCAGGGACGGCATGCACGGCAACCAGCTCAACAAAGCCATCCTGCTGATAGCCATCGACAAATTATGCCGCACTTTTCCTTTCTGCCATTATTTCCCGGCATACGAAATCATGATGGACGAACTGCGCGACTACCGCTTTTACGCCGATGACATGATACACCCGAGCCGGCAAGCCGTCAATTACATCTGGGAAAAATTTTCCGACACCTATTTTCCGGAAGAGGCCCGTGCTTTCATCCGGCAATGGGAGAATATCCGGAAAGGCCTGGCACACCGCCCGTTCAATCCACAATCAGAGGAATACCGGAGTTTTTTAAGTCAAATACTGTTAAAGATAGAACAGCTAAAAGAAAAATTCCCGTACTTAGACACCCAAAATGAAGAACAGATATGTCAAGCACAATTGAAGAAATAGCTTCTGCCATCGGAGCTGAACGTGCGGGTGATTCTCCTGCAACCATCGACTGGATTCTTACAGACAGCCGTTCGCTTTGTTTCCCGGAAGAAACTTTGTTTTTTGCGTTGAAAACCAAGCGTAACGACGGACACCGGTATATTACAGACTTGTATCGCCGCGGAGTACGTAATTTCGTGGTCAGCGAGATTCCTTCCGGAGCGCAGCACTTCTCACAAGTCAACTTCCTAAAAGTGGCCAGCCCTCTGAAAGCCTTACAGCGTCTGGCCACCAGACACCGGGAGAAATTCCAGGTTCCGGTCATAGGCATTACGGGAAGCAACGGAAAAACGGTCGTGAAAGAATGGCTCTATCAACTGTTAAGCCCCACCCGTATCATCACACGTTCACCGCGCAGCTACAACTCACAAATCGGAGTGCCGCTGTCCGTTTGGCTGATGAATGAACATACTGAACTGGGGATCTTCGAGGCAGGCATTTCCGAGATGGGCGAAATGGAAACACTGACGCCCATCATACAGCCTACCATCGGTATCCTGACCAACATTGGAGGCGCACATCAGGAAAACTTCCCGTCCTTGCAGGACAAATGCATGGAGAAGCTCCAGCTGTTCAAAGACTGTGACGTAATCATCTATAACGGCGACAACGAACTGATTAGCAGTTGTGTCACGAAATCACTTTTTACCGCCCGGGAAATCGCATGGTCTGCCAGAGACCCGGAACGCCCTCTTTACATCGAAAAAATTCTGAAAGACGATACAGGCACTACCGTCAAATACCGGTATCTGGGATTTTTTAAGGAATACCGCATCCCATTCATCGACGACGCTTCCATCGAGAATTCCCTGCATTGTCTGGCCGCCGCCCTCTACCTGATGGTATCACCTGAAGAAATAGCCGAAAGAATGCTGCACCTCGAGCCGATAGCCATGCGTCTGGAAGTGAAAGAAGGGAAAAACAACTGCATCCTGATCAACGACAGCTATAATTCAGATCTGGCCTCTCTCGACATTGCCCTCGACTTCATGTCACGCCGATCGGAAAACAAAGACCGCAAACGAACGTTGATTCTGTCTGACATGCTCGAAAGCGGACAGCCCGGCAAACAGTTATACCGGCAAATTGCAGACTTGATCCACAGCCGCGGAGTGGACCGGATTATCGGTGTGGGAGAAGATATTTCAGCTTCCGCCACCCGTTTCGACATTGAGAAGCATTTTTTCCGTACGACTGCTGAGCTGATTGATTCCGGACTGTTGTACACGCTCCGCAACGAGGTTGTACTGATCAAGGGGGCACGGGTATTCCATTTCGACGAAATAACCGACTTGCTTGAACTGAAAGTTCACGAAACGATTCTGGAGATTAATCTGAACGCGCTGATCGACAACCTGAACCATTACCGCAACAAGCTGAAACCGGACACCAAGATGGTCTGCATGGTCAAGGCATCGGCATACGGGGCAGGCTCGTTCGAAGTGGCGAAAACGCTCGAAGACCAACGGGTAGATTATCTGGCAGTAGCGGTAGCCGACGAGGGAGCTGATTTGAGGAAAGCAGGCATCAACAGTTCCATCATTATCATGAACCCGGAAATCACCGCGTTCAGAACCATGTTCGACTACCGGCTGGAACCTGAGGTATACAGCTTCCACCTGCTTGACGAGCTGATCAGGGCGGCCGAACGCGAAGGGGTCACCAATTTCCCCATCCATGTGAAAATTGACACAGGCATGCACCGTCTGGGATTCACGTCCGAAGAAATGCCTGCACTGACAGAACGCCTGCACCGGCAGACAGCCGTTGTTCCCCGTTCTGTATTCTCCCATCTGGTAGGCAGCGACGCGGAACGCTTCGACTCTTTCACACAAAGACAAATTACAGTTTTTGAGAAAGCCGCACAAGTACTGCAAAGTGGCTTCAAGCACAAGATATTGCGCCACATCTGCAACACGGCCGGAATCGAGCGTTATCCCGACGCACAGTTCGACATGGTGCGACTGGGCATCGGACTATACGGAGTGGACCCGTTCACCAACAGGATTCTGCACAACGTCACCACCCTCAAGACCACCATCCTGCAGATTCATGATGTCCCGGCCGACGAGACCGTGGGCTACAGCCGGAAAGGCATCCTGTCGCGCGATTCCCGGATCGCCGCCATTCCGATAGGATATGCCGACGGACTGAACCGCCATCTGGGCAACCGGCACGCCTACTGCCTGGTCAACGGCCGGAAAGCCCCCTACATCGGAAACATCTGCATGGACGTGTGCATGATTGACGTGACCGACATCGACTGCAAGGAAGGCGACAAGGTGACCATCTTCGGCGACGACCTGCCGGTCACAGTGCTGGCCGATGTGCTCAACACGATACCCTATGAAATATTGACCAATGTATCGAGCCGGGTCAAAAGAATATACTATCAAGACTGACAATTACTTACGTTATATGTTCAAAAGGCCGTGAAGGCCTTCCCAAAACAATTAGGCGTTTTGCCTGAAACGTCCTGACGTTTCGGTCGAAACGCCTAAACGTTTTTTAAAAACGTCAAGGCGTTTTTTCATTTGAAAAATGGAACAATCCCGACAAGACAGCACGGCTCTTTCATTTAACCGTAGGAGACTGTCTCAAAATAAAAATCCACTTTCATTTTGTCATCTAAGGGAACGAAGTGAAGGATCTCGAAAACACAAACTAATACACACGAGATCCTTCGCTTTGCTCAGGATGACATTTTGATAGTCAATTCTCATTTTGATACAACCTCCGATGACGCCATGCCAATATATCCGGGCGGACACACGGGTCCGCCCCTACGGGTCGATAGCGTATTGAAAAGAATAGTCTGTTAAATAAAAGCCGTGATCCTCTTATACATTTTTTTCCATAGCCTCTTTACAACTTCACATTTTTTCTCTAACTTGCCGCTGTTTTCAATCCAGGCTGACCGGACACGACGCACCGCCTGACCAATACGGCGGCAGACATCCGGCATCCCCCAAAAACTGAAGGAAATGACAAAGAAAATACTCATCTTATGTATATGGGCAATATGCCTGCCGATATTGGCACAGGAGCCGTGCCCCCGAGTGATTCCAGCCCTGCAGCAATGGAAAGGAGGGAAAGGCACACTCACGCTGCCGCCGGAAGGAAACATAGTGGTAAATCCCGCCAGCAAGACCCAACTGTGGCCTACGGCGACAATACTGGCCGGCGACCTGAAGGAACTGATGGGATGGAACTATACAATAAAGACAGGCGAACCGCAGGAGAATGATATCTATCTTTCGCTGGACAAGCCTGACAAGCAGTTGGGCGACGAAGGTTACGTGATGCACACCGACCGCCATACAGGCATCCATGCCCCACCGCCAAAGGTGTGTTCTGGGGTACGCGCACCCTCCTGCAGATCGCCTGCAGCCGGAAGGGAGAGCTTCCGAAAGGAACGGCCCGCGACTACCCGTCTTTCTCCCACCGGGGATTCATGCTGGACGTGGCCCGCAAATTCTTCACGATGGACTATCTGAGACAGCAGGTCAAAATCCTTTCTTTCTATAAAATGAACGAATTCCAGATCCACCTGAACGACAACGGATTCCCACAGTTTTTCGACAACGACTGGAACAGAACCTATGCAGCTTTCCGTCTGGAAAGCGGGCGTTTCCCCGGGCTCACCGCCAAAGACGGATCCTACACCAAGAAAGAATTTACCGGCCTGCAGCGCATGGGCATGGATTACGGGGTGAACGTGATTCCTGAAATAGACGTGCCGGCCCACTCGCTGGCTTTCACGCACTACAAACCGGAAATCGGAAGCACAGAATACGGGGCGGACCATCTGGACCTTTACAAGGACGAGACCTATCGTTTTCTGGACAGTCTGTTCGACGAATATCTTTCCGGAGACAGCCCGGTGTTCATCGGACCGGATGTCCACATCGGAACGGACGAATACAACAAGAAGGAAGCCGAACAATACCGTCACTTCACAGACTACTATCTGAAGTATGTGGAAAGCTACGGAAAACATCCGCGCATGTGGGGAGGACTGAAATGGCTCCCCGGAAATACACCGGTGAAAGCCGACGGTGTGACAGTCAACGCGTGGTCGTACGACTGGATAGACCCGGAAGCGGCGCTGAAAGACGGTTACACACTGATCAACACATGCGACACGTATCTTTACATCGTGCCGGGTGCGGACTATTACCGGGATTTCTTGGACAGCCAATGGATCTACGAGTCATGGAACCCTTGGATCATGAACAGCCGTCAGACTCTTCCGGAAAACACGCCGGGCGTACTGGGCGGAATGTTTGCCGTGTGGAACGACCTGTGCGGCAACGGCATTTCCGAACAAGACGTACACCTGCGCTCGTTCCCCGCCATCCAGGTATTGTCGGAAAAACTGTGGAAAGGCGAAAACAAAGAAGTGCCCTACAAGGAGTTCGAGACACTGTGCCGCATCATGCCGGAAGCCCCGGGAGTGAATCTGTCGGCACGGATTCCGGACAGCACATGCCTCACCGCCCCCGGACAGGTCTGTATCTTGAACGGCACGGACACGCTTGCCACCTCACTGCCGGAAACGGGCTACCCTTACGCCGTATCGTTCAGCATCTGTCCGGACAAAGACACTCCGGTCAGCGGAATCCTGTTCGACGGTCCCCATTCCAAAGTCTACACGAACTGGGAGAACACAGGACGGATCGCCTTCAGCCGCGACGGCTACACGTTCGCATTCCAGTCCTACCGCCTCCCGACAGGAAAATGGACAGACATCCGCATCGAAGGAGACTACAAAGGCACTTCCCTCTATGTGGACGGCAAGCTGCAGGAACGCCTGGAGGGACGCAAGATGAAGGCATACTACGAGAAATACCGCCGTATGGACTACATGACATATCAGGAAACCTTGATTTTCCCTCTGCGCCGGATAGGAGACTGTCTGAACGGATTCAAAGGAAAGATAAAAGACGTGATCGTAAGCAAGGAAACCCGGTGGCAGAATAGCGGAATATCCGTTGTCAGCTATCTGCCGTCAGGCTATACCCTACCTTGGCATGGGTTTCCAACCGGACGCTTTTATCCACCGAGAAATATTTGCGCAAATGTGAAATCAAATTGTTCAGACTTTGGGTTGCCGTAGAAGAATATCCTTCTCCCCATAAACTCAAAATGATGGAATCCCTGTCCACAATCTCCCCCTGACGGACAAGCAACAGCTCCAACAGATTATATTCCTGACTTTGACAATGCGTCACCCTGCCCGATTTTTATCGTGGTCTAATGCATCCAGTAATGGTTTGATAGCCTCCTGCTGTGGCGTAGTGAATAAAGTTTCAGTATGGACAGATCCGTTTGGTAGCCTTATCCTGAG